>CAYGBC010000052.1:0-17689 GCA_964348015.1 uncultured Eubacteriales bacterium | reverse complement strand
GGTTGCCGGAGACTCCGTTGCGAGGCGGGGTGGGATTCCTTCGCTTTGCTCGGAACAGGCTTGGCAATCCCATGCCTGTGCGCAAGGGCATGAGATCGCCACGCTTCGCTCGCGATGACGTGGTCGTCCACCGCGATTGCGCTGTAACAAAGTAGATTCGGTGAGATCGGCTCGCCCGAAGGGGAAAAGATGCTGAAATACAATAATCAGACATCCTTAAAAAATGCTGGCTTGAGGTGTCAGCAGATTTTATGAATAATTCAGGTAGGAATAAATTGGGAAAAGAAGCGCAAGTGTTCAGAAGACCAAAAGGATTTAACCTCTTCGAACTCCTGGTTGCGATCGTGATCATCGCTCTTCTCGCCATGATCGTCATACCCAGCGCTCGAACTTCTATCAACAGGGCCCGGATGAAAAGTACGATGAAAAACACTGCCGTCATTTCCGGAGCTCTTTCCGATTACATCATAGATAACGGAGTCGCTCCTGACCAAAGCGGCACTTATGATGCGAATTCATCAGTGTACCTCGCACTCTGTCCGTTTTACATCAAAGTCCTTCCTATCCAGGACGAATGGGGAGGCGGATATCGGATCTGGTGCAAAGACGCGGCGAACGGAGTCTATGGGATCACAGGCGCTGTAAGTGAAGACTTTCTGATCGCCTCTTTTGGACGTGATGGTGCACAGGAAGGTGATTTCACTTTCGATCCCGGACTCCCGGAGGATGGAATTCACTACCTCAAAAAAATGACGGATTTCGATAAAGACCTGGTCATGTGGAATGGCATCTGGATCCGGCGTCCCATCGGTGTCGGTGATTAAGAATCCCGCTCTGAATAACAAATTTTGAGTGCGTTCACAGAGGGGGCAGGTTCTAATACTCTGAATCGGAGAGAACTTCTTCTCCCAAACCTCCCGGTTTTGGAATCGGCTTGTTGGTGGAATTTTTGGGGCGTAAAATTCGGATGGCCCGAACGCCAGCGGCTTGTGCGGCTTCTATATCTCCGTCTGAATCCCCGTAAAAAATCTGAATTTCGTTGTCCTTGATCGGTTGAATTTTCAGGTTTTGAATGGGATCAAATCCAGTGAAAATGACCTTGTTCGGATTTTCCAATTCAAAAATTTTAGCCAGCAGCGCTGTGACCGTCTCTGTTTCCGAAGGAATTCGCGCTGTAATGAAAAAAATAGAATCCCCCCTTTTTTTGTGGAGCTCGATCAGGCTGTGCGCGCATTCTTTAGGGATACTGAACTGATCCAGCCCGTTGTTCATCTCCATCCAGAATGCGGTCATAGTCAGAAAAGCTCTGTTTCCCGGTGAATACTTCTGCTGTCCATAATAATACCCTGGACTCGAAAACAAGACAGTATCATCAATATCAAAACCGACCTTCATCGGTGGTTCATTCCTCAAACTCGCCTCAATCTCCTTAAGAGTCACCCAGCGAATACCGTCATATTGGACAATTTCGCCACAATTCACCCATAAGAGGCAAATCAAAAGGCTGAGGGACACAGCACGGAAAGCTGATCTTCTGAACATGGTCATTTCTCCTTCTCTCAATTCCTGAATTCCAGCCTTTGATGCTATAACACGAAGAATCCGTTGTCAAAATCTTAGAGAATTCGTTTTTTCTTTGAAGTCACAAGACTGTTTTTATACATGAAAATTTCAATTGACACAACAGACTTTGCGCTCACTATATCAAATATTTTCTTGGATGAGAATTGACTTAACTCCTTTATATTCATATCATGACTAGAAACATAGGGCTGGATGAATATGCAGTGTCCAAGCTGTCATGCTGTCAATTCCGAAGAAAGCCAATACTGCAGCAAATGCGGAATGCCGCTGGTCGATATAAAGGACACGGTCACTCATACAACTCCCATCCAACCTCCGAAAGAAGACACTCTCCAATTTGCACCCGGTGAAAGCTTTGGCCGCCGCTATAAAATCATCGAAGAAGTCGGACGCGGAGGGATGGGAAGAGTCTACAAAGCAGAAGATAAGGAACTCGGAATCACCGTTGCCCTCAAAATGATCCATCCTGAATACTCGGCAAAATCCCATATCGTCGATCGCTTCAAGAAAGAGACCCTGCTGGCGAGGTCGATTTCCCATGAAAACGTGATCCGGATTTACGACATCGGGGAGGTAGAGAGAGTTAAATTCATCTCCATGGACTACATCAAGGGACAGAGTTTAAAGGACTTGATCCTCACCTCAGGCACTCTGACCGTGGATACTGCCATTAATATCACAAAACAGATATGCCAAGCTCTCATGGTCGCCAACCAAAAGGGAATCGTCCATAGAGATTTGAAGCCCCAAAATATCCTGGTCGACAGCAGCGGGAAAGCGTACGTGACCGATTTCGGAGTGGCGAAATCCGTTGAAGTCATGGAGGACAGTGTTCCAGGCCTGATCATCGGAACTATCCAGTACATATCTCCTGAGCAGGCCAAAGGAGAAAAAGCTGACACTCGCTCTGACCTGTATTCTCTGGGAATCATCATGTACGAGATGTTGACAGGGAAAAAACCCTTTCATGCGGAAACCTACACAGGGTATATCCAGAAACATATACACGAAAGGCCTTCGGCGCCCTCAAAGATCAATCCGAATATTCCTCCGTATTTAGAAAAAATCATTCTCAAATGCCTGGAGAAAGCGAAGGAATTTCGCTACCAGAATGCAGAAGAAATCCTCAGGGATTTAGAAACTGAGAGAGTGGCCACACGGCCAATCCTTTCCCGAATCAGAGTGAAAAAATTCAGTAAATTTATTACGGCCGGTATCCTCGTGCTTCTTTTCATAATCGTTGCTTATCTCTGGATAACAAGAAAACCTCAGGTCCCTCCTCCCCCGCAAGATACTTCGATCGTGATGGTCGCCATAATGCCGTTTGAGAACAACACAGGAGATAAAAATTTAGAACACATACAGCGGATCCTTCACGATTCTATGATTCATGACCTTCATCAGTCGAGGTTTATTAGGGCTCTGTCTCAAGACCGGATATTTCAGATTTTACAAAAAATGAGGCCGCAAGATACGGATCAGTACACATCTGAACTCCTTGATAGGATTGCTTCAGAGACCAATGTCCATTATTTCATTCTGGGAGGATACGCAAAAATCGGCGAGGATTTTTGGATCAACGCGAGAATTCAGGATGCATGGACACACGAGATAAAAAGTATCGAGGAAATTCACGGAAGAGGTGTCGAAAGCTTAACTTCCATAGTCGATGACTTTACACGAAGGCTCAAACCCATATTTGGCTTGACTCAAACCGAAATTGCTCAGGATGTGGATAGAGACATCGGGACAATAACCACTGGTTCTCAAGAAGCTTACCGATACTACATTGATGCGCGTCAGCTCTTCACTCAAAGAAAATTCAAGGAAAGCATCAACCTTTTGGAAAAAGCAATTCAAATCGATCCCAAATTTGCAATGGCCTATTTAGAGATTTCCTCCGCTTATGTCTATCTTTCGCAACATGACAAAGCAGAGGAATACCTCCTGAAAGTTCTGGATTTTGAAGACAGGATATCGGATAGAGAACGCTATCTCTTATTGGGTGATGTCTCAAACCTTTTGCATAATTCTCCCAAAAAAGCGATCGAACACTACAAGAAAATACTGGAACTCTACCCGAATGACGAAGAAGCCCATTTGCTTATAGCCGCGATGTACCGAAATATAGAGGAATGGGACTTGGCCATCGGACAATGTGAAAAGGTTCTCTTAATCAATGAGAATGCGGAAGTGGCTTACAATAACCTGTCACTGCTCTATATGGCGAAAGGCGCGTACGATAAAGCGCTAGAGGTTATAGTGTCTCATAAGGATTTGTACACACATCCAGATTTTGTTCCTAAATTTAAATGTTACGCCTTCTTCGGGATGGGAAAATATGAGCTCGCTCTCGTGGAGGCCGGAAATCTTCTCGCCTCAAATCCAACGAATCCTGATTACATCAGGTTGAAAGGCAATCTTTATCATGCCCAGGAGGATTTCCAAGAAGCTGAAAAAATCTACAAGGAACTTTCCACCACAGATGATCCACTCATTCAATCCGAAGCCACTCTCTGGATGGCCCAGCTGTATTTAATTCAGGGCCGGGTTGAGAAGTGCAGAGAAGAAATAAGGACGGGAATCGGACATTCACAGGATTCAGGTCTCTTGGAACATGAATTAAAATTCCTCCTCTTGCACACTTATCTAAATCTCCAATACGAGAATCTATTAAAAGCACTTGACGCGGCCAATAAGGCCATGGAAATTGCGTTGCAAAACAGACTGACAGATGATCAAAAATTAACCCTTCATCTGCGCGGATTGATTCATACCAAGATGAATAGAATGGAAGAAGCAGAAAAAAATGCGGAGCAGCTCAAGGAATTGATCGAAAGAACGGATAATGAAAAACACATGAGGCATTACTATCACCTGATGGGAATGATTGCACTTAAAACTGGTAAAATTTCAGATTCGATAGCCCATTTTGAGCAGGCTGTTTCTTTACTCCCCGGACAAGTGTTTCATTTAAGAGACCATGCCTTATACATGGATTCACTCGCTTCTTCTTATTATGTAAATGGAGATATCGAAAAATCAATCCAGCAGTACGAAAAGATCCAATCATTGACAATCAGTAAGCTGCAGTGGGGGGATATTTATGCCAGAAGCCATTACTGGCTTGGGAAAAGATACCAGGATAAGGGCTGGGAAGGAAAAGCTTTAGAGCAATACGGCAAATTTCTTAAACTCTGGAGACTCTCGGATACCGGCAGCCCAGAAATCGCTGATGCCAAAAATCAGATGACAGAACTCACAAACAATTCATCAGAATAGAACTATTTCTCGATTCCATAGCTATCCATCTCTGTTATTCGGCCTTCTAACTCTTCCCAAAAGGCATGATTTTCATTCCGGAGCAATTGTCTGATCTGACATGTCCAGTGGGGTATCTTTCCAATAGCTGAACTTGAAAAAGCAACCTCCACAGGACAGACCACACAGTCTTCCACGTCATGGCAGAAAAAACATTTTTTCTCAGGCGTAGAAAAAATATCCATGAAAAGATTGGAGTAATTGAAGAAGACCTCAGGATAGATCTCTTCATGGTTTTTAATGAATGAATCAAGGCTCCCAAAACAGTACTTGTTGTATTCTTGAGATTTTTCTCTTCCCCTCAAATAATCAGCGAATAAATAGCATCCCCAAAGTTTTCCATCCGGGGCTAATGCCATTCGGCTCTTACCCGCCGCACAACGAAAAACTCCTCGTTCATGCCTTTTCCGAAGAAATGAAACAGGAACACGCTGATTTCTTTTATAATGAACAAGGGAGAACTTCCTCAAGGATAAAAGTTCCTCTCTTAATTGAAGAAAAGATTCTTGATCCCAAGCGGGAAAATTAGAAAGGCTTAAATTAATATCCGAAACTCCCATCTCCATGAGATGTTGAATGGAATCTGAAAGAAATCCGACAGTAGACGGGATAAACACACTGTTCGTAGTAAATCCAATTTCCGGAATCCCTAAAAACTTATCCATCACTGACTTAATTTTTTCAGAACTTCCTTCTTTTCTGCTCTGTTCTTGAGCATGGCCATCGAAACTCAGCATGACGTCAAATTCATTTCGTCTCAGGAACTGCAGAATATTGTCGTCTACGAGACTGCCGTTGGTAGTCAGAGAGAAACCAATCCGTTTGGATGTCCGGCTATTTTTTTTCTGGATGAAACTGACAGCTCTTTTCAGCTCTTCAAACGCAAGAAGAGGCTCTCCCCCTGTAAAATTGACATAACATTCACTTTTAAAAAAGGGCGCAAAAAAATCGAGGGCTCTCTCAATCTCCGAAATTGGAGTATACCGTTCTCCTTTCTGCTGGTAACAATAGGAACAGTTGAAATTGCACTTCTCTGTGAGAATGAATGTAAAACTCGAAAATTCCATTCTAATATTATGAAGGAGTACAGGAGTCAGTCTTCCTACTGGATGAGACTGTGTATGGCTTTTTCCGGAATATAATTAGACCTAAGTTTTACTCCTAGTCATAGAAACGAGCTGGTCGAATTTATCCTCACATTCAGGGGGACAATACGGAGTAAAGACATCGCAGCACTGCCTCCCTTCCATATTGAAAAAATCGTGGGATATCCTCCCCAATTTCATGCATACACTGTGCGTGCTCTCAAAGACTTTTACAATATATTCCTTGATCTCATTTTTGGTCTCAGGCTTGATCTCCTGGTCTTCTACAAAATCCCAAAAAGCTTTGAGAATCTCGAAAATATTGCCTTGCTTATTATTTCCCATGAATCCCTCCTCTTGAAAATTTGCCTCTATAATATCAAAAATCGAATGCAACAAGTCAAGTCATATTTTTTCCTTTGAGTTAAAAAAAGAATCCTTGCATTTTTTAAGGAAACTTGAAGAATCTGCAGAAAAAACAATGCGATGGATCTCTGAAAATACTCAAGCCGTATTATATGGAGTATTTACGGCTGCAGCTGCGTGTGGCTGATTGTATCCCAGGTTTCAAAAACCGCCAGAACATTTTCGGGCTTGGCTTCGAGGCCGAATTCGCACTGGGCAATGACTCCCCCGCTGTCATAGAGTTGATTCCATATCTCATGAACAGCCTCTTCTATATCTTGCTGTGAACCATGCGGAAGAAGCTGCTGGCGGTCAATCTCTCCCCAGAAAGTGATCTTTCCTCTGAATCGCTCGCCCAGCTCTTTCACTCCCATACAGAAGACCTGGCTGTTCAGAGCCTCAATCCCGACCTCGATCAAATCCGGGATAATATCCGTGATGTATCCATCCGAATGCATGAAGACATGCTTCCCGTTTTGACGGGCAATCTCCGCGTAATCCCTGTACATCGGCTTGAAGACCTGGCGGAAGATCTCAGGAGATGCGATCAGAGACCGTTGCGTTCCCCAGTCATCCATCAAGGCCACCGCGTCCACGCCGGTGCCGGCCCAGACTTCAACCTCTTTGCAGTAATGCTCATGGATTCGGTTTAAAAGCTCGAATAGTTCAGGAGGCTGCTGGAGGAGATCGATAAGGGCCTGCTCCATGGTCCGGATAAACTGCAGCCTCTCAAAAGGTCTCACGACTGTCCCCGCCAGAACAAACCTGTCACTCTTCCGACAGAAAGTGTTCACGGCTTCCTTATCCAGGCTGAGCACGGCCTCGGGACCTTTAAAATCCTCCAAATCCTGCCAGTCCTTGATGAGAGGCGAGCGGACAATCCCGATCGTTCCACTCTGGAGGTTGTCAAAAGTGCATCCCCATTCGTCCACATAGACTCCAGAACTGTACCGGTCGCCAACCGTTCCCAGAGGTTGCGTGTAAACAGCGGGGGCGTCTACGATATCATCCGGAAAGTCCCTGGAAAGTCTGTCGACAAAGTCTGGATATTTGTCCTCTGCCCAGGGCAGAAGCCAGAGGTGGCGGGAAATCCGTTCAGGGGAATCAAAAGCGAGTGTTCGGCGGACGAGCTCGCGCGAATTCATGGATGTCATTCCTCTTGCTTATCCGCTTGGCCAGCAGGAGGAGCGTCTCCCGGAAAATACCGGTAACCGCGCACGTCCACGGGTATTCCGGCCCGGGCCCAGGGAATGTTCCCTTCACTGGGGAGGATTCCTTTGGTGTAACATTCATAGAATCCCTCAGCCAACCCGTCGACCCATGTCCTTCCCTCTTTTTTGTCCTTCTGAATCCTGGATTCTGGAAATTCCACGATTTCCGGAAAGGACTCCTGAATTCCGTTCACACACAGAGTCTGAGCGCGGGCTGCTTCAGGGCCGCAGACTACGGGCTTGGGCTCCCGGACACAGGCCACCGCATCGAACAGCTTCAGGAAATAATGGGTGGCTTCCGGGGAACCGTAATGCTTTTCCTTTTTTGGGCGACTGGCAGCGACAATTTCATTCGTGAGTTCTCCATAAGATATGGTTGCCTGTTCGAACTCGAAAGAGAATATCGGTCCTTGGTCCGGGCGCGTCACATGGGAGGCATAATACAGAAGCTCGGTTCCCTCCTGGGTAAATATGCGGCATGCCACTGAATCGAAATTTTCGATCGGGTAGGCCCTGTAGAGTTCTGCGGTGACGACCGCAGGTTGGGCGCTCGTGTCCGCCCGATCACCCAAGCAATAAAACAGATTGTGCAGAAAATGGGCCGCCGCATTGTTGGCCGGACTGTCCAGGATCCATCGGCCTTCTTTATCTTTCTGTCTCCCCAGCCAGGAGCTTTTTCCGTAGTAATCCTCTTTTCTGGGCCAAAAACACAGCGTTTTTAACCGGACAGGTTTACCGAACATCCCCTTGAGAATATCGCGCTTCAAGCATTGAATCGCCTTTGAGTAGGACCACTGGTAGCCGATCATGACCCAGCGGCTGGACTCCTCCTTGGTGTGGATCAGCCGGTCTGCCTCCTGAATTGTGGCGCTGACAGGCTTCTCGCACAGCACGTGACTGCCGTTTTCGAGTGCTTCACAGCTCTGAGATACATGAAAATGAGTCGGAGAGCAAATGACCACAAGCTCTGCGGTCTGACCGCTATCGTAAAATTCACCGAGAGTGCTGAAGATCGGGATCTTTTTTTCCTTCAATTCGGCGTACCGCTCGGATCGTTTTGGGAAAGGGTCCACTGCGGCCCGAAGCTCAATCTCTCCTGGAGAAAACTCCTCCAGCAACGTAATGAGGTAATGGAGCCCCATGCCGCTGATCCCGACCAAGACCACAGAGACCGGAGGAGGCTCTGGCGCGCTGTTATTCTGTTTCATACTTTCTTTTTGAGTCCCTCTTTTTTTCATTACAAGCTAACTGGGGTGCATCCCTTCTTTTAAATAACACGACAAACTTGCGATCACAACCGTTTTTCCATCAAATCCACCTCGAAATATTCTTTCGAAGCGAGGTCTACAGCCATGGTCTTGATCTCAAATCCTTCGAGAAGAACCTTAAAATCCAGGTTCAAACAAGGGATGGAGACTTTGGAGTGCCTCTCAATTCCTGTGGGCTCGAAAAGGCGGATCAGAAGCCAGTCATTCTCTTCAGCCATCTTGACGGTAGTCACCTGAACCGCATCATCATCCACAATCAGCGACGGCAGAAGCTTATCTCCCTTTCCCGGAGGAAAACAGGAAAGCGCTATCGGCATTTCATTCTTGATGAGGGATTCACGGTCCACACGAGAAAGCCTTTCTTGAGTTTCTCCACCGTTGATCCAGAAGCGAAATACTCTTTCTCCCTGGTCTATACGCGGCTCAAACCTGTCCTGAGGAACGAGGGACCTCCCCTCTTCCACAGGATGCGCGGCATAGGCAGCGGAACGCAGAAGTGAAGGACGGAGCTCGCCGCCGGCATAATCGAACCCGTATGTCCCGTCATTGATGACTGTTAAGGCCTGCTTTTGATCTGCGGAAACAACGCCGACCCACTTCTGAGCGACAAGCTCTTCACTCTCCCTGGAGAATTTTTCAACTCCATACGCCACCTGTCCGCAGCAGCTTCCGTTTGAGAACGCCGTCGGCACCGAGAGCTTGAGCATGCGGTCCTTTTCCGTCCAGAATACGCGAATCTCTACCCCGAATTCGCTTCCCTTCTTCGGTATTGTGTATCTCTGACAGAGGAATGAATGGTTGTAGTGAAAGAGCGCTTCGACCACAGTCCGGACCGGGCCATCCTCGATAACCCGAACCGGATTCAGCTTTGTAACCGATACTCCGGCGAACCGGGCGGCTTCCCTCTCGGACATCAAAGCAAAGCTCCCCAGAACATTCCGGAAAGCGCGGACCTTCATCCCCCAGGGATCCGGATAATCCTTAACCACAAGAGCCTGGAAAGATCCGGGAATGAGGAAATTCACTCCGTTGATGCGGTATTTCTCCACTAAACCCGTCCTGCTGTTGACAGCGAGCTCGCTCCTGTCTGATTTAAAAACCAGAGATTTTTCTTCTCGCTCAACTTTTTTCGGTATCGGCTTGACTTCCTTGAGAAAGCAGGAGAAGCGGTTCATCTGGGCCGGTTTCAGGCAGGCCCGGAAGACAACTTTTTTCCGCTGGTCGACAGTAATATTGCTGCTCTCCTTTTCAAGCTGATACGGAACGGATTTTCCGCTGCTGTCCTTGATCTCCGGAAGCCAGAATACTTCCGGCTTCAAATTCGGCTCTTGCGGCTGAAACTCACAGGAAACAATCTCTTCCGCAGGATAGGGATGGGGATTGTAGACAAAGATCGGGAATTCTCCTTTTTCCGCGGCCTTCTCCCCCTGGACCAGGGAAAAGAATGCCCTGGCTCTGAGGCGCGAAAGAATCTCCAGCGCATGGTCCGTCCTCTGGATCGCATAGGTTTCGACCTGAGGAATGGAAGAACCGGGAAGGATATCATGAAATTCGCAGAACAGCAGGTCTTCCAGGGCTTTTGTAAGCTCTTCTCGGGGATATTCCATCAATCCCAGGAGCGAGGCATGCGACACCATTTTCTCGGTCATGAAATAGGCGTTTTCGAGCTGCCTGTGCCTCTGTTTGATGAGCGCCATGGTCGTGTAGCATCCCACAGCCCAGGGATTGAGGTCCTGGTCAAAGCGGGGAAGATCACCTGCCCTCCGGCTGAGGGCTTTGAAATAATCTTCCGGAATTCCGTGACGCACCTCCCATTTGGTTTTTTCTGAGTTGAGCTTTTGGAGCTGTTCAAGATCCTGCCTGGACGGGCCTCCGCCGTGATTCCCGATCCCCCAGAGGAGCATTCCTGTGTCCAGATCCTGGTTCTCTTCTATCCACTGTTCCACGCGCTGGCGGGCTTTGCCTCTCTCTGAGTTGTAATGATGCCTGGCGCGGTGAGCGAGGATCTCCGAACCCTCATAGCCCACCCAGATAAAGTCATCAGCGGGAAGCGCAAGGTGCTTCGCATCCGGCCGGCAGAACAGATAAGACATGAAACCGGATTTTTTCAGTATCTGCACCAGTCCGCGTGTGTGGCCGAACGGGTCAAAATTCATGGCCGTTTCTGGTTCCACGCCGAATTTTCTCTTGAAATAGGATTTCCCGATGAGGATCTGACGGACAAAGGACTCTCCACTCGGCATGTTGCAGTCGGGCTGGAGGTACCATCCGCCCAGGATATGCCACTTCCTTCTTTTCACCAACTTCTGGATACGGGAAAAAAGCTCGGGTTCATACATCTCGACCCATTTGTACAGAACCGCTTCGTTATGATTGAATACGAATTCATCGAACTCCTCACACAACTGCGCGGCGGTCCGGAAGGTGGAGAGCGTTTCACCCGCCCCCTCTTCCCATTCCCACAACCAGACAGGATCGAGATGGGCGTTGCAGATGAGATAAAGAATTTTGGATGACATTTCGTTCTCCAATTTAGAATTGGTCAAGGGAGAAAGGCTTCCACCCAGAAATCTTTTTTGGGGTATAAAATTATGGCTTCCTCTTCTGAGGACTGGATGACGGTTCCACTCGAGCGAAAACCAGGCTGTCTTGCCTTTGAAGCTCTCTTTATCTCGAGATGGATCCTGCCGCCCCTGAGCGGAAACAGAGCCTTGATCTTCTTTATCCCAGGAAGCAGCCTGGGCCTTAATCGGAGGTGCCGGATATCGGGCTGGATTCCGATAACATGGTGGCAGAGCAAGACGAGCATCTCCGCCCATGTCCAGGGAGTTATCCCGACCTGCGGAAAGGGCGGCGCCAGGCGGGGACCATAGAATTCAAACCAGGAGCCTGCTTTGGCTCCGGATAGAGTCCCCATCCATCTCAGCACCCGCCACACTTTTTCATATTCTCCTCTCTCCACATAGGCGCGCGCGATAAACAGCGAAGGAAACGGCCAGGCGCCAGGGGAATCGGGTTCAGAACTGTCATGGTAGCGGCCGTATCCACCTCCCTCCCATCGCTGGTTCCAGAGTGCCTCAAGACTCTCCATTGTTAAAGAAGCCAGAGGGGAATCCGGAGAAACGAATCCGAAGGCTACGGGAAGAGAAGCGGACGCATCGGGATTGAGAAGATGATTCTCATCGGACATGAGGGGAGCTTCTTCCGGAAGATGGGCGTCAGGAAGAGGCTCGAGAGCCTCCTGGACAGTGCCGTCGACCCTGCGCCGTTTAATAAAGCCACGCTTATCCACCAGGCCGAACCTGGCATGGTCCAGCATGGCATGCTTTATCCATTCAGAACGCCTTTCCCAGCGCTCCGCCTCCTCTTCATGTGAAACCATCCGGGCCAGCTCAGCCGCAGCGGAAAGTCCTATCGATGTCCACAGTTGATGTGTCAATTCCAGCCCTTCCTCGATGCCATGAAATTTATGACGTTCCCAGTATTCTCTCCGGTTGGCCAGAAGACCCGACGGCTGATGCCGGAAGACTTCTCTGAGCGGGAACTCCGCTGTGGCCGCGATCTTGCTCCAGATA
This sequence comes from uncultured Eubacteriales bacterium, assembly GCA_964348015.1. Taxonomy (GTDB): domain Bacteria; phylum Acidobacteriota; class Aminicenantia; order Aminicenantales; family Aminicenantaceae; genus SOIA01. Next base: position 5,240 of record CAYGBC010000052.1, on the reverse strand, counting down.
TTGGATAAGATATCCTGATCTCCTGACCACTGGACATAATTCTTCAAGGCATACAGGAGCACCCCGTTCTGGTCGAGTTCCACCTCATCAGGATGCCGTTTCTCGCTGGAATCGATCGTGTCACCCTCATCCGTCACGAATTCCGCAAACAAACGCTCGAGCATCCGGCGCGCGATCTCATGGTGTCCCGACAGCGTCAGTCCGACAGTCATCATGGCCTGATCTCGGACCCACTCCCTGTTGTACTGCCAGATACTGCCGTCCACCTTTCCACTGCTCGAGATGGCCGCTGGCAGCTGAGCCCGGGAGGCATTGAAATAATGATCGAGAAGGGGCTCCCCGAAAGAAACAGAAGCGACATTGCCCCAGTATTGAAGCACTTCTTCATTCACTCCGCATTTCGAAACAAAATCAACATCCACGTGGGCCTTGGCGCTTTCCATCGCATACCGGAGGAAGGCAGTTTTTTCCTCTTTGGGATCCAACCAGAGTTCCTGTTCGATGGTCCGCGCACAAACTCCGGTCTGAATCCATATCTGGACATTTTCTTTAAGCAAATTCTTGATGCGGATCTCTCGTATGAGTGCAGGCTGCAACTCATCCGGACAGTAAAAATGTTCCGCAACACGAAAACTCCGGGTTCTCCACTGCACCCGGGCCGCGGGGGCTTGATATTCCAACAGCCAGCCCGCGCGTACACTTTTGCCCTGGGATGTCGAAACGGATTTTCCTGACCGAATCCGGATCATCGTGTTCTCCAGCCCTGTATCAGGATCCATGGTCAGGGAATCTCTCTTTTTTCCTAAATTCTCAGGATCCATGACCAAAAGGCCGACTGGAGTGCCTTCTCCGCCCGGAGCCACCTGGACAGCCGCCTGGATGAAGCCGTTGCCAAGGAAAAAATAGGACACATCCTTTAACCTGGTCCGGACATCGGGATGTCCTTTGGCAGGATCATCATCGTAGAAATGCTCTTGAACGTCAATCATAGGCGAGCCCTGAATTTCTCCTCTTCCGCCAGAAACACAAATCAGCCCGGAATCCAGATTCTTTTTGCTGCAATGAGTTCCGTATCACTCGTGAGCGACAAAGGGTCATTGGATTTCGTGTAAAAAACTAAACCTTTGTATCCTGTCATATACTGATATCTTTTTTTCCGGAACCCTCTTATCGCCATAACCACAGCAGGATTCTCGGCTCTGGAAAGGATTGTTGTGAACTCATTCGGCTCCACGTTCACGATCGCGCCGGATGCCTTAATGGCCTGGGCGATCGCCGCAGCGGCGATAGCTGCACTCGATGCACCTGCAGCATAAGCCATATCGAATCACCTCCTCGCTGTGCACTATATGACACGAAATGCGATATAAACTTAAATATATTTATACTGGATGTCAAACGTGGGCTTGTGTTCAAAGGCATACATGGAACTGGTGGAGAAGAGATCTCTGTTGTCTATTCTCAAGAGGTGAAAAACAGAAGGAAAGTGAGTGTTTTAGAGCGACTCAGCTGTCTTTAAAGAATCGCGCTCATTTTTTGATGTAGCCCAGGGATCTCAGCTTTTCAATATCTTCCTTGGAGAGCTGGGACCTCTTCCTTAAATACTTCTCGGTGAGTTCAATATATTTCTGCACTTCCTTGACGAAGTCTTCCAGCATAAGAGATAAAGACTTCATTTTCTCGTCGGGATTCTTATATATATTCTTGAGTTCGAATTTGTCCTCGGTGAGATCGAAGGCTTCGAATTCATCTTTCAGTATCAATTTAATATTGTCTTTCAACAGGCCGTATTTCAAAGGCGTTTCCTTTATTTGATACATCTTATTTTTATCCAGCTGGGCCGCTCCTTTATAGGTTTCAAAATAAAACACCCTCTCTGGATTATTCGGTTCAAACAAATTCATTCCTTCCATCTGTTCAGGAACCGGTAGGTCTACCAGGGACAGTATAGTCGGGGCGACATCCATCAGTGAAACCTTTCTCTCTATAACGCGCGGCTCATTCTGGTTTCCTGGCAGTTTCACGATCAAAGGCACATGGAGAGTGGAATTGCGCAGCAATACACCATGGCCGTAATAATTGTGTTCTCCGAATCCCTCTCCATGGTCGGCCACAAATATGATCAAAGAATCCTCATAAAGATTCATCTGCTTGATTTTCTTGATCAATTCTCCTATATAAAAATCAACATAGGCCACTTCGGTGTCATATTTTCTAATTTTTCTAAAATTGCTACCTTCGGCATAGAATGAAGGGTACACCACATCGAAATCGCGATTGAATTTCCTATGGTAGCGATAGGGCATGTGAGGCTCATTGTAATGCACCCAGAGAAAAAACTTCTTCCTTCTATTCCGCTCGAGCCACTCGAAGGCCGCTTCATTGACTTTGGGCGCCTTTCCCTCGGGACTCAACAGACCCAGATACATTTTCCGATTGAAGACTTCCGTGTAATCATCAAATCCCTTATCCAAACCGCACAATTTCTTTTTCAATGTCCAGATCGCGACAAAAGCCCCAGAATAATACCCATATTCTTTCAAAACCTGAGGCAAAATCTGTATGTTGTCAAATATCGGCAATCCGTTGTTTTTCGCTCCATGCTTGTGCGGGGGAAGTGAGGACAGCATTGAAGAGAATGCGGGGCCAGTCCGCGGCACGGGCGTGTAACAATTTTTGAATTGGATGGCGTTTCTTGCAAATTCGTCAATGTTCGGGCTGGTGTTTCTTGGATATCCGTAACAACCGAGATGATCGGCTCTTAACGTATCGACGGCAATGATAATGACATTTGTCGAATAGGAAAAAGAGCAAAAAACAAGAATGGACAAGGCCATAACAAAGAATCTTTTTAAGCGCAATTTTTTTCTCCCATTTTTCTGATTGACAAAAATGACCAAAAAATTCATATCGAGGCTGTATGTAATAAGTTTATCAAGAATCCGGGAAAGATTCAAAAATAATGGTCTTAATGTCCTCTTTACTCATTGGGCAAGGACTTCTTTCCACGCTCGACCACCTGTATCCCACTGTATCTTCATACAGAGTCTGCAGGTCCTCAGCACTCATTTTTCTTACAGGCTTATCCAGTTTTAATCTGTGGATGAGTTTTTTTAAAGACGCGTGGAGGTCGGAGTCTATCCCCAGAGCAAAATTTATTTCGTGAAATCTTTTTTTCATTTCTTCATCGACTCTCTCGTACTGCATTTCGAGAGTCTTGGGAGCCACGTAGGCGAGGGCATGTCCGTGGTTGATTTCTGGAAACCGTGCTGTAACCGGATGGGAAATCGCATGAGCCACATGAGTCTTTTTGAGTGCGAGTGCGATTCCCGCGAAGATATCTGCGTAAGCCATTCCCACTTTATCTTCTCGGCTCATGTTGTAGAAAGAATTGTGGAGATGCTTTCCGATGAGTTCGACTGCCTTTAAGGCAAACGCAGAGGAGGCTTCATCATTATCTTCCAGCGTATAGACTTCCATTGCATGACAAAGAACATCAATGCCTGTAGTCGCGATGATATAGGGAGGGACAAATTCAATTATGTTCGTGTCCACCAATGACAGCCGCGGGACCAACAGTTTGTGCCTCAGCGTCTTTTTTTCACAAGTGGCTGAATTATTTATGACCGCATAAGGAGTCACATGACTCCCGGTCCCTGAAGTTGTGGATATGGCCACGACTGGCAAACTCCTTTTAATCTCAGCCCTTTTTTCAATGAAATCCCACACATTTCCGAATAGACCGACAGAAACAGCCTTCCCAGAATCAATGACAGAGCCTCCACCCAGACAAAATATAAAATCAACCTTTCCTTTTTTTGCGATTCTGATTCCTTCTTCGATGGTTTCTAATGTGGGATTCGCGCGAATTCCGTTATACTCAACGATATTCACATCATTTTTCATGAATAAATCCACATACTTTTCAGTGAATTTCAATTTCTTCATGGCATTTCTGCCGGTGCAGAATAAAGCTGTCTTTCCCAAACTCGAGATTTTCTCCGAAATATTATCCTCGACATTGGGGCCCACATGAATATCGAGCATGCGGAGGTATTCACTGTCTTCTTTGTACTTTTGAATCGTTTTCTTTAAAAATCGATCGTAGTTCATGTTCCTGCCTGAAATTGCATTTAAATTATCTGAGCTCTTTATGTCCTGTCGAATAGAGATAAATTGACTTTAGGCTTCCTATTTACGCAATAGATTTCTATTCCAGCTTAAAAATACAAATGCGGAAACCAGAGATAATAGTACCACGATAAATGTCCCGATGTATATAATCTCTCTCCCATAAACCAAAGAGTAATCCAGATTTCGAGCCAATAAGAACACTAAAGTGTAAATTATGATTATCATCTGCATATTCCATTTCGCCTTCCCCATCCAATTGGAGCCGACAACCTTTCCTTTGACTGAACCCACTTCTCTAATTCCTGTCACAAGAAACTCACGGAATAGTAACAATACAGCCATCCATATGGGAATGAATCCCAAATCTACAAAAACAAAATACATGCTTAAAATCAATACTTTATCCACTAAGGGGTCAAAAAAGATCCCGAAATTTGTGATCTGGTTATATTTCCTGGCAATATATCCATCGAAGTAATCAATGATCCAGGCAAATAGTACTGATACAATCGCGATTAAAACCATTGTCGCATCATCGCTGTACGCTCCGATTATGATGACAGGAATCACCAAAGCTCTTAAGATCGTGAGAACGTTTGGGACATTTAACATTTTCGAAGTTCTGCCAGCAAGCGTTTTAAAGCTTGATCCTTGCTATTTGACTTTTTTTAATTGATTAAATATCATTTTTCCTATTTTAACTAAATTTGAAATTCGATGTAAATGTATATTTACCATAGGACTCTTTTTACAATAAAAATAGGAAAGATAATATTTAACCATTAAACAAAAGTCAAATTCATGCGAAAAAATACTCCCGAGCAGTCACAGGCGAAAATTACAAAGGTGAGTGCTGTTTGAATTTCTAAAATCTTCCTTTGAAGGAAAATCTCTATTTAAGGCAGCCATAACAGACATCAAAGAATTTATCTTTCCACTTCATAAACGAATGAAAAGAAAAACAGCATACTTAATCATCGGAATAATTTTAATGAATTTTGCACCCCTGTTCGCCGAAGAGAAAAATGAAGACCCTCCTTTTCGATTATCGGAAAGCCAAAACCTCACATTGAATAGTCAAATTTATAATTCCGCTTTTTTTTCTC
>CAYGBC010000051.1:0-15409 GCA_964348015.1 uncultured Eubacteriales bacterium | reverse complement strand
CTGACGTCAACGTCGTCTTCCCGTGATCCACATGCCCTATCGTCCCTATGTTCAAATGCGGCTTCGTACGCTCAAACTTTGCCTTCGCCATTTTCCCTTACCTCCTATCTCTTTGCGTTTATGATTCTCTCTTTTTCATAAATCATGATTGACCTATCTGTGCGCTGGAATTCTTCCTTCAACCCTGGCAATGATCTCTTCCATAACAACCTCAGGAGTCGGCGCATACTGGAGGAACTCCATCGAAAAAACGCCTCTTCCCTGGGTTAAGGTCCTGAGAGTCGTCGCGTACCCGAACATTTCTTCCAGCGGAACAAAAGCCTTGATTATCCGTGAACTCCCTCTCATCTCCATCTCCTCAATTTTTCCACGCCGTGTATTGATGTCCCCCACGATATCACCCAGGTATTCATCTGGAGCCACGACTTCAAGACTCATAATCGGTTCGAGGAGCACGGGTTCGGCCCGGGAGGCCGCTTCTTTGAATGCCATGGAACCTGCAATTTTATACGCTATAGAGGAAGAATCGACTTCGTGAGAAGAGCCGTCGACGAGTGTTATTTTCACATCTGTTATCTGAAAACCCGCCAAAATCCCCGTTTCCATGGCCTCCATCACGCCTTTCTTCACCGAGGGAACGAACTCTTTAGGGATGACTCCTCCTTTGGTCTTATCGATAAATTCGAAAGGCTCTCCGCCTTTGAGCGGTTCAATCGCGATCTTGCAGTGACCATACTGCCCTCTTCCTCCCGTCTGTTTGATGTACTTTCCCTCGCCTTCCGCAGATGCCGTGATCGTCTCTTTATAGGCGACCTGCGGTTTTCCGAGATTGGCCCTCACTCCGAATTCTCTCTTCATACGCTCCATCAGGACTTCGAGATGAAGTTCCCCCATGCCGTACACGAGTGTCTGTCCGGTCATCGGATCCTGTCTCACCTGGAACGTCGGGTCTTCTTTGGTGAGCTTTCCCAGCGCCTCAGCCAGCTTGGCATGCTCTGTTTTGGACTTCGGCTCGATATGAGCGGCTATGACGGGTTCTGGAAATTTGATTGACTCAAAGATGACAGGATGATTTCTGACACAGAGCGTATCCCCTGTGGACAGATTTTTCATCGAGCCGAGGGCTGCAATATCTCCTGCATAGACTTCTTTGACATCCTTTCTCTTGTTGGAATGCATCTCTAAAAGTCGTAAAATCCTTTCCTCTTCCTCTTTTGTGGCATTATAAACCGAGGAGCCGACTTTCGCTTTCCCCGAGTACACACGGAAAAAGGACAGGTTTCCCACAAACGGATCATTGGTTATCTTAAACACCAATGCTGAAAATGGCTCGTCATCAGACGCTTTTCGTGTTTCGATATCCAGAGTTCGGGGATGCTGCCCCTTGATGGCGGGAATATCCTCGGGCGAAGGCAGGTAATCCACAACCGCATTGAGCAGGGGATGGACTCCTTTATTCTTGAATGACGCGCCTATCAGGACCGGAACAAATTCTAGAGACAGAGTTCCTTTTCGAATCACTTTTTTGATCTCTTTCGGAGATATCTCATCGCCTTCAAGATACTTCTCCATCAGTTGATCGTCCGAATCACTGAGTTTCTCGAGCATCTCGTTTCTTTTTTTCTGCGCTTCCTTTCTATTTTCATCCGAGATTTCACGCACCTCGAATTTTGTTCCCAACAGATCTTCTCCCCAGTCAATCTCTTTCATCTCCACGAGGTCGATCACTCCTCTGAAATTTTCTTCTATTCCCAAAGGAATTTGAATCATCAGAGGATTGGCGCTGATTCTTGTGTTCATCTCCTCTAAGGCTTTTTCAGGATCAGCGCCGACTCTGTCCATTTTGTTGATGTAGACGATCCGCGGAACCTGATATCTATCGGCCTGTCGCCAGACTGTTTCGGACTGAGGCTCGACTCCACCTACGGCACAGAGAATGACAATCGCTCCGTCGAGTACCCTCAGGGAACGTTCCACTTCAGCAGTGAAATCCACGTGTCCTGGGGTATCGATGATGTTGATTCGGTGGTCTTCCCAGTGACAGGTAGTCGCAGCTGAGGTGATGGTTATTCCGCGTTCCTGTTCTTGAGCCATCCAATCCATAACCGCAGTGCCTTCATCCACCTCTCCCATTTTGTACGTGATCCCTGTGTAGAACAGAATACGCTCTGTTGTGGTAGTCTTCCCCGCATCGATATGGGCCATGATGCCGATATTTCTGACCTTGTCGATTGGATGTCTTCTTGTCAAAACTCCACTCCATGTGTATTGAAATCAAATTCTCTCTCTTTATAAGGGAGACTACCATCTATAATGAGCAAAAGCCCGATTGGATTCAGCCATTTTATGTGTATCTTCTTTTTTCTTGATCGCGCCGCCTCGATTGCTCGCCGCATCAATGATCTCTGCTGAAAGCTTCTCGACCATGCTTTTGCCGGCTCTTTCTCTGGCGTACCTGATGATCCACCTGACGGCCAAAGAGTTCGACCGGTTTAACGGAACCTCCACCGGAACCTGATAAGTGGCCCCGCCCACTCTTCTCGATTTTGTCTCGAGCACGGGCCTGACGTTCTCTACCGCCTTTTCGAATATTTTCAAAGGATCTTCTTTGGCTTTATCCTTGACCTGGTCCATCGCACTGTAAACGATCTTTTCGGATAAACTCTTCTTTCCCTTCTTTAAAACGGTGTTTATGAATTTGGATATGAGTGTGCTGTTGTAGAAATGGTCTGGTTTCGGTTTTCTCTTCTTGACTGTACCTCTTCGGGGCATAATCGACTCCTCTATTCTGCGATCCTTCTCTCTTTGGGTCTTCGGCTTCCGTATTTGGACCTGCCTTTCATCCTGTCCTCCACTCCTTCGCAGTCTAAAGAACCCCGAATGACATGGTAACGAACTCCAGGCAAATCTTTAACGCGTCCACCTCGAATGATAACGATCGAGTGCTCTTGGAGGTTATGGCCTACTCCCGGAATATAGCCTGTCACCTCAACATTATTTGTCAGTCTAATTCGAGCCACTTTTCTCATGGCAGAATTAGGCTTTTTCGGCGTAGTCGTGAAAACTCGCGTACACACACCTCTTTTTTGAGGGCACATCTCTAATGCAGGAGACTTGCTCTTCTCTTTCTTTGTCTTGCGACCTTTTCTGACCAACTGGTTTACAGTAGGCAATACAACATCTCCTTAAAATAGATTATTTTATCCGCTCCGAAGGTAAAAATCTCCCGGTGCGAATGTGTGGATAATAGCAAAAACAGCTTGCTATGTCAAGATTTTAAAGGCAGTTAGAGGAAATTCTAACTCTGAAGCGGAAGGTCGAGTTCCTTCTCAGCCTCCTCCTCTTTTTCTGCCTTCAACTCCACAGCTCGATACAATTTATAACCGGTTCCAGCAGGGATTATCCTGCCCATTATAATATTCTCTTTGAGCCGTCTCAGGTGGTCAACCTTCCCATACAAACTCGCTTCCGTCAGGACTCGGGTCGTTTCTTGAAAGGATGCGGCGGAGATGAAGCTGTCCGTACTCAAGGCGCTCTTGGTGATCCCCAGAAGGAGAGGTCTCGCTTTTGCGGGTTTTCCGCCCTTCTTTATGACCTTCTCGTTTTCATCCTGGAATACGAATTTATCGATCTGCTCATCCACAAGAAATTCAGTGTCTCCGACTTCCTCGACCTTGACCCACCTCATCATCTGGCGGATGATGATCTCAATATGCTTGTCATTGATGTGAACTCCCTGGAGCCTGTAAACTGCCTGAATCTCTCTCAAAAGATACTCCGCCAGCTCCTTTTCCCCAAGAACTTTCAGGATGTCATGAGGATTTACAGGTCCGTCCATCAAAGCGGTTCCCGCCCTGACTCTTTCTCCTTCAGCGATACTCAAATGGGCTCCCTTGGGAATAAAGTACTCCTTTTCTCCTCCTCTTTCGTTCTTCACCGTCAGCTTCCTGTGACCTCTCACAAGACCGCCAACCTCGATGGCTCCATCTATCTCAGAGATAGCAGCAGGTTGTTTCGGCTTTCGCGCCTCAAAAAGCTCCTCTGCTCGGGGCAGACCCCCAGTGATATCCTTTGTTCGTGCGACCTCTCTCGGAATTTTGGCCAGAATCTCTCCGGCATGGACCTTATCTTGGTCGTTGACTTCAAGGTTGGCTCCGGAAGGCAGGAAGTATCTTCTGAGCACTACGGGCCGGCCTTTATCATCCTTCTTCCTCGGTGAGATAATCTCAATCCGGGGCTGCATCTTTTCGTCTTTCGGCTCGATGATCGACCGTGTCACCAATCCCGTGAACTCATCCTGAATCTCCTCCATCGTGACTCCGAGAGCGACATCATGAAAGCGCACGACTCCAGAGTCCTCAGTCAGGATGAAAGTACTGAAAGGATCCCATTCGGCAAATTCCTGCCTGGTTTTGATTTCCTCCCCATCCTTAACGAGTATTTTGGCTCCGTAGGGAACCTGATAATGCTCGATCTCTCTTCCCCTGTGGTCAAGGATAGCGATGTTGGCATTTCTGTTCCCGACGATCAACGAACCCTCACTGTCGATCACAGATTTCAAGTTGTTGAATTTAACAAACCCATCATTTTTCGCTTCAAGCTTGGACCTCTCGGCTCCCCGCATTGCGATCCCCCCCACATGGAAGGTCCTCATAGTCAGCTGGGTCCCCGGTTCTCCGATAGACTGAGCCGCGATAATTCCGACCGCCTCTCCCAAATCAACAAGCGCACCTGTCGACATGTTCCGTCCGTAACAGAGCCTGCAGACACCTCTCTTCGATTCACAAGTCAGCATGGACCGGATTCTGACATTCTCGATCCCCACTTCCTGAAATTTCTGGGCGATTTCCTCTGTAATTTCCTTGTTCGTATCCACAATGACCTCATCGGTATCCGGATGGCGAACTTTTTCCAATGATATTCTGCCAACGATTCTGTCCACGAAAGGCTCGATCAGCTCTCCATTCTCGACAATCGCGGACACATTGACACCTTTCAGTGTCCCACAGTCTTCTTCGTCCACGATCGCCTCTTGGGATACATCCACCAGCTTCCGTGTGAGATAACCTGAATTCGCGGTCTTCAGTGCTGTATCCGCCAATCCCTTCCGTGCTCCGTGAGTGGATATGAAGTACTGCAAAACATTCAGGCCCTCTCTTAAATTCGATACGATCGGAGTCTCGATGATCTCTCCGGAAGGCTTACTCATCAGTCCGCGCATTCCGGCCAATTGACGAATCTGCTGTTTGTTTCCTCTAGACCCGGAATCGGCCATCACAAACAGAGAATTCAATTCCTTTCCTTCAAAGCTTAGTCTTTTCATCCGGTCAATCATTGCCAGGGAGACTTTATCCGTCACAGAACCCCAGATCTCGACAACTCTGTTGAAGCGCTCTCCTGCGGAGATCGTTCCTTCCCTGTACAGTTTTTCGATCCGCTGGACCTCTTTCTGGGCTCTTTCCACGAGTTCACTTTTCTCCTTCGGGATGATGAAATCGTCAATCCCCAGAGAGAAACCCGCATAGGTCGCATAATTGAAACCCTGTTCTTTCATTTTGTCCAGCACTTCAATCGTGGGCTCAAGACCCACCTTCAAATACGCATAAAAGACCAAGCTCTCGAGCCCTTTCTTCCTCATTATGCCGTTTATGAAGGGAATATCTTCGGGAAGAATATTGTTGAATATGATTCGACCTGGAGTTGTTTCGATGAGTTGATTATCCAGCTCGGAAACCGGACATGTCATGACGGCCTGGTCATCATAGTATGTGGAAAGGTTCATGAATAAACCCTTGAAACGCAATTTGATCAACGAATGAAGAGTCACTTCTTTGTTTTCCAGAGCCAGCAGCACTTCGTCTTGAGAACCGAAGATGCGTCCTTCTCCTTTCTTCCCTTTTTTATCTAAAGTGAGGTAGTAACAACCCAACACCATATCTTGACTGGGAATCGCAAGAGGCCGGCCATGAGCCGGAGAGAGAATATTCTGAGTCGAAAGCATCAGCGTTTGAGCTTCGACCTGCGCCTCCACCGAGAGAGGAATATGGACAGCCATCTGGTCTCCATCAAAGTCCGCGTTAAACGCCGCACAGACAAGCGGATGGATCTGAATCGCTTTTCCCTCCACGAGAATCGGCTCAAATGCCTGGATCCCCAGACGATGAAGAGTGGGAGCTCGGTTGAGAAGAATAGGATGCTCTTTGACGACTTCCTCCAGATAATCCCACACTTCGGGCCTCTCCTGTTCGTGCCATTCTCTGGCGACCTTTACACTCGGGACGAGCCCTTCTTTTTCTAACTTATGGAAAATGAATGGTTTAAACAGCTCAAGAGCCATTTTCTTCGGCAATCCGCACTGGTTCAATTTGAGCTCCGGCCCGACCACGATAACAGATCGTCCAGAATAATCCACGCGCTTCCCAAGAAGATTCTGACGAAATCTCCCCTGTTTTCCCCTCAAGGCCTCGCTTAAAGATTTCAGAGGCCTCCGGTTGGCACCCAAATGCACCCGTCCTCTTTTTCCGTTGTCAAAAAGCGCATCCACCGCCTCCTGCAGCATTCTCTTTTCGTTGCGAATGATGAGTTCAGGGGCTTTGAGTTCGATCAATTTTTTCAATCTGTTGTTGCGGTTAATGACCCTTCTGTAAAGATCATTGAGGTCAGATGTGGCAAACCGTCCGCCATCCAACCGGACTAACGGTCTTAAATCAGGGGGAATGACCGGGATAACATCCAGGATCATCCAATCGGGACGATTTCCTGAAACTCTGAGAGCTTTAAAGACCCTTAATCTTTTCGCGTAACGCAGTTTCCGCTGCTGGGAAGCGTCTGTTTTCATCAGTTCCCTCAGGCGCTCCGCTTCTTTATTAATGTTTATCCGCACGAGTAACTTCTTAATCGCTTCCGCCCCTATCGAAGCTTCAAAGGCGTCTCCGTATTTTTCCTGGGCATCTTTGAACTCTTCCTCCGTTAAAAGCTGCCTCTCTTGGAGAGGAGTGTCTGCCGGATCGACAACGATATAGGACTCAAAATACAGAACCTTCTCCAATTCTTTGATCGAAAGGTCGAGGACCAGGCCGATCCGTGTCGGGATTCCCTTGAAAAACCAGATATGAGCCACTGGAGAAGCCAGTTCAATATGTGCCATCCGTTCTCGGCGCACCTTGGATTTGGTCACTTCAACGCCGCACCTCTCACAGATAATCCCCCTGTATTTCATCCTCTTGTACTTTCCGCAGAGACATTCGTAATCATTTATCGGGCCGAATATTTTGGCACAGAAAAGGCCATCCTTTTCTGGCTTGAATGTCCTGTAATTGATGGTTTCAGGCTTGGTCACCTCTCCCCAGGACCAACTTTTAATTTTCTCCGGAGAAGCAATGCTGATTCGAACACGGTCAAAATCAACCCTTGGCTTTCCCGCCATCACTTGCCTTCCTTCCATCATGAATCTCCTTTTAAGATTTGAGGAACATCAATTCCCCAGGGTAGAATTTCTTCCTTTTCTTCCTTTTTCTCCAGTTCCACGTTCAGGCAAAGGCTCTGGAGCTCCCGGATGAGAACATTCACAGATTCAGGAAGTCCGGGTTGAAAATCGAGGTCTCCCTTGACAATGGCCTCATAGATCATGGCGCGCCCCTCCACGTCATCGGACTTTGCAGTCAGGAGCTCCTGGAGTGTGTAGGCGGCGCCGTAGGCCTCGAGCGCCCACACTTCCATTTCTCCAAAACGCTGTCCACCGAATTGAGCCTTTCCCCCCAAAGGCTGCTGCGTGATCAAGGAGTAAGGACCGGTAGAACGCGCATGAATTTTATCATCCACCAGGTGGTAGAGTTTCATTATATACACATATCCGACAGTGACTTCGTTTTCCAACAGTTCTCCCGTAATCCCGTCGTACAGCGGGATCTTCCCCGACTCAGGCAGCTCGGCTTTCTCGAGGAGCTCTTTGATCTCAGCCTCAGAAATCCCGTCGAACACCGGGGTTGAGATCCAGAGGCCGAGTTCCTTGGCGGCCCAACCCAGATGGGCTTCCAGTATCTGCCCGACATTCATTCGGGAGGGAACGCCCAACGGATTCAGAACGATATCCACGGGTCTCCCATCGGGCAAACGCGGCATATCTTCCTCTGGAACGATTTTGGCGATGATTCCTTTATTTCCGTGGCGGCCTGAAACCTTATCCCCCACCGAGAGTTTCCTCTTCATGGCAATGTAGACTTTAATCGTCTGAATCACACCCGGAGCGAGTTCATCGCCTTCCTTCAGGCCATCGGCTTTTTCTTTGTAAATGGCTCGAAGAGCCTCGATCTGACGTTTCACTTTTTTTTCAATATCCTTGAGTTTCTTATCCCGATCCGCTTTGGCTTTCAGCTTCAGTTTAGGGATATCACCGGATTCCAGCTTATTCAATATTTTCTCATCCAGTTTAGTTCCTTTCTTTATGGTGATGTCCCCGAAAGTGTGCTCCTTATCGACTGCTTCTCCCTTGAGGACACTCCTCATCTTTCTCAATTTCTCGCCCTCGAGGATACTGATCTCGTCATCCAGGTTTCTCTTCATCTTGGCGATCTCTTCCTTCTCGATAGCTTTGGCCCAGGTTCCCTTTTCAGTTCCTCTTCGAGAGAAAATCCTGACATCGATGACCGTCCCTTCTATGCCCGGTGAGCAGTACAAAGAGGCGTCCTTCACATCCAGAGCTTTTTCCCCGAATATCGCCTTCAGCAGCTTCTCTTCAGGGGAGAGCTGCGTCTCTCCTTTGGGGGCGACCTTTCCAACCAGGATATCACCGGATTTCACGTGCGCTCCTATCCTGACAATTCCGTTCTCGTTCAGATTGTGCAGAAGCTCTTCCGGAACATTCGGAATGTCTCTGGTGATTTCCTCAGGACCCAGTTTAGTATCCCGTGCTTCTATGGTCTCTTCAACGATATGCACGGAGGTGAAAATATCTTTTTTAATCAATTTTTCGCTGACAATGATGGCGTCCTCGAAGTTATACCCCCTCCACGGCATGAAAGCACACAGTATATTCCGGCCGAGAGCCAACTCTCCCCCATCCGTGCAGGAGCTGTCCGCGAGAATTTGACCTTTTGCGACTCGATCTCCCTTCCGGACTATGGGTCTGTGGCTTATGCAGGTATTCTGGTTCGTTCTCAAGAATTTTATGAGGAGATAGAGATCTGTCCCGACCTCGTATTCTTTCGCGGTCTCCTTTTCATCCACTCGAATCAGGATTCTTTCGGCATCCACAAACTCCACAATCCCTGACCGCTTACAGACAACAACGTCTTTGGAACCCTTTGCCACAAGGTGCTCCATGCCCGTTCCGACAAGAGGCGCTTCAGGCCTGAGCAGAGGAACGGCCTGTCTCTGCATGTTCGATCCCATCAAAGCCCGGTTGGCATCGTCATGCTCTAAGAAGGGAATCAAAGCCGCGGAGAGAGACACAAGCTGTTTGGGAGACACATCCATATAGTCAATCTGGTCTCTGGGGAGGACTTTAAAGTCTCCTGCCCGTCTGGCGCTGATCAGTTCATTGACGAGGTTTCCTTTTTCATCCACAAGAGCATTCGCCTGAGCGATGTTGTATTGTTCTTCCTCCCAGGCTGTCAAATAAAAGCAATAAGGCTCGACAACCGGGAGATTTCGAGATTTTCCCTTTTGAGTTTTGGCGACATCTCTCTGAAGCTTATCTTTTTCGATGATTTCTCCGACCTTAAAGGAGCTCCCTCCCGGGTGAAGGATCCTCACGTAATCGATGATCCGTCCGTTTTTGACTTTGCGATAGGGGGTCTCAACGAATCCGAAGTCGTTCACACGTGCAAAACAACTCAAAGAAGATATCAAGCCGATGTTCGGCCCCTCGGGCGTTTCGATGGGGCAAATTCTTCCATAATGAGAAGATTGAATGTCCCTGACTTCAAAACCGGCTCTCTCCCGACTCAAGCCTCCCGGACCCAGAGCGCTCAATCTTCTTTTATGCGTGATTTCGGCCAGACTGTTGATCTGATCCATGAACTGAGAAAGCTGAGAGCTCCCGAAAAATTCTTTCAAGGCGGCGATGACAGGTTTCGAATTGATCAGATCTTGAGGCATGGCCGAGGCTAAGTCCGTGGCCACTGTCATCTTCTCTTTGACTGTTCTTTCCATTCGTGTTAATCCGATGCGAAAAGCATTCTCAACAAGCTCACCGACAGAGCGGACTCGACGATTTCCCAAGTGATCGATGTTATCCAGAGATCCTTCTCCTTGGCGCAGTCGCAGCAAGTACTTGATCACCTCAACAAAATCAAGGGAGGAGAGCGTCTTTTCTTCCAAGGGGCGTTCCAGTCCTAATTTGATGTTCATTTTCAACCGGCCGATCCGAGAAAAATTGTATTTCTGCGGGTTAAAGAAAAGACTGCGGAAGAGATTGTGGGCACTCTCCATCGTGTGCGGCTCTCCTGGTCTCAGCTTCCGATAAATCTCAGCCAGAGCTTGATTCGTGTCTGTGGTTGAATCCTTTTTCAACGTATTAACGATGATTTCTCCAAACTCATCACTGGCCGGAAAAAATACCTCAAAAGATCCTTTTTGTCCCTTCAACTCCTCCAGCTGGGAATCGCTTATCTCTTCCCCGATTTTAATCAATTCATCTAAGGAGGAAAGCGAATAAGCCCCTTTAAATTCTCTGTCTGCCAAGGCAACTCTTTTAATCTTTTTGCTTTTCAACTTTTCGTACAACTCTTTCGTGATCTTCTCTTTAGCCTTGACTATAACTCTTTTGGATTTAGGATCGATGACGTCCGCTCCGAGTATCTTCCCGATAAGACTCTCTTCCATTTCCCAAAAGAGCCTTCCCTCTTTCGGAGTGATCTTGGAGGCCTTGTAAAAAAGGCGCAGAATGGCTTCATCCGACCCAAATCCCAAAGCCCTCAAGAACACTGAAATCAAGAATTTCTTTTTCCGGTCCAGCCTGACGTAGAGGATGTTTTTGCTGTCATACTCGAATTCCACCCAAGCTCCTCTGTAAGGAATGATCTTCCCCACATAGAACCCTTTACCCTCTCCCTGTCTGAAAAAGACTCCAGGAGATCTTTGAAGTTGACTGACAACAGCTCTTTCAATCCCGTTAAAAATGAATGTCCCCTTCTCAGTCATCAATGGAATTTCACCAAAGTAGACCTCTTGCTCTTTGATATGCTTCAATCTTTTGGCTTTTGTCGACGCATCCTTTTCCCAGGAAATCAATCTGACTTTCAACCTGAGCGGTACAGCAAAAGTGTAACTCTTCTGGAGACACTCCATCGGAGAATACTTCATCTTCAGGCTCACTGTATCTCCACAATGGTCGCAGAGAGGAACCTCAATTTTTCTCATCGCGCCACAATACGGACAAATCTCCTTTTCTGTGAGTTCTGCATCTGAGGGCAGAAGGGTTCCGCAGCCATTGCACCGACCGCGCGAATTCTCAACCCCCTTCAAACGACCACATTTGCACTCCCAGTCGCCGATCGAATAACTGATGAAATCCAGCTGCGTGGTTTCCTTGAAATCAGAAACAGGGAACACATCCTTGAATGCCGCCTGCAATCCGATGTCTTTTCTTTCCTCTGGCAGGAGTTCCATTTGAAGAAACTCTGCGTAGGAGCCTCTTTGGATGGCCAGCAAATCAGGCATCGGAAAAGCCGTTTTAATCTTTGAAAAATCGACTCTTTCCCGATTGTTATTTTTCAATTCTTCCATCATAGTCCTTCTCTCAGAAGAGTTTTTCGAATACAGATATATTTTATGAATCTAATCAATTTCACTATCGAATTACTGCAATTCCACTTCTGCTCCGACTGCTTCAAACTTTGCCTTGATCTCCTCCGCTTCCTCCTTAGAAACATTCTCTTTGACAGGCTTAGGAGCGCTGTCCACTAAATCCTTCGCTTCCTTCAAGCCGAGACTCGTCACCTCTCTCACCGTCTTAATCACGTTGATCTTCTTTTCACCGACAGTCTTGAGAAGGATTGTGAACTCTGATTTCGCTTCTTCAGCAGGAGCCTCACCTTGAGGAGCTGCTCCCGGGGCAGCCATGGCTACGGGAGCTGCAGCGGCGCTCACGCCATACCTTTCTTCGAATTCTTTGATGTAGTCAGCGAGTTCCAATACCGTCAGGTTATCCAAGTGACTAAAAAACTGCTCTTTTGTCAGTTTTCCTGCCTCTTTTTTTCCCTTAGCGGCTGGTTTTTCTTTCGTGCCTTTTTTTTCCTTTGTCACTTCTTTCTCTTCAGCGACTTCTTTTTCCTTTGTCACCTCTTTTTCTGCGGCGGCTTCTTTTTCCTTCGCGGCCTCTTTTTCCTTCGCGACTTCTTTTTCCTTCGCGGCCTCGCCAGCTTCCTTGGTTTGTGCTTTGGGCATTTTTACCTCCAACTCTATTTTTTAGTTTTTAATTGACTCAACAGCGTGCCTATACCACTGAGTGGGGCATGCCAAGTCCTTAACAGTCTCCTCAACGGGGCGGCCATTAAACTTCCGAATCTGGCCAACATCTCCTCTCGAGAGACCAAGTTTGCCACTTCTTTAAATCTATCTGCAGAGAGAAATTCTCCTTCGAGAATACCCGCTTTTACGTTTAAAATCTTGTTTCGGCTTGAAAAATCTTCGATCAGGCGCGCCAGCCCGATGGGATCTTGGGGAGCGAACGCAATGGCTGTCAATCCCTGAAAGGATTGTCTTAGACCCTGGGGAAAATCTTCTCTCAGAGCTCTCAAGGCGAGGCGATTCTTCACCACTCGAAATGTATAATTGTTATCCCGAAACATCCTTCTCAGCTCGACAGCCTTAGAAGCGGACATATTCAGAAAATCAACAAGGTAAAAACTGTCGCAGCTGTTAAAAGCTTCACTCAATTCCTTGACCTGCTTTTCCTTATCCTCTCTATTCACTCTTCCTCTCCTATAGCTCTGTGACTTCCTCTGAAAGCTTGATGGACGGCCCCATAGTGGATGAAATGTGTATGCTCTTGATGTATTTCCCTTTGGCTGCGGGCGGCTTCGCCTGAGTAACCGCTTGAATGAAAGATCTAATATTCTCCTTAAGCTTATCCTCAGAAAAAGAAACTTTTCCGATGGAGACGTTGATGATGGCTGTTTTATCAACCCTGAACTCCACCCGTCCGGATTTAATTTCCTGAACCGCTTTCTTCACATCAAAAGTCACGGTTCCAGATTTTGGATTGGGCATCAGTCCTTTTGTTCCGAGGATACGTCCCAGCTTCCCGACGTTTCTCATCACATCCGGAGTCGCGATCACAGCTTCAAAATCGATCCAGCCTTTAGAAATCTTTTCAATAATCTCATCTCCGCCGACATAATCGGCTCCGGATTCCTCCGCCTCTTTAATCTTTTCACCGGAAGCGATCACACAGACTTTCTTTGTTTTGCCCGTCCCATGGGGAAGAACAATCGTGCCTCTCACCATCTGATCAGAATGCTTCGGGTTCACTCCCATACGAAGAGAGATGTCCACAGATTCATCAAACTTGGCGAAACTGAGCTTCTTGACGAGACTCACGGATTCCTCCAGAGAGAAGTCCTCTTTATCTATCAATTCCCTGGATTGATTGTATTTTTTTCCTCTTTTAGCCACTGACAATCTCCAATCCCATGTTTTTGGCTGTGCCTGCGATGATTTTTTTGGCTGCGTCCAAGCTGAATGCGTTGAGATCCGCCATTTTCACTTTAGCGATTTCTTCGATCTGCTTCTCGGTCACTTTTCCGATTTTCTCCTTGTTCGGTTCCCCGGAGCCTTTGGCGATACCCGCGGCCTTCTTCAGGAGATACGAGGCTGGAGGAGTTTTGATTATGAAATTGAAACTTCTGTCCTTGAAGACCGAGATGATAACAGGAACAACAGTCCCTTCCTCCATCTTATTTGTCTTATCGTTGAACTGGCGCACAAAATCCATGATGGGCACGTTATGCTGACCGAGAGCAGGCCCCACAGGAGGAGCCGGACTCGCCTGCCCTGCGACAATCTGAAGTTTGATCTTCGCCACAACTTCTTTGGCCATGCTTCCTCCTATATCTTTTCAACCTGTAAAAATTCCAGCTCTACGGGAGTCGAGCGCCCAAAGATGGTCACCAACACTTTCAACGTGTTCCTCTCATGGTTCACTTCTTCGACAATCCCGTTGAAATTGAAAAAAGGCCCATCGATAATCCGAACCGCTTCTCCTTTTTCGAAAGAGTGTTTCGGTTTTGGCTGCTCAGAGGTTGTTTCCATATGCTCCACAATCTGGCTCACTTCATCGCTGCTCAAAGGGGAAGGCTTCTTTCCGGATCCCACAAAACCGGTCACCTTCGGTGTTTCACGGATGATGTGCCAGTTTTCATCAGACATCTCCATTTCAATCAGGATATATCCTGGATAAGATCTTTTGGTTGAAACGACTTTCTTCCCCCCCTTGATCTCCACGACACCCTCAGTCGGGATGATAATCTGGCCGATCTGGTCCTCTAAGTTCAACTCAGCAGCCCTTTGACGAACAGACTCCGCCACGAATTTTTCAAATCCTGAATACGTGTGAACGACATACCAATTTTTAGCCATTATTTCACTCAATCTATCCAAACAGGGCTTTGATGTGCTTTATCGCCCAGGAAAAAATAAGATCCATAAAGTAAAGGTAGAATCCGAAGAAAAAAGTCGCAATGATCACCACAATGGTCGTGCTGTACACCTCATTTCGCGAAGGCCACGTGACTTTTTTGATCTCAGCCCGAACGCCTTTCAGGAAATTGGAAAGCCGTTTATACCATCTGATTTTTTTGCTCATTCTTTAACCTTTACTTTTCAAGACACCTTGTGATTCTTGAATTTCTCAATACTTTTATTCGAAATCAATGAATATTGAGATCATTCTGGCAGGTGAGGCAGGACTCGAACCCGCAACCTTCGGTTTTGGAGACCGATGCTCTAGCCAGTTGAGCTACTCACCTCTCTCTTTATGCGTCCTCCTTTTGTTCGTGTAACTATCGATTATCTTTATGGCCTGATGGGCTATTCCTTATTTTTCGTTATTTCCCTTCAGTCTATCTTCCTGAATTTGTATTCCTTATCCGTATTCCTATTTGGTCTCTTTATGAAGTGTATGTTTATGGCAAAATTTGCAAAACTTTTTCAGTTCGAGCTTGTCCTTCTGCACCTTTTTATTCCGTGTGGACGTGTAATTCCTCCGCTTGCATTCGGAGCACTGAAGGGTGATTATCTCTCTCATCTGCTTCCCGTATGATTTCAGCGATTAGTGTCTTCTCGCTCTTTTTACTCCAAGATATCGGTGACCGTGCCGGCACCGACCGTCCGTCCGCCTTCTCTGATCGCAAACGTCAGCCCCTTCTCCATCGCCACATCCGTGATCAACTCAATCTCCAAGTTCACG
>CAYGBC010000050.1:0-370916 GCA_964348015.1 uncultured Eubacteriales bacterium | reverse complement strand
TTCGATTCCCATTTTTCATCGATTTTAATCTGGAGATCCCCTGTACCTCTGAAAGACATCATGTATTGATGGCTGTTCGGATGCCTCTCCGCGCCTGATTCAGACGCGGCCCGTATGACAAACACCCAGCTTGAATGAATGGTATGCGGAAGTTTTCCGCCATAAATTGATAAAGGGATTGGTTCCCAGGCTAATATATCCTCTGGATTTACCTCCAGTTTCTGTTCCACTTTAGGGATGACATTATCAATAACGGCTCTCACAGATTCCTGCATCACGATTTCATCAAGAGTCAGGAGAGTTTTCTGATCTTTGGGAGAGAATTTAATTTTCTGTCGGGAAGCAGTTTTCTTCATATCCCCAGCATCAGATAAACCTGGACTTCAGAGACTGCGACCTAAGGCTGTTCTGCTCGTGTATAAAAGAAGTCTAGGATTCGTTTTTTATCGGAATTATACAGCCAGTTCTTGATTATAATTGATTTTGGGAAAACTGCCTTATAGGCCTGTAAGCGGAACAGAGAACGCTTTATTTCTTCCTATTCGTAGACTAAAACCACCACGCGTCTGTTTTGGGCTCTGCCCTCGCTTGTGGAATTGTCGGCTACCGGGCTTGAGCTTCCGTAGGTGATGGCATCCATCCTGTGGAGGGGGATATTGTACTGCTTGTGGAGATAATCCACCACAGAATCAGCTCTTTTCTTCCCTAGCAGTAAATTCCAGGCGTCCGGCCCGCGGTCGTCTGTATGTCCCTGAATTTCAAGATACACACCTCTGTCTTCAGCGATGAGCGTCTGGATGAACTCATCCAATATCACCTTGGCTTCGTCACTGAGTTCGTAGCTGTCTGTTTCAAATTTGGCGACATCACTCTGGATGACGGCTTGAAGAATCAATTTTCCTTGAGCGAGCTTTTTGACTTCTTCGATCTTCCCTTCAAATTCAGACTCCTGCTGACTCATCGCGGATTCCTGCTGGGAGATCAGGGAGCCGAGTGTTGACAACCTTTCATCATGCTCTTTCAGTCTTTTCTGGTTCTCTTCGACCGTGCTTTCCACGCCTTCCAGTTTCTGGTCCAGAGCTGCCACCTCCCCAAGAACCATTTTTTTAGAAGCACAGCCTGTAGTCGCGATAAGTGATACGAGCAGCGCGATTCCCAAATAAGAGGCCACTTTTGCTTTTTTCATTTCTACCTCCATGCTTAAATCAATGATAATCGTCTATTGATAATCCGTAATTATCAAAACTCCACTATCACCTCCTCCCTATATTCCTTCAATTTCCAAAAAAATGCAAGGTGGATTATCTAAAGAGTGCATTTCAGGATTATTTATCGGCCTGATCCCCTGTGTAATAACCTTCTCTGGCTCTGACTTTGTATCTCTTTTTCGAAGTCACCACTTTGATTTTCCGGAATTCATTTTCTTCGCTTCTGTAGGAAGTGTATCCAATGATGTACTGGTGTGTGAGCTCTCTTTTGATCTCCAAGAAGGCCTCTTTCAGATCTTCAGGCTCATTGATGAAAAAGGCTTTGCCTCCTGTAGCCCCAGAAAATTTTTTCAAGGAAATTACGATGCCCTCAGATGTTAATTTCAAAGACCGTTTATATTTTTTTAAATACTGTTCGCTGAGCGGAATTTTATACCCGAAGGTATAAATCGGCACGTCCACTCGCTTGGCCACTTCCAGGGCTTGATCCTGGGAATACTGGCTGTCGTTCTCGATGCCGTCTGTGATCAAAAGAAGAGCTCTTTTTTCGTATTTTCCTCTATTCGCAAAGTCCGGAGAGACTCCGACAGCATCATTCAACGCCGTCTGTCCGTAGGCCTCAATTCCCTCGAGCACGGAAATAAAATCATCCTTATTTTCAGTAAAATTCACGGCAATTTCCACTTCCCCGTCCGCAAATATCAATAACGACACCTCATCTTGAGGTTTGAGAAGGCGTTTAATCAGATAATGGAGCACTTCCTTGCTTTCTGCGAGTTTTTCCTGGATAGCCATGCTCCCGCTGACATCCAAAAG
Source organism: uncultured Eubacteriales bacterium (assembly GCA_964348015.1). Classification (GTDB taxonomy): domain Bacteria; phylum Acidobacteriota; class Aminicenantia; order Aminicenantales; family Aminicenantaceae; genus SOIA01. The sequence goes on along the minus strand of CAYGBC010000050.1, from coordinate 368,892 downwards.
GACTGTCAGGCTGACATTCGCCCCAAAATTCTGTTTAAAATAGGTGATGTCCTGTTTTTTATTGTTTTCATAGATTGTAAAGTCTTCCTCTGTGAGATCGTTAATAAATTTCCCTTTTCTGTTTTGAACTGTGACAGCTAATGAAATGGCACTGACTGCGACCTGGTGATAAATCTTTTTTTCCAGCGGTTCTTGTTGGGGAAGAGTCCCTAATGAAGGCTTGGTAACTAATGCGACACAAAGCAAAGTAAAAATCAGAAATACGGGCAGAAATTTTCTTTTTCCACTTAAAGTGATAATCCCCATTTTTAGCACCCGCTACACCGCTATTTTATCACAGATGTAAAATTTTGTGTGTAAACCAGCCCATAACTCCTGTTGAAACATAGCAAAACACAGTGTTTTACAGATCATGTTGTCTTTTCCCTTTATGAATTAGTCGTATGAACAGCCGTTACTAAGGAAATCATAAAATCAGGTTTCTGAGAGATTTTCCCTTTTTATAGGAAATGTGAACTCGCCTGTTGATCACATCCTGTTTCCGCCGCCGACATGCAGCACCTGACCGGTGATCCAGTTCGCCTGGTCAGATGCGAAAAAGATTGCGGCCTGGGCGATATCTTCAGGTTGCCCGATCCGTCTCAGCGGATAGCCGGCGGCGATTTCCTTTTCCAGTTCAGGTGGCATCCAGCCTGTCTGAACCGCTCCGGGGGATATCACATTGACGGTTATCCCGTACGGCCCCAGTTCGACAGCGGCGGCCCGGCTGTAGCTTTCCACTGCAAATTTGCTGGCTCCGTAAGAGACATTCGAGGGATGGGCATAGGCCCCATCCGTGCTGATGTTGATGATCCGGCCCCATGAAGATTTTCTGGCCGTATGGCGTTGAGCAAACTCTTTAATGAGAAGGGCAACGGCACGCGTGTTCACGGCAAAGTGTTCGTCATGTGTCTCCGATGTGAGAATGGTCATCGGGTATTCTCTCACAAAAAGCAGATCTTTCTTCAATTCGTCCGGAGGAATGAACGTATCGCATCTGTCATGAGCGGCATTGTTGATCAAAATATCGACTTTTCCGAATTTCTCTTCCGCTTTATCGAACAATTTTGGAATGTTTGCCGGATCAGCCAGGTCGGCTTCCCAGGAAAAGCATACACCTCCCGAATCTTGGATCGCTTTAACGACTTTATCTGCGGACTGTGTGAGCGTTTTGTAATAAAAGGCTCTGCCGCTCTCTGAGGCTTTATCGGCTTCTTCCCTGCTAACGCCTCCGTATTTTTCAGGAGAAAGCCGGAGATAATTCAGGAATACCTCAGCGCCTTCCTTGGCAAAGGCTAAGGCTGTGGCTGCGCCGATTCCATGATTAGCCCCCGTAATCAGAGCGACTTTATTTTTCAAACCTGTATCAATCACGAGTCTCCTCCCCTTTTTTAAGTTTGGATGTGTTGGAACATTCAAGAATTGATTTTGAGTGGGCCGGGATGATAATTTCTATTTCATTTTGGAAAGCATCCTTTTCAAAAGTATATATCAAAATCCGAAAAAGCGAAACATAAAAATCTTGAATAGGAATTCACTTCCTGCAAAGGAGGCAAGATATTATTCCGTAAGTAGGAGAAAAAATTTGAGTGATTTTAAAATAACAGTTGGTTTACTTCGAAACAACCAGTCTTTTGTGAACTACTGATTTATTCTTCAAATCTGCCGATGCTCAATATTTTTTCAGCGATGCGAGCGTCTATTTCTTGATAATCCTCAAGAGTGCGGCGCGTGCTTTGGGAGTGTCGATGTCTTCAAGGGCGTCAATGGCTTCCAAGCGCACTCTTTTATCTTCGTCTTCCAGAGCCACTTTCTCGAGAAACGGAACCGCATCGTCACTTTCCGAATCACCCAGGGCGTGAATAATCACTCTTCTCATCTGAGGATCTTTTTCTTCAAGCAGTATTTCACCGAGAAATCGAACAGGAATTTCATCGGCCACATCTTCGATATTATAAATTACCGCTTTCCGGACAGAGGCAAATTCTGTTTTTTTGTAGATATCGATGAGCATTTGAGGATCTCCTTCATCCATAACATCTTCAAGCGCATGGACGGCTCTTCTGGCCAGCTCTTCGTTTTGAGAGGTCATGGCAATATCATACAAAATCTTGGCCGCTTCAGGCCCTTCACCACAATCTTCAACTGCACTCACCAGAACTTTCAGAAGCGCCGGATCATCAAGCGCGGCATAGATCTCTTTGAGAGCGGCCAGAGCGGCAGGACTTCCAATATCACCCAAATTCGCGATAGCATGCCTTCGCATCCTGTTGTCAGAATCTTCCAGGGCAATCTCTTTCAGGAGGTCTATAGCCGCCGGATCATCGATATCTTCGAGTTCAAGGAGTGCGGCCTTCCGCACATCAATTATCTTCGCTTCGGCCATGATTTGTTGAAGACCCGTAAAGGCTTCTGCGGTGTCAATATCTTCAAGCGCATACACTGCGGCTTTGGCCAAGGTGAGGTCTATCTCATTGATCGCAACATCCACAAGAAAGGGAACCGCTTTATTATATTCCAGATCTCCCAGTTCATAGATGGCTTCTTTTCTGACCTTGGGATCGGTTTCCGTCTGGGCGACTTTGAGCAGGACCTCTGCAGCCTCTTTTTCATCCATATCCACAAGAGCATGGATGGCTCTGCGGCGGAGGTAGGGATCCGGTTCAGTGAGAGCGATGTCTTTCATTTTGGCCACAGCTTCAGGGTAGTCAAAGTCTTCGAGAATAGAAATGATCCTGGCCCGAAACTTCCGGTCCTCGGTGCTGTCGTAAAGCTTTATGACGGCTTCAAGGGATTCCTCGTCTCCGATGTCTTCGAGAGCGTAGAGAGCCGCCATCTTGATTTCTATGTCTTCATCCGCTTTGAGAGTTTTCACGATGGCTTCGTATTCGCGCTTGCCTTCTTCAGCCAGTTTATAGGCGATTCGGACCATGTTGGCCTTCGCATCATTCACCCATTTGCTTTCGGGATAAGCCTTGACGAATTTATCATAGCACTTGAAGACATCCTCAAGGAGATAATCCATTTTTTCCTGAGAATAGCACTGCCAGAACCGCGCATCATCGATCCAGGCGCTCTGAGGGTGTTTTCCGATGAATTTCTCAAGTTCTGTGTGGGCGTCTTTCCATTTTTCTTCTAGAATAAGACCATAGGCCTTCTTGAAAGCTTTGGCATCCGCTTCCTGCGAGGCTTCCGCATGCAACACAGGAGCGAGGACAATCACGGAAAAAATAAAGATGATGATTAAGGTCATGCGAGAGATTCGTAAACTCATTTTATGCTCCTTTAAAAAGTCTGGGGTTGAGTCGAGGGCTGTTTCAAAGACCTCGATTCGTTTTTTTCTCGGAAGGAATGACGAAGGTCGGTGAGGTTGATCTCCATCAAGATTCCTTGTCTGTCCATCCCCTCCTTCACGAGCTCAATGGACTCGAAATCGTTTTCGGATTCCAGGTTGGCGATCTGGAGGAGGATCATCTCGAGGTTGGCAATGAGTTCCCCGAGACGTCTCTGATCCGATTTTGCCAGGTCACTTTTCAACAGACTGGCTTCCTGGACCAGATCCCTGGAAACCTGCTGCTGATGCGGAAGGTCCAGGGCATAGGGATCCTCTGTAGCCGGGTCAAAGTTGACGAGAGCCAGAAGGATCAGCTTGGAGCGTTCGATATAATTCTGAGTGCGGTGAATGAGTTCTCCTCTGGGTTGCTGGGCGGCTTGCTGTATTGCCGGGACAGAAGGCATAAATATCATCCGTCCTATGAAAACTCCGACAACGATGAGCACCAGAGCGGCAGCGCCCTGATAAATCCATTTGGGAGCCAGAACGAAAGGACGCGCCAGCCTTTCTCCTAAAGAGGGCAGGTCCGCTTGCAAGGTTTCTTCTTTTTCAATCCTTTTTGCCAGTCTGTCTTCGTATGAGTCCCAGAATTTCTCACCCGGTTCAGGACGAGCTCTCTGGCTCATCACTTGAAGCGTGCCTGACATTTTGTCGAATTCAGATTTGCATTTCTCGCAGACCAGAATGTGCTCTTTGAAAAAACGTTTCTGCCGGGCATCCAGCTCTTTATAGTAAGCTTCAAGAAACATTGAACGACATTTCTTGCATTCACTCATTCGGAACCTCCAATCCAGGGTTGCCCATGTAGGAAGAAAGCTCTTTCCGGAGCTTTCTGATAGCACGGAAGAGAAGGCTTTTGACAGTTCCGATCGTGACATTCAGGATCTCGGCGATCTCATTCAGTTTGAGGTCGTTGTAATGCCGCATCACGAACACGGTCCTCTCTTTGGGAGTTATATTCTGGAGAGCCTGGGAGATCTGATGCTGAATCTGGGAGGCTTCTGCACTCTTCTGGGGGTCAAGGGATGAGCCTATGCTCCCGGCGACCTGCTCCTGGATGTTGATCTGGTCGAATTCTTCTATTGATCTTTTGGGTTTTGTGGATTTCTTCCGGAGACTGTCGATACTGGCGTTGACTGTGATCTGATAGAGCCAGGAACTCATTTTCGCATCCCGTCGGAATGTCTTCAGGGAACGAAACATCTTCATGAATACCTCCTGAGAGATGTCTTCTGCCTCATGATGGTTTCCTGTGATGTCGTACGCAAGATAGTAGATTTTTTTCTTATACAAGCCCACCAACTCATGAAAAGCCATGGGGTCTCCTCCGCAGAAGCGGTCCACAAGAACTTGTTCATTCTGTGCCATCTCTTTTTTTACTCCTATTAGACGACCGTCCCTGGAATATGGTTTACAAGAATTGCGACAAAAAAAGGGAATATTATACCCAGCAGGTTAAGAATATCACCAGAGTTGATGCGATACAATATGCTTTGAAAGCAGGCTCCTGATTATTCGAATTTATTCATGGCGCGGAGAAGAGCCTGCTCGATAGGTTTTTCATTCATGGAATGCCCGGCCTCCTCAACGATGACCAGCTCTGAATTATTCAGTTGCTTGTGCAGCCTGTAAGCATTGAACGGTGGGCAGATCATGTCATAACGGCCGTTGACCAAGACTGTCGGGATATTCTTGATTTTTTTAGTGTCCCTCAGGAGCTGTCCCGGTTCAAAGAAGCATCCGTTGGCCATGTAGTGGTTTTCTATTAGGGCAAGAGAGACCGCCACATCTATGTATTGTTCTGAAGTGAGAAGGTCATGCAGCCTTTCATCCGGGTAGTGAAGCATAGCGAGCTTGGCTTCGTAACCGGTCCAAGCCCTGCCGTATTTTCGCATTTCCGCCGGGTCTTTGCTTTTGACTTTTTCATATATGGCCTGAGGCGTGGGACTTTTCCCAAAAGCCTCCTCAAGCTTTTCGTATGTTTCAGGGAAAAAGGGACGGACTCCCCCACTATAAAAATGGTCCAATTCGTCTTGAGCCGCGGTAAAGATTCCCCGGAGGACCATAGCGCTGACATTATCCGGGTAAGTTTCGGCATAGGCCAGGCCCAGCGTAGACCCCCATGAACCACCAAACAGGATAATTTTATCCAGTTTCAGATAATTCCGCAGTTTTTCGATGTCTTCCACAAGATGCGGGGTTGTGTTCTCGAGGAGTTCAAATTTTGGCCTGGAATTTCCACAGCCGCGCTGGTCATGGAGGACGATGAGAAACGTCTTCGGGTTGAAAAAGCGGCGATAATACGGAGTGACTCTGGCGCCCGGACCTCCATGGAGCACGAATACGGGCTTGCCTTCAGGATTCCCGCAGAGCTCGTAATAGATTTCATGGATATCTGATACTTTAAGGTGTCCGGCTTCAAAAGGCTTGATTTCAGGCCAAAGACCTTGATTTTTGTCTATCGCCTGGTTTTTATTCACACAGACGGCCAGAATTAAAAAGCATGTCAAAACGAAAAAAAATAAGGTTTTGTTCGCGAATGTCTTCATTTCTGCCTCCTTTATCTTTCCTTCTTGCTTATCATATAGGATTGTTTCTGATATTGAATTCAAAGTTCAATCTTTAACTCTCGTTTTCCTGGTTCTTTTTAAGGTGAATGATCAAGCTCACAATGCCGGGGGTGATGACCGTTTTGAGAATAAAAATCCCTGCGGAAAGACTCACGTAGAAGCCCAGTATCGTGTTAAACGGCCAGTAGAGAAATTCTGGAATTCCAAATCGAGCCGCTTCTGCCGCGTCTAATACATCCCATCCCGAGACCAGCCCGAACAGGGGTACGAGAATGAATGAAGCCGCAGGAAAGCTCGTGTAGAGAGATATCAAAAACGAGGTTTTCAACACTTTGTGTGCCGGAGCGCTTTCCCGGAGCCAGAGGCCAAAAATAATCCCCCAGACAAAGGCCAGACTTACACTGAATATCGGCAGCAGCATCGCCGCTACAATCGCCACACATTCGAGAAAATATATCCCGACACACATGATGAAAAGGCGAAGGAACCTTTGCGGCTGAGGCATAAAAGTGATTAGCCGCCTGGAGAGAATAAGGGCAAACCCGAATCCAAGACAGAGATTCACCAACGCCAATATGATTTCAGCGGCGTCCATACCTCTGCTCTTTTATACGGATTACTACCGTAGAGGATTTCCCATGGATTCCAATAATATAGAGGGACAGTCTTTCCAAACCGATCTCAGTCAGGTCGAGTAGAAGTCTGTCTTACAGCAATAGTCCTTCTTTCCAGCCGAAGGTCTCGATCTTGATATTTTCCGGATTGCTCGTCCCCAATCCATATTCCTTATCCGCCGCTTCCACGCAGAGTGGCGGTGGCGAGATCGGCCAGGGCTCCCCTCTCAATTCTTCTCTTTTCTTCATGGCGATCTTCAAACACACAGTGTCTACGGCAACTGGGTCTGTTCCCGCAATCAGACCGTTGTAAGCCCATTTGTATCTGGGATTCACCTGAGGCCCTTTATCACACAGAGGATGGAGTGCATCGACCAGGACAAGTTTTGTTTTGCCTTTGACAAACGGCAGATTCCAGGTTTCTCCCAACCTGGCGTTGTTCTGTTCATGATATTGGCGGGCATTACCGGAATACAGAATGTAAATTTTCATTGAGGTTCCGAGTCCTGTGAGCCAGTGCACCTTAAGGGCCGGAAGTGCGATCAGAGCAGTGCAGGCTTTGGGTTTATCCGGCCCCCCTTGAGCGTTTGTGATATTCTCTTCCGGGATCCCAGAATCGATCAAGGACCTTTTGACCGCATCGGTGACTTCATCATGAGTCGGATTGAGATGAGGCGTGGGAACCAATCCGATCTTGTCGCTGGGAGTCACTAGAGATAACCAGGCATCTCTGACGCTTTTTTCTCCCGTGAATTTGATCAACGTCTGCTCGAGCATTTTATTCAAGACGTCAGTGTTCACGTTCTTGCCAGCATCCATGGCGTTTTTATCCCGAACGATGGTCACAAGACTCGTGTTGGCGGCAGCTCCCTTTGCTCTGGACCAATTGAGCCCGACCAAGGATGTCCCGAGAGTCGCGCCGACTGTTCCCCGGATAAAATCTCTTCGGGTTAAAGTTCTTTTTTTCTTTTTCATTTCAGCCCTCCAAGTTGGATAAATTTGATGCGTTTTGATGAATTATCGTCTCGGCAGATATCTCATCCGGACAATCAAACACAATGAGAAGATATTTGCCGTTCAATTGATACCCTAACCAGCCATCTTCTACGTTGAATACACTCGGTTTTTGAATCGATGGATCCTTCCCGGTCTTGTATTGATATTCGGACAGGAACGTTTCGTGAAAATGAATCAGAGCCTGTTTTGCCTTTGGAGGATCTTTGTATTTCAACAGAAGAAATTGGGAGCGTTGCGTGGGTCTCCCTTTGGCGATGTTTTCGTACGGGGCCGTAACCGCTTCTGCCGAATGATCCAGATCAAGAATATTCTTCGGGCTGATATAATAAATGGAGTTCAAAACAAGATACGAGCGGAAAAAACTCACTCTATTCCTCTGCAACCGCCAATCTGAGCCTACTCGAGGGCTCAGAGCTTTCAACAGATCAGGCTCAGCAGGAGTCTTCCGGTTTGAAGCGATAATTTCTCCCAGAGAAATTACCGCATCTCGGGATTTCGAGGTTTCGCGATAGGCCATGACTCGGGCATACAGGTCATCCGACCATATTCTCAAAAGGCCTTCGCCATAGAGGGCTCGAATGGATTGAGATGAGTATTGGCTTTTCCCATTTTGTGCTGTCTCACCTAAAAATAAAGGCTCCCCATCCCAATCCAGGGAAATGAGTCCGAAGGCATCATCCGAAGTTTTCATATAATACAGTTCCACAAGGATATCATGCTGGCTGTCTGACTTATATTCATACACTTTCAGATGGTCAAAACGGTAGCCGACATACAGCTCTCCGGCCCCATCCATGTAGTCAAAGATATTTTGAGAATTGACTACCCGTGGTGAATCCGGACGTGTCCAAGAGTCGATTGTTTTAGGGAGATTGATCCTGTCTGTTTTCATATTGAATATTGACCCCTCGAGAAGTGTGCAAGTGAGGATGAGAGTGACGATGTGGAATAACACCCTCTGTATAGGTATCTTCATTCATGTCGCCTTCTCTCTTTTATAGCAGATTTTATCCTCAGTTCAAAGTTTATTTGAAAATCCAAGAGGAACAGCTCATTCTCAAAAATCTTCATTAATTAAAAAAATGAGGTGCGGCAAAGAGTAGGATTGAGAATCAATTATTGGAAGTTTTTGCTTCGATAGGCTTTTGAATCAGGTTCAACTAGGCGAGACAGACGAGGATTGAGTTATTTCTTGGTAATCCATTTTTTGTTTCTGAATTCCTGGATTTCATAGTTGTATCTTTTCACATAGCGGAAGTCGTTCACGGTGTCTACGGCATAGGCTTTGTTGTTTTTAAAGATCAGCCTGTCTGTAGAAACCGAAGTTGTGAACTGGGCGATATATTTGCCGTCCCGATCGAACACATCGACCAAATTGGCATCTTCTTCGCCAGAATCCACGACCACAAACAGCCATCTGTTCTCCATCAAGGTGAAAGTCTGGTAAGCCGGTAAGTATTTCGGATATTTTATTAATCCAGCGATTTCTTTCTTTATTGAATCATCCACCGGCATGCCTATATAGTAGACATCCTCCAAATACTTGATGAACTTTTCCTTATGCTTCTTCCCTACTTTGATCGGATCATATTCTCTCTGGAGGATTTTGACGAGCTTTCCTTCCGGATTGAAAATTTTTATTTCATACTTTTCCGGATAGCCTAAATAGATAAAGTCGTTTTCATCCATTAAAAACGTGAGTTCTGGGTCGTAGGCATCATCACTGAATATATTAGCCAGATAATGGGCTCTGGACCGCATGTCTCTTTTTCTTTCTGTAGTCCGGGTGTAGACTTCAGTGAGTTGGTTCAGATCCTTGTCGAATAAGCCATATGTGTACGTGTAACTGAAAATATCCGAGTCACTCAGAATCTGAGATCGAGCCGAAAAATATAATCCGCTGGAGTTGATATAATGAATCGACATTCCCTGAGGAAAGGATATCTGCCTCAAGTATTCACCCTCTGTGGTGAAAAATGAAATCCTGTGATTCCCAAGGTCAAAAACATAGAGATTTCCGTGCTTATCGAACCTCGGATTCCAGGCGTTGACGAACTCTCCCGGGCCTTGGCCTTTTCTTCCGATGGTGAGGAGATACTGGCCTTGCGGATCGAATTTTTGAATTCTTTTCCTGTCCCAGTCATTGACGTATATATTCCCCTCATCATCCGTGTTGAAATAAACCCGGCCGCCGAACATGGAGTTCTCATCACCCTCCTCGACTCCTATGGTGAGCTCTTCCTCAAACACGATTCTGATCTTCACGCCGTCTTCAGGGGCAGGGCTTTTTGAGTTGGAGACGATTTTCACTTCCTCAGAACTCTGACTGTTGACTGTTTCTTCCCCGAGGGTCTCGTGATTAGAAAATATGAAAAACAAAAATACAAAACTTAAAAAAATTAAAAATGAAAAAATGTTCCTTTTTATTTTCATCAATCCCCCTTTTACCGATTTCTTTTTTTAATAAACTTTTTTCCACTTTTCGGTTTCAAGATCGAGACGAAAGAGCGGACCCATCCGAAACTTTAAAAGAACTCTTTTATTCAAGCCCCATGCGAATACCGGACCCTCGACCGGATAAGGGATTTTTATCCTTTTTTCTTCCTTAAAATCCTCACCTAGAACACTCAGATGGTATTCCCCGTTGACTGGAACCATGAGAATAACCTTTTTGTTGTCGGCCAGCCAGTCAAAACCGACTTCTTGTCCATAATTTCTCTGGCTGATTTTTTGAAGCCTGTCTTCAGGCAGAAAATAAGCCCAGAGTTCATTCATTCTCGAGAAGAGAATTTTCTTCCCATCCGGACTCCATTTGAGTTCCCAGAGTTTCAACACATCCGCTTCAAAGACTATCTTTTTTTCAAAGGTTTTCAGGTCGAGAAGAAACAGTTTTTCTTTTCCATCGGGATCCCCCCGGGAACTCAAGGCCAAATAATCATGTGCAGGAGAAACCTTGATCTTATGAACCTCTCCGATCACGTTCTCAAACAGGACTTGCTGTGTCATGTTTTCGAGGTCTACGAGTGCGAGGTTGTTGGCTATGGGTTTAAAAGTCGGTGATTTTATTTGAAAAATCAGAATAATATTATTTTCGGCCTCTTGCCAGGCGACGAGCTCAAAATCCGAATAATGTGCTGGAAACTCCAGTGTCTTTTTTGTGATTCGGGAACCATCGATATTCATCCGCCAGACCGTTATGATTTTTTTTCGTGTCCCCCTGTCAAACACATAAGTGAGAAAAATCACTTTGTTCGCTTCCAGAGATAGAAGACTGCCCCCCCAGATCTCAAGACCGTAAAAGGGAGAATCCGGCTTTTCGACTCTAAAGAGAGGTCTTTCTTCTGTTCCATCTATGTTCATGATCCATAGATTTCTCAACCATCCTTGGCTCTTATGTTTGGCATACTTGAAAAAAACTATTTTATCTCCGGAAATCGAGAACTGAGATCGTGTATGGAGGGATCTTTTATTCAACGTCTCTACCCTGTCTGATTCTGAATCGTATTTAATGATCCCTCCCCTTCCCTTCCGGTAAGCATATATGTACATATCCTCTTCATATTTCATCAAAGAAAACGGATAAAAAACCTTCCTCCCTGTGAAAAGATCGGCTTTTGCGATCCCGATCGTGCTCAGAACTAAGAATGCGACCAAAAACAAGACAACAAACCTGGAAAAAACAAACACCTTCTTTCCCATCTGGGAAAAATCAGAACTGACAAAGGTGAGTATCGAGGCCAGTATGAAGCTTAAAACGATAAACAGGGCAAAAATCCTGAAACTGCCTGAGTAGTAATAGGTGCTCCCAACAAATTCAAGATAATAGCGGTAAATGACCATCAACACGGTTCCGATGAGACCCGAAGCGAAAAAGATGATGAACTGTTTGTCGTAGAGGATCGAGATTGAAAAGGAGATCGTGAATGCGATAAGAGGGACAACAAAATACATAGAAAAGGACAGAATGCCGCGAAACTCCTGGGGAAAGGCAAAATTATCGAGTATTTCGTTGAGTCCGGGCAGCAATTGCCTGACTGCGAAGAACAATAAGAAAATGACCAGTAAAATGCTCAAAAGAGATATGAATTTGAGGACCCAGAGCACTTCTTTTCTGACAGGACGGGAAAAGAGATAAATCCAGGCTTTGTCCTTGTGTTCCGAATAAAAGCCGCTTGATCCGATCAACAACGCTGTAAAAGGAAGAAAGAACATCAAAAACATCCCCGAAAAATTCAAGGTGAGTTCTTTGAGATTTGACAGACTCAGAATAACCAGAGCAAGCATCAGGATGACAGCTAGAGAAAAAATAAGGATATTCTCCCGCCATTCCTTTAAAAATATTCTTAAGAACATCGGTTCCTCCCTGAAATCACCCTAGATCAAGCAAAGCTGATAAAAATCTCTTCCAGGTTCAGAGGCTTGACTTCCAGAGCGGCCGGATTCAGAGCCTCGATTTCCTTTTTTTTCTCTTCTGTCCAGGGGTGAACGACCATCTCGCACTGAGTCCCGTTGATCTTCTGGGTGATGATGCCCTCGATCTTGATTTTATCCTCAATCGGATCATCCGAAGTCAAAAGGATTCGTTTGACAGAATTTTTCAACTCATGAAAATTTTCATCCAGAATGAGCCGTCCAAACTTGAGAATGCCCAGATTATCGATGATTCCTTCGATCTCATGGACGATGTGCGTGGAAAACAAAATAGTTGTCCCGGCTTCGGAAAGCTCTTTTATGATCTCTTTAAGAAAATCATGCCGGGTCGGCACATCCAGGCCTGATGTGGGATCATCGAGGATTAAAAGTTCTGGCTCAGAAGCCAGGGTGACGATGAGCCCTAATTTCAATTTCATGCCCCTGGAGAGATTCCTGATTTTTATTTTTGGATGAAGGGAAAACTTTTCCAGATATTCACTGGCCTTTCGGGCGTTCCATTTCGGATAGAATGACCCGTTGAATCTTAAAAGTTCTTTGATGGACATCCAGTTGTAGAAAATGGATTCTTCGGCGATAAAGCCGATTTCTCTTTTGTAAGAATCATCCCGAAAATGGATTTTGCTGTCTCTATAGAGGATTTCTCCTTCATCCTGAGGAATGACCCCCATTATGATCCGGATCAGGGTGGTTTTTCCCTCACCGTTTTTGCCCAGTAGCCCGTAGACCTCTCCCTCCTTTAGGGTGAGGTTAAAGTCTTCAAGGACCATCTTTCTGCCAAAGCGTTTCGAGAGATTTTTCACAGTTAATATCCCGTTCATTTTCTCTCTCCTTATTTCCGTCTTTCAGTTTTTAAAGTAAGCCTACGCTCAAAAATCTTTTTGATCTCGCTTTCGGTCAGGTTGAGCTTTTTAGCCTCTTCAATGGTATCATCAAAGACCTGGTTGAGGATCGCTGTACGCTCTTTTCTGATCAATGCAGAGGAATCGTCCGTGACAAAGCATCCCTTCCCCCGTCGCGTAACGATAAATCCTTCCCTTTCGAGTTCCCTGTAGGCCCGCGCCACTGTGTTAGGATTGATCAAGAGCAATGTTGCCAGCTCTCTGATAGACGGGAGTGGCTCACCGGGTCGCAAAGTTCCCAGAGAAATCCGGCCCTTGATCTGCTTTTTGATCTGCTCGTAGAAAGGAATGAAGCTGGTTGTGTCGATTTTAATCAAAATTGCACCATTGTATTACTGTATTAATAATATAATACAGTAGAATAATTTGTCAAGTTTTCTTTTTTTTGGCGCTATTTCTGAAGCTGCTGGCTGCAGAATACAATCAGAGAAGATTTATCTTCAGTATTGTAAATTTAATTTCATCAGAGATTTCTTCTCTGAAAAAAGTGATCCGGGATGCATGTCTTTGTTTTGATTAAAGAACTCTTTTATCGTTGTATACCCAAGGTATTTCCCCGCATGAGGAGGCAAATTCAGTTCTGTATTCCCTTTTCTGTGCATATCAATGAGCTGCACGTCTGAATACAGCCCTGAGAAGAATGTCTCTCTCAAAAAAGACTCGTTTTCCTGGCACCAGTTCAACCTGTCTCTTCGAAAAAGAAAATGGTCGGACAGTGTATACTCCGGAAAAACGAGCTGCGAAAAGTAAGTGCCCATTCCTTCCGAGAGCAACAGCCATTTGAATTTCTTGTCTGCGGGGACCTCTCCCCTGCTCCTATCTAAAAGATAATGAGTGTACTCATGGGCGAAGAGAATTCTCATCAGCTTGAAATCCTTAAACCTCTCCAGTCCGAAACAGATGACCGGATTTCCCTTGAAATTCAAGATAAAACCGTCAGGACTGAAAAATCCGATAATGAGATAAACTTCAGGTTCCAATTCTGGAGATACAATACTTTTGCATTTCGAATAGGCTTCTCTAATTATGGGTTCCGGAGGACAGACGGAAATAAGACTTTTCAATTGAGAGTAATCTGTGGATTTTATCTTTTCGACTCGTTCTCTTAAGTTCGAGAAGTTTATTAGCGGGAATTGAGAAAAGTAAGTCTTTAAGAATTCTTGATGAGGCCGGTAGTAAATGTAATCATAGAGCGCCCATTTATCTGCTTGGGGTGTGATTCTCTTCAAGAATGTGAAAAAATCTGTGTACACTGAGTGAATTCTCACTCATTCTTTTTAGCACAAAAATTGGGGACTGTCCCCCATTTTCTATTTGTCTTTAGCCCAGATAGAGTTTTTCTTCGATCAGAGTGCTCATCCGAGAGCCGATGTTGATCCCATTCGGACAGGACGCTGTGCAGGAAGGACAGATGCGGCAGACATTCAAACCGCGTTTTTGCGGAAGCCCAACCACAGTCTCTCTGGCCTGGATATAGTTTCCGTAGCCTTTGGCGTACATGAATGCTCTCATCAAGTTCGGGATTTCCACCGCTTTGGGGCAGGAAGGAATGCAAGACCGGCAGTTCTGGCAGTACATTTTTCCTTTGGCCTTCGAGGCGACCTGAATATATGCTCCTTCTCTCGCCGTTAAGGCCATGTTATTCATCACATTGAGGTTGTGATCAAGCTGGTCGAATGTGGTCATCCCGGGGATCGAAGTGCAGACATTCTCATCTTCCAGAACCCACTTCAGAGCAGCCGCATGATCGATCTCTTGACTTTGCTGCAGACGTCTGCCTCCCTGGGTCTTCATCGCCACAATGCCGACTCCTTTATTCGCGGCATACTGAATGGCCTTTTTGATCTCATCTCTGCGATCCAGGACGAAATTGTAAGCGGTGAGGACCACATCATAGATCCCCGCATCCACAGAAGCCCGGATGACTTCAGGCTCATTCTTATGTGTGGTGGTTCCGATAAACCTTGCCTTCCCTTGTTTTTTAGCTTTGACCAATGCATTCATCACAGGTTCGTATGTGGCCATTTGAGCGCTGTAACAGCTGTGCACATAGAGAATATCCACATAATCGGTGCGCAGCCGCTGCAGGCTTGTCTCAAGCTGCTTGAAAAGATTTTCTTCATTTGCCACGGGTTCCCGCTCTGTTCCTCTCAAGGTGAAAACATTTTTCTGGGAATCTCGGGCGAAACGCATCTTCGTGGCCACATAGACCTTGTCTCGACTTCCCGCCCTCTCAAGAACCTCGCCGATCACTCGTTCACTGTTCCCTCTCAAATAGACATGAGCGGTATCCAGGTGGTTAATCCCCTTATCCAGAGATCTCTGGACCAGGTCGGGGCTGTCCGAGTTCATCACTCCAAAGCTGACCACAGGAATACGGAGATTTGTCCTCCCCAGAGTTCTGTAAACAAGATTCTGAGGCTGGTCAGAGCTCAAAACGTTGGTTTTGATCAACGGAAGACCGAGACCTGTGGAAAAAAGTCCCGCTGACGCCTTCCCGATAAACTCTCTTCTGTTGATACGGGTTTTACTCATCAAGCATTCCTCCTGCTTTGAATTTTATGGAGAAGAGTCTAGCGCGAAAAAATCTTATCTTGGAACGTTTTTTATCATTTTTCATGTATACTTTACATTTTAGATAGATTTTCTCAAATTTCAAACATTTTTTAATAAAAATCATTTTGATGCTCTACAAAGCCCTCCTTCCCAGGTTCGTCTAATTCCTCAACATCCCTCTGTTTGAGAAAAAACGAATAAAAAATCAGATATACCAGGGAAGAAATAAATATATCATTGCGTCTAAATATGTAATTGAAAAAGAAGATTTATTCCAAGCTTATGAATAGTCAGGTGAGCTGGAGGAGAAATGCGAAAATTAATAAGTTATGGTTTAATGTTTTACTTATCGGTTTCATTCATATTTGCTTCCTTTCAGAAGTCAAAGACACACGATCAGGACAAGCGCCTTAATGTTCTTTTGATAACGATCGACACTCTGAGAGCAGATAGACTGAGCTGCTATGATGAAAAACATGTGAAAACTCCCAATATCGACAGGTTAGCGGAGAAAGCCACTCTCTTCACAAGGGCATTTGCCCATAATCCCTTAACCCTCCCCTCCCATGCGAATATTCTTCTCGGGACAACCCCTTTGTATCATGGTGTCCGCGACAATGTGAATTTTGTCGTCAAAGAGAATTTTCAAACCCTGGCCGAGCATCTCAAAGTTCATGGCTATTCGACAGGCGCAGTTGTTGCCGCTTCCCCACTCGACTCCAGGTTCGGGCTGGATCAAGGTTTTGACTTTTACGATGACGAATTTAAGGAGAGGGGCTCTCCGAAATTTGCCTCGGGAGAAAGAAAAGCAGAGGTTGTCATCGACATCGCTCATGAATGGCTTAAGAAGCAAGAAGGCCCTTGGTTTCTCTGGATGCATATCTGGGATCCTCACTTCCCGTATGAACCGCCAGAGCCATATTTTTCCCAATTCAAAAATCAGCCTTATGATGGAGAAGTTGCCTATGTGGATTCTGCTTTAGGGAGATTTTTTAAATTCATGAAAGAGGAGGGGCGTTCTGAACAAACACTCGTAGTCTTCACCTCTGACCATGGAGAATCGCTGGGGCAGCATGGAGAAAGGACTCACGGCGTTTTCGCCTATAACACAACAATCTGGGTGCCGCTTATTGTTTTTATCCCTGGACAGGAGTTTCGTCAAGTCGACCAGCTTGTTTCTCACACAGATATATTCCCGTCGATCTGTGACATTCTCGGTATCGAAAAGCCATCTTTCCTTCAAGGGGATTCATTTCTTCCCATGCTAGAAGGGAGAAAACTGCCGGAGCGAAGAATATATTTCGAGTCACTTGAACCCTACTACAATTTTGGATGGGCTCCCTTGAGGGGTTATGTCGAGAAGAGTGAAAAGTTTTTTGATTCCCCTGTTCCTGAACTTTACTACCTGGACAATGACTTCGAGGAAATCCATAACCAGGCTACAGAAAAGAATATGAAAAGCCAGACACGAAAGCTGAATCAGACCATAAATGAACTGACTAATCCAGAAGATTTCGATGTCAGGAGAAGACCTGACAGGGATACTCTTAAAAGATTGCAGAGTCTGGGATATTTTGGGAATCCGGTCTTCACCAGAAAGGAGAATTTCGGGCCGGGATACGACGTCAAGACTCTCCTCCCCTTTTACAACAGGATCGCTGATGCCTACAAGCTCAGAGAGGAGGGAAAAATCGAAGAGGGGATTGAACAGCTGCAACAAATAATTCAAAGACAGCACAGAGTCTATTTTGCGTACACGTATCTCGCCAAATTATACAGAGAATCAGGTCATATCCAGAATGCTCTGGAGACTTTAAAACAAGGATTGGAGATCCACCCGCTCTGTTATGAAATTGTCTCGCTATACTCCGAACTTTTGTTAGAAGCGCGCCAGTTTGATACTGTCATCGACATCCTGAATTTAAATGTTCTCATGAGAATGGAACACGATCCTCTTTTATGGAATTACCTGGGTCTGGCTTACATGAACAAGAAGGATTCAGAAAGCGCGATCAGGTCCTTTGAGATGGCCGTATCTGTTGACCCGGAATACGCGGACGTCTACGTCAATCTCGGCAATCTCTATTTTTCCCGTTTCCTGCAGACAAAAGAGAAAGCAGCTTACAGTAAAGCCATTCACAATTATAAAAAAGCGATTGAAGTGAGATCCGATTACGCAGAGGCTTTCAACGGGTTGGGCGCCGCATACATGCAGGTCGGGAGAGTCGAAGACGCGGTTTATTTATGGGAAGTCGCGTTGATATTAGAACCCAATTTAGTTAAAACATACTACTATCTGGGATTGGCGTATATGATCCAAGAAAAAAACGTCGAAGCGTACAATATCTTGTCGACCTACAAGGTACACACATACAATACGCTTTCTTTGGAAGAACAGAGAACGCTGGATTATTTAATTCAGAAAGCAAAAGCAGAAATTCGTTGAGGTTATGAAAATTGACCGTTTAAAAAGGATAAATCTACCGCGTATTTGTCCTGAGGCTCAGTACAAAACGGCGTCTTCTCCCCTTTCTTTGATCATCTCCTCGATCTCATTCAAGAGAAGGATTTTACGGGCAAGAATCGCATTGATCTCGTCAGATGTCAGATAAGGGCCCACAGCCGCGCGGATACTGCCGTAGTTCAAAGTTCTGACGTTTTCTACGAATTTTCTGGGCAAGCTGTCGAAACCCAGCGGTTTTCTTTTTCCATACTTTCCGTACACCAGCTGTTCTTTATAACTATCGCTCGTGCGGAACGCTCGGGAGTGATCGATGAGGAGCAGACGCCAGTCCGGAGTGAACCGGATATTTTGAAGGCTGCGATCCGTGTTGGCGATCAGGCTGTCAAAAGCTCTTGAAAGATAAAGCATTCTTTCGATCTGCTCTTCTTTATCGGGTGGATAAGGAATATTGTCTCTCCTGCGGATTTGCTCGCTCATCGGAAGCTCACAATACAACTGAAAAGACCCCTTCCGTCCTCTATATCTTCTCGCCACAGTGGGAGGAACCATGCCCAGGTCGAGCAGTTTATCCAGGCGATACGCCGCCACTTCGCACTCCCATTTATCGAACAGCCCTGCATCCGTACTGCCAGGAGATTTCCAGACACCGCTGCCTTTCATCCCATCCTTTTCCAGGAAGAGTCGAACGGGTTTTGTCACACCTTCGCCCATTTTTTGCTTCTTCACGACCTTCCCTTTTCTCAGGAGAATTTCCCATTTGGACCTTTCAGCCAGTTCTTCAGGATTGAATTGGGCTATGGATTGAGTGACAAATCCCAGAATGACCATGACTGAGAATAGGGTGATAACTCTTTTTGACATTTTCAGTTCTCCTTAAGATGTCATTTTCATCTCATGTGGATTGTTCTACCTCTACTCCACGATCCGAACGCTCATTTTCAAACGGGAGGCTGAACCCCCGAGCTTGCAGAACTCTCCGTCTCTGACTTTATAAGCTTCCTTCTTGCTCGTATTGATTTTCCAGTAAAAACCTTGCCAGGATTTGAGTTTCACATGGTAATGATAAGACTGCATCTGGCATTTCATCCAGTCTGAGCCGTAGGACAGAACGCTTCCTTCAGCTGTTATCTGCAATGTCTCAGATGCGGGTATATACACCAGATAGGCTTTCTTAAACCTGAGAAAGAAGCGCTGTGGAGGATTCGTATTGTCTCCTCCGACCACATCCACCACGACATCGAGTTTCTTAGCAGTTCCGCCTCCTTTGCCGAAATTTCCCCCGGTCACTTTATACACTTCTTTCCGGCTGGTGTTGACCTGCCAGAAAAAATCTTTCCAGAATTTTTGCCGTATGTGGAAAAGGTAAGGCCTGAGCTGTCGTCTTTGCCAGTCATTCCCGTAGGAAATCACGGTCCCCTCTGTAATGATCTGGAGGGAATTTGAACTCGGGGAAAAGACCAAATAAGCATCCACAAAATCCAGGAAGAATTGCTTGGGGGCTGTAGAGGCTTGAGCCGCAGTGGCTTTGACAGCAGGAACCTGAGCGACACGTGTCTTGGTCTTAGCGGTCCGAGCCGTTTTAGCCTTTTCTGTTGCAGCCCGTGCAGTCGCTGTTTTAGCAACAGCGCTTTTAGTCTGAGCGGCTTCTGGCTGAGTCTCGGGAGTTTCTCCAGTTTTAAACCGGAATGTCCACCATGGGCTCCAATCGCTCCGTCTCCCCGATTTAATCGCTCTCACTCTCCATCTTCCCGGGTTGTCTCCGCTGAAAGTGAACGTGTGACTCGTGATTTTAACGGTGAGTTTCTGCCAGGACTGACCGACTTCGCTGTCCCATTTTTCAGGCTCTCGGCAGCCATAGCAATCCACTTCAACGTCATAACCTGAAGCGCCGCTCACGGACTTCCAATGCAGGATGACTTTTCTCGGGTAATGAGTGAATTCGGTGTTGTTCTTTGGAGAAGTCTGGACAGGGATCTTCACCGGATCAGGATCAACAGCAGGAAAACTTGCGATCTTGTTGTTTTCTAGGAAGCTTCCTTCTGAAGCGAGACTAATCCCAACGACTATAAATTCAAATACGAAAATAAGAGTAAATAAAACCTTAATCACTTTCATTCATCCCTCCATCTGATTTCAAGTGCATGAAATAATTTATAAGACATAAGTTTGCTTTTCAATGCCTCTCTTCTCGGCGCTCATCAATTGTCCTCAGAGATATACATGCTGTGAATAACTTCACATTTCACCCATGCTTCCTTTCTTTTTCATTATACACTATTCGTCTTTAATTCAACCACTCTTTGGAGGCGTTCCCCAAAGTGTCATCGTCCACTTCACGGGATAAGAAAAATCACTCGCAACGAACGGCCACGCACCGCTCACATTGTATCGGGATGATACGGAGCGCATACGTATTTCCAGAGATATGGGGAATATTTATTCTTGTTGAACATCGCACTTATCTGGAAAAATGGTTTCATCCAGTTTCCATTTCCATTCACCGCCTTTCTCTCTTTCGGCGACGACAACGGCAACCTTGTATTTCACCAGGTTTTCCCATACTTGGACCATCCCGTTTGGGAATTCATTCCTCGGTTTCGGCAACGGAAACCACCGGCAATACCCCGAGTAAATCAAGGATTGGGCTTCTGTACAATCTTCTGTAATCAAATCCTTACTTTTCAGGAATCCTTTGATCAGCATCAGAAAAATTATGGTGGCTAATATGATCAAGCCCACCAGCCAATCTAAAGCGGCAATAAATAACCAGAAAAGGATGAGCACAAAAACGATTATCCGGACTGCATCAAGAGCATACCGCCAGAACGCATACCCTATTCCCTCATGTTTTTCGGCTTCCTCCTTGTGTCTTTTTTTGTCCTCTTCATCAAATTCTATGAACCTGTAGACTTTCGCATAGGCGCCCGTTACTTTTTTTCGATCATTGGGGACTTTTCTCACACCATCTGCCTCCGCAGATATGTTGTATTCCTCATCAATGGCGCTTTCGACATGAGAAAACGTTTCTCTAAATGGAATTCCGTACCGGATTGAACACAAAAACCGGATGCCCCGGCTGATCAGGCCAAATCCTCTCAAAACGAAAAAGTCCCCGCATTGAAATTTCATGAATCCCTCCTCTTCTTGGTGTATCGGTTAACTTCGCAACCCCTGGATTCCCCTCACAATCTATCGCACAATACAAAGCTTCTTGGTGTGCGTCTTGAAAATCCGTCTGTATGTCTGCTGGAAAAGTCTGTAACACTTGAAAACGAAAATTTGAACACTCAACACAACTTTTTTTACTCTTCTCGCTCTTTGAGCTCTCGGCCTGTTCTCATGAAAAAATAAATAATGAGTGTTCCCGCTATGAGATGAACAGCGATGGCATACCATGTGAATTCAGGCCATCCACTTTTTTGGAAAAAACCGTAGAGAAACGTGTAGCTGAATCCGCTGAGAAAGGCTCCGATCATAATCGCCAGGAAGTTCGAACCCATGTAGAGCCCTGCCTTCTCCTTCGGCGCCAGCCACGTGATATATTCCTGGATCCTTGGCGAAGAGACCATCTCCCCGATGGCAAACAGGAAGATCCCCAAAAATACCAAAGTGGGAGCCGAAATATTGGCTAATCCGATAATCACCAACCCGACTGCCGCGATGACCAGTCCAAACAAAAAAGTTGGGATAGCTTTAAACTTCTCCGAGACCCTGGAAACCAAGAACTGAAAGATCATGATGATGTAGCCCGTATGACCCAGCATTTCCCCTTTGAGCTTCCAGACTCCGTCGTCATAAGTGGAAAAGAAATTCGCAAATCCTGTCCAGGTGACACTCTTCAGGGCTAGATAAAGCCTGGATGTATCTAAATTTCGGTCAACATACAAAGCGATCAAGTTGAAGAACGCCCAGAAGGGAAGCCAGAAGAATATGCCGAGAATGACTAAAAACGCTAAAAATTTGAAATCGGAAAGCGCTGTGAGAATGTCCGTGAATTTCTTTCTCAACGTTAATCCTTCGATCTCTCTTTTGGGTTCCTTGTAGAAGAAGATTGTGATCAGCAACATGAAGACCGCCCCAATAGCTGCGGCGTAAAAGGCATAATTCCAATTTTTATCTCTCAGAAGGCCGACAACGATCGGGCCGAGCGATGCCCCGACATTCACCATCTGGTAGAAGATGCCAAAGCCCAGAGTCTTATTGGTCTTATCCGTAACAACTCTTACAGTTCCTGCGATAAGAGGCTTGAATATACCTGCCGCCAACCCGATGCAGAGCATCGTGAGCAGGATCTGGGAATATGTTTTCGAAACAATCAGGAGGAGGATGGATGGCAAGTAGGCCAGATAAGAAACGATCAGTACTTTTTTAAACCCGAACCTGTCTGCAAACGTGCCGGAAAAAATAGGGATGAAGTACGAAACGAACAGGAAGAGACTCTGAACGATGCCCAGCTGAAGTTCGCTGAATCCGAGACTTGTCATGTAGATCCCAAAAGGGATATAAATCCCGTAATAAGCAAACCGTTCGAGGACCTCGATAATGTTTGCCACCCAAAAAACACGTGGAAAAGGGGTTCTTTCCATCGAAGATGATATGGTTTCCTCCATCATTCCCTCGCTTTATTAATTTTAAAAATGGACATCTGCTTAAACAAAAATCCCGCTCGATACTGTCTACTGTCGATTTGAGTTAGGTATGTTATAAAAACAGGAGAATTTAATCAACCTTTAAACCGAATGTTATTGGAATGAAATGAAAATGAGAAGTTGAAGTTTGAGATCTCTATTTATAATTGTATTGGACAGATGCTTTCAGGATTTATCAGAGATTTCATGATATCTTTAAACAGGCTCGAGAAACCAAATCAAATCAATACCAATAAAAACTTTTACTTTTTATGAGATATCCTCTTATTTTTCTCGGATTGAGATTGGCTCATAGCAGATTCGTAAGGTTTTCCTTCCAGAAAGCGGCCGATGAGCAAAAGACCCATATATTTCTCCTTCTCCTTAGCCAGTTTTGGTCCCATATTTGCAATTGTCCCACGGATAATTTTTTGTTTATCTGTATATCCAGCCCAATAGACTACAGCACAAGGGATATCTGGTGGATAAATTGTGTTCAAAATCGCAAATAGCTGTTGTGGATTCCCTAAGGCATTGTAAAGAACCATAGTGGTTGGGTATCGGCTGAGATCTTTGAGCATCTGAAGTCCTCCCATCATTGGACTCATTAAATAAACAGGTGATGTTTGCAGGACATAGCGAGCATCATGAGCCGGAATGACACTTTTCCCTAAAGCGGCCATAGCAGCTGCATCACTTCCCATGCCAGGAATAACAACAACATCTTCTGGATTGAACTGTTCGACATACCAATGGCTCGGCGCAAAGAGAGTCGGATTGCCCGAATCGAGCAATCCGACATTTTGCCCTTTTTTTAAAATGCTTTTAATCAGTTCTACACGCTCATTTCTTGTCTGGATACGTTCTTTCGCAAACTCAGCCATTTCTTGTCTTGAGAGTTCTTTAAAAAATTTACCTTTATAGTCAAAAAGCCCTGCCCATGGATCGAAGAGAATAGGTTTTTCGCCAATATATTCTTGAAATAATTCGATATGATCTTTCGATGCGATAATGGTATTCATACGCTGGATAGTATCTAGAGCTTGGAGTGTGGCCATCCGCGGGCCAGCGGGACCGGTCCCGATCACATAAAAACGGCCTCGCTCTGAGTCACCGCCTCCTTTTTGAAGAGCATTCACGGATGAAAACAGGAAGAGCACAAGCGGCAGAACGGTTAGCATTTTTTTCATGAATTACCTCTCTAAAGTTGTCTTATTTTACACCTTTATTAATTCATAACTCCGCATTCTCTGCATCCGATACATGTGTTTATTCATTGAATTAAATCGGACGAACAAAATATTCAATTTATTTTTTTATAAATCTCTGATCATTAATACTCAATTTTTTTCTTTTGCTTTTAGATCTCAATCAGATGAGTTAAAATTATTTTAAAAAAAGGGAAAAACGATGAAAAAATCATCCTCCGATTTCCATTTCAAAGGCATGTCTTTTCTATTCAGAATTCGTGATTTCTTTTTGCCTCGAAAAAATGTTTTGAGAGAAGTGGGAATAAAACCCGGATCTCATGTACTGGATTACGGTTGCGGACCGGGGAGCTACATCATTCCACTGGAGACTCTCATCGGGCAAACCGGGAAGATCTATGCCCTGGATGTTCATCCGCTCGCCATCCAGAAGGTTCAGCGTATAGTTGAAAAGAAGAATCTGACCAACATTGAAACCATTCAGTCTGATTGTCAGACCGGTTTGCCAGACCAGAGTATGGATGTGGTTTTGTTGTATGACACTCTCCATGAATTGGATGATCCAGAGAATGTGTTCATGGAGATCCACCGGATATTGAAACCGGATGGGATTCTCTCACTCAGCGACCATCATATGAAAGAGGACGATATACAATCCAGAGTCATAGGTATGGGTTCGTTCAAGCTGGTTAAAAAAGGAAAGAAAACTCTCAGTTATTCCAAAGCGGGATGAAGTCAATCCCCTGTTCTTTCAGTCGACAATAAAGACCTTCGCTCCTGATTCAGTGTACGCACGGTGGGGATTTTCTTCATCATCCGAAGCCTGGAAACTCATCCCTGCTGTGAGATTGAATTTTTGCCCATTCTTCAACTCAACACCCAATTCTCCTTCCAGTACAAGTAGCACATGACCCCGGGGACACCAATGGTCGGACTTGAAGTCGCGCGAATACTCGACCATCCGGACACGGATATTTCCTTCTTCAAAAGTTCTCCAGTAGGATGTTCCCGTCTCCCCTGCGTGCTCGGCAGGTATTTCCTTATCCCAGTGAGTTAATGTGAACGAAACATTCATAATTTTCATCGTTTTTCCTCTATTCTCGGATTCATGGCCGCGGCTTTTCCTTTTTGAGCTGCTGCAGCCTTTGCGCGGAAAGTTTGTCCTGAGGATTCAGCTCAAGAGCCTTTTCAAGGTTTTTTACAGCGAGTTCCTTGTTTCCTACGATCATGTGACAGTATCCCAGATTACTGTAGGCGTACCAGTACTCAGGATAGATATTGACGCACAGGTCAAAGACTTTGATGGCCTCTTTGATTTTCTTGGCTTTGATGAGTTCGTATCCCACCAGGTTATAAACGCGCGCAGGGATAGAGATCTCATAACCAAATTTTTCTGTGAGCGCCTTATAATGCTCTTGGATTTCCTCCATACTTTTTTGAATCGTAGCTTCAGTCACTCTCCAGTCCGAATACAGAGCTTCGAGTCCGTCATAAATACTTTTGTGGGTTACAGAGAAATGGTCTTCGTCACCCATATAGGTGTACTTCCACTCCAGGTCCTCAGGGGCTTTGTCCTCGAGTATTTGACAGAAGGCTTCGAGGCGCGGCACATAGCGGGGTTCGTTTCCAAGAGTCATAAAAAGGAATTTTTTCAGAGATGTCTGTTTCTCCAGAATAGCCGGTGCCTTATTCAACACATAGCCACTGTCATACCCCAAACCAGGACTCATAACGATATAGGCATGAAAAAGCTCAGGCTGGGTCAAGAGAGTGTGTATCGCAAACATCCCCCCCAGGGAATGCCCCACCAGGATCCTGTAGGGATGTGTGCGATAGCGACCGTCCACATAAGGGAGCACCTCCTCCTTGAGGAAGCGTAAAAACCTTTCGCCCCCGCCGCTTGTCGGACGCCGCGGAACTTTTGTGGGAGTGAAATCTCTGCTCCGGTCCACGTTGGGCAAGGCGACAACGATCATCGGAGGTGCTATTTTCCGTGTGAAAAAAAATTGGACGATTCCTGTGACATTGTGAAAATGGGAATCCCCGTCCAACAAATACAGGACGGGATAATGTATTTGAGTATGATCGTATTCATCAGGTAAATGGATCAACAGGATTCGCTCTTCGTTCAATACCGAAGAGCGAATTTTTATAGCCTTCCCGATCACAAAATCCTGGACACTTTCCTGAGCGGAAACGGGAATATGAATGATTAAAAGGAGTAAGGCTGTGCCCAATAACAGGGTTTTCGATAGTGATCCAAGGATTTCTTTCATTCTTCCCTCCAAAACAAATCGATTTTTTTCTCTATGAGACAGGATGGATTACGAGCGTCTCCGATTGCGAGCTCATTTTGTTTTCTTCAAAGGGATGTTTTCCACGTGCATATGAGGAATCATTAGAACAATGAATTCAAGCGCAATCACGAGATTGTATGACGAGCGCGTATAGAGGGCAAATCCGACAACGGCCATCCAGAATCCATAATCTTCCGGATTTTTGATGAATTTATACAAGGACCTGTTAACGGTCGGGACATCGTCCTCGAAAAAATTAAGGCCAAAAGATCTCCTGATGCCTAATAACTTGAATCCCCAAGTGGCTATAACCAGTCCGGAGATCCATAATACCAATCCAATGAATTTTAAAGCGCTGCTATGGTGAAAAAGAGGGTGCTCCTCAAACTGAAGGAGAACGATAAGCCCGAATGAGACCACCCAGAAAAATCCGGTCATGATCATATGAATCGTGAAGGCTTGCGCACCAAACCACCTGCTGAATTTTTGCCCCTTCAACTGCAGGATAAAAACCAGCGACTCGACAGACACGGTCAGGAATACAGAAATGACAGTCAGAATGAATAAGGTCGAAGCCATCATTTTATACCTCAGGACTCTTATCTTCTAATCCTGCCCCACATGGCCTATCCCGATAAGGATTATTTATGCCAGAAGCTTTGTCAAGCCATAAATCCAGATTTGAATTCTCTATATTTTCAAAACGATTTAGCCTTGTAACATTGTCCAATTCATATTATTATTTGATTTCATCTCCAAACTGTAAAGTTTTGAACTGGATCATTTGCTCGTTCAGAGGAGTCACATTTCTTCAAAATAGGAGAGAACATGAGCCAAGATGAATTCCTCGCAAGAATGAAAAAGGCTATCATCGAAGGGAATAAGGAGGAGTCCGAAGAACTCGCAAGAGAGGCCCTCGAGAAGAAAATGGACCTCAACGAAGTCATCGAAAAAGGTTATGTGCCTGGAATCCAGAAAGTGGGAAATTTATGGGAGAAGGGAGAGTATTTTTTGCCCGAGCTCATAACCAGCGCCGAATGCATGAAAGCCGCAATGCTCATACTCCAGCCTGAGATGGAAAAATCCCAGGTTCAAACTCGCTCCAAAGGAAAAGTGGTGATCGGGACAGTTCAAGGAGACATCCATGATATTGGCAAGAACCTCGTTGCTTCGATGCTCTCTGCCAACGGATTTGAAGTGCAAGATCTCGGGGCTGATGTTCCATTGGAGAAATTTGTAGAAAAGGCAGAAAAAGCAGGCGCAGATTTTATCTGTCTCTCTGCTCTCTTGACCACCACGATGTTGGGACAGAAAAGAGTCGTTGAGATCGTTAAACAGAAAAAACTGTCCGGCCGGATAAAAGTGCTCGTGGGAGGCGCGCCTGTGAACCAGAAATGGGCGGATGACATCGAGGCTGACGGATACGGGGAAAACGCCATGGTCGCGGTAAAGGTCGCGCAAAAAATCAGAAAAGAATAAAGGCCGTCATGTCTCCACGTGTTGAGAAAATCGAAAACCTGAAGATCGAGTTTGATGAGAAACGAATCTTGCGGCTTATCGGGTATAAACAAAAATTCACGGAAATCAAAGACCCGATCAAGCTGCTGATCAAAGAAGAGAAAAACAAACTGGAACACCTCCTGCATCCCGCATCTATCTACACGATCTTGGATCATGCGGAAACAAACCAGCATCCGATATTCGAGGATGCGAAAAAAGTCGCTCTCTGCATATGTACGATCGGTCCTGCTCTTGAGGAGGAAATCAACCGGCTCATGGGAGAGAACGAAATGGTGCGGGCTTTGATACTGGATTCATTGGGGTCGGAAGCCGCAGAGGAAACTGCCATCCAGTCCGACCGGATACTGGTGGAGAAAGCCAGAGAGATGGGGCTTTGGCCGAGCAAGAGATTCAGCCCCGGCTACGGAAAATGGGATATCCGGGAGCAGAAGTATGTTTTTCAGGTCTTGCCCGGAAAGGACATTGGCGTCAGCTTGACGGAGTCCTGCATGATGGTTCCCCGCAAGTCTGTGTCTTTCCGGATAAATTTTTACAAAGACAAAAATCTCACGACGAGAAAAAAAATTTAAGGAAAATCCGATGACAGAAGCAATCAGACCTAAATTGGAATTCTTAAACAAAGCATTCATCCAGAAGATCCTGGACGAAGCCTTCGAAATCTTAGAAAAGCAGGGAGTTTTTGTAGAAAATAACCAGGCTATGAAGCTCTTGAAGGACGCAGGGATGAAAGCCGATGAAACGACTCAGAGGGTTCACTTCACGTCCGCGTTGGTTGAAGACAGCCTCTCTTCAACCCCTTCAACCATCACGCTATACGACAGAACCGGAGATAAAGAATTCATCGTGGGCGGGGACCATGTCCATTTTGATCCCGGATCGGCAGCCATTACCATTCTCGATCACACAACACAGGAAGAACGCAAGCCGCAGAGTGAAGACCTGGTGAGGTTTTACCGCCTCACAGAGTGTATGGAACACATTGATTTCCAGTGTACGGGGATCGTGAGCAGCGATGTTCCGGACCTGATCTCGGACAGTTACAGATTGTACCTGGGCCTTCAGTATTCGGCGAAACCGGTGGTTACAGGAACATTCCGTGTGGAGGGATTCAAGCCCATGCACGATATGCTCGTGGCCGTGAGGGGAAGCGAGACAGCACTGGCCGAAAAACCTCTGGCGATCTTCGACGCCTGTCCCTCCCCTCCCCTCAAATGGAGCAATCTTACGGCCCAGAGTTTGATCGACTGCGCTCGAGCAGGCATCCCATCAGAACTTATTTCCATGGGGATGACCGGTGCCACTTCGCCCGTCACGATAGCCGGAACACTTGTCCAGCATGTCGTAGAAAATCTCTCCGGTTTGGTGATATGCCAGCTCGCCAAAAAAGGGGCTCCGGTCATTTTTGGCGGCTCCCCTTCTAGCTTTGACATGAGAAAGGGCACGACTCCCATGGGAGCTATTGAGACAATGATGATCGATTCGGCCTATACACAAATCGGAAAGTTCCTGAATCTGCCGACGCATGCCTACATGGGATTGAGCGATTCGAAAGTCAATGACTCCCAGGCCGGATTGGAGACAGGGATCGGGGCTATCCTGGCTGCCCTCTCCGGTGTCAACGTCATCTCTGGACCTGGGATGATGAACTTTGAAAGCTGCCAGAGCCTGGAAAAACTGGTTGTGGATAACGAGATCTGTGGTATGGCCTACAGGCTGATCGAAGGAATTGCACAGAGGGACGACCCGATCGCGAAAAATCTCTTTGAGGATTTTACAGCGGAGACTCAGTTTCTGTCCATGCCTCATACGCGAAAGTGGTACAGGCAGGAACATACGTTCCCAAAAATTATTGACAGAGACACCTATGACTACTGGGTCTCACTCGGAAGGAAAACCACAGCCGACAGAGCCTCGAATGAAGTGGAACGGCTTCTCAAGGAAAATCCTCCCCTGCTCCTGGAGAAGGATATTATCCGGGAACTGCAGAAAATTATGCTTGCCGACGCACGGGATAACGGGATTTCTGATTTGCCCAAGTTGAAATCTTAGTCAAGAAATGAATCTTTCTTATTTCTGACTGGCGAGACCCCCGGCGATCTCTCCTCCATCGATGACGAAACACTGGCCGGTGATATAATCCGCATCCTCGGAAGCGAGAAAAGCAAAAAGCGCGGCCACATCTTCTGGTTTTCCCAGCCTGTCGAGAGGAACTTTACTCGCACATGCGTGAAGCATTTTAGGTGTGTATTCGGCTTCCTGCATCGGTGTCAAGATATACCCCGGACAGACAGCATTCACACGGATCTTAGGGGCCAGCTCTAGTGCCAACGATTGGGTCAGTTCCACGACACCCGCTTTTGAGGAGTTGTAGGCAGTATAATGAGGATAACCCCGAAGAGCATTGGTCGATCCCATGTTCAGGATAACGCCACTCCCCTGTCCGAGCATTCTTTTGGCTGCCTGCTGGGCCACATAGAATACTCCGTTCAGGTTCACATCCAAAATTTTTTTCCATTCCTCCGGAGTTATTTCTAGAAAAGGCTTTCTCTGGCTGATGCCGGCATTATTTATCAGGATATCCAGGCCTTTCAACAATCCGTCCAGTTCATCAAATGCCTTCTCCACAGCCTTCGCATCGGAGACATCGGCACAAATTGTCCCGGCCAGTGCGGGCATCCGATCTTGAATCTGAAGTAGAGCCTCCTTGTCTGAATCCAACACCGCCACTCGGGAGCCTTCTTCCAGAAAACGGGCGGCTGTTGCCGCGCCGATCCCTCCGGCACCACCTGTGATGAAAATGCGTTTGTCTTTCAATCCACGCATGCTCTCCTCCGTGGATTTTACCTAAATTTCAATTTCCTTGGGTGCTTTCAAGGGCTTCATACCGTTTCTCGCCAGAATTTCATTGAGCCTGGCGATATCATTCCTTATGAATTCGTTGAATTCATCGACCATTCCGTTCACAATCTCTCCGAGTTCTTTCAGTTGAGCTAAATCTGTTTCTGTTGGTGCGGATGGATACGCAGAAACAGACATCCCCAGAAACAAGACCTGCATATTCAAGTGGCCGCCTCGAAGAGCGGTTTCCATCGATCCTCTGTAGAACATCTCCTCAGGCACGATCTCGTCTTCCAGTTCGGTAAATCTTCTCTCAAATCTCTCTATTGCCTTTTGAACAGCGTCTTGAATATCTCCCTTCTCGCTCAAAGTCTCATTCAATTTATCAAGTTGATTTCTGATATTTCTTGCGGCTGTAATCGATAAATTCATCTTTCTTGAAAGAACCATCACTTCAAGCATACTTTCGTTTTGAGCCACTCTGTCCTTTTCGATCATCCAGAAACGCGGGTCCGGATACACCAATCCTTTTTTCTCGATCTTCTGCTCTCCGACAGCCATTTCCACAGTGTATTCTCCAGGAGGGACAAAAGGCGCCGCGACAAATCCCAAGCCGGAAGGAACGATCTTTTTCCCGTCTTTTGTTTTGGGAATAAATTGCAAATTCCATGTCTTTCTCTGGAGACCTTCCTTCTTCATCAAATTGATTTGGAATATTGTCTCACCCCGCCTATCCTTGACAAGGACTTTGGGCTTTTCTTCAGGCTTGTCCTTGAAATAGGCGTCAAGAATCATGCCGTAAGAAGGATTCTTGGCGACATACACTTTAGAGCTGTAAGATTCACCTCTGGACGACCGGAGAAATTGAGTTGTGGGACGGATGCTGAACAGGTGAAAATCCGAATCAAAGACTTCCCTGGTCATCTTCTGGAGAGGAGATATATCATCAATAATCCAGATGCCCCTTCCGTGTGTCCCGATTATCAAATCATTCTCTCTGGGATGCACGGCGATATCCCGAACGGCGACTGTCGGGAGATTATTTTTCAGCGAGAACCAGCTTTCGCCACTATCTAAGGATGCGAATATCCCAAACTCCGTTCCCACATACAGCAGGTTACTATTCTTCAGGTCTTCCCGGATAACATGCACCCAACCAAAGGGCAAATTGCCTGTGATGGAGGTCCAGGTTTCTCCATAATCTGAAGTTTTGTAGACATAGGTCCCATAATCATCTGTCCTGTGACCGTCAAAGGCCGCATAAGCCACTGACGGATCAAAGTGAGAGGCCTCAATATGGGAACACCATGTATTCGGAGGGATATCGGGAATGTTTTTCACCACATTTTTCCAGGTTCGTCCCCCGTTGCGCGTGACCTGCACGTTCCCATCATCCGTGCCGCACCAGATGATTCCTGGAACAATGTGTGATTCCGATATGGTGACTATAGTGCAGTGAATCTCCGCCCCGGTATTATCCAGGGTGATCGGGCCCCCGGAGTCTTTCTGTTTTTCCGGGTCGTTGGTGGACAGGTCAGGGCTGAAGACCTCCCAGGAATGACCTCCGTTTGTTGATTTGAATAAGAAGTTGCCCGCTGTATAAACCGTTTTGGGATCGTGAGGAGATATCAATATGGGCGAATTCCAGTTAAAACGGTAAGGGGGCTCTTTTTGCGAAGCCAGGGGTCTGATAGTCTTGCTCCTTCCGATTCTCATATCGTAGCGGGATAATCCGTTCATCTGAGAATTCCTGTAGATCGTATTCGCGTCTGTGGGATCGACCTGTGCGTAGAAACCATCTCCCCCTCCTACCGTGTACCAGTCATCATTGGTGATTCCAGCGGAATCTAAGGACGAGCTGGGACCGCCCCAGCTCCCGTTATCCTGCAATCCGCAGTAAACATAATAGGGATTCCTCATATCAAAACCGATCTGGTAAACTTCGGCCAAAGTCATGTGCTGAATCGGATGCCAGTGTTTTCCTCCATCATAGGAGATGTCGATACCTCCGTCATTCCCATCAATCAGGTGGAGAGGATTGGACGGATCTATCCAGAGAGCATGGTGATCAGGGTGAGTTCCTCTGGAGATGGCCCTGAACTTTTTTCCCTTATCCTTTGAGACAAAAGTCCCCCCAGAAAAAACATAAACAATCTTGTCATCACTGGGATCCACACGAATCTGACTGTAATAGAACGGCCTGAAATTCACACGTTTATAAGTCCTGTTATCGCATGTTCTTGTCCACGTTTCGCCTTTATCCTCAGAACGCCATATGCCCCCATCCTCATGCTCGATAAGAGCATAGACAACGTCGGGATTACTCCTGGAAACGGCGATCCCAATCCGACCCATGATTCCTTCTGGCAGATCCCTGGTCAGTTTTGTCCAGGTTTTTCCACCATTCGTTGTTTTATAAAGCCCGCTTCCGGGCCCGCCGCTTGAAAAATAATACGGGAGACGTCGATGTTCATAGGCCGCCGCATAGAGTATCTGATTATCTGAAGGATCGATAGCGAGATCTGCGAATCCGGTGTCCCGATTCACGAACAGGACTTTTTTCCACGATTCTCCTCCGTCAGTCGTCTTGTATATACCGCGTTCCTCGTTCGGCCCCCAGAGGTGACCCATCGCCGCCACATACACAATGGCAGGATTCTGAGGATCAACGACTATCCGGCTGATGTGCCGAGTTTCAACGAGACCCATGTTTTTCCATTTTTTTCCGCCGTCTATAGATTTATACACGCCATCGCCAATGGTCACGCTGTTTCGGCAGGTGGCCTCTCCAGTGCCGACCCAGATAATCTTGGGCTGGGACTGGACTATTGCGATATCGCCCACAGATACGGTTTTCTCCTTGTGAAAGACGGGCTCCCAGGTGATGCCGTTGTTCTCTGATTTCCAGACACCACTCGGGCCGATAGCCGCATAGATAATCCACGGCGTTTTTTCCACGACATCGATATCCACAGTCCGGCCTCCCATGACAGCAGGCCCGATACATCTCCAGTTGATTTTCCCGAACAGCCCTCCAATCTCTTCTGCATTCTGGCCGTGTGCGTTCAAGGTAAAGAACACCAGGGCGACAGCAGTTATCCCGATGGTCAATGATTTGTTTTTTTTCATCAATCCTCCTCAGTTCGATCTTTCAATATGAGTTTTTTACATGAAAACGCTCTCTATTTTATACAAAGTCATTATTTTATACAAAGTCATTGGAAATACAAACAAAACCTGTTTTTTTGAACACAAGGGAACTCTTTTTGGAATATACTCGTATTGATATTTGATGAAGATAATTTTGCCAGATCAATGCCTCTGCAGCTTCCTATTCAATTTATCCTGATGGGTTATCTCACTAATAACTTAACTTTCCGGATTTACAATTTCCTTTACTATCGACGGGTGAAATGATAACTTTCTTTCTCCCTTTTCGTAGTACATTTTTGATGAATGCATGGAATTAGACTTTATGAAAGTCGATGCTGGAAATCCGGAATAAAGCCTTGAATTTTGATTGGAAGATGAAGTCTGATCCGTTTATCTCAATTTAAAGGAGGTTAAAATGTCGCATCGTCTTATCGGCTTGTTGTTCTTTTTCCTGAGTTTGGCTCTTGTTCTTGCTGCGGCGCCGCCCAAAGAAATGACTTTAGATAAGTATCATCAGCCTGGAGAAGTCGTTTCACTGTTGAAATCCTGGTGCACACAGTATCCGCAGC
The DNA here is from genome assembly GCA_964348015.1 of uncultured Eubacteriales bacterium. Lineage (GTDB taxonomy): Bacteria > Acidobacteriota > Aminicenantia > Aminicenantales > Aminicenantaceae > SOIA01. Next base: position 334,751 of record CAYGBC010000050.1, on the reverse strand, counting down.
TCACCAAGCTCCTTAACATAGGAAAAAGCACTGGAAATACTGATATTTTTGTGTTGAGGATCGCTGCCCAAGGTAAAAACAGCTCCAATCCTGATACCCGGCCCGCGGTTTTTGTCTCTGCGAACGTGGAAGGGCATCATCTCGTGGGCACAGAAGCTGCCCTTATTCTCGCGGAGAAGCTCCTGACCAAGTCCGGATCCGATAAAAAGATCTCTTCTCTTCTGGAGAGAAGGACCGTTTACGTGGCGCCGCTTCTCAACCCGGATGTGGCTCAAGCCTATTTTTCATCTGTCCGCTACGAGCGTCGAAGGAACAGACTTCCCATGGATGACGATTTGGATGATTCGATCGATGAAGATGGACCTGACGACCTCAACAAGGACGGGCTCATCACTCAAATCCGCGTGAAAGACCCTGAAGGCACGATGATTCCGGACCCGGCTGATCCAAAACTGATGCGAAAAGCTGATCCCAAAAAAGGTGAAAAAGGAATTTATAAGATTTACACAGAGGGCCTGGATAATGATGGGGACGGGCTCTACAATGAAGATCCGCCTGGCGGTGTCGAGATCAACCGGAACTTCCCCCATGACTTCGAATACTACGTAAAGCCTGCAGGCCTCTGGCCGGTTTCCCAAAAAGAATCGATTGCTCTTGTTCAATTTCTCGTCTCCCATAAAAACATTGCCTTGGTCTTGAACTTCTCGACTGAAAACACCTTCCTGAATCTCCAGCAGACAGGACAGGCCAGAGCGGCCGCGGATAAAGTGAAAGTCCCAGCCTATTTGGCCTCGTTCCTGGGATTAGACCCGGATGAAGAATACACCTTAAAAGAAATCGTGGATGTCGTTAATGCCAGCGGTATCACCGGAGGGCAGCAGGTCGATGAAAGCATGGTCGCCATGTTTCTCGGTTTGGGCGCAGCGATGAGTATCGACAGGATAGACATGCCCTTCATTCAAGAAATTCAGAAAGACTATAAAGACGCGCTGAAAAAGGCTGAACTCGGTTATCCAGAGAGCCGGGCCAAAGGTGTCAGGAAAGGTTCTTTTATCGCTTACTGCTATTTCCAGTATGGAGTTCCCGTTTTTTCTGCAGATTTGTGGGCCGTCCCTGAATCCAAAAAAGAACCGGATGAAAAAGCAAAAGATGCGTTGACACTCGAGAAATTGAAAAACATGTCTTCTGAGGATTTTCTGGCCCTTGACGATGAAATCATCAAAGACTTTCTCAAAGAGCAGGGCGCTCCAGCGAACTTCAAAGTCTCGATGGTGAAAGACATGGTTAAAGCCGGCCGCATTACTCCGGAACGGATGGTCCAGATGATGGAGAATATGCCCAAAAGGCCAGCCACCAAAGAAGGTGAGCATCCCGAATCCTACATCCTCAAATGGTCGGATGAGGTGTTGAAGGGCAAGGGATTTATCGACTGGACTCCGTTCACACACCCCACATTAGGCGAGGTGGAGATCGGTGGATTTGTCCCTTACCTGAAGGTGGCTCCCCCCCCTGCAGAAATGCAAAAAACGATCGATTTTCACACCGATTACTACATGGATTTCATGAACCGTTTGCCTCAGCTCGAGATTAAAGAAACTCAGGTGAAAACTCTTGGAAATGGAGTCTACCAAGTCACTGTTTACTTCACCAACACCGGCTGGTTTCCGACCTCGACAGCTCAGGGAAGACGAGCCAGAGCAGTCTGGCCGATCAGAGCTCAACTCAATCTGACTCAGGGACAGTTTCTGTTCTCCGGGCGCTCAGTCGTGAACATTCCTTTTATTGACGGCAGCGGAGGAACCCAAAAAGCCGAATGGACGGTTCGAGGGAAAAGAGGCTCTAAAGTCACTATCACGGCCGGAGCTCCAAACCTTGACCCTGTTACGACAACTGTCGTTCTTCAATAATGGGAGGAAAAGATGAAAAGAAATAAAATATTTATGACATTCTTGGGGATGGCCTTCTTCTTGAATTTTCTTTGTTCTGTGACAATCTCTGCGGCTGAGGTAAAGCTGTCATTCGACCACTTCTACAACCATGCAGAGATGACTGCAGCGCTCAAGGCTCTTCAAAAGGCAAATCCAGAGTTTATGAAGCTGATTTCTCTCGGAAAATCCTATCAAGGACGGGATATATGGGCCGTTATTCTCAATAATCCTAAAACCGGTCCTCCAGAGCATAAATCCGGATTCTATATGGATGGGAATATTCATGGCAATGAGATCCAGGGTACAGAAGTCGCGCTGTATGCCATATGGTATCTGTTGAAGAATTACGGAAAAACAGATCTGGCCACACGCCTCCTGGACGAGAGAGCCTTTTATTTCATTCCCACCATGAACCCGGACAGCCGGGATTATTTCATCAACAAAGGAGAATACTACAGGTCAGGTGTGATTCCGTTTGATGATGACCGGGATGGTGTCGCGGATGAAGATGGCCCCGATGACCTGGATGGAGACGGATTCCTCACATCCATGAGGAAAAAAGACCCGAAAGGCAGATTCGTGGCGCATCCAGAGGATTCTCGCATTTTGATTCCGGCTCGACCCGGGCAGAAAGGAGAATACACGATGCTGGGAACCGAGGGCATCGACAATGATGGGGACGGACTCATCAACGAGGACTGGCTCGGCGGGTATGACATGAACCGAAACTATGGATTCAACTGGCAGCCCCAGTATGTCCAGATGGGGGCCGGGGACTACCCTTTTGAATTTCCCGAGACCAAAGCCACGCGTGACTTCCTCCTCGCGCATCCCAATATTATGGGAGGCCAGAATTTCCATAACTCAGGCGGGATGATCCTCAGAGGACCAGGCGCCAAGAACATGGGGGATTACCCGATGAGTGACCGGAGAATCTATGATTATATTGGAAAAAACGGGGAGAAGATCATTCCGGGTTACAGGTACATCGTTGTTTACAAGGATTTGTACACGGTTTTTGGGGGGAGCATTGACTTTCTCTACAATGTTCTCGGGGCTTACACCTTCAGCAATGAACTGGACATGTCTCCCACTTTTTCTTTCCCCACAGGTGGAGAAGAAGGGGAGGAAGTGGACGAAGAAATCCAGAGAATGCGCAATCTTGCTGAGAGAGTCGCAGAAATGACATACCATGATCTGGTTCTCCTGGGAGAGCATTATGTCGAATGGAAACCGTACACACATCCGCTTTACGGCGATATTGAGATCGGCGGCACGACAATATACGGAAGCCGCGTTCCGCCTCATTTCCAGCTGGCCGACACATGCCACCGGAATGCCGCTTTCTGTTTCTACCACGCTGATCAACTCCCGAGGCTCGAATTTGAGGGAGTGAAGGTCAAAAAACTGGAGAAAAATCTCTATCAAGTGGATGTCTCAATGAAAAATACCCGGGTGACGCCCACCATGTCGGCCCGAGCCGTGCAGAGCCAACTGCACCGGGCTGACCGGTTTAAGATCGAAGGCCAGAACGTCAAGCTCGTCGCCGCAGGACGCTTGTTCGATCAGTACCGCGGAATCACAGGCAAAGTGAAAACGAGAGAGAATTACATCTGGGTGGAAAACGGTGTCCCGAGTTTCGGTAGAGTCGAATACCGGTTTCTGATCGAAGGGAAAGGCAGCGTGAAGATCGTGTATGATTCTCTAAAAGGAGGGCACTACACGAATTCAGTGACTTTGAAATAGACATTATTCATTCCAAGTCCGCGCATATGGAACCCTGAGAAGAATAGAATAAAGTACAGAGCGCAGCCAAGGAGGCTCAGATCCTGAGTCTCTCCTCATCCCATGACATTTCCAGTCTAGGTTCATGCCAAATCATTTTCATGAATCACTGATTCATCGGAGCCACTTTCTGTATCTTTCTCAATTCCAAAAAGAAAAGACCGGACAAAATATGATCTGAAAGGATCGCCTTAACCAAAGTAGAGAACAAAACAGTAATCCTTTTCGTACAATATTACGTATTAACAAGTGAATGAGAGGAATAAAGGTCTATCCACCAGGATTTAGCGTATGTCCGATTGTCCCATCCTCTCTCTTCGCTATAAGGAGAATATGCGCGGAAAATATCTGGTTGTGGATGAGAAGGACAACCTCTCTGTTGGTTCAGAAGGAGCCCTGTTATGAGTAAAAAGGCATCATTATTCATCATCGTATTTCTCATCCCTCTTCTATTATGGGGCAAAGGTCCTAAGAAAAAAGATCCTGAGGCTGAATCACAGAAAACCGTCCAGGCAATTCGATCAAATGGGCCGATAAACATTGATGGCGTGTTGAAAGAGGAAGTCTGGCAGAGAGAAGGTTACGGTGATTTCACGATGTCCGATCCGAACGACGGAGAAGACCCTACTGAGAAGACAGAAGTTTGGGTGGCGTATGATGAGAAAGCCCTTTATGTGGCGGCCCGGATGTATGATTCAGAACCCGACCGCATAAGGTGCCGTTTAGGGCGGCGGGATGACTTTGTGGATTCAGATTGGTTCATATTCGCTGTGGACACCTATTATGACAGGCGTTCCGGCTATCAATTTGCTGTGAATCCTTCAGGTTCGATCGTTGACTGGACCCTGTACAATGATGTCAATCAGGACAACACCTGGGATGGTGTCTGGGACTGGAAGAGCCTGATCGATGAGGAAGGGTGGACTGTTGAGATCAGGATCCCGTACAACCAGTTGCGTTTTCCAAAACGAGAGGAATACATCTGGGGAGTCAATTTCAGAAGGACTATAAAAAGGAAGAACGAGAGAGTCGCGTATGTCTGGATTCCGAAAGAGGATGAGGTTTACGTTTCTCGATTCGCCAAGCTCGTGGGGATCCGGGACATTCGACCTGGCCGGCATATCGAATTTCTTCCGTATGCCGTGGGCAGCGCCGCCTTCAGCCCTGAGGAGACAGGCAATCCTTTCCAAACAGGACAAGACTACGACGGAAGTGTTGGGTTTGACCTGAAAGTCGGGATCAAGAGCAATTTGACAATGGATGCGACAGTTAATCCCGATTTCGGCCAAGTGGAAGTCGATCCGGCTGTGATCAACCTGAGCGCGTATGAAACTTACTACAGAGAAAAAAGACCATTTTTTATAGAGGGAGCGAATATCTTCGATGAATTTGGCCGAGGCGGCAACGCCATGAATGTAAACATCAACTGGCCGAATCCGACCTTTTTTTACAGCCGAAGAATCGGGCGTGCGCCTCAGGGTTCTGTGACACAGAGTGGTTATGTGAATTACCCGGACAGAACAACCATTCTGGGCGCTGTCAAATTCACGGGCAAAATGGGAAAAGGATGGAACTTCGGATTCACAAATGCCATGACTGCTCGTGAATACGCAGAAATCGATTCAGGAGGAAACCGAACCTTTGAAGAAGTGGAACCTCTCAGTTATTACGGAGTTTTTCGTGGACAGAAAGAATTCGACGAAGGACGACGTGGGGTTGGCTTTCAAACGACTGCGGTCCTCAGAGATCTGAGAACAGATAATCTCACCTCCATCCTGAATGAAAAAGCCTTTACACTGGCTGTGGACGGATGGACGTATCTCGACAAAAAGAGAAGTTGGGTTATCGGTGGCTGGTTTGGGGGGACTCAGGTTCAAGGGAGCCAGGATGCGATCCTTGACTTGCAGTACTCTTCTCTGCACTACTTTCAGCGGCCTGATGCCGATCACGTGGAAGTCGATCCGAACGCCACATCTCTTTCCGGATGGGCGGGACGATTGAACTTCAACAAGCAAAAGGGAAAATTCTTGCTCAGCGCATCTTTGGGCGCGATCTCCCCCGGATTCAACCCGAATGATATAGGATTCCAGTTCGGTTCCTCTGACGTCATTAATTATCACATGCTTCTGGCTTACAGATGGCCTCATCCAGGTAAGATCTTCCGGAATGTCATCGTCTTCGGAGGCCCCTTCGGCACTTATGATTTCGGCGGCAACAAGACCTGGGAAGGATACCTGTTGTCTGCTGAAGGACAATTCCTGAATTACTGGGGATTCAACACGATGATTGCCTATAACCCGCCAACGATCAGCAATGATCTCACGAGAGGAGGCCCCCTGGCTATGATCCCGACTGGAACTCAAATCGATTTCGGGTTTAGCAGCGACAGCCGCAAGCCGATAGTTCTGCATGCAGGCACAGGAGCGTACTGGAGGACTGATTGGGACAGCTATTCCTTGGGAGGCGGTGTATTCATTCGTTGGAAAGTCAGAAGTAATGTCAGCTTGTCTTTCGGCCCGAATTTTTCTGTCCGGGATTCGTATGCGCAGTGGGTCACACGCGTGAATGACTCATACATGACAGAGACGTACGGAACCCGGTATGTGTTCGGAGCTATTTATCAGAAGACACTTTCCGGGGAGATCAGGTTGAATTGGACATTCACTCCCAGGTTAACTCTGCAGCTGTACTTCCAACCCTACATAGCCGTAGGAAAGTATGACGAATTCAAAGAACTCGCACAGCCGAAGTCCCTGAATTACAATATCTATGGAGAAGGGAACTCAACCATCACTTACAATGATCCGAACTACACGGTTGATCCCGACGGGTCAGGTCCGGCTCCGGAATTTTCCTTCTCCAATCCGGATTTCAACTATAAATCGTTCCGCGGCACTGTTGTTTTGAGATGGGAGTATTTTCCGGGGTCGATACTCTATTTTGTGTGGACTCAGAACCGTTCCGATTTTGCCAATCAGGGAGATTTTGACTTGAGCCGTGATCTCAGGGATTTGTTTTCCGCACCAGGAGACAACATCTTCATGATCAAGATTTCCTACCGCTGGAATATCTGATCAGGGTATTATCTACTTCCCTCCGATTTGCAGCTGCTTGATGCGGAAAGTGGGCGCTGTGAAACTCCGATTCAGATCGAGATCATTACCGACCATATCGATGGCGTTCAGCATTTCAAACGCATTCCCGGCAACTGTCAATCCTTTTACGGGGAAGGCAATCTGTCCGTTCTCGATCCAGTAGCCTGACGCACCTCCGCTGAAGTTCCCGTTAACCGGATTGATCCCGTAACCAGTGACGCCCTTGAGAAGAAGCCCGACTTTCGTGGATTGGATGATTTCCTCAGGGGTGTTTTTCCCTCCGGCCATGTAGAAATTATGCGCCCCGATTCCGGGTACGCTCGTAAATCCACCTCTCGAAGCATTGCCTGTGCTTTTTCTTCCTGCGCGTTTGGCCACAATCGTGTTGTACAGGAAACCTTTCAGCACACCCTTATCCACTATGGTCCTTTTCTGCGTGGGAACCCCTTCTCCGTCAAAGGGTTGGCTTCTCATTCCTTTTGATCTTGTTCCATCATCGATGATGGTCAAGAGTTCTGATGCGATTTTTTGATTCAGTTTATCCCGGAGAAAACTGGCACCCTGCAAAACACGCTCTCCGTTCACTGCTCCCAGAATTCCCCCCAATAAGGCGCGAGCCACATCCGGATCAAAAATGACCGCGGCTTTCTGTGTTTTGACCATTTTGGGATCGAGCATTCCATACGCATCTTTGGCCGCTTTTGCTGCGATCTCCTCCGGAGGCTTCAGGTCAGCATAAAAGCGCCTCGAGCATGACTCTCCGCCGGTGGATTTCTGGTCGTCCTTTTCCGCCACGACAGAAACACCAAAGCCGCAACCCGATTCTTTGTAGCTCTTCAGAAGCCCGTTCGAATTGGCCAGAAAAACTTCTCCTTCTCCCTCTGAATAGGATGCCCCGGAGCTCTTGGTGATCCGCGGATCCTTCATGGCCAGCTTTTCCACCTTCTTGGCGAGTTCGATCTTCTTTTCCATGGCGACTTGGCTGATCTGAGGATCGTACAATCCTTCGATTTTTGTGAAACCCTTATCGTCAGGAAGCATATTGTTTTCATCGGGAGTCGTGTTCGCTGCAAACCGGACTGCGCTTTCCACTGCATTCTGCAAAGCTTGACCTGCAAAATCATTGCAGCTGGAGAAAGCCATTTTTCCCCCAATGAAAACTCGAAATCCCGCACCGTGTGTCGCGGCTTCCTGCACAGTTTCGATATCCCCGTTTCTGACTCTTATGCTGAGGTTGCGACCTGATTCGATGTACACCTCAGCCTGGTCGGCACCCTTGTTCCTACAATTTTTGACCAGTTCTTCAGCTAATCCTTTATAATCCATGGTTATCTCCTTATATTCTTTGCGCTCATCGTCTGGCTCTGCTTCCGCCCACGTTTATGCCGCGAATCCTGACCGTAGGCTGTCCGGCCGTCACTTCCGCAACCTGGCCTTTCCCACAGATTCCCGGGCCAAAAGCGAGATCATCTCCAACGGCGTCTATGTTCGAAATGACTTCTAAACAGTTTCCGATCAGAGTGGCTCCTTTGACAGGAGCAGTTTTCTTTCCATTTTCAATCAGGTAGGCTTCGCGACAGGTGAAATTGAACATCCCTGTGATTGGATTAACGCTTCCTCCGCTCAAGCTCTGGACATACAATCCGCTTTTTGTCGAGGCAAGAATATCTTCAGGTTTGTCTTTTCCTTTCTCGATAAAAGTGTTTGTCATCCTGGGGATTGGGAGGTAGCGGAAGCTCTCACGCCTTCCGTTTCCCGTGCGCTCCATCTTCAACTGTTTGGCCGAGAGGATGTCAGTCATAAATTTGACGAGAACGCCCTCTTTGATCAACACATTTCGTTTCATCTGGGTCCCTTCATCATCAAAATTGGTGGTTCCCCGGAAATTCGGAAGAGTTCCGTCATCCACCATCGTGAAGACATCGCTGGCCACTTTTTGTCCGAGTTTCCCCGCGAATGCACCGGTCTCTCGCGCAATGATATCGCCTTCAAGCGGATGGCCCACAGCCTCATGAACGAGTACTCCGCCCCATCCATTCTGCATGACCACATCCATTATTCCTGCAGGCGCATCTTGAGCTTCAAGCATGGCGATGGATTCTCTGGCGCAAGTTCGCGCCACTTCCTCGGGGGTGACGTCATCAAATACTTCGAATCCGGAATGACGGCTGAGTCTCTCTCTTCCCATATGCCGCGTGTTATTCCCGACTCCCAGAGTCTGGACGATGAAGAACAGGAGAGGCAGCTCATCGCTCAACAACAATCCTTCGCTGTTCGCAACGGTCCTCCCTCTGATCTCGTCATAATAGCTGATCGATGCCATATTGATCCTGGAGTCATAATCCAGGGCCGCCTGGTTCGCTCGCTTCATCACATCGATTCTTTTCTCATCAGCGATGGCTTCCAGCGGGAGTTTGACCGTTACGAAAGACTCCCGGCTTTCCTTTTTCATGTTGACCGGATCTGTGGCTTTACCTACAGTGGCAACAAACGAAGCGATTTCTGCTGCCCGAATCATCTTCTCATCGGTTATCTCATCCGTATACGCAAATCCGGTTTTATCCCCGGATATGACCCGCACACCCGCTCCCTGGCTTATACCAAAAACTGCACTCTTGAACTTGGATTCCTCCATCAATATCCTTCGGGTTATCCTGTTCTCTACGTACACATCCGCGAATTCTCCACCCTTTTCAAGGGCTTTGGCGATGATTTTGTCCAGAACTTGAGGGTCAACGTCGATCTTGGCGCTTCCTTTCTGCATACCTTTGCGAGACACCAGGTTCATCAACAGTGAGGGCGTAGCAGCAAGAGCAATCCCTCCTTTGAGGCCTGCCTCGAGAAATTTCCGGCGCGGAATTTCCTCGACAAAAAACTTTTTAAATTTCATATTCAACCTCTTTTTTTAATTTTGCGATATTATATATCAGCTCAATCGAATAAGCAAAATCACCAGATTCAGGCCTCAAGGTCGGGATCCCAGTTGGGTCTGTCTTCGCTCTCCTCAACTATTTTTTTGGCAAATATGGAAAATTGAGACCAATCCCCATCTGTTTTATTAATCAGAATTCTTCACGTCATAAATGGACAGCTGGATGTTCTTTTTCTTCAAGCTTGTGCCCATCGCTCTGTCCAGCTCAGCGGAAGAAAGAACATAATCGATCATGGCCCTGAGTTCCAAACTCCTGGCATCCGCAAGGTCTCTCTGGTACTGGAGTACAACATAATTGGTTGTCAAACCGACTTTCAGTTTCTTCTCTTCCGCCTCCAATTTTCTTTCCGCCAGCTCACGGGCAGCTCTGTACGCCTGCACTCTCTTGTAATTGGTCTGCACTGTTCTCACCGCATTCCTGATTTCCAATATCACCTGCTGTTCCTGTTCTTTAAGTATTAACGACGTTTGCTTGAGATCGACCTTAGCTTGAGCATGCTGGGCACGCGAGAAAAAGGAATTTAAAGGTATGTTGAGGACGAGGCCCGCAGACCAATTCGTGAATTTCAATCCCAAGGCATCCTTGAGAGCCGCAGATGCCCCCCCCGGAATCACCATAACTGGAGGTCCGAAAGGATCCAAAGGGTCGTAAATAATTTGGTCTCCGGATACGCCCGGACTCCAGTAGGATGCGCTGAAGTTCAGTTCCGGTAAAAGCTGATTCTTGGCATAACTCAGGTTAATTTCTTTATTTTTTATATCGATCTCGATTGCCCGTAAATCCGGTCGAGTCGCCAAAGCTGTCGCCAAGGCTTCCTCGAAACTCACTTCTCTCAGTTTGAAGTCAGGTTGGCCCACAGGAATGATTTCGATGTCTGAGACTTTCCCTTCTGCAGCCAGGTTGATGACAGTTTTCAACTGGTCTTCATTATTCTTGATCATGGCTTCTGCTTGGAGGATGTCGGCTTCTCGAGTGGCCACTTCTGACTCGGCACTCAAGATCTCGATAGGTGCCAGAGTTCCCACCTCCACTTCTCTTTTATTCTTTTTGAGAAGATCACGGGCTAATTCTAAAGACTGTTTTTTTGCTTTGAGGTCTTCAATACTGTGAACAAGGTTCCAGTACGCGCTTTCCACCTCATAAATCGTATCCATAAGCATAGTTTTGAACTGGTTATCCGAAATGTCTTTGTTGTTCTGAGCGGTGATGATTTCGTTCCGGTTGATCCTGGTCCCGAAATTTTTCAAGAGCGGTTGGGCGAAATTAAAAGAAACTGTGCTTCCGTAACGGGGATTGATTGTCTGGAATTTCTGGTTCGAATCAATTTTGTAGGAGAAAAGGGCGATCGAAAAACTTCCCCCCGTCGGGATGATCTGCGAGATTCTTGCGGAATAGTCATAATAATTCGAGGTGAGAGTTTCGTCTCCTTCAATAAAGGAAATTGAAGGTGTGTTTGTATTCTGGCGGTTGTACCCAAACGAAAGATTTGGAATGAACCTTTCCTTGGCCAGGGAAATAGAGATATCCGCTATTTCTGGATTCAAAACCTCAACCGCAACTCTGAGGTTATTCCTCATCGCCTTCACGATACATTCCTCGAGGGAAAGGGAGATTTGTTCCCCCCGAGCCTGGAGGGCTGTGAAAAGCGCAAAAACAAAAACCAAGAACATAATTTTTTTAAATTTCAACATTTTAAACCTCCATAATGTTTCACATTATAGGTTGTCTCTCAACATTTTCTGTTTATTCTCGAGCTGTGGGGGGATAGAAATATTTCTCTGTCACGCTTCATGTGTGTCTTTGACTCATTCGTCAACGATCCAGCCGTCTTGCAGGTTGATAATCCTGCGGCCGTAGGAGGCGTTTTTCTCGGAGTGAGTCACCTGAAGGATCGTTGTTCCCTGCTCGTTCAGCTCTTTGAACAGGTCCATGATTTCCTCACCTTCTTTAGTGTTCAGATTGCCGGTTGGCTCATCCGCAAGGATGAGTCTGGGCTCTGTGATGACGGCTCTCGCGACCGCGACTTTTTGCTGTTGCCCGCCGGATAGCTGGTTCGGAAACAGGTCTTTTTTGGCCACGATGTGAAACCTATCCAGCATATCCGCCACTTTGCTTTTTCTTTCCGCGCCCTTCACTTTTTTGTACAGAAGAGGCGTTTCCAGGTTTTCATAGACTGTGAGATCATCGATGAGATGATAGCTCTGGAAAACAAAACCGATGTGGTTTTTATGCAGTTCCGTGAGCTGTTTTTCGTTCAGGGCATGGACTTTTTTTTCGTAAAAATAATACTCACCGCTCGAAGGTGAATCCAGCATCCCGAGAATGTAGAGAAGCGTCGATTTACCTGCACCTGAGGGCCCCATGATAGTCACAAATTCTCCGTCTTTGAACTCAAGGCTGATATTCCGCAATGCAAATGTCTTCACGAATCCGGTTGAGTAATATTTGGTGACGTCTACAAGTTTAATCATGTTCTTCCTCCAATCCTCTGTTCATGTTGTTCCCTTGGGGAACGTTCCATTTATTCATATCTTAAAGTGTCTACTGGATCAGTGAAAGCGGCTTTCACGGCCTGGTAACTGACTGTCAGCAGAGCCACCGCAAATGCTAAAGCAGCGGACAGAATGAGCGCCCAGGGTCCGATGTTGATGCGGTAGGCAAAATTCTGGAGCCAGCGGTTCATCGCATAATAAGCCACCGGCCAGGCAACGATATTCGCCAGGAGAACCCATTTTGAGAAATCTTTTGAAAGAAGAAGGACAATTCCTGCAACGGACGCTCCGAGCACTTTTCGGATACCAATCTCTTTGGTCCTCTGCACGGATTCGAATGCGGCGAGTCCAAATAATCCTAAACAGGCAATGAATACAGCCAGACAGGTCACCACTGTGAAAATCTTGCCCAATCGCATCTCCGCTCTGTACAAATTGTCAAAATCCTCATCCAGGAAAGAATACTGAAATACCTGTCCCGGAACGAGCTCCTGCCATTTGTTTTTTAAAAAAGTGAGTGCAGATGAAATACTGTCGGGGCTGATCCTGACTGAAATGTATTGATACAATTTGGGGTAAATGTAGAGCGCGACGGGTTCGATCTTCTGATGGAGCGGTTTGAAGTTAAAGTCTTTCACGACTCCGATGACGGGTCCCCTATTGATTATCTCGAGTTCTTTTCCGACTGGTGATTCCCATCCGATTTCTTTGACAGCCGCTTGATTGAGAATATAAGCGCGATTCACATCACTCGGAAAGCGTTTTGAAAAATCTCGACCATCCACTAACTCGATCCCAAAAGTCCGAATGAAATCGTGATCTACGACAAGCCACCGGATCATGGGATTCTCGCCATCCCGCATGCCCTCATACTTGTAATTCTGGTACATATTGCTTTTCCCTGGCGAAAAGTCAGAAACAGACACACTCAGTACACTGGAATTCTGCAAGAACTCATTTTTAATCGCATCCAGCTTTCCGAGTGCATCCTTATCATAGATCGGAATGGTCACGACATGCTCTTTATCCAGACCCAAATTCATGTTTCTCATATGATTCAACTGAGAGAACACGATGAGAGTGCTTATGATAAACAGGATAGAGATGGAAAACTGACTCACGATCAGGGACTTTCTGAGTGCTGAACCTCGTGAATTGGCTCTGAGCCTCCCTCTGAGTGCAGTCACCGGTTTGAGAGCGGAAATGAAGAAAGCCGGGAATATCCCTGAAGCGAAACCGACACACACGATTATTGCGGCTAAACCGGGTAAAAAAAGCATATTATCGAAATAGTGAATGGACAGTATCTTTCCGGAGAGAGAATTGAATAGAGGGAGGAACAATTCAGCAAGCATCAGCGAAAGAGGTAAGGCGATGAACGACAGCAGGAATGTCTCTCCTAAGAACTGTTTGATCAGCTGCGGTCTTGTCGCTCCGATGACCTTCCTCAGTCCGACTTCTTTTGTCCTGGTGACATATCTTGCGGTAGACAGATTGATATAATTCAGACAGGCTATGAGAAGGATAAACACAGCAATAGCGGAAAAGATGTAGAGGGTTCCCATGCTGCTGTTCGCCCCTATCTCTCCCCTCAAGTGAGAGTGGAGATGAATTCGTTTTAACGCCTGCAGCGGGTATGTTGACCTGTACACAGCCCATGATTCTTTGCCCCGATATTTCTGCACAAACTGAGGTATTTTCTCCTCGAAAATGTCAGCAGAAAAATTATCCGAGACCAATATGTAAGTCCAATAATTGGATATCCCCCATTGGTCAAAATGTGAGGAGGCATAATCAGAAAAAAGAGCCAGGAAAAGGAATCGAAAATGAGAATTTTGCGGGATCTCCCGAAAAACTCCTGATACCCTGAAATCATGCCACTCTCCCAAGGAAATAATCTTGCCTAAAGGGTTATCTTCGCCAAAATACTTTTGGCTCATTTTTTCGGAAATTACGATAGAATACGGTTCCTTCAAGGCGGTCTTTGGATTGCCCTTGATCAGAGGGAGAGTAAAGACATCGAAAATCTCTGGGTCCGCAAAATACACATTCTCCACAAAGCGCTTATTCTGGTAGCTGACGACAAACCCATTTCTGCCGAACCGGACTGATTTTTCGACATCTTGAAATTCCCTCTCCAGTGCGGGCCCGAGCGGAGCGGGAGTCCGCGCGGAACGCCTGACACGACCTTCCGATTCATACTGGGATACAACCCTATAAATCTGATCCACATTCTGATGATAACGGTCATAACTCAGTTCATCCTGCACCCAGAGAAAAAGCAACAGGCAGGCCGCCACTCCAATGGCCAGGCCGACTATGTTGATGAAAGAATAGCCTTTGTGTTTCCGGATTTTTCTGAGGGCGATATTCAGGTAATTTTTAAACATATTTGCTTAATTCATATACATTACAGAAAGATTCCGATTATTTTTCCTTGTCATTTTTTATTTTTTATCTTGTAGAGAACACGACCGAGATAACCGCGATCATTGATCTCTGCAATGTACATATCCGGCTGGAGATGCGCTTCAATTTTTAACAGCGGTTCTGAGAGGCTGTTCAGAAGCTCTCCCGCCGTCCAATCCTGACCGTTATCGCTCAAAAGGACCAACTCATCATCCTCGACTAACTTTTTCAAAATATCCTTTAACTGCATATTTTCCTCCAATTGACAATCAGCTTAAAGCTTCCAATTCAGGATAATCCCTTCCCCAGCTTTTCATCTCATATCATTCAATAAAACCAGTGAACGATATGGTATCACTCATGGCGAGTATTCGATCTTCATACACACCCGAGAAAAAAGAAAAAGAGGAGAATCAACAAAACTATCACGATGATTGCCTTATTCATTTTAATTTTTCTCCTGCTGACACATACGACACTCAAAAATTAAATAATTTCTAAGCATGATTCACTTTTTTTCTGTCCTTCCAGAGGCTTATCCACTTTCTTTCGAAACATGATCGGGATATTTTTATCCGTCGGAATGCCGATCTGAACCAGCTGCCAATCCTTATCATGCTCTTTTATGACTTTTTTGAGCACTTCAACTTTATCTTGAGATTTTTCGTCATAGCTTTCCCACTCTATGATCTCTACCCTGTAATGCATCGTCCGTTTCTTTCCGTTGATTTTGACATCAATATCGATGTTTTGTTCTGCCTCTAATGAAGGTATCTGAAGGACAACTTCTCTCATTTTTATTCCTCCTTATTTTCTAACGCAATTCCTAGCTAATAACATAACCACTGCCCGATGGACTACCAAATGCTAAATCTTGAACTCTTTCTGGATGTTTTCGGAGACGATGTGCCCGTCAAAGAGATGAATGATGCGATGGCTGTATTCGGCATACGCAGGAGAATGTGTCACCATGACTATAGTTGTCCCCGCTTCATGCAGCTCGCCCAATAATTTCATAACCTCTTCGCCGTGGGCGGAATCCAGGTTACCCGTAGGCTCATCTGCAAGAATCAATTTGGGTTTGGCGACAACCGCCCTGGCCACAGCGACACGCTGCTGTTGACCGCCGGATAACTGCTGAGGAAAGTGGTTCTTCCGGGCCATGATTTCCATCTGCTCGAGTACATCACCGACTCTTTTCTTTCTTTCGGAAGATGAATAACCGAGATAAAGAAGAGGGAGTTCGACATTCTCGAATACAGTCAGTTCATCGATAAGGTTGAAGCTCTGGAACACGAATCCGATGTTGGACTTACGAATGTTGGCTCTCTGTCTTTCGGAATAGTCCGTCACATCTTCCCCGAGGAAAAAGTATTCACCGCTGGATGCTTTATCGATCATCCCGAGCACATTCAAGAGAGTCGATTTTCCGCATCCAGAGGGACCCATAACCGCAACGTATTCTCCTTCTTTGACTTCGAGGTTGACGTTGTTCAAAGCAGTGGTTTCCACTTCTTCCGTGGTGTAAAGCTTTTTGAGATTTTTAGTCTTTATCATTGAAATCCTCCTTTATTTTTAAAGCTTTCATTTCGGTTTAGAGCTGAATCTCATTCATTAGGCCTTTTATTTAAGGATCAACCTTTCCATGTTGCCGAAGCTTTCGTAGGAAGAGGTGATCACTCTTTCTCCCGGTTCCAATCCCTCCATCACTTCATAATTCTGGGGATTGTATCTGTTCACTTTGATTGTTCGTTTCGTGGCGAAGCTGCCAGACTCATCCAGCACATACACCCAGTTTCCGCCTGTTGTTTGTTCGAAGCCTCCTCTGGGCAGAAGAGTCGCCTCAGCGACATCGCCCAACTCCAGCTTGATGTGGAGAGTGACCCCGCGTCTTATCCCTTCCGGTTGCTTGCCTAAAAATTCCATCTCCACTTCGAACCGGTTGTCCCGCACTTCTGGAAAAATTTGCTTGACTACCAGTTGTCCCGTCTGGCCTGCGAATTCATACTCCCCTGTTCGGTCTCTCTCAATTCGGGCAATATAGTGTTCATCAATACCGGCTCTGACTTTGAATCCTTCAAGCATATCGATTCTCCCCAAGCGCTGTCCTGGCGATTTAGATTCACCGATTTCCGCATCGAATGAGGTGAGTTGACCCGAAATGGGCGCTGTGATAGTCAGATTATCCTGCTTCTGTTTGAGGACTTTGAGGTTGGACTGCATCCGCCCTAACGAATCTTCCAGAGCGTCGATTTGGGCTTCGCGGAACTTGAGGTCAGTTTCCTGGCTCTCTATGGTCAAGTTCTTCAACTTGACCAAATAATCATACTGGTCCTTTTCAAGCTCGTACTCGTGTTGGGAAATCAGATCATCCTTGACAAGCTCTCTGTACCGCTCATAAATACGTTTCTGCTGCTGGAGCCGGCTCTCTATATCCGCCAACTCCTGAGCCAATCGGAGACGGTACTGTTCCATCGAAAGCCTTGTGCTCCGCAGGTTATCGCTCGCCCGGAACAGTTCGGCTTCTCTCCACATGATATCGATAATGAGGTTGGTGTTCGCCAGTTTGAGAATCTTATCTCCCTTTTCGACCATTTCTCCAGCTTCTACGTAAATCTCCTCGACTATTCCACCCTCCAGAGGGTCCAGATAATGTGTGTAGATAGGCTCTACGGTTCCCGGTATCGGAATATACTCCTGAAAAGGCCCTCTGGACACAGTGGAGATGGTCAGCCTCTCCGCCCTGACATTGAGCGTGGATTTACTCATTTTGAACAAGAATACATAGAGAACAACTATGACGAAAATTCCCACGGCCGCATAAGTGGCGATCCTTTTGGGAGGCCATTTTTTCCTTTTGATTTTACGGTCCATTCCCATTTCTATCCTCCATCTTCGAACGTCTCATCATTTCTTCCCTAATTTATCCATCCGTATGTATAAAATCTTGTACATATTTGCGCTCTTCACTCCTGTCATTTGCAATAAATGTGCCAGAATTGACTTTACGGAGAGAATGTCAAAACGGTTGCACGAAATCATGAAAAAAGTGTTCGCTGATACGACAGGAGGTGTGCGAAAACGAACAGTTTGACTCCCCTATTTCAGGCTTCAAGACTGGATAAAACAGGATTATAGTCAGAAAGAGAACAGATCGTTCCAGAAAGGCATAGAATTTGCAAAGTTATAATTCGACGATGCAAAAAAAGATTTTGACACACTCTTTTTGGTATAATAATTCCAATGATGAAGGATCTCTCTTATGGACAAGAAAACAGGAAAGATACTTATCGTCGATGACGACGAAGACATTCTTCAGGCTGCCCGGCTACTCCTGAAAAAGCATGTCGCCCAGGTGGATACAGAAAAAAACCCGAAGTCCATCCCTTCTCTGATGAAGAATGAGAGCTATGATGTGATTCTTCTGGATATGAATTTCGCCAAAGGGGCTACGAGCGGCAAAGAAGGTTTTATCTGGCTCAGTAAGATCCTTGAAATCGATCCTTCTGTGGTGATCGTCTTGATCACAGCCTTTGGTGACGTGGAAATGGCAGTCCGGGCAGTCAAAGAAGGAGCGACGGACTTTGTCCTCAAACCCTGGCAGAACGAAAAGCTCATCGCCACAGTCTCGGCCGCTATTCATTTGAGGGAATCTCGAGTGGAAGCGAATCATCTCCGGTCCCGCCAGAAACAGCTCAGTGCGGACCTGGACCAGCCATTTCACGACTTTATCGGTCAAAGTCCTGCAATGGAAGAAGTCTTCATGACTATCCAAAAAGTGGCTAAAACCGATGCCAATGTTTTGATTCTGGGAGACAACGGAACAGGAAAGGAATTGGTCGCCCGGGAATTGCACCGCCAGTCCTTGCGCTGCAATGAGGTTTTCATCAATGTGGACATGGGCGCCGTGAGCGAAACCCTCTTCGAGAGCGAACTCTTCGGCCATGTGAAAGGTGCTTTTACAGACGCAAGGGAAGACCGCGCAGGCCGTTTTGAGATCGCGTCCGGAGGAACCCTGTTCCTCGATGAGATCTGCAATCTTCCGCTGACTCTCCAGGCCAAACTTCTCACCGTATTAGAAAACCGGAAAGTCATACGCCTTGGTTCGAATAAACCCATTCCGATCGATGTCCGCCTCATTTGCGCGACCAACATGCCGATCCACGAAATGATCGCGGAGAATAGGTTCCGGCAGGATCTCCTCTACAGAGTGAACACTGTGGAAATCCGGATTCCTCATTTGAAAGACCGCCCTGAGGATATTCCCCTGCTTCTGGATCATTTTCTCAAGGTTTACTGCAAAAAATACAACAAGCCTCTCAAAAAAGTGAATCCTGCTTCTTTGAAACGCGTGGAGAAATATCCCTGGCCCGGAAACGTTCGCGAACTCCAGCATGCGATTGAGCGAGCCGTCATAATGAGTGACTCCACAGTGCTGCAGCCCTCTGATTTCTTTTTTCCTTCTGTAGAATCCAAAGAAGACTCGCTGTTCTTCGAGGATTACAATCTTGAGGAGATAGAAAAATTGATCATCCGGAAGGCTCTCAGTAAACACGGTGGAAACATCAGCCATGCGGCCAAAGAACTGGGATTATCCCGGACATCTTTGTATCGAAGATTCGAGAAATATGGTCTTTAATCGCTTCAGGATCAACTGCCTTGTTCGAATTCTCCTTATCGGAGCATCGATCTACATCTTCTTTTTTCTTTTATTTCGGACCAGTTTGTACACGGCGCTCTTTATTTTAGGCATAATCATCCTGTTTCAAATTTTCGACCTCATCCGGTATGTCGAAAAAACGAACAGAGACCTGACTCGATTTTTCGAATCCATCAAATACGGGGATTTTTCCCAGTCATTCAGAGATAAAGGATTTGGTCCATCTTTCGATGCGCTGAAGGATGCGTTTTCAGATGTCATGGCAGCGTTTCGCAAGACGCGGTCCGAAAAGGAGGAACACTTCCAGTATCTGCAGACCGTCGTTCAGCACGTAGGCATCGGGTTGATTGCCTTTCAGTCGGATGGAGAAGTTGAGCTGATCAACACTGCAGCGAAAAGACTGTTGGGAGTCGCCAGGCTTAAAAACATCAAATCACTCGAATCGCTCAGCAAGACTCTGGTGAAGACTATGCTGGACTTAAAATCAAGAGAAAGCGCGCTCGTTAAAGTGGAATATGAGAATGAATTACTGCACCTCGCCTTATATGCCACTGAGTTCAAATTAAGAGGACAGAAATTTTCGCTGGTTTCCCTACAAAATATTCATAGCGAATTGGAAGAAAAAGAGATGGAAGCCTGGCAAAAACTCATCCGGGTCCTCACCCACGAAATCATGAACTCGATCACCCCGATTTCTTCCCTGACGTCTACGGTCAGCGGATTGATCCAGGACACTTATGGAAAGAAGACGACACAGAAAAAGTTCAAAAGTGAAGCACTGGAGGATATCCAGCAGGCCCTGAAGACCATCCAGAAACGAAGCCAGGGACTTCTTCATTTTGTGGATGCATACAGAAACCTGACTCTGATTCCCAAGCCCAATTTTCAGATTTTTCCGATAAAAGAGCTTTTTGATCGGGTTCAGAAACTCATGCAATCCAATATCAAAGAGAATTCCATTCGCTTGAAAGTCAGAGTTGATCCTGAAACTCTTGAGCTCACCGCCGACCCAGAGCTCACCGAACAGGTCTTGATCAATTTGATGTTGAATGCCTTTCAGGCAGTCAAAGGACGGAAAAACGCACATATAGAACTCAACGGCCTGATGGACGGAAGAGGTCGTGTTATCATTCAGGTTGTCGATAACGGTCCGGGAATTCCACGGGAAAATCTGGAAAAGATCTTCATTCCTTTCTTCTCCACAAAAGATGAGGGTTCAGGTATCGGGCTCAGCCTTTCGCGGCAGATCATACGGCTGCACAATGGATCTATAGGCGTTCATTCAGAGCCGAATGTCCAGACGATTTTCACATTGAGGTTTTGAATTTTAAGAAAAAGACTCGATGACTATTACCGGAGGGTAAAATGGACGAAATGACAGCTTTCTGCGGAATAAACTGTCATGAATGCGGGGCATTCCAGGCCACGAGAGACAATGATGATGCAAAGAGAGCCCAAGTGGCAGAGATCTGGTCAAAGGAATACAAATCAGACATCAAGCCTGAAGACATCGACTGCGAAGGTTGCCTCACAGAAAGCGACAATGTCTTCAATTACAGCCGAATATGCGAAATCAGAAAATGTGGAAAGGAAAAGGGCGTTGAGAACTGTGCTCACTGCAGTGATTATGCATGTGAAAAGCTGGAAAAATTTTTTGAGATGGTTCCTCAATCCAAGAAATGTCTGGATGAAATCAGAAACACACTTTGACCCATTTGAGAGAGTTAAGTCCTTGTGAATAGCCCGAATCCAGGATTTCCTACTTCAATCCAGAAAACAGCATCTGGGCCAGGAGTCCCGCGATCGGAGGGAAGAAAAAAGTGCAGACCAGCCGAACAGCTGTGAACTTCCATCCCATTATTCCTATTTCCATCGGCAGACGCGCGACCGCCCATAACGACCAGGCCGTTATAAAGGCCACCATCGTTCCCAGGCTTGCCCCTGCACGTAAAAAACCAGCCGCAAGCGGCAGGCTCACATAAGGTCCGCCAGGAGTGAGGCCTCCGGCAATCGTTCCGATGAGAATTCCTCGAATTCCGGACTCCTCCCCTATCCATCTCGAAAGGAGTTCCTGGGGCAAAAGAGTCTGTATCATACCCGCCATGATGAAAGCAAAGATCAACAGCGGAAGAATATCAATTGTCATGTTCAAGGCGGATTTCAATCCGGTGATGTGCTGCCCCTCCCCTCTTGAATAACCAATAATGAGAAGCACCACGGCAAGACACGCCATTACTATAGTGGGTATGAGCATGTTCGAAATCCTCCTCTTTTTTTTCATTTGAGGTAAAATCCAATACTGGATCTGCCAGACAAAAAACTGAGCTTGAATCCTCCGGAATCAGCTATCCACACGATGCAATGTTTTTTTTCGGATTTTTGGCCCATTCTTTCCATTTTCCGTAGCGCGGAAAATGGAGAAATACGAGAATGAATGAGACTCCGGCCAACTGATAATAGTCACGGACAGAACCGACTAAAAGAAAAAGAATGAAACCCAGTATGGCCGGGATCTCGCATAAAGCGGCATTGACTACTGAAGCCCTGAGGAGCTGGAGCCTGATGAGTTTGAATTCGTCCGAATTCCGTTTTCGCAATAGCGATACTCCAGTGATTCGTATGATGAAGATGTTGGCCACTGCGACTCCATAAAAAATATAACGAAGTGCAGAAAAATTCGTGATTTCCACAAATCCCTGAAAAGGAGCCAACTGTTTCCGAATTATTTCAATTATCACCGCATACGCAATCAGAGTCCCGATGACTGCGGCATTGACTATGACCGCCGTACGATAAGGTTTTCTCAGATCATCTGTGTGTTCCATAGTGTTTGACCTCTCACTATCCTTTATCCATAAGTTGGAAAAAAATCAAGAAAAAACTGAATCTCATACTAAAAACATCAATTCTAAAGAATGATTAAAAATCAAAAAAAGGATCCTTTGCCGGAAAATTTTATGGGAAACTGAAGTTAAAAAATTCTTTTTTCATCCCTTAAAGATTAAGAATCAGAAATTTTATTTTCCTACTTATCCCCACGCAACCTCTTGAGGAGATTCTGTGCTCTCGTACGGTCTTCCTCAGTAACTTCCTCGTATTCTAAAAACTCCAGGATATGCGCCGTAGCCAGTCGAAGATGACATATCCCGATATTATAAATAAACACAGGATCAGGATAATAGAAAAAAGCGGATTCATACTCCTCGATCGCTTTGGTGTATTCATCCTGCCTGAAGTACTCTTCTCCTTTTAAAAAGGAATCATATCCCATCTGTGCCTCATGAGTTTTAAAAACGAAGACGAACGGAGCCTTCTCCAAGTCATCGTCACTGAAAGACCAGTGCGTGACCGCTGATTCTCCTTCTTCATCTTCAGGTCCGAGGACTAAAGCTCGATAATAAATCTTAAATCCTTCTTTTTTCTTACTCCGACCCAGCGCTTTCACATCTTCAAGAGTCAGTTCATATTTTTTTTCTACAGTCTTGTCAGCCGGAGCGCCTGGCGCTTTGCCGATTATCAGATAATCTGAAATAAAGTTCTCTTCGGTCTGATTATCATAATCAGTGAATAACTTTCTATCGGCAGTGAATTCTATGTTGATTGCCGTATCCGGCTTGCTTTTGATAATGAAAACAAGCGGCTCTGTTGTTTCAGGGAGAAGAATTCTTTTTGTGCTCGTACTGATAAGATCAGGAACGACCTCTTGAGCAGTCAGGTTCAGTGAAGTAAAAAAGAGAATCGGAATAACACAAATGATTTTTCTGAAAATATCTTTCATTCATTCCTCCTTTTATACATTCTGGAATATAAAAAGATGACAGGCCGTCTTATGAAAAAATACTCAATGACCCAGGGCTTTCTTAATCGTATCGCCTATATCAGATATCAGGACAATTTTCCGTTTATCCCTGAAACGTCTGTTGAAATCAACCTGGTAGCTGCCTGATTTCTTTTCTGTTTTGAGCGCGTAGACAAGGATTTCAGGGCCTGTCTCCTTGAGACCTTTTTTTGGAAATTCGGTCAATCGGATTTCTTGAACATCGAATATCTGATGAATCACGTGTTCGGAGGCGGCCTTCCAAGCCGCATCGAAATCGCTTTCATCTCCTGTCACCTCCAACTGTACAGCTCTGGTCTCCTTGAGTTTGATCAAGCTCTCCTTTATTTCTTCTGAAGTCCAGTTTGTTTTTTGGCTGAAAGCGCTCTGGACATAGATTTCATCCCAATCCACACGCAGTTTTGCGTTGATTTTTTTCGTGATTCCTTCGTATTCCATGACAAAAACAGCCCTAATATCCCATTCGAAGGGCTCTTTCAGTCTTTTGGTGACAACAATTTCCTGGTTTGGAAACAGAGGAGCTTTCCCTTTGGCCCAGAGCTCAGTCGCTCCGTTTGATTTGTGGAAAACAAAGAATTTCCCCTTTGAGAACGAGAGCGGGCCCTTCAGAATGGCTCCCGGTCTCTCCTCAGCGAGTTTTTTTCCTATTCTGTCGAATTCGTCAGGAGACAAGCCGTGTGTGAGGAAAAAACTCAGGGCCGCTTCCCTCTCTCTGAGCTTGAAAAAGTTGACTTTTGGCCTGTTATCCGGTCCTGAAGGCACACGGATTTCTGCGGGGAGATAAAAGAAGATTTTTGGATCCGTGTGGTCCTTGAAGAGGAGTATTTTTCCTATTTTTAATGGTATCTCGTCCAAGAGCACTTCTGCTGACGGACTTGTGACGAGAATAACACAGAGAGACAGAATAAATGCGAATCCCTTTTTCATTCTTTTTTAAATGCGGGTTTTCTTACTCTTTATACAATGTGTACACAAAGGGATCGGTGGTTGTCTGCCATTCAGAAGTCACTGTTCTCCCGTCCCCCAGGAGCCAGGTGATCTGGTAAGAAAAATCGAGGCTTCCTTCTTCATGATTGTACTCGTATTTTTCCCACATGGACTGCTGGGGCATGATCTTGACCTGCCGCACTCTTTCCCTGCCAAACACTCTATTCTTGAGAGTGACCGTGATCAGTTTGATGTTGTACTGGGCCACGTTTTCTTCATCGGCGATGATGTCCACTGTCCGGTATCTGTGCGGTGGGGAAAGACTCACGGCCGGTTCATCGGTGTTGACCCAATCCCCCTCAACCTTGATGCCTCCCATAAAGCTCCAGGTGGTTTTGTATTCATAATTGAGCCATCCCTCCCCCTCGCCAAGCCGCGGATATACGAAGGGGAGCATGTTTCCCTTTTCCGCGAAGGTCTTGGCGTTAAAAATGACATCAGCGGTGGTTGGCTGGCCCTGAGGATGGGCTTTCTTGAAGCTCACTGTGACGAAGTTGATATATTTCCCGAAATTGTCAAAATCCTCGCCGTCCAGGATGGAGTAAACCGTACGGTCTTCCAGGTCCGGGTCATCGAGGTTGATGACATCATGGACACGCTTATCATTCTTGTATTTTCTGAGGATATCACCGATGCTGGCGTCCATCGGTCCCGTGTCCCTATCTTGGCGGAGCCTTTTGGTCAGATTGATGACTGCTGTTCCCGTCCGGCTCACTTTTTTCATCGTCGTGCTCACGCCGTAATCCCTATCCTGGCTTCCCTCCTCTTCTCCTTCTTCCCCCTCTTCTTCTGTGGCTCCTGTGGGCAGCTCGATCTTCATCTCGAACATCTCCCGCATGACTGTGTCCGTCACAGTCTGAAGGATGGATTCCATGTTTTCATCTTCGCCCGTGACATCGATCTCGATCATCTGTTTGGAGCGCAATTCATCCGTGATATCGAGGCTCTCCCCTGTTCCCTTTTGGACTTTCCACTTCCAGAATAAAAATTTCTTTGTCTTGTAGATTCTCCATTTTTTGTATTCCTCAAAATATTCGCGCACTTTAGACCAGTGAATTCTGGCTTTGGCGTTAAATTTGGGAGTCAGCCCCTCATAAGTCATATCAAACCGGATACTGACCGGATACGTCGGTTGTCGCAGTGCCTCATCGAGAAAGGCGGCTCCTTCCGGCGTGACAGCAATAGAGACAGAAACTTCCGAGCCTGAGACCAGTGGGGCCTTGCCTTCTCCTATAACTTTCCTGGTAAACGCGCCTCCTTCCCCAACCGCAGCGGAGATCACGCCGAAGGTTCCTTTTTTAAATATCACCGGACCTTTCAACATAGCCTTCTCGTTCTTTTTTTTCAGTTCATCCCTGACCTTTTTCAGTTCCTGCGGAGTAAGGCTGTACGTGACAAAGAAGTGAAGGATTCCTCCTTTGAGCTCTTTTTCCCCCGCTTTCGTGTACTTGAGAAAGGTCAGTTTGGGGGTGCCGTCCGGCCAGGTGGCGATCCGGGGCTTGTTCGGAATGTAGTAAAATGTGTTTGGCGATGCGCTATCTCGCAAAAGAATGGCATTCCCGATCTGAAGAGGAGCCTGGTCCAGCAGAACCTCAGCCTGGAGAATGGCTGATGTCAGAAGAAATGCACACAAGAGAAGAATAATTCGTTTTTTCGTTTTCATTCTTTGACCTCCAAAGTGTTTTAATCCTGTTCTTGATAAAAAGCGTATATGATCGGAGTTTCTTTTTTTATCCAATCCGAGTGAATTTCTCTGCCATCCTTGAGAAGCCAGATGACCTTGTACTGGTAATCCAATATTCCCTCTTCATGCAAATATCTGTACTCCGCCTCCAAAGGATCACCTTTTTCATGGTCAACGATGACTTCTCGCAGAGTCTCCTTCCCGAAGATCTGATGCTTGATCTGGAAGGCCGCGGCTTTGATGCCGTTCTCTTCGATGTTATCCTTGTCCATCGTGATCTGAACGCTTCGGTAGTTGACCACCGGACTTAATGTGACTACCGAGTCCGAAGTCTTCACCCAATCGCCTTCCCACTCAATTCCCCCGTGAAAACTCCATTTGGGCTTGTATTCGTAGTTGAGCCATTCTGTCGAGCCTTCTCCTCCTCTTCCGTAGGTGAAAGTCAGCCGGTTTCCTTTTTCCGCAAACTGCTCATCGAAGAATTTGACTTCTCCTGTCGTGGCGGGATTTCCCCACCTCTCTTTTTTAAATAAAACCGAAACACTATTGATATATTCCTTGAAATCCTCGAAGTTCTGGCCGTCAAGGATGACTTCGATCGTCCTTTCCTGGAACACCGGGTCATCCAGTGAAACCGTGCTGAAATAGCTCTTGTCCTCCCCGAACCGTTGGTAAATACCGCCGATGTTCCCGCTCATGACCATGATCCTCTCTTCTCTAATGCGGTGCCTCAGGTCCACTTCATAATGGCCGGACATTTTGACTCTCTTGAAGGTGTAGCTGACCTTTAAGTTAAACGGAGGCTTGACCTCAGGGGTTTTCTTTGAAGTTTTTGGCCTTGTGGGTGCTCGTCTTCTTGTGGACCGCTGTGGGATGCGGCTTGGAGATGAAGTCTGTTTTCCCGATGAGGAAGCCCGTTGCTTTCCTGCATCTTTTGTTTGTCCTTTTGTGGAACCGCTTTTTTCCTGTTGAGCCTTTTCCTGCGAGCCTGTTGTTTTATCCGTCTTCGCAGCCTGGCTTCCTTTCTGCGCATCTTTCCCCGTGCTCTCGCTGTCAGCCATCTCACCTGTCCGGGATTGAGTATCTGTGCCGGACTGAAGGCTGTCGATCTTTCTCTCTATTCTCTGCTCGATACCGATTTCCCCGAACTGTTCAGTATATTTTTTGACATAATCCAGAAATTTTCTGTAATACTCGAGAGACATCTCCTTCTCATTCAATTTCTCGTGGCAAGATCCCATGGCCTCGAGATTCTTATAGAACGGAGCGATTTCCTGGGATTGTTCAAACTCCATCAAGGCTTCGCGATACGATTTCTCAATGCTCAGTTCCATACCTTTGCTGTGGTGCTCAACAGATTCTTTGAGACGCTGAATCCTCTCCTGGATTGTGCTTTTTATGTTTTCACGCCCCTTAAATACATTCTTTTTCTCTCCCTCTCTCAGGTACAGGCTGTAATTCTGCGACGCCCTTTCTGGGTCTTGAAGATGTTCGTCATAAATCTTGGCCACTGAATGGAGAAGCTCAGGCTCGGGAGAAGTTCCGTAGCTTTTTACGTATTTCTCGATGGCTTTCATGTATTCGCCCGCATCCTCATGATTTTTTCCTTCTTCTTTGAGGCTCAGCGCTTTCTGGCTTCCCTCGTCAGACCTCTGCTGGTCCTGCCCTGAAAGCTTCTCTTCCAGAGTCCAAGCTGTTCCCAATCCCGGGAATATGGCTTTGGGTGTTTGGAACGGATTGAGTTGACTGACCCATGAACTCAGAGATAACGAGTCGCCGGAATAGAAGAGGACCGGAGCGAGTTCACGCGATGCGATCTTTTTTATTTTCCTGGTGCTCCGGGTCGTTCTTCGCCGGGTTGACCTGGATTTCGATTTCTTGATCTGATCATCTGATTTGATATCCGTGTTGCACATCAGCTTGATAAGATGGCCGTAGGCCACCTCAAGAAGCTTTTCCATTTCCTTTGACTCCCCAGTCACCTCCAGCTGGATGGCCCCTTTCTGCCTCAACTCATCAAAAATGGCTTTAACCTCCGCGTCCAGTTTGATGGCCTTCACTGTCCCACTTACGGCTGCAGAGACGTCATGATGGGTGTAGACTTTGTCCCAATCGACTTTGAGCTTGGCTTCGTAGGCAGGGGTGATCCCGCTGTATTTCAGCATGAACATAACTGATATATCCGTGGTCGGATTCTTGAAAGATTCCCAGAGCAAAGACGCCCCTTCCTGAGTCAAAGCGATGGACACGGCTCCCTTCTGGCCGGGCATGATGGGAGCTTGCCCCTCTCCGCAAATCTTCACGTTAAAAAGACCTCCTTCTCCGGCAGTGGCGGATATGATCTTGAACGTTCCTTCCTTGAAAGGGACTGGCCCTACAACTTTGGCTTCGGGGTCCAGCATCTGGAGAGAAGACTCTGCCGTAAGAATCTCACTTTCCCTCAGTCCCCAGGTCACCAAGAAATGCACTATTCCGCCCTTGATGTCCCCGCCAGTCTTTGTGTATTTGATGAATGTGAATTCAGGCGTCCCATCCCTCTTCGTGGCGAGCCTCGGCTCATCCGGAACATAATAATATTTATGAGGATCCGCATGGTCTCTGTAAAAAACAAACCGTCCCGCCTGGATGACTTCCTCCAGCGAAACCTCTGCCTTCAGAAGAATCAGACAGGAAAAGAAGAGGATAAACACAAATGCGATCTTTTTATACTTCATTGGACATCTCCTTTGTGATCCGCATTTATTTCTCATCCTTGACTAGCATCTCATACTCAGACACATCAAGGTAGAAATCATTTCCCTCCTGCCATTCAGTCCTTTGAGTCCTCCCATCCTTCAAAACATTCGTGATTCGAAATCTGTATGTGCCGCCCTTTTTTTCAGGGATGTCAAATTCCAGATCCTTCTGTGTCTCGGAGTCTTCGGAAAAATATATCCTTTTAAAGTCTCTCTGTCCCCGCGCGGTCTGGATTTCGATCTCAACGATCTTCCTTGTCACATCCGGGTTTGTTTGATTCACGAAATCGAAACAGAGGACTGTCATGTACCGGAAATTGAAAGAAACCTTATTGGCAAGGTTGATGACCTTGAAAAGATCCGGATATTCCGTCATCGATACGCTCACAGGAAAAGCCATCCGGTCAGTTCTCCGGGCTTCTTCATACTTCCCTTCTTTCAGCTCATATCCGCTGAAAGTGAATTCACAGTCCATGCTCAAGCCGAGGGCCTTTTCACCTTCAAAGATCTCCCAGAGATAAGGAGCCGTCTTGCGGCTGAGAGGAATGGTGAAGTTCTTTTTTGTCCAGGGCGTTTTCCTCTGGGAGAGTTCTTCTTCTTTCTTTTCCTCACCCTCAAAAACGCTGTAGTTCAGGACACATTTGAGCTCTTCCACAGGAATCGGCTTGAACTCAAGGTTTTCCCCCATCATCTCTTTAAGCTCTTCACTCTCATCGCTGAATTCGACCGAAAGGGTCAGAACACCTCCGGCCATTCTCTCTGTCTCGCCTGAAGAGCCCGATTTGATGTAGACGTATTTATAGAAGAAGAACTGGGGTTTCCCGTAGGCCTGTGTCAGGTCCATTCCTGTCGGAACGTAATAGAAAACTTTCTTTGCCGCATGGTCTGGGAAAACCAAAATCTTGTCACCGATGATTCTTCCCTGGCTTAGCAGAGGGTCCGCATGCATGTCGAGCATTACGCTCGCCAGGATCACGAGACAGATGGCAGAAGAAAAGACTCTTTTTCTAATCATTCCCCCTCAAAATAGGCATAGACAAAGGGATCAGTGGCTTTTTTCCAACCTGAAGAAACCTTTTTTCCGGTCTTCAAGAGCCACATGATATTGTATTCATAATCCAGGTTATTCGGTTCGTGGAAATAGAAATAGTCCAGATTGAGAGGCTCTCCTTTCCTAAGGACGACTTCTCTCTGGATCTCTTTCCCGAAATTGGTGTGTTTGAACTGCACGGCGACTCGTATGATGCCGTGTTCGTTCATGTTCTCTTCTTCGGCCAAGACTTCAATAAAACGGTATCTATGAGGAGGAGCCAGGGTGATCACGGGCTGAGATGTCTTCATCCAGCTCCCCGCCACTTCCAGGCCTCCGATGTAACTCCAGATCGGCTTATACTCATATTCCAGCCACTTTTCAGAACTGTCACCTTTCCTTCTGTAAGTGAAGGACAGCTTGTTACCGCTTTCGGTGAATTTGGTCCTGTCAAAGATGATGTCTTCGGCCACGGCCTTCATATTTTCATCTTCATACTCTTTTTTAAACGTGATCCCGGCAAAGTTGATGAATTGCCCGAAGGTCTCCAAATCCTCCCCGTCCAGAATGACGTGGATCGTCCGCTCTTCGAACGTCGGATCATCCAGGTCGACCACCCCAAAAATCTCCTGGTTCTTTCCGTGTTTTTCGTAGAAATTCCCGATGTTTCCCGTCAAGGGAATTTCCCTCTGGTCTCTTTTTCGCCGCCTTAAGTCTACAGTGTACAACCCTGACATCTTCACCTTCTTCATCGAATAGCTCGCATGCGCCTGGCCGAAGAGTTTTCCCAGCCAATTGCTCCCGGACTTGCCCTTTGCCTTTCCCAAGTCTTCGGTGCTCACGGGTTTGGCCTCGAACATCATCTTAGTCAGAATGTTATAGGCCGTTGTCAACAGGTCGTCCATCTTGGTGTCTTCTCCTGTCACTTCCAGCACGATTGCGCCTTGTTCCTTCAGCTCGTCGAAGACTGCGCTGATCTTGGCGCTCGTGAAAAAATTGCCTATCTCAGCCTGAAACTCATGGTGTTCGTAGACCTTATCCCAGTTGACCGTTAAAGACGCTTCATAAGCAGGCGTTAGCCCCTGATAGGTCATCACGAACTGGACAGATACATCAGAGGTCGGCCTCTGGAAGGACTCTATCAGAAAAGTCGATCCTTCCTCATTCAAAGCGATGGATACCGCGGCTTCGGCTCCGGCCAGCAGAGGCGCCTTTCCTGTTCCAGTCACCTTCCGCGTGAAGATCCCTCCTTCTCCGGCTGTGGAAGAGATGATGTGGAATTCGCCTTTTGTGAAAGGCACAGGCCCTATGATTTTCCCGTCCTCATCGAATTTCTTCAACTCTCTCTCAGCTTCCCTTAGATCTTCATCCGTTACGGCATAAGTCACCAGAAAATGGAGGATTCCTCCGGTCACTTCTTTTCCTGTTCGAACATACTGGAGAAAACTGAACTTGGGTGTTCCATCGGGCCAGGTAGCGATTCTCGGTGCTAAGGGCATGTAATGATAGCCGTGTTCATCCGCATGGTCTTTAAACAGCATGACACTCCCGGCCTGGATAGGTTCGGTATCGAGTAAAAGCTCCGCATGAACCA
The DNA here is from genome assembly GCA_964348015.1 of uncultured Eubacteriales bacterium. Taxonomy (GTDB): domain Bacteria; phylum Acidobacteriota; class Aminicenantia; order Aminicenantales; family Aminicenantaceae; genus SOIA01. Next base: position 303,581 of record CAYGBC010000050.1, on the reverse strand, counting down.
TAAAAGTGATAACAAATACACTGAATCCGATTAAAAGCAAACGATTGAGGAAACGCATCGTATTCTCCTTTCCAGAGGCGAAGGATTTCTCCCTTCCTCTCTAATAAAATCTTTTAGAGACTCTTATTATTTCCTGTAGGCTCTGCGCGTTTCATTTGAACAGTTCTGCCACATGAAACACGCCCACGGTGAGGTCGAGTGAATCTGAGACAAACTCCCAATCCATGGATTCCCTTGATTCGCCCGACTTTGTTATAGCTTTGATCTTGTAATAGAATTCCAGAGGCTCTTGGTCGGAAAGCGGCAGATAAACCAGAATGGCATCCTGCATTTTATCCTTGGTCAGGTCCACAGAGGCGATCAAACCCTCTTTCGGCTGAGGGCTGAGATAGGGAGATTTGATCTCGATGTGGATCTTTTCAATCTCGATGGAAGTCTCGTACTGGGAGGCCTCGAATACATTGTCGAGCACCTCTATGTTGATCTTCCTCATCCTTTCGATGTAGGACACAACCTCAACGTTTTCCCAGATAACGTCCAGACATTCCTGGCAGTCGAAATCAGGCAATATTTCGAGCCAGTAGCTCTTCAGATTGTCCTTGAAGAACTGATTGACTTTAGGGTCGATGTATTCCTCGCCTTCCGGGATATCCACTCCGACCTTCTCTTTGGCTTTCTTCTTGACGATCTCTTCTGCCTCTTCCTTCACGATATCCAGTGCCTGATCCAGTATGGATTTTTTCTTCTGTTCTTTCACTTCTTCTCCGAGTGTTTTTTTCAATTCCTCTTTGAGTATGGCTTTCGGGGCGATCAGGACTTTGATCGCTGCTTCCTCCCCCGGAGGGATGATCACTTCGGGGTCACACCTGAGAGCGCGGTAGATTTCGCTTCCCTTCTGGAATTGAAACCGGAGGTTCACGTTATCGATTTTCAAAGGAAAGTCTGAATAGTTTTTCACGTTGTGGATCGTGAACGTGGAATCTTTGTTGTTAAAGGAAAAGTTCACCTCATCAAGGGGAGAGTGGAACCTCCCGGCAAAATAGCGCAATCCGATCTTGATCGGGATTTCTTTTTCAATCGCAGCGGATTTAATGTGCATTCCTGCGGTTAATCCTTCTTTCTCCAGAAGCGGCTTCAGTTCGGCAAGGCTATCCGGAGTCATGGTGATATTCACGGGCATCTCCCCTTCCAATGACCCGAAACTCGGAATGCGGATGTCTTCGATCTGCCAGTCCCCCCAGCCTTCCATGTCAATGATCTCTGCTTCGTCATAAGGAAGAGGTCTCAGGACAGCTCTCCGTCCGTATTTTTTCCTCACAACTTCTTCCAGTATCTTCACATCTGAGGGGTCGATGTTCGCGCTCAAGATCAGAGTGGCTTTGATCTTCTTATCCTGGGTCCAGACAGCGCTGATCTTGTAACTCCCCTGGTCACGGCCGCGCACCAAGTTGATCTCTTTGGGCAGGAAGTAGAATAGACTTCGATTTTTATTGTCCCTATAGATATGTTCTGAAAGGACTATGGGCTCCTCCACTTCGACCGGTCCGAGATAGGTGATATCCTGTTTAGGCGGAGCTGTTCCGACAGGCCTGAGCTGCACGGCTTTCATCTTCGCAAGCTGATATTTTCCGGGCTGAATTGCCGCCTTTGTTCTGGCGGTCTTTTTGACTGTGGTCTGGGCCTTTGCAGTCGTTCTCACTGTGGTCGCGACCACAGGCCTGGCCATGATCTTCGCCTCCTTCCAGACGGCCCAGTCTTTAGACGAAGAATTTCCGGCAGAAACCTGAAGGATGATTGTTCGGGTCTTGTTGGCATATTTGCTTAAATCAGCCCTTAACCGATTCATCCTTCCGTTATAAACAGCTCTTCTCTTGAGTACAACATACCCGCCTTTCGTAGCCGGATCATACACCATGACCTCAAAGGTCACGCCATCCGTTCCTTGCGCTCCTTTGAGAAATCCGACTGCGGCTTCGAATCTTGCATTCGGCGGAATCTTCACTCCTTCATATACCCCGTGAATCCTTCCGTTCCTTTTCCACTCGGGATGAGTCTGCAGAACAGATGTGCGGGGCTTTTCGTTATTTTCCAGGACTGCGCCGTTCACGTAGCGCGCGAATCCCCTTTTATCCGTGTTTGGACCGTTGAAAGGCAGCCTTCCCGCAGCAGTGTTATTCCTTTCCCATTTGGCAGAACGCGCCTTCTTGATAAAGTTATACACCTCGATATCAGAAGCCTGGCTCAAGAGACTTGTCGAAGTAAAAACCAATGTGACGATGAAAAGACAGGTAAACAGACTTTTTGGGCGAAATAATAGACGCATCATTTTTTCCTCCTTTTTCAAAGCCATAAAAATTATCTATTTGTTTCGATTAGTGTCGAAAACCTTTTGGAGAAAAGACCAGCGCATAGATATTCGGGCCGTGCCCTTTTGTATGGGAAGAGTTCTCGAATCCGCTCATTTCCTTCTTGGCTTCTGTCTAAATATAAGAATTGTTCCTTAAAATGTCAATCGAATTTCGGATGAAGTCCCCGCACTCTTTTCGTCGAGGCCAAAGAAAAGAGTTCTCCAGCCGAGTAGGCTCTCCACGGTCATGGGGCCAAATCTGTGGTCGAGGATATTTCCGAGTGAATTCAGGCCCCGTGTCAACCAGGACTTTTAAAGCCGGCGACTGTCTTGGTCTCAGACAATATTCGGGTTCAAAAAAATAAACTCACACAGGTGCCATTAATTCTTATTTTTGAGATCGACCTTCCGGATCTTTTTCTTCACCAGAAAATCCTTTATCCTGGCCAAGACATCCCGGGGCCAGGTTTTCATCGTCTTGATGAGCATGCTGTTGTTCACAGTGGATACGTCCCTATACTTATCATTCTCGATGAGAAACTGGCGCAGTCTCGTCCACTTTTCCTGATCGTCTTTCCGTGTTGGTGCCGCAAGCTCTTCTTTGAGTGTAATGACCAACCGCTTACCCGGTCCATCAATGACACGGATATCCTCTCTTTCGGCTAGCTCAATAGCCGCTTCTGCGATCTTCGCTTGCTCGTGTTCTATGCTAGCAATTTTCTCTTTCAGTTCTTTTTTCTCTTCTTCCAACTTTGTATAAGCCGTGACCATTTTCACTCCGGGATCCTTTTTGTACTTGTTCTCCTCCAATTTTTCTACTTTTTTGGGATGTTTCCACAGAGGACATATCTCCTGAAAATCACACCAATCACAGAGTGCGCTTTTGTGCGGGATGAATTCCTCTGAATCCTCGATGATCTGTATTCTTTCGACAACCTTATCTTGGACTTCACTAAGTTGTTTCTTTGTCCTGGAGGATACAATCTGTTTATTGAATAAAAGATAATGCCAGACGAGTTTGGCCTTCTCGGCCTCAGGCCATTTGCTCATCAGAGCCAGCTGATAGATCGGCAGCTGATGATCCTGGTCTGCTTCCTCCTGGGTCATGAGCGTGGATGAAGTCTTGTAATCATGGATCTCGAATATTTTTTCTTTATCGTTCCAGTCGAGGCGGTCGAGTATACCGACAAAACTGTATTCTTCTGAGTTCCTCTTCATGTTGAAATAAATAGACTCCTCGGTCTTCACTATTTTTGTTCTGTCAAAAGGCTGGTATTCCTCGTAATAATCGGCCAGACTTTTCTTCCCCTTCTGATAATATTCCTCCGCTGAGAGCTCCTTTTTCACGATCTTGATCGAATCTTCGAAGTTTTTCTTCCACAATTCATCGTACTTGGAGAGAAGCCACTCCTTCGGCTTGACGATCCTGTTCCTGATAAAGTCATAGAATTCTTTCAGCGTTTCGTGAACTTGAGTGCCCAGAAATGCTTCGATGGTAACGACCTTCAGAGGCACTTTATCGATGTATCTGTACTTATACTGCAGTGGACACTTTTCGAAGCTTTCAATCCGGCTGATGGAATAGGTTTTACTCATGAAAGCTTTCTCCTTGCTGTTATCGTGTACGAAAGCCAGTCATTTTCGCATCTTCCATTAGAAATGACTGACATTTTTAGCTAAACTTCTCATTGTTTCTGCTGAATTGAGCTGGCGCGAATAACCCTCAAAGCTATAGCATTCTCCCTGCATCAAGTCAAATGCAGATGTCGTTCTTTTCGATCCGAGGGCAACTGATAAGCAGGAAGCGAAGATTCTCGTTGCTCGAGTTAGTGATCTGGTGTTTCTTCCTAAAAGGAATTTCAATCCCTTCGTTTGGTTTCAATTTGAATTGAATTCCCTCGAGTTCAATCGTTGCCTTTCCTTCCAGAATGAAGAAGAATTGAAACGAACTGGCATGAAAATGAGAATCCGAGCTTCCTCCAGGGGGGATTTCCTCCATTTTGAGGCTGAATTCTCTGCGGTCAATCAAATTCCAGGAAAAACAATTGTCCGCCCACTCGACTTTGGGCGTGTTAGACGTGTTTTTGAGCATGAATCCCCTCCTTTTATCCAAACTCCCGTTTTCGTTTTAATTCACTTCTTTTCTCACTCATCAGTTCGAGTGAATGGACATGCCGCTAACGGGAACAGGGCTGACTGAAAGCCTCTCAAAAATCAGGCACCATTATTCTCGATCGTCCCGTCGATAAGATGAATAACTCTCTGGGCCCGTTCAGAAATATAAGGATTATGAGTGATAACCACCAGAGTGTGGCCCTGTTTCCAGAGATCTTCGAATATGGCCAGGATTTCGTCTCCGGATTTGGTATCCAGGTTTCCAGTCGGTTCATCCGCCAGAATGAGTCTGGGATTATTCGCCAGAGCTCTGGCTATAGCCACCCGCTGCATCTCTCCTCCAGAAAGCTCGCTGGGTTTGTGATGCGCTCGTCCTCCAAGACCGACCTTATCGAGCAACTCAATCGCCCGGGATTTCCTGGCTTTGGCCCGCATTCCCATGAATATCATCGGAATCTCAACGTTCTCATAGGCTGTGGCGTACGGAAGCAGGTTGAAATTCTGGAACACGAATCCGATCTTTTTATTCCGGATCTCCGCCAGCTTATTATGGTTAAAATCGGCGACAGGCTCTCCCTCGAAATAATATTTCCCTGAACTCGGGACATCCAGACAGCCCATGATGTTCATCAAAGTGGATTTTCCGGAGCCCGACGGACCGACCAGCCCCACGAACTCATTCTCCTTGACTTCCAGGTCGATATTTTTTAAGGCTGCGACCCGCGCAGGTCCTTCGCCGTATATCTTCTTAATTTTATCCATTTTAATCATGGTCAAACTCCTAGATTCCTTTTGAATTGTGAGAGTCAAATACGCGGGAATGGATGAAGCGACCTTGAAGATTTAGCCTTCTCGAATCATCCTTCGAGGGAAGCCGATCGAATCGGCCGCTGAGTATGTCTGAGCACGAAAGAATCAATCTCATAGAAATCGATCTAGAACGGCTATCAAGTTTGAAGTGGCAGGATTGGCATGCGGAGTTACGCAGGCGCCGAGAAGGATGGTGAAGGAATGGCGCAAAAAATCTGAAGGGAACAAAGCCATTTCCGCGTATTGTCATCATGTTATTCGTACCTCAAAGCCTCTACGGGCTTGGCTGAGGCCGCTCTCCGTGCCGGGAATATTCCCGCAAGAAAGCCGATAATACTCAGGATGAAAGCGGTTAATACCATTATCTTCAAAGAGATGACCGGATGGGCCAGAATATCCGCCACCTCCCCTTGTAAGGGAAGAGCTTGAAAGGTCTCCACTATGATAAAAGAGAACAAGACGCCTGCGCCTCCCCCGATAAAGGAGATCATCAGAGCTTCAGAAATGAACTGGAGAAGGACGTGTCTTTTTTTGGCTCCGAGCGCCATCTTGATTCCTATCTCTTTGGTCCTTTTTTTTGCGGAAACATACATGATATTGGCCACACCCACCCCCGCAACGATCAACGTGAGCCCGCCGATGACGCCCATGAAGATTTCCAGACCGAGGAAAATGTTTCTCATCAGTTTTTCCTCTTCCACCATATCCCAGATCTCGAGCGCCTGTTTATCCGTGGGGTCGAATTTGTACTTCTGGGACAGCACTTTGAAAACTTCATCTTTGACCATCTCCGCTTGGGAGAGATCTTCTGGTCTATAGATCAGCCGGTGCAGGTATTTATCTCCATAAATCGTTTTGAAGGCCGAGTACGGGATGGCGGCTTTATCCACATCTGCACCGTTGTACATACTGTTCTGCATCTTGTCCACCATGACTCCGATCACCAAAAACGGAATGCGGTTGATCAGAATCGTCTTTCCGACGGCTTCTTCATCCTCAAAAAGCCTCTTCTTCAACTCCGTGCCCAAGAAAACAACCCTCTTCTTGTTCAAAATATCCAGGTCATTGATGAACCGGCTGTTTCTATCCGGATTATAACCGCGCAAATCTTCAAAATCCGGGTACACTCCGATGACTCGCTCTGAAAGGCTTTTGCGTTCATAGGTCATGTTGTTCCGGGAGCGGTCATTCTCCGGACTGATGAGTGCGATCCCGGAAACCCTGCTGCGGAGCAGTTCCACATCATCCAGCTGAAGTCTGATCACCCGCCCTTTTCCCAGGCCTTTATAGGGCTTTGATGTCTGACCGGCATAGACGATGCATATCCCATCTCCAAGACCGTGCATGGCTTTAATCATCTGCCTCTTCAGCCCTTCACCGAAAGCGAGGAGGATGACTATCGAAAAAGTGCCCCAGGCCAAGGCGAATATGGTCAGAGTGATCCTCTTCTTCTGGCTTTTGAGCTCCCTGTAGAACAGCCGGAAAAGAGTGATGAGCTTCATTCTCTGCTCCTAAGACCTGAGCGCCTCCACTGGGTGAAGGTTCGAGGCCCGGCGCGCAGGTCCCCATCCAGAGATCAATCCGATCATACCTAAAAGAGCAGCGGTGATGAGTCCTATGGTCAATGAAAAAGTCGGCTTTCCGATGAATTCCTCGATACCGGTTGTCGGGAATACGGAAACGATTAAGTAAGAAAAAGTAATCCCCAAAGCGCCCCCGACCAAGGTGATCAACAGGGTCTCGAATAGAAACTGAGCCAGGACAAATCTTTTTTTAGCCCCCAAAGCCATCTTCAGTCCGATTTCCCTTGTCCTCTCCTCGACGACTACATTCATGATGTTCGAGACGCCTATGCTTCCCACAATCAGCGTAAAGGCTCCGACGATTCCGAGGAAAATGTTGAACCCGATCATGATCGAACTGGTGATCTTTTCTCCTTCCATCGTGTCCCAGACAGCGAGTGCCTCTGTATCCTCTGGATGAAACTTATATTTTTTACCGAGCACCTGAAGAATCTGTTTCTCGATGTATTCATTCTTGAAGGGGTCATAGGCCTGAACAACAAAATTGCTGATGTATTTTGAGCCGAAGAAAGACGCGAAAGTCGTGGCGGGAATAAAAGCGGCGTATTCATCTCGACTGTTGTACGAAGAATTCTGCGTCTTTTCGATCAGAACACCGATCACCTGAAACGGAACACCGTTGACATGGACATATTTTCCGACAGCCTCCTTCTCCTTGAACAGCTCCTCTTTGACGCTAAACCCGATGAATATGGTTCGTCTTTTTTGTGAAATGTCTGTATCATTGATGAACCGCCCCCCTCTCCGCGGAATGACGTTCCTTATGTCCGAATACACAGGATAAATGCCCTTCATGACGCACGAATAAGCATTCTTCCCGTACTTCAATTTGATTCCCCATCCGGTATATTCAGGACAGGATTGCTTGATCTGGGGAATCTCCTGCTCAACGAGAAAAGCATCTTCTTCTCGGAATCGCAGAGGCCGGCCTTTACTCAACCCTTCATACGCCACACTCGTCCGGCCCGGCCAGATGATCATGATTCCTTCTCCCAGGCCGTGCATGTTCTTGTCCATCTGCTTTTCCATTCCTACGCCAAACGCAAGGAGCAGGACGACTGAGATGGTCCCCCAGGTGATCCCAAAAATCGTCAGGAAAGTTCTCACTTTCTGAGAACGCATGTCTCTGAGAAACTGGGAGAGAAACATGAAGGATTTCATTGCCGCAACCTCAATGGACTTGGTGAAACATATGGAGGAGTGTCTGAGACATTGAACTTAAGTCCACATCGAGTCAGATGCACTATTCAATTTCCTTTGGAGGTCTCTCAACAACCTCTTCTCCTTCCTCCAATCCTTCTTGAATCTCCACGCTGATCCCATCGCTGAGCCCGATTTTCACCTCTTTTTTGATGATCTCGCCGTTTTCATCCATGACTTCAACGAAGGTCTGCTCGTTGTTAAATTCGACCAACCTCTCCGGAATGAAGAGAGTGTTCTCGGCTTTGTTGATGACCAGCTCCGCATTCGCAGAATATCCGGCTCTGATCATCTTTTCTCCTCTTTGCGTGATCTCGATCTCCACATCAAAAAGAGTGGCATTATCCTGCTGTTTGGCTTTGGGTGAAATTTTTGTCAGTTGACCGATTATCTTTTCGTCTGGGATTGCGCCTATTTTCAATTCAGCCATCATTCCCACCTCGAGTTTGCCCACGTCGATCTCGTCTACGGTTCCTTTGAAAATCAGATTATCCATATTGGCCAGAAGAAGAAGCTCCGTACCGGCCTGGTATGAGGTCAGCGGGACGACTGGGTCTCCCTCGTTGACTCTCCGCTCGAGAACCGTTCCGGCCACAGAAGATTTTAGGATTGTATCCACCTGGCGGTCAGCAATCTTTGTCCTCCCCTCTTCGATCAATGCGAGTCTTTCCCGGGCGATTTTCACTCTCAGTTGGAGCTGCTTGTATTCGTTTTCAGCGGCATCATATTCTTGCTGGGAAACCAGGTTGTCGTTCAATAATTTTTCCATTCGTTCGTATTCGTTTTCAGCCTTCTCAAGATTTACAATCGCCATCTCGACATTCCTCTTGGCCTCAGCAAATTCCAAGGGAGTCGGGTCTGGTTTGATTTCCAACAGCGGCTCCCCGACCTTCACTTCGTCACCGACTTCCACGTAAACGGTCTTGACAATACCGGATATTTTCGACTTGACCGCGATTTCCATTTTCGGCACGATCCGGCCGATGGCCAGGGCGTTCTCAACGATGTCACCTCTCTGGACTTTGATCATTTTGATCCCGTTGTCCTTTCCGTTCGAGGAATTCTTGGCCTTCAAAAAAATGACAGCCGCAATCACGACTATGATGAGCAGAGGGATGAATATTTTCTTAAACATGGACTCCTCCTGTCCTTAATGATCAATAGATTATACGAATATAAATCTCAGAAGGTTCCCATCCTTTCTGATTGATTCAGTTGAAAATTTATAAAGAAATCAGGATATTAATTGTATTGCGTGTTGAACAGATATTCTGATCGGTAAATCAGGTGATTTCTCTATTCCTCTGTCCTCTTTTTTTCCTTTTCTTTTTTCCAGTAATCCAGGCATCCGACATCACAGAAATGGAGAACGTATTCTTCTCCTTCAGAATGAACTGCCGCGGCTTTCGGGATTTCCTTCTTGCAGATATGGCAAGAAATTTTTTCTTCGTCTTTCATGTCCTTTACTTTCTCCTTGTTTTTCGCTGAAATTTCAGGTCATTTGACCTGTTTAAGCTTGAAAAAAAGCCAGTTTGTGTCATCCGGATTTTTCGGCTTCAATTTGATCAGAGCGTACTTTCCCTTGATTTTTTTTCCTTTAATCTCGATGATTCTCTTGGCCGAATCGGATTCGAGCACAGAATAGATTCCCTTATCCCAGGTCTTGACGGTTCCGGCTCCGTACTCGCCCTCCGGGATGATCCCTTCGAAATCCTCGTATCCTAAGGGGTGGTCTTCAGTTTGAACGGCCAGCCGTCTCACTCCTGCTTCCTCTGGAGGTGATTTGGGAATCGCCCAGCTTTTCAAGACTCCCTCCTCTTCCAGGCGAAGGTCATAATGAAGACGGGAAGCTTGATGTCTCTGGATGACATAGATCAATCCTTCTCCCTTTTTCGCCTTGGAATCCGAAGGCTCCTGAGTCCTGCTGAAATCTCGTTTTTTCTTGTACTCTTTGAGGCTCATCTTGTCTTAAAGGCAGTGTGAATAAAGGGAATTCTCTGCAATTTGAGGATTTGAAGCCGAAGTGTATTTATAACATCCGCGCATGAAATATTCAAGCTCCCCTGTGATAAGCTAAATATTCCCCAATGCACAGGGATGGTGAAAATGAGAACGTGTTTTTACACGTTGAGCGTTTTGAGAGGTTTGAACCTGTATTTATCTTCGATTTTTTCAACTTGACCGAAATAATGATCCGGGTCGTGGTTGAAGCCGAGTATCCAGTCTTCCTTGATCGCTTGGTCAAAAACTTTCTTTTTGTTTTCCAGGGTTTCCTGGGGAAAGAGGTCGTAGCTCATGATGTAGGGCAAACCGATGTGCCCTGTTGTGGGCACCAAATCTCCCAGAAAAAAGAAGGTTTTTCCTGAGGATTGGACTTTCACGCATTGATGACTGGAAGTGTGCCCGCGTATCCGGACAGTCTCCACTCCTTGTGTGATTTCTGCGTCTCCCTCCACCAGCTGAAGCTGTCCGTGTTTTTCCAGAGGCAGGAAGTTCTGTTGAAGATAACTGGGCCTGTCTCTTTCGGTCGGGGCAAGAGCGTATTCCCATTCTTCCTTCTGGATGATGTATTTGGCTTTGGAAAAGGTCGGCACTATTTCTCCCTTCTCGGTCTTGGTCGTGTTCCCCCCGCAGTGGTCGAAATGGAGATGGGTGTTGATCACGATGTCGATATCACCGGCTTGAAATCCGAGTCTCTGGAGTGAGCCGAGGAGTCCTGGTTCCCTCTCTACAGAATAATACTTGAATATTTTCTCGTCAAGATCAGTCCCTATGCCAGTCTCGATCAGGATGAGCAGATCAGATTTTTTAATCAGGAAGGAATTGAGAGCCAGTCTAATCCGGTTTTGATCATCGGAGGGGAATTTTTTCTCCCAGAGGGGCTTGGGAACCACTCCGAACATCGCCCCCCCGTCCAGGCGAAAAAAGCCGTCTCTCAGGCCGTGTATCACAAACTGCCCAAGGGCAATCTTATCGATCGTCATCTGAGGAGTTTATCCAGGTCATAGACCAGGTCATCGCGTGTGTATCCTGCGAAATCTATCTCTCCCGAATCCATCCGGATCGCGTCTTCAGGACAGGCTTCAACACAGAATCCACAAAAGCAGCAGCGGCCGATATCAATGATAAACTTGGAGGGATATTTCTGCATCTCCAGCTCAGGGTCTTCGGCCGCCTCCACATAAATACATTCGGACGGGCATACTGTGGCACACAGCATGCAGGCCACGCATCTTGGCTTGCCGTTTTCTCCGGTCATCAGCCGGTGCAGGCTTCTGTGCCTTGTGGCGATCTCTTTTTTCTGTTCAGGGTACTGAATGGTCACGGCTCCTTTTCTCTTCGTTTTTATTCCCATCACTTTGAGAATGTGGAAGAACAAATTAACGAAGAAATGGCGAGACGTGATCAGACTTCCCCTTATAATCTCGATGAAATAGCCCAGAGCTTTAATCATTATATTATACTCATCACAATGCCTGTTCCAACGATGTTCACCAGGCTTAAAGGAATAAGCAATTTCCAACCCATATCCATTAACTGGTCATAACGGAATCGCGGATAGGTCCATCGAATTAAAATCTGAAGCCAGCAGAAAAAGAAAACCTTCAGATTGAAAGCGGCCACTTGAAATACGACGACCAGCCATTGGGGCAAGAGCCACTCTCCTCCCCACGGCCAGTGAAATCCGTCCGCAGCCATCCAGGGGACCTGCCACCCTCCGAAGAAGAGCGTTGTGAGTAATGCGGAAATCACAATGATTTCCATGAAATCCGTCATCATGAAAAGGCCCCATTTCAGACCGCCGTATTCGGCAAAAAATCCGATGATTTCTGATTCGGCTTCGGGAAGGTCGAACGGCGCTCTCTTTGTTTCCGCAAGAGCGGCGAACAAAAACACGAGGAATCCGAGAGGTTGGAGGAAAATTCCCCACTTGGGAAGGAATCCAAAAATCATCTCGCCTTGATAATGCACAATGGCGGAAAGTCGCAGGGAAGGATAGATCATGATCAGGCCAATCAGAGAAAGGCCCAACGCGACTTCGTAGGATATCAGCTGAGCCGTTCCTCTCAATCCGCCGAGAAGAGTGTACCTGTTATTCGATGCCCAACCGCTGAGAATAATTCCGTAAATCCCCAAGGACAGCATGGCCAGGATGAACAGCAGGCCGACGTTAAAGTCCAGTATCTGGAGGGAAATGGTCCGCTCTCCGATTCTGATGGAATCACCGAACGGGACCGCGGAAATGGTGATGGCCACGAAGAAAAAAGAAACAAACGGCGCCAGAGTATGGAGAAATTTCCTGGAGAACGGAGGAACAAAATCTTCTTTAAAGATCATTTTAATCGCATCGGCAAACGGCTGGAAAAGCCCGAGGATCCGAATTCCGAAGATCGAGGCCCGGTTCGCGCCAATCCGGTCCTGGATGAGCGCGCTCTCTTTTCTCTCGACCCACGTCAAGTAGAGTGTCAGAAGGAGAAACCAGACCAAAGCACACACAATCTTGATGAATACAATCAATATTTCAATCACTTTGGCTCTCTAAAAAAAGGAACGGCCTTCCCGATTTCTGTGAAGATGGCTTCCGGAGTGGTGAATCCTTCGTAAAAGGAAGAATTAACTCCAAATTTTCTCCCCAAGTCAGAAAGCATCCTCCACTCCGGGAGGCTATCGCCCGGAGAATCAAAAGCAGGTGAAAATTTCTGGATCTTCCCATCGACATTTGTCAAGGAGCCCCCCTTTTCCGCAATCAAAGCGGTCGGGAACACGATATCGAAAAGGGAATTCAAGTCATTCGCATGAGAACTGAAAAGAACCTTGGTCTCAATCTTTTCCAGAGCTTTCTTGAGATCAGATACGGTGAACTTCTCTGCAAGGAAGGGGCCAAAGGCAAGCAGCATATCCGTCTTGTCCTCTAAAGCTCCCGGCTTCACGGGTTGGATATCAAATCCGATTTCCCGGGCCCCTTTTTTGTTTGGAGTCCGTTCAGCGGTCAGCAGAAAATCATCTTTCTCCGCTTGGGAATTGTCCGCGAAGAATATCCTGTTCAATTTCTGATCATTTCTGAAGATTTTATGAATCAGGAAGAGTTCCTCGTTGGACAGCCACGTGTTCAGGATTAAAGCTATCTGGGACACCTTCTTTCCTTCCACTATTTTTTTCAGCTGCTGACAGATAAAGGAGGATATATTTTCCCAATTTGGCTCGATATTCCATTCTTTATTGTTTATCACAATCTCGTCCAGACGGTTTTCACCCAAGTACGAGTGCCCATAACGACCCAAGTCACAAATCCAAAAACCGTTGATTTCTTGGTTCTTGCGGGACTGTATCCTGTACACTCTTCTGGGAACTCCGAAGTGGGAAAAACCCGGATGGTACTCGATCGTGATGTTGCACCCGCGGCTGCACAATGGGCAGATCGACTCACCTTTTTTTAAAAACCAGCTTCGCGTCTTAAACCTGAAATCTTCGTCTGTAATAGCCCCCACAGGACAGATCTGAGCAAGATTACCCGAATAGTTGTTATCGACTGGAGTGAGGTCGTATATATTCACTCTTGAGTGAACACCTCTCTCAAAAACGCCCAACTCCTGTGTTTTGGTGATTTCCGCTAAAAAACGGACACACCGCCGGCAGAGGATGCATCTTTCTTCATCATGGATAAGGGATTTTCCGATTTTATCCGTCTTCTCTCTCTTTTCTTTGGATTCCTTAAACTGGCTTTCGAAGAGGCCGTATTCATCGTAATAATCCTGGAGTTTGCAGTCACCGGCCTTGTCGCAAATCGGACAATCCAGAGGATGCTCAGCGAGCAGGAACTCCAACACGCCTTTCCTCGCTTCAACGACTTTTTCACTCTGAGTCAAAACTTTCATCCCCTCCCGGACCTGAGTCGAACACGCCAGCTCAAGCTTGGGCAATCCCTCGATCTCAACCAGACATATACGGCAACTGCCTTCCGGCGGAAAAGCGTCATGATAACACAGATGAGGGATGGATATCCCCGCTGTCTCTGCGGCCTTGAGAACAGTGGTGCCTTCCTCGATATCTATCGGTTTTTCATCTATGGTAATCTTTGCCATCTTCGTTTTTTCTTCCGTCTCTCCCTTATAATCGAGACTCGAGTTCTTTTCTGAATTTTTTGGCTATCGAAAGGATGGGCATGGCTGCAGCATCTCCCAGGGGACAGAGCGTTTTCCCCAGAATGTTCGAGGCCAACCGGATGATTTCGTCGATGTCCTTTTTCCTTCCCTTCCCTTCAGTCATTCTTTTAACGATCTTATGGATCCAGGAGGTTCCGATCCGGCACGGCGTGCACTGGCCGCAGGATTCATGAGAATAGAATTTTGTCACTGTTTTCAAAACATCCAGCATGGATGTCCCGGTGTCAATGACAATGATGGCGGCTGAACCCAGCATGGATTCGGCATTCACCAGGGAATCAAAATCCATCGGGATGTCTATCTCATCCGCCTTGAGCACAGGAGCCGACATTCCTCCGGGAATAACGGCTTTCAGTTTCTTGCCTTTTTTCACGCCACCGGCATGTTTATTGATAATCTCTTTCAGGTTCGTTCCAAGCGGAAGCTCATAAATCCCGGGCTTCTCGACCATCCCGCTGACTCCAAAAATTCTTGTGCCGCCATCCTTGGGCAGGCCTTTTCCGATAAACCATTCGGCTCCGTTCAGGATGATCTGAGGAATATTGGAAATCGTCTCCACGTTATTTATAACTGTGGGACACTGAAAAAGCCCGACTGAAGCCGGGAACGGAGGCTTAAGCCGCGGATTACCTCTTTTCCCTTCGAGGGACTCCAGGAGCGCCGTTTCCTCCCCGCAGATGTAGGCCCCCGCGCCTCGATGGACAAAGACATCCAGGCTAAATCCACTGTTCAGAATGTTTTTTCCTAGAAATCCTTTTTCAGAGGCTTCGGCAATGGCTTCTTCGAGTCTCTGGGCGATGGCTTCGTATTCCCCACGGATATAGATGTAAGCCGAGTGGATTCCGACGCAGTAGGATGTGATGATGATCCCCTCAATAAGCATGTGGGGATTATGACTCATGATATACCGGTCTTTGAACGTCCCCGGCTCTCCTTCATCGGCGTTCACACACAGATATTTTGGTTTGTCCACCTGAGGAACAAATCCCCACTTGACTCCAGCCGGAAAGCCCGCGCCGCCTCGGCCGCGTAAATTGGCCTTCTTCATCTCCTCGAGGATATCTTCAGGCTTCATCTGCAGGGCTTTCTTGACAGCTGTGTACCCCCGCTTTTTCACGTACTCATCTATTTTATAGAGGTTCTCCAATCCGAAGTGCTGGGTCAGGACGTTCTCAGCCATCTCTATTCCAAACCGTCCAAAATCTTGTCGATTTTTTTCTTATCCAGGTTTCCGTGATACTCAAAATTGACCATCATGCAGGGGGCCTGCTCGCACGCACCGAGGCACTCGACCAGAGAGAGTGTGAATTTTTTGTCTTTTGATGTTTCTCCCGGCTGGATGCTCAGTTTTTCTTTGATATAGTCGATCAACTTCTCAGAGCCGAGAAGCGAACAGCTCAGGTTGGAACAGACCTGAATATGGTACTTCCCGACAGGCTCACTGTTCAGCATGGTGTAAAAGGTCACGACTTCTCTCACACGGATGGGCTTAACTCCGAGAATGCCCGCCACCATCTCTTCTGACTCTGGAGAGATAAAACCGAACTCCTGCTGCGCGATATGGAGGACCGGAAGAATGGCCGCCTCCTTCTGAGGATAGCGAGCGACTATCTTATCGATTTCCTTCCGGACTTTTCCAGAAAATTCAGGACTCATCGATCCATCTCTCCACCGATCATATTCACAGATCCGAATGTGGGAATGACGTCAGCCACATAATGCCCCTGAATCATTTCCTCGAGAGCCGCCATCACATGAAAACACGGAGCTCTCACATGCAGTCGGTAGGGTTTATCGGTTCCGTCAGATACGATGTAATATCCCAGCTCGCCATTGCCCCCTTCAACAGCCAAATACACATCACCTTTGGGAGGCCGGATACCGTGTTCGCTCATGAAGAATTTGAAATGACTGATCAGCCCTTCAATAGACGTGTAGGCATCCTCTTTGGGAGGGACAATAACTTTTGGAGTCTTGGTGAGAATATCCTGATACTTGTCTTTTTCCGAACCTTCCAGAGTTGGGGACAGCTTAATCTTTCTGTCCACCTTCCGTTCTCTCGATGCTCTTATCGCATCAACAGGTTCTATGCCATTGGCCACAGTTGGAGCCCCGGACTTCGGTATTTTCTCCATGGCCTGTTCAATGATCCGCAAACTCTGCTCCATCTCTTTCATCCGGACCATGTAGCGGTCAAAATTGTCTCCTCTTTCCCCGAGAGGGACCTCGAAATCCAACTGGTCATAGACCAAGTACGGAAATGTCTTCCGGATGTCAAAGTACACTCCCGTCGATCGCAGACACGGACCGGTCCAGCCGTAGTTGATCGCTGTTTCCGGCGCAACGACCGCGATGTCCCTGGTCCTATTCAGAAATATCTTATTTTTGTCCAAAAGTCCGTGAACATCCTTCAAGACTTTTCCCGTTTCGATGATCGCCTTTTTCAGAACCTCTTCATAATTCGGATGGAGGTCAGCCCTGACTCCGCCGATGCGGATATAAGAGGTGGTCATTCGGGCGCCTGTTGTCTGTTCGATGACATCCCAGATGAACTCTCGAGCCTTCATTTTGTACAGGAGAATCGTGAACGCACCGCTTTCCATCGCCATGGCTGCGATGCAGGTGAGATGGTCGGAGATTCTGGAGAGCTCGCTCATGATGACCCGGATGTACTGTGCCTTTTCCGGAACCTCTATATCCAACATCTTTTCCAAGGCCATCACATATCCGAGGTTGTTGATCAGAGGAGATACGTAATTCATCCTGTCTGTGTATGGCAGCAGATTGAAGTAGGTCTTGTTCTCGCATATCTTCTCGAATCCCCGATGCAAGTACCCCACTTCCACTTCTGAATTGATGATCCTTTCGCCGTCCAGCTCAACCATGATCCGGATGGTTCCGTGCATTGCGGGGTGGGAAGGCCCCATGTTGATCATGAGGCTGTCTTTTTTGGCCTCTTTCTGGATTCTCGTTGGCATTTTATTTTCTCAATTTGATTCTCGGCTGAGATTTCCGGAGAGGGTAATCTTTGCGCAGAGGAAAACCCTCGAATCCATCATACATGAAGAGTCTCCTCAGGTCCGGATGGCCATGGAAACGCACCCCGAACATGTCATACACTTCTCGTTCCAGCCAGTTGGCATTTTTCCAGAGTGAGCTCAGAGATTCGATAGAGAGATTTGACTCTGAAAGAGGAACTTTTATCCGGAGACGGTGTTTCGCAGTGAGGGACAGCAGATGATAGACCATCTCAAACCGCGGCTCCCGGCCCAGATAATCCACGCAGGTGATGTCGAGCAGCATCGTGTATTCATACGGCTTCTGTTTGAGGAATTGAACAAGCTCGGCAAGAAAATCTCTGTCTATAGCCACCGTGTCATCCCCGAACTCGGACACGGTCTCTTTAATTCTATCGGCGAATTTTTTTTTGAGATCGGCTATGACTTTTTTTTCTTCCATTTCCAATCTTGTTCTTGGTTCTGAATTTTTTCCATGAGTTTCATTAAGGCATCCAAAACAGTCTCTGGCCGGGGCGGGCAGCCTGGAACATAAACGTCGACCGGAATAATCTTATCGATTCCTTGGACCACGGCATAATTGTCGTAAATACCGCCGCTTACCGTGCATGTGCCGAAGGCGATCACGAATTTTGGCTCGGTCATCTGATCATAGACTGTGCGCAGGACCGGCGCCAGCTTATGAGAGATCGTTCCCACCACGAGCATCATATCCGATTGACGCGGTGAAAAACGAGTCCAGCCGGCTCCGAAACGATCCAAGTCAAAATGAGCACAGGCCGCCGACATGTATTCCATTCCACAGCACGCTGTCACGTAAGGATAATGGAAAAGAGAAAATTTCCGGGCCCACCCGAGGATGTGATTGAATTTTGTTGTTATGAAGCTTCCTTCCATGATTTTATGACTTTACAATAAGTTATTCGTATCCGTGTTTTCTAATCCCACTGGAGCGCGCCTTTTTTCCAAGCATAAACAAAACCCAACACGATAACGACCATATACGCAAACATGACGATCAAGGCGGTTGTCCCCATTTCTTTAAATATCAGTGCCCAAGGGAAAAAGAAGACCACTTCGATGTCAAAAAGGAGAAAAAGAAAAGCGACAAGGTAAAATTTGATTGGAATAGGATTGATTCCTTCCTGGAGGTAAGGGCTTCCGCATTCAAAGGGACTTTCCTTTGCGGGATTGGTCTTTGTCGGACCCAGGAACTTATTCATCATGATCAAAACAAGACCCAGGAAACCGAAAACGAGAAAAACAAGGAAAAGTTCTATCATGAGTCTCCGTAAAATAAAGGCATAAATTTTATACAAATAAATTTAAATTTGCAAACTTTTTGAAAAAAATTTTTTTTTAGAGCTCAAGATTCAATTTCAGACATTCAAAACAGGACTTATTCTCCTTGTAAGGCTCGACCATTCCCATGAATGAGATATCTGTGTTGAAGCCTGAATCCCTAAACATTCAGCATGTGGATGGCTTCATTCTTGACTTTCAAGGCGGCTTCCATCACGGATTCGGATAAAGTGGGGTGAATATGAATCGAAGACGAGATGTCTTGAACCGTCAATCCCTTGTTCATGGCCAGAGTGATCTCAGGAATTATTTCACTCGCGTTCGGAGCGAGAATGTGAGCCCCAATTATTTTATCATTCAGATCCGCTATGACTTTGACCATTCCCTCCTGTCTCCCCAGCGTAAGAGCGCGTCCGCAGGCCTGGAGTGAGAATGATCCTGTCTGGATTTTTATTCCCTTCCTTGACGCCTCCTCCTCGGTCAAACCCACGGATGCGAACTCTGGTTCCGTATAAACGGCCATAGGTAATGCCTCATAGCGCATCTCTTTTTTTGCTCCTGAGGCATTCTCCGCAGCCAGCCAGCCTTCATGCGACGCTTTATGCGCGAGAAGATTTCCGCCGATCAAATCTCCGATAGCATACACTCCAGGAAGAGACGTTTCGAGTCGCGAGTTCACGCGGACAAAACCCTTTTCATCGAGGGTGATCTCTGTTTCTGCCAAATCCTCGGAATTGGGATTTCGGCCGACCGCCAAAAGTATCTTTTCCGCCTCGATCTCAAAAGGAGACCGGGTTTCTAAGCTTGTTCCTTTAAGGACGACTTTTCCCTTTTTAAGCTGACTGGATTCTAACTTGAACTGCGTGTGAATCTCGAGCCCCTGCGCTTTAAGTATTCGTTCCAAGCGCTTCACCGATTCTTTATCACTTCCCGGAAGTATGGTGGGCAGAATTTCCAGGATCAAGACTTGCGTCCCTAACCTTTGAAAGATCGTTCCCATCTCCAATCCGATGGCTCCCGCACCGATGACCACCATTTTGCGGGGCACGACCTCGAGTTCGAGTGCCTCCCGGGATGTCATGATTTCTTTTCCGTTGGGCCGGAGAAACGGAAGTTCTGCCGGCCTGCTCCCCGTAGCCAAAATGATCTTTTCGGCATCAATCACTTTTTCTGCTTTCGCTTCCACCTGGACTGAAACCTTTCCTGCTTCTTTTATGGAGGCCTGACCGCTGATGATTTCCACCCCATTTTTCCGGATAAGGAATTCCAGACCCTTGACCAGTCTCTCCACGACCCGTCCTCTCTCCTGCTGCACTTTTGTCCAGTCGAGCTTGATTTCTGACGGAAGGCCGTCAAAGTTCCTGTTTTCTTTAAGTTCTTTAGAGACCTTTGTCTGGTGCAGGAGATATTTTGCGGGAATGCATCCATAATTCATGCACGTTCCCCCGATTTTATGCTTCTCGATAAGAAGGACCTTCTTCCTCATTTGAGCGCCTCGAATAGCTGCCACGTAGCCGCCCGGGCCTCCTCCGATTATGACTAAATCCCATTTCGTATCCATTTTCTCTCCCCTGCAGACTCAGATTATGAAGGGGTCTTATTCTGATCTGAATACCGCTCTTGATCCCTTCACGGTCTGAAGATTCATAATCTGCCGCATAACACGAAACATAAATGATGGGACAATTATACTCATCTCCTGCGTCATTTTGAACATAATTTATAAAACTTTCTCAGCTCGCTTGCAGACTGGCGGGTGCAATTCAAGGAAATGGCGTGAAAAATCTGAAGAGAGGGATGTTATTTCCGTTTATTTTAGCATTCATCCACTCTCACAAAATGGAAGACCTTTAAATCGGATGAATGACAATGACCTGACCTCTTACATTTTTCTTGTCAACCACAAAACATTGTGTTAGCATGTGCCCTGCTCCAAATTTGAGTACGGATGAATCCCAAATTTGGAAATCACGAGTGCCTCCCTGTAGATGCAAGTGTGACCGGAAACAGAGAACCTTGAAGCAGGGTGACCTGAATAATAATCGGACAAGGCCCTTATTCGGCATGCGGTTGAAAAGACTCGCCACACTTCTTATCGTTTCATTATCTCTCTTTGCACTGAAGTCGTATTCTCAATCGAATTCTTATGCGGACAAAGAATGCCTCTTATGCCATGGCCAGCCTGAAATTTCCCAGATCACGAGTGGCGGAAAGGTGCGTTCACTCTTTGTCGATCCGGAGAAATGGAATCAGGATATCCACCACAGAGGCCATTTGCTCTGCGTGGACTG
The DNA here is from genome assembly GCA_964348015.1 of uncultured Eubacteriales bacterium. Taxonomy (GTDB): domain Bacteria; phylum Acidobacteriota; class Aminicenantia; order Aminicenantales; family Aminicenantaceae; genus SOIA01. Next base: position 282,752 of record CAYGBC010000050.1, on the reverse strand, counting down.
CCACACTCAAGCTAATCCTTACCTTCATTTCAGAGAGGGATCGATCAAGGTGGATTGTGCGAGATGCCACCCGGAGGAAGCCGAAGAATACCTGAAAAATGTCCACCTGACATTTTCCTCTCCTTCTCCAGGAAAGGAGCTACCTCTTTGCTTTCACTGTCACACCAAACATCACGTCCTTCCTCATGATGATCCCGCCTCCTCAGTGCACGAAAAAAACATCGGCGAAACCTGCTCCAACTGCCATGCCGAAGTTATGGTCCAGAGAATTTTTGGAGGAGGTTCCCTGGGGAAAATATCCGGTCACCGCAAAGGAGACATTTCTGAAAGATTCGATATGAGGATCTGCATCAGCTGTCATTATCAGGATTCTGCTCATGGAACCAAACGCGTGTACAAAGCTTTCTGTTCCCGCTGTCATGATGTGCGCACGATGGCCAATTTCGTCATGGGCCCGACACATCTGAGTTCGATCAGGTCATCTCCTCTCAACGATTGGGCCAGCGCTCTCGTACTGACAATTGTTCTGGGTGTGTGCGCCTATCTTGGTTACAGATCCCGGAAAAGCGTTGCGAACAGAATAAAATCCTGGCTCGAGGACATGAGGATCGAAGACAAAACTCCAGAAAAAGATACAGGAGCAGTTAAAAAGGAAGGACCAGAGCCTCAAACTCTGCCCGAAAAGGATTCAGAAACCAAGAAAGAAGAAATAAAACACGAGCAGGAAGCGCCCGAAGAAAAAAAAGAAGAAGCGGAAAAGGAAGATCCACGCTTGAAAGAAGCAACTCCCAAAGAGGAAGAAACAAAAGTTACTGATAAAGTTCAAGAAGAAGAACAGGGGAAAGAACAGGTTGATGAAAAAAAAGACAGCTCTGTTTCCGAACACACACCAAAGGAAGATGATCAGACACCTCACCCGGAGAAAGAGGATCAAACCCATAAACAGACAGAAGAACCAGAAAATAATGCGAATGAAGGGGAAAGAGAAACAGAATGAAGGCCCATAATAAAAGATTGGGTGTATTGTTCGATCTCAGGAAATGCATCGGATGCAACACCTGCGCCATGGCCTGCAAAAGCGAAAACGATGTTCCGCTTGGAGTCTGGAGGAATTGGGTCAAACGAGTGGAAAAAGGACGTTATCCTCATTCTAGAGAATTTTTCCTGCCCATCCTCTGCAACAACTGCGAAGATCCGATCTGTGTGACTGTCTGCCCAGTGAACGCCGGTATCAAGCGTCCGGATGGCATTATCTATATCGACCCGCACAGGTGCATCGGCTGTCGTTACTGCATGGCTTCCTGTCCGTATGGGGTAAGGTATATTCATCCCACTCGAAAAATTGCAGAAAAATGTTACTGGTGCCATCACAGAGTGGATGCCGGCCTCGCACCTGCATGTGTGGAAGCCTGCCCGACTGACGCCATTATGTTCGGGGACTTGAACGACCCGGAGAGCGATATCTCAAGAGCTGTGGCGGGAAATGCTGTGCAGGTCATCAAACCGGAAAGCGGAACAGATCCGCAAGCATTTTATATTGGCCTGGATATTGATTCAGTCGAGGCTAAACTGACAGAAGACGAATAAAAAATGGAGACTCAAGTCCTCTACAACATCTTCCACCAGGAAGCGTTTGGCTTCAATATCGCCATGTACTTCTATCTCACGGGGCTGAGTGCAGGATCTTTCATCCTCTCTACTCTGGCCTACGGTTTCGGCATGAACCAGTACAAAGCCATAGGCCGGGTCGGAGTGGTGCTGGCCACCCTCCTTTTGATTATCGCTCCGTTCTTCCTTCTGATCCACATCGGGATGCCCCATCGCGCCTGGCACCTGTTTGTGTATCTCAACATGTCATCTCCGATCACCTGGGGCTCCTTCCTTCTTGTCCTGTATCCGATAAACTGCATCATCTATGGTTACTTCATGTTCAAAGAAAACGTCAAGCTGACACGAATCTTTGGGTTCATCGGAATTCCTCTGGCCATATCCGTTCATGGGTACACGGGCTTCATCCTGGCCTTTGGGAAAGCGAGAGCTTTGTGGAACACCGCTCTGATGCCCATTCTCTTTCTGGCCTCAGCCATTGTCTCTGGGATCGCACTCATGATTCTCGTCGTCGCCGTGAAGGACCGTTTCTTTTCAAAAACAAAAAAAATTGACCTGGAACTGATAATGAATCTTGGGAAATTGTTGGCCTGGATGATCGTATTTGACCTGTTCCTTGTGGGCAGTGAACTTCTTGTCCTTGTGATTTCTCATTCAGACGCTCAGGCATCTGCGGAATTAATTCTTGAAGGAAAATTCAGCACGCAATTTTTAATTATCGAGAACCTGCTCGGAAAGATCGTTCCTTTTATGCTCCTGATTATTCCGAAGTTTCGGAAGCTGACAACAGTGGTCATCGCTTCCATTCTTGTGGTGGTGGGGATCTTTTTCATGCGTTATGTTGTGGTTGCCGCAGGAGAATTTATCCCATTGCTGTAAAAGGTATGACTGGATGAAAATACAAAGAATCTCCAGACGAAGATTCATGAAAACTGGATTGACCTGGATCGCGGGAACCGCGGCGAGCCTCGGATCAAGCGGTATGACGACCACAGATAAAAAAATTAATGCCGTTTCCAGGACATCGCTCAAAGCTCTCCATGCCATCCCCACGACATGCCAACAGTGCCCGGCGGGATGTGGGATAATCGCCTATCTCGATGGAGAAAGATTGGTCCAAATTCTTGGGAATCCGGACCATCCCAACAACCGCGGTGGAATTTGTGCCAAAGGGATTGCGGGGATCAATCTGGTGAATGATCCCGAACGCCTTCTGTATCCTCTCAAGAGAGCGGGAGCGCGCGGAAGCGGCCTCTGGACACGAATAACATGGGACGAAGTCTATTCCATGCTCAGCCTCCGCATCCGAAAGATGCTGGAGGAAGAGAGGATCTCTGAATTCGTGATCGACACAGGACAGGACGACTCTCTGTTCGACCGGTTTCTTTCAACTCTCAACACTCCCCGCGTCATCGACAGGAACACATTGAAGAATCTGAACCGCCATGCGGCTTCCCTATCAATGGTTGATGTTCCGACTTTGACTGAAGATATCGCAAAGAGTCGCACGGTATTTAATTTTGGAGCCAATCCGTTTGCCAACCATGACTCTTTTATCGGTTTTGCCCGAAGACTGATCCTTGCCCGAATCGAGAAAGGCGCAAAGCTTGTGACATTCGACGTGAGGATGTCCGAAACAGCCGCAAAAAGCGATGCCTGGTTTCCCCTCAAGGCTGGAACGGACGGTATCGTCGCTCTGGCCATGGCGAGAGTGATCATTAACAAAGGATTGGCAGACTCGGATTTTATAGATACAAGGACAGACTTCACTCTCATGGACCTCAAGCGCCTTCTCGCTCCCTATTCCCTTGAATCGGCCGAAAGAGAAAGCGGAGTCAAAGGTTCGGATATCGTGCAGTTGGCTGTGGAGTTCGCGACGCGTAAACCATCTGTGGCAATTTATGGAGGGGGTCTCACAGACCATGAGAACGGTACTCAGAATGCACGATGTGTCTCTCTCTTGAACTGGCTTGTGGGAAACCTTCAAGAAGAAGGAGGCCTTTTCTTGCCTCGCCGTTTTGTCGCTCAAAACACAATCCAAGAACAGCCGACTCACATCCCGCCGAACTTGGGAAAAACGATCAGTGGAATCGCGGAACTCGAGGAAGCCAACATCCCGATCGACTTGTACTTTGCCTATCTGGCAAATCCCGCTTACTCTGAACCGGACTGTCAATCGACCAGTCGCTTCCTTGGAAATGAAAATACCGTTCCCTTCCTGGTGGTCATGGATACTCATATGACTGAGACTGCCAATCTGGCAGATTTAATCCTCCCCGCTGCCACGTTTCTCGAGGCTTGGGGTTTAAGCAGTGCGCCTCCCCTGGATGGACAATTTATCCTGAATCTCCAACAGCCGGTGGTCTCTCTGGTGAGCGCAGCCAAGGCACTGCGGTCCCCCGCGTTTGATGCGGGAAAGCTGCTCGAACCGTCCTTTCAACCCATGGGTGAATCCGTTGAAATCGGGAACATGTCCCTGGAGCTCGCTCGCCGGATCGGTGGACGCCCATCCCAAAAACTTCCTTTCAAGAACACATCTGACTATGTCAGCCAGCAAGTGTCTTCCCTCTTAGAGTCGAGAACCCCGGAAGGGCTGGAAAGCCTGAGAAATAAAGGATTCTGGATAGAACCCACATCCGAGAGAAAGGATGACTCAAAAACTCTCCTCGTCAGGATACGTTCAACTTTTCGAGGGGAGAAGATTTCTCCACCTCTCGATTACCGACCGATCAAATCGCACACACATACAGAGAAGAACGAGTTCGTCCTGACCACGTTCACATCTAATCTCGAGGGAAACGGGACAGCCAACAGCAAGTGGGCCCGGGAGATACTCCATGAAAATCGCCTGTGGATCAACGCAAAAGTCGCCAATCAGTTGGGGATCAAGAATAATGAACGAGTGCGCGTGACTTCACCCGTGGGCTCTTTGAGAATAAAGGTTCTCACCACCAACCGGATCCATCCGGATTCCGTCGCTCTTGCTGAAGGTCTGGGCCATACTGCAGTGGGAAGCGTGGCCAGAGGCCAACGATTCAAAAGCAAAGATAGAGACACCTCTCTGATCTGGTGGAGTTCAAAAGAAAACGGCGTGAATCCGATGGAGATAATCCTATCAAAACAGGATCCTGTTGGCGGAGGTCTGGGCTTAAAAGATACAGTGGTTCAGATCGAGAAGTTACCCGGAGGTCAAGGAGAATGATAAAAAAATACACTCCGATTGCCGCGGCCTTTCTCTTCCTCTGTATGACCGCATCTGTCTTTCCATCAACCAACGGCACTGGAATACAAAGACTGACCTATTCTGGAAATAACAAGGCTGGATTCCCCTGTTTGAGTGATGACGGACGATGGATGTTGTATGTACTCGAGATCAAGGAGGCCGACATACCCACCAAAGCCGTGATGCTCATGAATCTTGACACCGGCCAGCAGCAAGAGCTCTTCCGAAGCGGAACCAAAATGGCCCCTGCCCCTTACGAAAACATCCCGCTTTTAGTCGGCTCCAAACCGCCCTTGATTAGCGGAAACGGACAAGTGGCAGTCTTCCCGCTGACTCTGGGGGAGCCTGAAAATATGACCGACCACTACCTGGGAATCATCAACACAGATAGTAATGATCTGAGGATCTTTTCTTTTCCCATAGAGTCATTAAACCAAAAGAACATCAAATCGCTGGAGTTTAAAAGCCAGGATTGGGAGCGGATCTCAAACTATGCGATAGACAGAGAAGGGCAGCGAATCGCTTGTCTTCTTAAGGGCCATCTGGGCCCGAGAAGATACGGAAGCGCGAGTGGAATCATACTCTTGGACGCCAAAGACGGAAAACAGCAAACCATCCTCAGCCCGGATTTCAACGGCACAGAATGGGAATGGTCTTCCTTTCCTCGACGTCCGCTCCTGGGAGGCGGATGGGTTTTCTGCCTGAGCGGGAATGGAGAAAAACTCATATTCGGGGCTCAATCATCAGATGCAAAAACCGACTTCGACCTCTACTCTGTGGGCTGGGGTGGAAAAGGAATGAAGAGGATAACCGACTTCCACGACCGCTGGTTCAGCTTGGCAGACATCAGTCACGACGGGAAAATACTGGTCTTCTCTTACAGCGGGAAAAAAATTGACGGCATGGGAACATACGTGATGAACACTGACGGATCTGGATTGAAGCATCTTAAATCCGAAGTCGCTCCCAGGATTGAGTTTTTCGACCTATCCGGAAATGGGCGCATTCTTCTGTATAAACACATCTATACGGGAATGATGCTAGACCTCCAAACTGGAAGAGAAAAGGTGGCTTTTGACCAGGACACTCCGGGATACATCAAAGGGCTTATCCCTATGGATTTTCCGCAGATCCCGGCTTTTTGGGGAGCCCGGATCATGAGCTTCACCGGAGACAGAGCTCTTCTCGTCGGCCCACCTTTAGGCAAAGAGATGCCTGAAATTTATTTACTGCAGATTGAAGTGAATCATTAAGATGAGTTCTCGGAGATTCAGGACAAGATTCCGAATATTATTCGCTCTCGTTCTGCTTCTTCTGCTGATTGGAGCCGGATCGATCACGGCCTACTTGGTGCGGTACTCCGCCACCAGTGAACGTGTCTGTCAACAGTGTCATCCCGAACTTTTTGACTTGTGGAAGAAATCTAACGGGCATCCTGCAGACCAGACCAGATGCTATCAATGTCATTCCGATGAGCCCTCACTATCTCCTGAAGGATGGGATGTGTTCCGGCACTACCGCGATACTCTTGCCCCTCCGGAATATCTGGCTGACGATGACCTCACCTCTCAAAGATGCCTGGAATGTCATGAAATTATTCTTGAGCTCGGTTACGCAGTTAAAAAAAGAGTGATCCGTTTCAATCACCGATATCACCGTGAAGAAGGCCTGGAATGTGTGGATTGTCACCGGACTGCAGGGCATGAATACATGACGGGAGGAACAAACCGCCCCACAGTCATGGAATGCATAGAGTGCCACATCCGAGAATTCGAGGGGCCGCCAAAAAACCAGAAGTGTTTGAACTGCCATGAGGTCATGCTGGCCCCAGGAAAGAGTTTTTAAGGAAGCCTTCTGAACTTTCCTGAAAAGTTCAGTCAGGCCTGTTCAGAGACTTGAGAGCAGATGAATGATTATGAATAAGCACGGGCAGGGATAAGAGAGAATGATCAAGGCTTTTGATATCTTCCTCATCCTTTTGGCACTCATTGTTTTCATTTGGGGAATCCGCCGAAGATTCCGCCTATGGCGTGTGGGACAAGAATATGAACCTTCCGGCCCTGCCGGACCCCGGATAAAATCTTTCTTGGTGGAGGGAATTGCTCACAAAAGGATCCTGGAGGATTTTTTCCCTGGGCTCATCCACCTGTTCCTGTTCGTGGGCGTATTGATGCCTCTCACAGTCATCGTGATCACGCAGTTCATGTTCGTTCTGCCTCACCGGATCGCCCGGCCTTTGTCCTTTGTCCTCGATTTGATAGCGCTCGTTGCGATCGCGGGTGTGGGACTGGCCATGATCAGGCGCTATGTGTCCCGCCCTCCACGCCTGGATAACCGCCTGGATGATTTAGGTGCACTTGTTTTGATCTTGCTCATTCTTCTGACCGGAATCTTCCTGGAAGGCCTGAGGCTTTCCGTAATCGGAAAGGACGCGCATGCATGGGCGCCGGCAGGTCAGGCCCTTGCCGCCCTGCTCGACCTTGTCGGCCTGAGCACAAGTGCCAAGGGCCTCATGGCCATGATCGTCTTCAGGATTCACTTTATCCTCGTCCTGGTTTTCATCGCCATTCTCCCCTTCTCTAAACTTTTCCATATCGTCAGTTCCCCGATGAACATGCTCCTTCGCTCCCTGGACCCGAAGGGCTCCCTGAACCTGTTAGACCTGGAGGATGAGGAGGCAGAGAGCTTCGGCGTGTCCAAGATTGAGGAGTTCAACTGGAAGCAACTGATGGACCTTGATGCCTGCACACGGTGCGGACGATGTCAGGACCACTGTCCGGCCCATCTGACAGAAAAGCCTCTCTCTCCCAAAAAAGTCATCAATGACTTAAAAGACCACATGTCTTCGAGAGCACCTCATCTCATCAAAGCCCGCGCCAGAGGAAACGATCTGGAAGACGCTCCTCCTCTTGTGGGGAGCGTGATCCAGGAAGACGAGCTCTGGACATGCACAACCTGCCGCTCCTGTATGGAGCACTGCCCCGTCTACATCGAACATGTGGATAAGATTGTGGACATGCGGCGGTATCAGGTACTGATGGAGAGCCGGTTTCCCGAAGAGCTGACCGCTGCCTTTAAAGGTTTGGAAAACAACTCGAATCCCTGGGGTATGGGGCGTGACAACCGAGCCGACTGGATGAAGGAGTTGGATGTCCCTATTCTTTCAGATATTCCCGGAGAAAAAATCGATTTCTTGTTTTTCGTGGGGTGCATCCGGTCCTACGATGACCGCAACAGGAAAGTGACAGAGTCGATGACGCGAATTCTCCACCATCTTGGCGTCAAGTTTGCTATTCTGGGGATGGAAGAAGGATGCTGCGGAGATCCGGCCAGGCGCGTGGGCAACGAATACCTGTACCAGATCCTTGCCCAGACCAATATCGAAACGTTGCAGCGTTATAAGGTCAATCGCATCCTGACCACTTGCCCCCATTGCTACAATACACTCAAGGTCGAATACCCGCAGCTCGGTTTCGGTTGTGATGTGATGCACCATGCGACTTTTCTGAAGGAATCCTTTCGGAGCGGACGCCTCAAATTCGATCATCCTCTGGAGAAAAGACTGACTTATCATGATCCCTGTTACCTCGGACGGTACAGCGGTATCTACGAGCCTCCAAGAGAAATCTTAGAGTCCATTCCCACTCTGGACATCCGGGAAATGGAACATGCCCGGGTCGACTCCCTGTGCTGTGGAGCCGGGGGAGGCTGGATGTGGATGGATGAGAAAATCGGAAAAAGAATCAACCTCCTCCGTCTGGAAGAGGCCTTGACCACAAATCCAGAGTGGATCGCCACGGCCTGCCCCTTCTGTGTCACCATGTTTGATGATGCGATAAAGGACAAGGAGATGGAAGAAAGTCTGAAAATTTGGGATATTGCGGAGATCGTAGAGCAGGCTCTCTTTGGCGAAAAAAAGAAGATATCCGTCCCCTCCGGACCGTCAACCTGACCGAACTGAATCGACAGAATTCTTTTCCCAGAAACAGAATTTTTTCTCTTTATTCAGTCCTGCGTTATGCAGAGGAGTTGAAAAATTGCGACGGATTAATCAAGATTCTTGATTTTCCCTTTTACCGGATAACGGCCAAACCGGAAGTCTTATGTCTGTATTCGTTTAACCTTCGAGAAGTTCGCGAAAAGCGGATATCGCTCTCTCCACATCTTCATCATCGATATCCTTGTGAACCACGAAACGGATCCCTCCTGTTGTTGCCAGAGCCAACACCTTCCGGTCTTTCATTTCTTCCAAAAATTCAGGCACAGAGACCTTGGGATGTTCGAGATTGAATATGATGATATTTGTTTGGATTGTCTCCGGGTCGAGTGAGATTCCCGGAAGTTCAGCAATGGATTCAGCCAATTTTTTGGCTCTCTCATGGTCCTCTTTGAGCCTGTCTGTCATCTCTGTCAGCGCGACGATTCCCGGAGCTGCGAGAACTCCCACCTGTCTCAAGCCTCCGCCAAGTGCTTTCCTCACCCGGCGGGCATATTCTATAAATTTCTGAGGTCCGACGATCAAAGAGCCGACGGGAGCAGAGAGTCCCTTGGAGAGGCAAAACATCAATGAGTCGCCGATCTCCGCATACTCCTTGACCGGTATTCCAGTCGCTGCGCTCGCATTGAATACACGGGCTCCGTCAAAGTGAATCTTGACATCATGCCGGTCAGCGATCTTCCGGATGGCTCTTAAGTTTTCCATGGGCACAACAGCCCCGCTCCAGTTGTTGTGCGTGTTTTCAACACAGATCAGGGATGTCCGAGGGATATGGACAGAAGGCTTCCGTATATTACTTTCTATTTCTTCGGGATCCATGGTTCCGCGGTCGGACTGGAGAGGTCGCGGCGTGATTCTCGATATAAATGTCATATGAGTAGATTCCATGTTGTAGATGTGCGATCGCCCTTCAATTATCACCTCCTCCAGTTCTCTCGTCCAGACTTTTACAGATATAGAATTCCCCATGGTCCCTGAAGGGACGTACAAAGCCGCTTCTTTGCCCATTATATCCGCAGCCAGAGCCTCCAGCTTTTGAACGGTGGGATCATCCCCCAGCACATCGTCTCCCACGACGGCCTCAGCCATGGCCTTCCTCATGTTTTCAGTGGGCCGGGTCACGGTGTCGCTCCTAAAATCGGAAAATTCATGCATGGCGTGTTCTCCTTTTACCGAGGGCTCATTATAGAAAATAAACATTCCCGCAGCAAATCTTTTTTGAGGCGGAGGGTCCAAAGTTTTAAAAAAGCTACAGAACTTTAAGATTCGGTTCCCCACTCGGATCACACAGTATCGATTTTGACAAGGCCTCACTTCACAAAATGAAGACTCTGGCCCCTGAGCGTGCGGAAACTTTTTCACCGTTTACTTGGTTATAAATCTATGGTATAGATAATTCTTATTTTAAATTTGCATTCGAATCATGATATCGACCAAAACTTACCACTTCCTTCTCTATTCCCTCATCTTTCTCATCATCTTTTTCTCGAGCGCCATTCTCACTTACAGGGCTGTGTTTAAAGGAGAAATGGTCACCATCCCGAATCTCATCGGGAAAACTTTCGATGAAGCCAAAAACGCTCTTGCCAGAAGACGTTTGGGTATTTTGCAACAGGGAGTTCAGTTCGATACCCGTTATGAGCGCGGCCGGATCATCTTTCATGACCCCTCCGAGGGATCCAAAATCAAGATCAACAGTGTCGTGAAAGTCATAATGAGTGCAGGGAAAGAAAAAGTCATGATCCCTCAAGTGAGAGGTGAGAATTTTCAGAATATCGGACCGCTTCTCAGGGATGCAGGGATTGTCCGCGGAAAAATCTCTCATGTCCATAATCCCAAATATGCTGCTGGAAGAATCATGGGCCAGTATCCTCCTCCTCAGACGGAGGTCGGAAGAGGAACGCCTGTGAGCCTTTTAGTCAGTGAAGGAGAATGGGAAGAAAAGTACCTCATGCCTGACTTGATCGGAAAAAAATCCGAAGACGTCATTCCCTGGCTTGAGGAATTGAATTTCAAGGTCGAAGACGTCCGCAACACATATTATCCTGGACTCAGCTCCGGAATCATCATCAAACAGCATCCTCGACATGGCTATATGATCCAGAAAAACTACCCGATTACCTTAGAGGTCAGCAAATAATGATTCAAATTGCCCCGTCCATTCTTTCGGCGGATTTTTCAATGATCTCAGATGCAGTGAAGATTGCCGAAGATTCCGGTGCGGATGTGATCCATGTAGATGTGATGGATGGGCACTTCGTCCCCAACCTCACGTTTGGACCTCAGCTGGTCGCCTCGCTCAGGGAAAAAACCTCGTTACCCCTTGATGTTCACTTGATGGTTGACAATCCCCGCATGTTCATCCCGCTCTTTGCAAAAGCCGGGGCCGATTGGATCTCTATTCATGCCGAAGCTTCTGTTCATCTCCACAAAGACATCACTCTGATCAAAGAACACGATAAAAAAGCGGGGCTGGCATTGAATCCCGCCACTCCCCTCTCTCTGATGAATGAAATTCTCGAAGCACTTGATTTTGTTCTTCTGATGACTGTAAATCCGGGTTGGGGAGGCCAGGAATTCATCCCATCCTGCCACTCCAAGATTTCTCAACTCAGAGACTGGATACGCGAGCAAAAGCGTGAAATCCTTATTCAGATCGACGGAGGAGTTTCTCTGACCAACATGGAAGAGCTCATCAAGGATGGCGCTGATATTTTGGTCGCTGGCTCTGCAGTTTTTGGCGAAAAAAATCCGGGGGAAGCCATCACAAAAATGAAGAAGCTCGCAGAAGAAACCGGAGTGCCATGAACTGCCTCGTTACCGGAGCCGCAGGATTCATCGGTTCTCACCTGTGCCAGAAGCTGCTCAGAAACGGACATGATGTCGTGGGCATTGATTCGTTCACCGATTATTACCCCAGGTGGATGAAGGAAAAAAATTTCGAACCTCTGAAAAAAGAAAAGAAATTTAAATTCCTAGAAAAGGACCTGAATGAACTGGAGTTGAAGAATACGTTGGCAGGTATAGAGTGTGTTTTCCATCATGCCGCTCAAGCCGGAGTTCGGGCGAGCTGGGGGGAAAATTTTTCTGTGTATTCCAGGAACAATATCGAAGCCACGCAAAAATTACTGGAGGCTTCCCGAGATTCACGCATAAAAAAATTCATCTATGCCTCCTCTTCATCTGTTTACGGATCCTGCCCAGAGCTTCCGATGTCAGAAACGAGCCCTCTTTTCCCTTTCTCCCCTTATGGAGTGACCAAACTCGCCGGCGAGCATCTCTGCATGCTCTATCATAAAAATTACGGGATTCCGGCCGTTTCTCTTCGGTTTTTCACCGTGTACGGACCGGGGCAACGTCCGGATATGGCCTTTCACAAATTCTTTAAATCCATTGCTGAAAACAAGGAGATCTCGATCTTTGGTGACGGGAATCAAACCCGTGACTTCACTTATATTGATGACATCATAGACGCTAACCTGGGATCTTTAGAGAAAGGGCGCGCAGGAGAGATCTACAATATTGGAGGCGGAAACCGCAATAAACTGAATGACATCTTCCCCGTCATTGAAGAGATCTGCGGAAAAAAGATCAAGGTGAGGCATCGAAACAAGCAGAAAGGAGATGTTCTCCATACCTTTGCCCAGATTGAGAAAGCCCAGAGAGATCTGGATTATTCGCCCCGGATTCAGCTTCAGGAGGGACTTAAGGAAGAGTGGACTTGGATTCAGCATCTGTATTATCCTTAAAGCTGGAGAGAGAAAATGCGTGGAATACGAAAAAGCTCATGGAATACAATCATATGCGCCTTCCTGATTTCTCTGTTCTGTATTCTGCTGGTTTCAGGATGCCGAGGAAAAAAAGCAGAAATATCTCCGGAACTGGCCAACTCGGCTGAAACCATGTTCAGAGAAGGAGAAAAATACCTGAAAAAAGACCCGGAGAGAGCCCGCCTTTATTTTAGGCAGGTGATCGACTCGTTCCCACAGAGTTTTTATGCCCAACAGTCTAAACTCGCTATCGCGGATTCTTATTTCCGAAAGAGGGATGAGGCCAATATGATTCTGGCCGCGTCTGAATACAGGGAGTTCATTAATCTCTTTCCGTTCAGTCCTTCGGCGCCCTATGCTCAATTCCAAATCGCCATGACGTACTACAAAAAAATCTACAGCCCCGGAAGAGACCAGACAAAAACACAACAGGCCCTCGAAGAGTTCAAGAAGGTGCTGACGAATTACCCGACAAGTGAAGAAGCCAAGGAGGCTCAGGAAAAAATCTTGGACTGCGAAGACAAACTGGCCGAACACGCTTTTCAGATAGGGCTTCATTATTACAAAGTCGGAAGCTACAGGGCCGCCATCATCCGGTTGAGGGAAATCCTGACAGCCTATCCCAATTACTCCGGATTGGAACGAGTGTATTATTATCTTGGAGCGTCTTTTTACAAGGGAAAAAATTACTCTCAGAGTTCTTCCTTTTTCACTAAGTTGATCACTGACTACCCCCAAAGTAAATTCGCGAAAAAAGCCAAGAAGAAACTTGAGGAAATTGAAAAGAAGATCAAAGAAGCCGAAAAAAAGGCCCCTCCAAAAAAGAACGGGGATCGCCAAAGTGCGGGAGCTTTCCATGAAAAAAATTGAAATTTTCCTTTTATCTGCTACATTGGTGATGATTCTCACCTGTTTCCTCTCGGCACAAGAACTGGAACCGCAAGAACAGGAACACAGATTGTTTAACGCGGAGTCCATCAGCCCCGGTTTGGGATTCGAATATTTCTCACGAACCATAGGCTGGGATGATGAGTATACATCCAAGCTCAAATCCTTTTTCTTGACTCTGGATATAGAAACGGAACTCCGGAGGGGACTCTACCTGAGAGCCGTTATCGGCTTTTCCTCTTCTGACTATGAGGGACTCGCTTTCAGAGAGCTTCCTGTATCTGTCCAAGTTCCTGAGGACTATCTCAAAGGGTTCATTCTGGGTGCAGAGGTCAGAAAATTACTCGTCCATTCAGAAAGCTTAAGAGTGGACGCTTTCGGCCAGTTCTATTACAACTACGGCTCTAAGCAAGAATGGGAAATCCCGGACTTGGCAGTGGAGGGGACTGTTGAAGGAAGGCCCAAATGGATGAGAGTTCCCGTAGGGCTGATTTTCACCTATACAGGATATGAAACTTTCTTCCCCTACATCAACCTGAACTTCAACAAACTCTGGGGAAAATTCAACATGGATGAAATCATTCAGGACCTCACAGGCAGAGAAGAGCAGAAGATATCCGGAGAGAGTTCATTCTGCGTGTCACTCGGATTCACCTTCAAGCTCACGGAATCCATCAGCTTCAAATCCGAAGCCAGTTTTATGCCCTATAAGGAGGGAACGGATTTTGGCATACTGGTCAAAGCCATGTATACACTCGATTAATCGCACGGAGGCGATCATGAAGGGAAAAAAATTCGTATGGGGATTTATTCTTGTCTCTTTCTTTCTTTCTGCGTGCCAGACAAGCCAGGATTCGTCTTTCGATCAAAAAGACCTCATACTCGTCAACCAGGTGAACGCCTACAGCTCCGGGGGAGTGCAGTATGTCTCCAGCCAAGTGCTCGTCAAGTTTAAATCATCGGTCACAGAAGAACGGAGAGAGGCGGCAATCGTCTCGTATCGATCCACAACACTGAAAAAGATATCAGCCCTTGACATCTATCATCTCCAGATCCCCGAAGACCTCTCCGTAGAGGAGATGCTCTATCTTCTCGAGCTAAATCCTGATGTGGAGTACGCAGAGCCGAACTATATCAGGCGACTTGCTCAAGTGACTCCGAATGATGAGTATTTCAATCGTCAGTATGCCCTCTACAATCCTGGTGGGCAATTCGGGCCTCCGAGCAGCCCTCAAGACGGAACAGCGAATGCAGATATCAAGGCCAGGGAAGGCTGGGTTGAGACACGGGGGGATGAGACCGTAATCATTGCCGTTCTCGACACTGGGGCGGACTTTGACCATCCTGACCTTGATGACAAGCTTCTTTCGAACGGATACGATTTTATCAACGATGATCCTGACCCGATTGATGACCACGGGCATGGAACGCTCGTCGCCGGAGTTGCGGCCGCGGAGACCAATAACGGAGAAGGCATCGCCGGAGTCGCATGGAACTGCAGAATTTTACCTATCAAAATCTTGGACAATACCGGCGTGACCGATGTGTCCACAGAAATTGACGGGATCAACTGGGCCCTTCTCAATGGTGCTGACGTCATCAACCTCAGCCTGGGTGGAGTCGGGGCAGCCCAATCTGAACAAGACGCGATACGCACCGCTTACAATAACGGCATTGTCGTGGTGGCCGCCGCCGGAAACGACGGAGTCGCGACGTACTTCCCTGCGGCTTACCCTGAATGCATGGCTGTGGCTGCGACGAATTCAAGCGACGAAAGAGTCACTTTTGCAAATACCGCCACTGATCCACTGCCCTGGGAATCCAATTTTGGGCCTGAAATCGATGTCGCCGCCCCTGGGGATTGGGTACTGAGTCTCTATCCCACTTCTCTCACAACTCCACCATTCCTTCCTTACAGCTGGGCATCGGGAACTTCATTCTCCACTCCTCATGTGGCTGGCCTAGCAGCTCTCATCAGGAGTATAAAACCCGAACTTTCTGCCGAAGATATCATGAATATCATCCGCTACACCGCGGATGATGTGAATTCCGCAACTCTTGAAGGAAGAGATAATAATCTTGGATACGGCCGGATCAATATGGAACGGGCTCTGGTGCCGATCATTCTTTCTGCGTTGAACCCACACAAATGATAAGATCTCTCCATATAAAAAATCTCGCCACGATTGAAGAGGTTGAACTCCCTCTGCAGGACGGATTCACTATCCTCACGGGAGAGACGGGAGCCGGAAAATCCATCATCATAGACGGAATCAGACTCGTCCTCGGAGAGAAAAGCTCTCCAGATAAGATCCGCACGGGGAAAAAGGAGACATCCGTTGAAGTCATTTTCCCTTTGCATCACGCCATTGAGGACTATAAAGAATTTTTTGCCGAACAAGAAGAAGAAATGTTCGTGCAAAGAAAGGTCCGCGCCAAGGGAGCGGGAAAGGCCTACGTTAACGGCGTTCTTGTTCCCAGCCGAAAGCTCAAGGAAATGGGAGTCAAGCTTGTCGACATTTACGGTCAGAACGACCATGTCTTCCTCCTCAACCTCGAATATCAGCTCAATTATCTCGATAATTTTTCCGGGGCCTCTGCGCTGAAAAAAGATGTTTCCCGTCTGGCTCGAGAACTGAGAAAAATCCTCAAAGAAAAAACAGCCCTCGAAGAGAAACAAAAAGAAAGAGAACAGCGTCTCGATTTCCTGCAATTCCAGATCAAAGAGATTGAAAGTGCCCAGCTCAAAACCGGAGAGGAGGAAGAACTCCGAAACATGCGGAATATCCTTAAAAATGCAGAAAAGATCGGCTCGCTTGTGGAAAGCGCTCTCAACATCTCCTACAGCCAGGAAGATTCCATATCTTCGCTCCTCGCGCAGCTCCAGAATACTGTCCACCACCTCGTGGACTTCGATAAAACATTCAAAGAGGCAGAGGACGCCATCAATCAGTTTTCGATCACCATCCAAGAGTTTTCCGATTTCCTTCTCAAGTTCCAACAGAAGCAGGAGGCCGCCCCAGAAAGATTAGAAGAACTTGAAGAACGATTGAGCCTGATCGAGAAGCTCAAAAGAAAATACGGACGCACTGTCGAAGAGATCCTGTCTCACCTGGAAACAGCGAAGCAGGAGTACGAAGATCTCAGCACAAGCCAGGAGAAGTTGGAAGATTTGGATAAAGAAATCCAGAAAATTTTCAATGCATACAAATCCGATGCAGAAAAACTCTCTGGCATAAGAAAAAAGAATGCCGTGAAACTCGAGAAAGAGGTTGAGAAAGAAATCAGCCTCTTGGGGATGAAAAAAGCCCGGTTCAAGATAAATGTCGAAACCACTCCGCCCAATCCCGAATCCGTCGAGAGCGTGAAAGAGAGCGGAACGGAAGAAGTGGAATTCCTGATAAGCCCCAACCCCGGAGAGGATCTGCGGCCCTTGCGAAAGGTGGCTTCAGGAGGAGAGCTGTCCAGAGTCATGCTTGCCCTCAAAACCATCAGCGAAGAGACCGATACATTCAAAACCATGATCTTCGACGAGATCGATTCCGGCATCGGGGGAAAAACGGCTGAATTTGTCGCTCAGAAACTTAGACAATTGTCCCGGACACATCAGGTCATTTGCATCACTCACCTTCCCCAGATTGCCTCATTTGCCACTCATCACTACAAGATAGACAAGAAAATCGATAAGGAACGCACGTTCACATCTGTTAAAAAGCTCTCCTTCGAAGAGAGAGTGACAGAAATCGCCCGGCTCCTCTCAGGAACCCGGATCACCGAGACAACTCTCAAGAATGCCCGAGAAATGCTCGGCCACAACCTTGACAAGAGCCCCGCGTGATCTTTAACCGTTCCTATATAACACTGTTCAGGCAAAAAAGGCATGTTTTTGAAAGAAAGGCTGATCAAGAGATAACCATTCGGTTTTTTTCAGACTCATTCAGAGATGAGAGGAGATGCATCATGAATCAGATCGAACACGCCGTGTCTTGTTTTCAGGAGGGATTCAACTGCTCTCAAGCTATACTTTCGAGCTTCTCGAAGAGGTTCGGGCTGAGACGCAAAAAGGCGCTCAAGATCGCCCAGGCCTTCGGCGGCGGGATCGCCCGAACAGGCCAAATGTGTGGGGCCGTGAGCGGAGCACTGATGGTGATCGGACTCAAACACGGGAAGATCAAATCCGAAGACCAAGAGGCCAAGGAAAAAACGTATGAATTGGCAAAAGAATTCATGTCCCTATTCAAGATACAGAATGGCTCGGTTATATGCAGGGAGCTCTTGGGGTACGACATCAGCACCCCTGAGGGCATGAAGATCTCAGAAGAAAAAAAGCTTTTCGATACAATCTGCCCGGAATTTGTCCAGAGTGCAGCCAAAATCATTAAAGATATTTTATGATCTGTTCCTTCCCGGAGAAACCCATTTCCGGTGTTAAGAATCTTTAAACATTCCTCGGGAAAGACATCCCCATTTTGCTTAATCTGATTCTCAACCTCCTTTTCATGGTGCAAAGATTGTAATATAGTTATGTGTCTAAGAGTGCACGCAGGAAAACACGATGAAAAAAACGGGTGACTTGAGAAACATGAAATTTCACATCCGCACGTTTGGGTGCCAGATGAATGTGAATGACTCAGAGCGCATTGCTGGCATCTTGACCTCTGAGGGCGCGAAACCGTCCACTTCTCTGGAAAAGAGCGACCTGATCATCATCAACACTTGTGCCGTCCGAAAAAAATCAGAAGAAAAGCTTTACTCCTATTTGGGCCGGTTGGCCTCGATCAAAAAAAGAAAAAACGTGACTGTCGGAGTTGTGGGATGCGTGGCGCAGCTCTACAAATCAGAGATCCTGGAACGAAAACCGTTTGTGGATTTCATCATAGGGCCGGATAATTACAGCGCTCTTTCCGAGATCGTGCGCAGCAATCGCGAGGAAAAGATCATCTCCACAAGCTGGAGCCAGATTTTCCAAGATTTTCCGTTTGAACAAATCTTCCGGGAATCCAGGGTCAGCGCCTACGTGACTATAATGGAAGGCTGCAACAACTTCTGCTCCTACTGCATTGTTCCCTACACTCGAGGAAGAGAGAAATTCAGACCTATGAAGGCCATTCTCCAGGAAGTCCGGGATTTGGCCCGGAAAGGCTATAAAGAAATCCAGCTTCTGGGTCAGAATGTGAATTCCTACTGTGATCCTGAAAGTGGAAAGAGTTTTTCCATACTGCTGGAAGAGGTGGATCAAGTGGATGGGATCGAATGGATCCGGTTTATCACGTCCCACCCGAAGAATTTCAGTCGAGATATCGCGGAGACAATGGCCGGCTCAGATAAAGTATGCCGTCAGCTTCACCTCCCCATCCAGTCTGGCTCGTCAAGCGTCCTGAAACGCATGAACAGAGGCTACTCGAGAGAAGAATACCTCGAGATAATCCGCATGCTGCGCCGCTTGATGCCGGATATCAGCCTGAGCACAGATATCATTGTCGGCTATCCCGGTGAAACAGAGAAAGAATTCCAGGAAACACTGAGCGTTCTGGATGACGTCCGGTTCACCAACATATTCTCGTTTCACTACTCCCCTCGCCCCCAAACGGCCGCATCAAACCAAAAAGACAGCGTTCTGTTCGATGAAAAGAAAAAAAGGCTTATCCAGGTGCAGACACTCCAGAAAAATATTCAGGTTGAATTCAACACATCATTGATCGGAAAAACCATGAAAGTCCTCTGTCTCGGCAGGAGCAAAAAAGATCCCCAGGTCTCCAGCGGGCGGAATCAAGGCTATCAGGTGGTCAATTTCCAAGCTTCAGAAGACTTCACTGGCCGGTTTGTGAATGTCCACATCACGTCCTGCGGCCCTTACAGCCTCATCGGCGAAGCCGTATAGAAGACGGAATGTTTAGTCCTTTTCCCTGAGTATCGTCCTGTATTCATCTTCAAGAATATATTTGAGGAATAAACGTCTGACTATCTCTCCTTTACATGGGTCAATCTCGATCCTCGCGATGTTTCTCAATCCACTCTTCCCGTCGAGAGAAAGATAAATTTCTTCTTTAATCTCCACAATCCAACAGCAGTGTTGATTCTTCCGGGATAATCTTGTCCTGGACAGGATGTTCGGTCTCTCCTGGGGATCGGAGAAACTCGTTTGAATGAACTGAGCCGTCTTCGCATCTTCCAGAGCCATTCTGAGCGCAGCGGACGCAGTCAGAAAAAGTCTTTGTTCGTTTCTCTCCTGTTCACTTTTCTTACTGTTCATCCCGCTTTATTTCAAGTCAAGCGATCCCCAGCATAAACCCGGACGTTCTTGGGCCTGACTTTTAAATGACGGAGAGAAAAACAAAAAAATCTCAAAAAAATCATGTCGGACATGAAAACTCAAAAGAATTCCGTTCAGTGCAAGAATTTCTTGACAACCATTTCCTCCATCCATATACTGCATTGGAAATAGATGTCCAAAAACGACCAAGGAAGAGAAAATCATGACTGGATCCAACGACAGCGTGCACACAAAACGTCGGCATCCACGGGCCAAGGCCAACGTGCATTACAGACCGACTAAAGTCATAGGGCAAAAACATCTGGTGCCCAAACTCAGCCTCGGGGGAATGCGTATCTTCAGCAATACTCATTTCAAAAAGGGAGAAACGGTGAATATTGAACTCTCTTTTTCTGATGGGCACAAAACTGTTGTGCTGGCAAGAGTCGCCTGGGTGGATGCCTATCCCAAAGATTCAGACTTCATTTACGAGTTTGGTCTCGAATTCATCCATGTTCCCCCCTCCATCATGGAAAAGTTGGAGTCAGAGCTGGGAACCGCATCCGATCATTAACAGTCACGTTTTCCACAAAGGAACTGACTGGACTCAGTTTCCTTCTTTTTTCCCTTCTTTCCAGGATTTGTACTTCTCCATATAATCTCCAGCCACTTTTTTCGCGTTGAGCCTCAGGTAATTCGCATAATTGATCAAGTGGCCTCGCAGGTAAATCCCTGGAGGGAGAGCCTCAAATCTTTCGTGTTCGATACTCTTCAGAAGTTCCATCCGGATCTTTGTATCGAGCGATACTTCGAATAACGGGATGCCTAATTTCTCCCTGATCTTCTTCAATTCCGGTCCGGAATAGAAGATATCTTCGTCTTTCTCGACTTCCGGGTCGCCGGCGGAAGGTTTAAGCCGTGCATGACGGTTGTGGTCGCTATACCTGCTCTTCAAATTCTCCATCAGTTTGCCAAAAGCTTCCTCGACGTTCAGAAGGATTTCCTGTCTCTCTTTCTTCGAGAATTCATCCGCAATTGGAGACATCACGACAGAATCTGTAGAGTACAGCTTTTTCAAGCGAAGATAGGCATTCCTGATCTCTAACACGGATGCATCCGGGGAGATCTCGAGAACATCATAATACTTTTTGAGTTTTTTATCCGTCATGACTAACTTCTTGACACCTTCATTTCTCTCTCATGAATAAGGTTTTCAGTGAATGCTCCTATTTCCTTAGCCACCCGCGAGAGCGAATAATTCACCATCAGCGGCCGTCTCTCCCGAATAGACCGCCAGACAGCATCGTCATACTCGATATACCCGGCGAACTGGGCGTTAATTCCTAAATATTTATTAAAGATGCTCTTCATCGAGGACCCAATAAGAATATCCTGGCTGCTTCGAATCTTATTCAACACCAGATATATCTTGAAATCAGACAACTCTTTATCCAGAATATCTCCTAAATGCGTGAAGCTCTCTTTAAGACTTTCGATGAGTTCCTTCAGGCTCTTAATCCGATACTTTTCTCTTTGTTCCCACATGTGCTCGACGATCTCTTTGAAACCGTAGGTCCTCAAAGACATTTTTATTTTTCTGAACAAAGCATTTTTTATAAAATGGTACATATTCTCGATGGCGATTATCTCCGGCTCGAGCACAGCGATCTTCTTGTCCGCCATCAAAAAAGTGTCAATCGTGTTGTTATGGCTCCCTCCCCCCAAATCAATCAAGATATACTCCCTTTTGAGTTTCATTATGTGTCTGAACAGCTTGAGTTTTTGAGTGAATTTAATATTATCTGAAGCGAGGGAATGCACATCGCCTGTTATCAGAGACATGTTGTCCACACCCGTATTCACCGCAAGCTTAGAAAGAGGAATGCCCATCTCAAAAAAGTTTGTCAGAGATTTTCTGGGCCTGTTTATTCCTAGAAAAGAATGAAGGTTGGCTCCTCCGATATCCACATCGATCAACAAGACTCTTTTCCCGTTTTTAGCCAGATAGATGCCTATGCTGCTGGTGAGAAAAGTTTTTCCGGTGCCTCCCTTTCCGCCACCGATCGCCCAAATTTTCCCTTCCTCTTCTTGTTTCAATTCATCCACTTTTAAGGAAAATTTCTGTATGTTCCTCTAAACAGTATAATAATTATATCTCGGACGTCAACCTTACCCCGATTCACAGCGGATTCGGATTGATTATTCCCTTCAAGAGAGCTATTCCCGGGCCTCATATAACGTTTCAATCCCGCGAAGAATAACCGAGACGTCTCGACAATCGTTGCAATTTGGTTTTTTTTATGCTATACATCCTTTTAAATTTTTTGAAGGTCGTACTCCCATGACAATACTCAAACTCATTCCATTCTCATTCATCCTTGGCCTGCTCGGATTCTTTCTGGCCCTTCTTCTGTATTTTGTGATTAAACGCTACCCGAAGGGAACCGAACTGATGAATGAAATCGCTGAAGCGGTTCATTCTGGAGCCATGACCTTCCTGAAAAGAGAATACATCTATATCTCGATATTCGTTATTGCGCTGTTTGGAGTCCTGTGGAAGCTCTTTTCTATCTATACAAGCCTGGCTTTTCTCACTGGCGCCACATGCTCATTGCTCGCCGGCTTTGTCGGGATGAAAGCTTCCACCCGGTCAGCTGTCCGGGCAACCCAGGGAGCCATAACAGGTGGAACTCCTCGAGCCTTGTCCGTCGCCTTCCAGGGCGGAGCTGTGATGGGAATTTCGGTCGCGGCTCTCGGAGTGGCCGGGATAGGGATTTTCTATTTTTTCACTAAAGATCCTCTGATCATCAATGGTTTTGCCATGGGTGCGAGTTCTGTCGCTCTCTTTGCCCGCGTGGGAGGGGGAATTTACACCAAAAGCGCGGACGTCGGCGCAGACCTTGTCGGGAAAGTCGAGGCAGGAATTCCTGAAGATGACCCTCGCAATCCCGGAGTCATCGCCGATAACGTGGGAGATAATGTGGGAGATACCGCCGGGATGGGAGCGGACCTCTTCGAATCCTATGTGGGATCAGTTATCGCCTCGATCGCTATAGGGTCCACACTCACTCCCGCCATTCATCACATGTCCCTTCCATTGTTCCTGATCGTCATCGGACTGGTCAGCTCGATCATCGGAGTTTTCTCGATAAATATCCTTAAAAATATCAGCCCTCAGTCTGCCCTCAGGAATGCGTACTATATCAGCGGAGTTTTGTTCCTGGGAGGATCTTTCTTTGCGGTCAAAATCCTTCTCGGAGACCTGAATGTGTTCTGGGCCGTATTGAGCGGGATGCTTTCTGGCGTTCTGATCGGGCTGGAAAGTGAATATTTCACTTCCGGCCCCCCGATCAAAACGATCGCCAAAACAGCCCAAACCGGAAGCGCTCCGACTATCATCACCGGCCTCGCGGTCGGCTTTCAGAGCACGATCCTGCCTCTCCTCACAATTGCGGCCGCGATTTTTGTTTCTTATAAACTGGCCGGACTCTACGGCATCGCTCTCTCTGCGGTGGGAATGCTGGCCACGATCGGAATCGTCATGTCCACAGACTCCTACGGTCCCATAGCGGACAACGCTGGAGGAATTGCAGAAATGTCCAAGGCCGGCCCCGAAATCAGAAGAATAACAGATAAGCTTGATTCTTTAGGGAATACCACAGCGGCTATCGGCAAAGGATTCGCGATAGGCTCGGCGGCTTTGACAGCCCTTGCCCTTTTTTCCGCCTATCAGAACTCTGTGAACGCACTCCTGGAAAATGCGGGGAAAGAGCTGCTCAAGATCAGCCTGACCAACGTCGAAACAGTCATCGGACTGCTGATCGGAGCGCTCATGCCTTTTGTCATCTCCTCGCTCACCATAAAAGCAGTCGGCAGGAACGCCAATAAAATGGTTATCGAGATAAGAAGGCAGTTTAAAGAAATCAAAGGCTTGATGGAAGGAAAAGCCAAGCCCGATTCCGACCGATGCATTGATATCGTCACACATGGCGCATTGGTCGAAATGATCCTTCCCGGGCTGCTGGCTGTCATAGTTCCACTTCTCGTCGGCTTTTTGATCGGCCCGGAATCCCTGGGCGGATTTCTGGCCGGTGCGACTGCGACCGGAGTTTTGATGGGAATATTCATGGCCAACGCAGGAGCAGCCTGGGATAATGCGAAAAAATGGATCGAGGAAGGAAACCTGGGAGGCAAGGGAACCGAAGTCCACGCGGCCTCTGTGATCGGGGATACTGTCGGCGATCCCCTGAAGGACACCTCTGGCCCCTCGATGAACATTCTGATAAAACTCATGGCTGTGGTGAGCCTTGTTTTCGCGCCTCTGATCATGTAGGGATCAGGGCATGGCTCCGGACCTTTTCCCATGGGACATTCAATTGAGAGTTCCAAAGGACATTCAGTAAAGAATGTCCAAAATCAAGCCCTGACCCCATAAGATTGATATTCTTCTCCATTTCAGTTATAATTCTCGCTTCTTGAGTTTCCCTGAACGGGCAGTTTGAGGCTCAAAAAAATGAAAGTAAACGTCTGGAACACAATTCTCCAGCTCAGCAAGGAGAGAGGAGTGGAGACAGATGTCATTGTCAGTGCCATAGAAGAATCTCTTCGAGTTGCCTCTTCCAAGTACTTCACTCACAATGAAAAGGTGAATATTTTTTTTCGACCTGAAAAAGGGGAATTGAGAGTTTATACCGTGAAAGAAGTCACCAAAGCTCCCAAAGATCCGGCCAACGAGATCTCGCTGAAAGAGGCGAAGAAAATAGATGCCGAAGCCGCCCTCGGAAAGAAAATCGAAGTTGACCTTTCCTCAGAAACTCTGGGCCGAATTGCGGCCCAGGCGGCCAAACAGGTCATCTTTCAAAAGGTGAGGGATGCCGAACAAGAAAAAATCTACGAATCCTTTGCACCCCGATTAGGAGAAATAGTCACGGGAGTGCTCAGACGGTTTGAATCGAACAGGAACATGATTCTTGAAGTGAACAAGACGGATGTGCTCTTTCCTCTGCGCGAAAGGTTAAAGGATGAAGAATTTGCCAGGGGGGATAGAGTCAAAGCGGTGGTTATTCAGGTGCGTAAGGATGATAAGGGTCCACAAGTTGTCGTCTCCAGAGCCGATCCGAAATTTCTGGCGAAACTCCTGGAATTGGAAACACCGGAAATCGCAAACGGAGACATTGAAATTAAAGAAATCGTCCGCCAGCCTGGAGAGAGAGCCAAAGTTGCCGTTTTCACAACAGACAAAGATATCGATGCCGTGGGAGCTTGCATAGGCATGAAAGGAAACCGGATCATTGCCATCAGCAAAGAACTCGCAGGGGAAAAAATCGATATTATCGAGTGGGATGATAATCCTTTAATATACGCCAAAGCCGCTCTGAGTCCGGCTAAAGTCGATAAGGTTATAATGCTGAACAAGAACGAAAAAATCCTCCAAGCCATTGTTCCGAATGACCAGCTTTCTCTTGCGATTGGCAAGAAAGGAACCAACGTCAGACTCGCCTCAAGGCTTGTTGGCTGGAAAATAGAGATTAAGGAAGAATAGGATTTGGATACCATAAACCTGGAGAAACAGTAAATCATGGAAGCCAAAACAAAGAAAAAAAAAGAAGAACCGAAAACCAAAACTTCGAAGAGCACTGCAAAAAAGATTGCGCTGAGAGAGGGCGAGACTCTCAAAGAACTCTCTGAAAAAACCAAAATCAAATCCAAAGATCTCATCGAAAAACTCAAATCCAAAAGGCACTCCATCAGTCTCAATGATATGGTCGACAAATCCTTGGCGGAGCTGATATCCAAAGAATTCAAGCTCAACTTGGAAATCATCTCGATTGAGAAAGAAATTCGAACGCAGGCCGAAAGCCAGTCCAAAGAATTGACAGCGAGACCGCCCGTGGTCACCATAATGGGCCATGTCGACCATGGGAAAACAACACTTCTGGATGCTATCAGAGAATCCAACCTTGTCGGAAAGGAGTCTGGCGGCATCACTCAGCACATCGGCGCCTACAGAATTTCCCATTCGGACCGAGCGATCACATTCATCGATACTCCTGGACATGAGGCGTTCACTCAGCTCAGGGCCAGGGGGGCCCAGTTGACTGACATCGTGGTCCTTGTGGTGGCAGCAGACGACGGAGTTATGCCCCAAACCCTTGAGGCTATCCATCATGCGAAAGACGCGGACGTGCCGATAATCGTCGCAATTAACAAAATCGATAAAAAGAACGCCGATGTCGATAAAGCCAAACAACAGTTGTCCAAAGAAGGGCTTCTTGTGGAGGACTGGGGAGGTAAAACCATCAGCGTTGAGGTCTCGGCCAAGGAAAAAACAAATCTGGATGAACTCCTGGAGATGATCCTTCTTCTCGGAGATGTGATCGAAATCAAGGCCAATCCCAAAGTCAAGGCTCAAGGAGTTGTTCTGGAAGCGTGTCTGGACGCCAAAAAAGGGGCTGTGGCGACTGTCATCATCCAACACGGTATTCTCTCCCAAGGGGACGCGTTCATCTGTGGAACGAGTTACGGTAAAGCCAGAGCCCTGTTCGATGAACATGGCAAACCGCTTAAAAAGGCAGAACCTTCGATGCCCGTAGAGGTTCTTGGATTTTCCGATGTCCCTACAGCCGGAGACTACTTCCAGGTCGTTTCTGATCTGGAAGCAGCCAAACATATTGTGCAATACCGCCTCTCACAGGTGAAGAAAACAGAGGTCCCTCGACCCGAGCATCTCACGCTGGATGAGCTTTTTAAAAAAATGGAAGAGGGTGAAGTCAAAGAGCTTCCTCTCATCATTAAAACCGATGTTCACGGTTCTGTCGAAGTGCTCTCAGACATCCTGCCGAACCTTAGCACAGATCAGATCAAGATAAAGATCGTTCATTCCGCCACAGGAAAGATTACCGAGTCGGATGTTCTTCTCGCGACTGCCTCAAACGCTATCATAATCGGGTATAACATGAAACCTGATCAAAAAATTCTGGATATGGCTAAAGATGAAAACGTCGAAATCAGGAATTATAAAGTCATTTATGAACTCACTCAGGATATAAAGAAAGCGATGTCAGGCATGTTGGAGCCCATACTCAAAGAAACTCACCTCGGTAATGCCGAGGTCAGAAGGATCTTCCGCATTTCGCGGATCGGAGTTATAGCGGGGTGTTACATCACAGATGGAGTCATCACTCGAAACGCAGAGGCCCGCGTATTAAGAGAAGGCGAGGAAATCTACAAGGGGCGTATCGCCTCTCTGAAACATCTCAAAGAGAATGTCAAAGAAGTCAAAAAAGATTATGAATGCGGCATCCGTTTGGATAAATTCAAAGATTTCCAAGAAGGAGATATCATAGAAGCATTTGTCATTGAAAAGGAAATGCCTAAATAATACCTGATAGTTATTTTCTCGATGGTTATCGGATTTTTATCTGTAGAGATATACCTCCCCTATTCACATTCATTGAAGGAAAAGCGAAAAAGACTCTCCGGATTAAAGAGCCGGCTGACAAGAAAACACAACGTGGCTTTTTCAGAACTTGACTATCAGAACAAATGGCAGAGGACTAAAATCGGAATAGTGACGCTCAACAGTCAAAAAAGACCCGTCGAAAGCGTGTTCAACAAAATCATTGAGGATATCGAAAAAAATGTAGACGGCCAGATTATTGACCATAATATTCATTATTTCTAAAGAACTCATCAGCCAAGGTTCAAGAACAGGACGTCTCGTTTCAGTCCTTCTTCAGAAGGAAAGAGAAGAATGAACACATCCCGACGCCAAAAAAGAGTCGCCAGCCTGATAAAAGAAGAAGTGAGCCGCCTGCTGATTGAGGAAGTCCAAGATTCTTTTTCGGGACTTATCACTGTGACAAAGGTCGATATGACTGCTGACCTGAGAACAGCCCACATATATTTGAGCCTCTTTGGTATCGAGCAAAAAGATGAGATATTGGCATTCCTGGATAAAAAAAAGGGATTTCTCAGAAAAGCTGTTGCCTCTAAGGTTAAATTAAAGTATAATCCCATGCTCATTTTTTCTATGGATCCGAGCCCTGAATACCACATGAAGGTCGAAAAGCTTCTGGAAGAAATAAAAAAAAATGAAAAATGACCCTGCTACATTGATTTGCCAAAAAATTCTTGAGTCTCAGCGAATAGTCGTAACTTCACATCTGAGACCAGATGGAGACTCTATCTGCACCGGATTGGCGTTGGCTTTTATCGGAGAACTTCTGGGAAAAGATGTCAAAATTATCAACAAAGATAAAACCCCCTTTCCTCTGAATAATGTCCCTGATATTGACAAAATCCAGATCGGACAAATTCCTGCGCACGGTTTTGACCTGGCCATCCTTCTTGAATGTGCGAATGTCTCTCGTTCAGGGCAGGAAAATCTGAATGATTATTTTAAAATCAACATCGACCACCACCACTCTAACGATTATTATGCAGACATAAACTGGGTGGTTCCTGAAGCGTCTGCGGTTGCAGAAATGATTTACACTCTGGGAGAAAAACTCAATATACAGTTCACCCCCCAGATCGCGAATCATCTGTACTGTGCGATCGTCTCAGATACTGGATCTTTTCAGTTCTCGAACACAAGTTCGAGAAGCTTTGAAGTCTGCCATAAGCTTATCGATCATGGCGCCAGCTCAATCCAGGTCGCAGAGCTCCTTTTCAACAACAATTCCCCCGAAAAAATTAAGCTTCTCGGTCATGTCCTCTCCACGCTGCAGATGAACAAAAAGGGGAACATCGCAACCATCACCATGTTTAGTGAGCACTTAGATTCTCTCCACCTCAAAGAAGTGGATACGGAAGACATCACCACTTTAGCCCGATCGATTAAGGGCGTGCAAATGGTCCTGTTTTTTAAAGAGATCGAGAAGAACACTTTCAGGGTCAGTTTGAGGTCAAAGGGAAAGGCCAATGCGGCTTATGTCGCAGAACATTTCGGTGGGGGCGGACACGTTCATGCCGCAGGTTTTACCGCTAAGGGTGAATACACAAAACTCGTGAAAGAGATCCCCGAGACTGTTGCCCAACTTCTCAAAAAACAGCCACAAAAGACACCAGATAAACATAAAGACATCGACTCCTATTGAATCATGGACGGGCTCATCCTCGTCAATAAGCCTCCAGGCGTCACGTCCCATGACGTGGTCGCCAAGATCCGCAACATTCTGGGAAAACAAAAAGTCGGACATTATGGAACCTTAGATCCCCTCGCGACAGGCTTGATGGTTATTGCTGTCGGAAAAACGACACGGCTTTTCCCGTTTTATTCCAAAAAAGATAAAGCCTACTCCGGTCGCATACGGCTTGGATTTTCCACTGACACGTATGATTCTACTGGAA
This sequence comes from uncultured Eubacteriales bacterium, assembly GCA_964348015.1. Classification (GTDB taxonomy): domain Bacteria; phylum Acidobacteriota; class Aminicenantia; order Aminicenantales; family Aminicenantaceae; genus SOIA01. The sequence goes on along the minus strand of CAYGBC010000050.1, from coordinate 253,659 downwards.
AGCCCACCTCTCCAGAAAACGCGGAAATCCCGCAAAAAGCGGCTCTTCGGAAAGCGATGAAAAAATTTGTTGGAGAAATTGAACAGGTATCCCCGCCTTATTCCGCCAAAAAATACAAAGGAAAACCATCCTACGAATTAGCCAGGAAAAAAAAGGAATTTGTGCCGAGATCGAGCCAGGTTTTCATACATTATTTCGACCTCATTAAATACACACCGCCCGAATTCGAATTCAGAGTGGGATGTTCCTCTGGAACTTATATTCGATCCCTAGCTCATGACTTGGGCCAGCACGTGGGATGCGGAGCTCATCTTTCTGAGCTCACGCGAACCGCAGTCGGGGATTATTCCCTGGACAAAAGTCTCGACATAGAGACGATCAGGCTTTTCAATGAAAAAGGCCAAATCGATAAATTTCTGGTCCCTCTCGAATTTCTCCTCCCCGAATTCCCCAAGATCGTTCTCAACGAAAGAGGCTCGGTCCTGGCAAAAAACGGAAACAGGATTACCCTTGAAGGCATCCTGAAAATCCTTCCTGACACGTCCTCGACAAAAGATGCGGATGCCGAAAAAGAAAATTTATTCAGGCTGTTCAGCCTTGAGGGAAAATTTCTCGCTATCGCGAAAAGCGATCCGGATAAAAAAAAGTTCCATCCGTTCCTGGTGATTGATTCAAGCCCTTAGTGATATCTCCTGTATGAACCTCCTCTGGATTATTGATGATCTCATTTGAATCATGGCATTCAAGAAAGTTCTCGGTTGACCGATTCATCACAATCAGACACTCGAGTGATCATGAACATCTGGAATTACCTGGTAAGGGAAGCCTGAAAAAATCCATTTTTCCCTAGTTCAGGTTTTTTTTCGATTTTCCAGAAAATACACCCCAAAAATGTCCAACTTGTTAATAATTCTGCATGTATCTTCAATCAATCCTTGAATTTTCATATGAGTTATTGTATTTTATACGGGAAATGAGACTGAACAAAAATCAAATTGAGCATCTGGCTTTCATATCCGTGAGAAATCTGATTAAAGAAGAAAAGATCATCGCGGATAACAAGAATAAGCTCATAGAGGAAATCATAGAACTCGTTACTGAAGAGTTCCAGAAGGAAGATAAATTAGACCAGGAAGTGCGGGAAATCCTCAGCAAACACATGGAAAAAATCCGCAAAGAGAACATTGAATATCAGACTATGTTCAGGATGATCAAGACAAAATTGGCCAAAGAAAGGAATATTGTGCTGTGACATTAAGGTTGTCCAGGGAAAAAATCAACTTTTTATCTCGCCTCATACTCAACTTCCTGTTTGATAACGACCAGGTCGAATTTCTGGATGACCCGAACGAAATCAGGCTCGTTATTGTGAAAAGTATCGAAGAAGAAATTTCTCTCTATAATGATATAGATAAAAAAGCAATAGAAAAAATCCAATCTCAGAAGAAGTCCATTGAAGAAGGTAGCAGAGAGTGGGAGATTTTGTACCGGAAATACTACAATGAAGAAATCGCGAAACTCGGAAAATTGGCCGAATAGAATCGTTTCATCTCGGGGGAAAAATAACTTCATCGAATTTGAGCAGAGAGTCCGCTATTCTGAGATTGATAAGATGGGCGTGGCTCACAACAAGAATTACTTCGAGTGGTTCGAGATCGCCCGGACAGAATACTGCCGCCAGAAAAAAATTCCTTATAAAAGCATTGAAGATCAAGGTTATTATCTTGTCGTCGTCGAGGCATTTTGCAGGTACAAAAGGCCGCTGAGATACGATGAAACATTCCTCATTCGAGTGTTTTTAAAGGAAATATCTCCGAAAAAAGCGGTTTTTTCTTATGAACTCGTGACCAGGAAGGAGAAAAAGCTGATCGCTACTGGCTACACGGTGCACGTCGCAACGAATTCGAAGGCGGAAGTCCGCTCTTTACCTGAGGAGATTTTTGAAAAACTTAAAAAATCTTAATACACAACCAGAAAGAAAACAAAAGATATTCAATTCAAATATTTATTCATCCTCAATCGAATCAAGATCTTCAGGTTCACTGTTCGAGTCCGAAAGATATCTCCTCGTTTTCAAATACTGTTTTAAAGCATCTTTCCAGTGAGAGAACTCACTCAATCCCACTTTTTTCGCATTCTGGTTCTCTAAAACTGAATAAGACGGCCGAAGAGCCCGAGCTCCATAAGAAACGGAATCGACAGGAATAAGCTTCGGGCTTTTTCCGACAAGAGAAAATATGGTTTCTGCAAATTCAAACCATGTGCACTGTCCTTCATTCGTAAGATGGTAGAGGCCATAATGTTCTGTTGGGATGAGTTCTTTTATTCCGGATGCAAGCTCTGCGGTTGAGGTCGGAGTCACTGTCTGATCGCTCACAATCCTCAGAGGATCGTCTTTCTCTGCTAACGACAGGACCGTATCCACAAAATTGGATCCCTTACCCCAACATCCGGCTTTTCCATAAAGTCCGCATGTGCGGATCAGAAAAAATCTCTTCAGGAGAGTGCGGACAAAATATTCTCCAGCAAGCTTCGAGACTCCATAGACGTTTAAAGGATGGGGAGGATCCTCTTCCACATAGGGCGTCTTTTTCTCCCCATCGAAGACATAATCTGTGCTGAAGTGAACAAGGACTAAATTGAGTTCCTGACAAATCAACGCAAGATTCCTGACAGCCAACGTGTTCACCTCAAAAGCGCTGACGGGGTCCTCTTCACATTCATCGACTCTATGAAAGGCTGCCGTGTTGATGATGCATTCGAGGCTATGCCGGGAAAGGAAATTTTTCGTCTTTTCAGGCTTTGTAATGTCAAAATCAGGATAAAAAAGAGGCAAAATATCATCTGTGTTAAGAATTTTGACCAGATCAGATCCGAGCTGCCCGTCAGCACCGATGACCGCAATTTTCATTTTTACTCTCTGGCCTCAATGATTCAGGATGCCATTCCAGCCCCGAGAAAACCTTTGACGATCTGCCGGATGAGGCCCGAATCGTTCGGAATTGACTTGAGGCCCTTTTCATAAAACGGAGAAGTCTTTAAATTGAGTGAAGTCAGATTCTTCAATAGAGTCCTCGCATGAGGAATGTTGATCTCAGGATGAATCTGAATCCCCCAGACTGGCTTTTCCTTCCACTGAAAAGCCTGGATAGGACAGTGCCGGGAAGCCGCCAGGACATGCAAATTCCCGTCAACCTTGACAACCTCATCAAAATGAACCGAGAATGAATACGCCTGCCTTTTCTTTCCGAGTATTTCACTGTCTTTTTTTATCTGGATTCGGATCCATCCCACTTCAGGATATTCGGACCTTCGAACAGACGAAGGCCCGAAGAGTGCAAATGCAAGAAGTTGATGGCCGTAGCAGCTCCCGAGGACAGGTATTCCCTTCTCGATCGCCTCATGAATGACTTCGACTTCTTCCAACACCCATCTATTTCTCTCAATGATCGAAGCTTCGGAACCAGTTAACAACAGATGTGTGTAACGGCCTTTGCTGAAATCAGGAAAACGGCTTTGTGTCGCCTTGAAAGAATCCGTTTCCACGTCAAGATAAAGTTTCCAGTGCTCTTCTGGATTATAGACAGATGTATCGATCGAGTTATCGATGAAAGCGAGCCTGACTTCCCTGGTTTTCACTCAGCCTGCCTTTGTCTGGGTTTATGTGCGCATCAATTATATCCATCCCATAACAAAAAACAACTTCTTTCTCTTTGGCTCATATTTCCTTTGAGTTTAAAGCATTGATTCTGGTATAATTCATTTTCGCCAAAGGAGGAGATAAAGTGCACAACGTCAAAGAAGAAACAGAACTTCAGGTGATAACACCCAACGAGCCCGGTATCCTGGGACGTGTGCTGGGAACTCTTGCGAATGCGGGTGTTAACCTTCGCGCATTGCGGGCTCATGCACAAGGAGAAAAAGGAGTGTTTCTTCTTATCACTTCTGATAATGAAAAAGCCGAGAAAGCTTTGAAAGTGCTCAGATACGAAGTCAAAACAAAAAAGGTAGTCACTGTGGAGATCGAGGACCGCATAGGGTCCGGAGCCGAAATCGGGGCTCTTCTTGGAAATGCCGCCATTGACATTGACTATTGCTATGGCACCTCGATAGGAGGGGGACGAGCTCTCTTGGTGTTTCAGACGAACAACAATAAAAAAGCCGCGGAAACTCTGGGTTAATCCCTTTTCATGCAGGTCGTCCTTGAGTTGAATAATCTCTAATTTGGTCAAAGATCCCTCAAGCTCTTCCGCCTTTGCCTTAAGAACACAATGCCTCCTAAGAGGATCACAAGAAAAGTGTGTTCTTTCATCAAAAACAGAGACGTTTTAGAAAAGACATCCGCTCACATTTCCGGCAGGGAACCTCTTGTCTCTGTGTACTCAACAGATGACCCCGTTGACAAGCTGCATCTTGTCCTGGCCCCGCTGGTTTCCTCCGCAGGAGTCGCGTATCCAAAAATATCCGAGCCTCTCCCCGCTTTCCGATTCAAACATCCGACTCTGAATGGTCTTGCTCTCTGGAATAACCTCTCCCGAAAGCTCGGCTGCATTCCCGGATTCAGGACAGCGCGGATATCCAAAGATATTCAAGATCAACTCCATGAGGTTGGAGCTGTATTTTTTTCACCCCCAGCCGGGATTTATCAGGAACCTTTGGAGACATCTGCCGCTCAAGCCTCGAATTTTTATAACGGAGCCACAGATTCTCTTCTTAATTTTTTGATGAGCGGACTTCAGGCTAACCCAGTCAGCCTGATTGTCTTGAATATTAAAATCGGAGAAGGAAGTCCTGTTCACAAAATTCATGAGGGACGCCATCTCGCCACCGCGATTAAAGACACACTGGATCGCATACAGGTCAGCTCATCCATTTTCTTGACTTCCTTTCACCAGCCCCTCGGCAACGCTCTGGGAAATTCCCTTGAAATCAAAGAAGTCACAGATACCCTCAAAGGATCGGGTCCTCTGGATATGCTCAAACTCACGCTTGAATTGGGCTCAGACATACTTCTCCTGGCTGACAAGACAATAACGAAGAGTGAAGCCAAAGAAGTCCTCAAAAAAGCTATTACGGAGGGGAAGGGCCTGAAGAAATTTAAGCAGATCATCGAGGCCCAGAATGGGAATCCAGGAATCACCGACGATTATTCTCTCCTTCCGATCTCTGCTGAAAGAATACAGATAAAATCCCGTAAATCTGGTTTCATACATACAATCAACATGAGTCAGCTCCACTCCCTTTATCTCAAATTGATGTCCAGCGGCAGAGATTCCAAACATTCTCAGAACAGAGGAATCGGTTTTCTCCTCCGGAAAAAAACTGGCGAATGGATACAAAAAGACGAAATTCTTGTTGAAGCGCATCTCGACAGCCCAGCCCACATCACACGGATAGATGATGAATTCCATGAAATCTTTACGATTTCTGAAAACTCTCCGCCTTTTCAGCCGCTGATCATCGAGAGAATAAAAGATACCGTGTAAACATCATTCCGCCTAACTGAGACTCAGAATTAGGGTTAGAAAAAAATATTTTTATATGGTAGACTGCTTCTCAGCTTAAAATCCCGGAAAGGACCTGCAGATGGAAGAACACAAACCTTATGTGCCTGACCAAACTCCCTATAAAGATTTTACGATTAAGGCCGTCATCATTGGGGCCATCTTCGGTGTTGTCTTTGGTGGAGCCAATGCCTACATTGGCTTGAGAGTTGGACTGACGATCTCCACGGCCATTCCGCTGGCTGTGATCTCTGTGGCCGTATTCAGAGTATTAACTCCCATTCTGGGCAAAAGCACGATTCTCGACTGCAACATCGCTCAGACCACGGGTTCGGCCAGCTCTTCTTTAGCGTCAGGGATTATCTTCACGATCCCGGCACTTTTTCTCTGGAAATTCAATCCAAGCATATTCAAAATCGGCAGCCTAGCACTCCTGGGAGGAATCCTCGGAGTTCTGTTCATGATCCCGCTCAGGAAAGCTCTGATCGTCAAGGAACACGGTGTCCTTCCGTACCCTGAAGGAGTGGCGGCTTCTCAGGTTTTGATCTCAGCCGAGGAAGGTGGTGCTAAAGCGAGAAACGTCTTCTTTGGTTTGGGGATCGGGGCCGTTTACAAAGCCATCAGTGCCATCCTGAAACTCTGGCCGGAAAAGATTCATCTCAAGCTGCCTGTCCTCAAAAAAGCGGAACTGGGTCTGGACGCCACACCCGCCCTCCTGGGGGTCGGCTACATCCTGGGACCACGGATCGCAGGGATCATGGTCGCCGGCGGTATTCTTTCCTGGATAGGGCTGATACCGTTGATCGCCTATTTTGGAGAATACCTCAATGTCCCTCTGTTCCCTGAGACAGAACTCCCGATTGCTCAGATGGCGGCGGAAGACATCTGGTACAAGTACATAAGGGTCATCGGCGCCGGAGCCGTGGCTGTCGGAGGAATCATCACAGTCATTAAATCTCTGCCGACAATGGTCGGAGCTCTGAAATCCGGCTTTAAGGATTTCAGGTTGAGTAAGCAGAATGACCAAGCCAAAAAGAAGAGAACAGATACTGATTTGCCTTTTCCGGTTCTCGGATTCGGAATCATGATAGTCGCAATTGTAATCATCCTGGCTCCGCAGGTCCTCGGTATCCAGACATCCCTTATGATCCGGCTCTTGGGGGCCGTGTGTATCGTCATCTTTGCGTTTTGCTTCGTGACCGTCTCCTCCCGAATAGTCGGGATGGTCGGTGTCACTTCAAACCCCACCTCAGGAATGACCATCGTCACACTCCTCGGAACAAGTCTTGTGTTTCTCGCCATGGGTTGGACCGACAAAATGGGCATGGCCACAGCATTGACGGTCGGGACTGTGGTCGCCATCAGCGCGTCTATTGCTGGCGATATCTCGCAGGACCTCAAAGCCGGTTACATCATCGGAGCCACCCCACGGAGACAGCAGTTGTCTGAATTGATCGGAGTCTTGGCATCAGCATTTGCGATTGCCTGGATCGTGTGGCTCTTAGGGGAAACTTTTAAATTTGGCACAACGGAACTGGCTGCTCCTCAAGCCACACTGATGAAAACGGTCATCGAAGGCGTTCTCGGTGGAGATCTTCCCTGGGGGCTCGTTTTGGTCGGGGGTGCGTTTGCCATAGTCGCAGAACTTGTTGGGATTCCTTCGCTTCCGTTCGCCGTGGGGATTTACCTTCCTCTCTCCACGATGACGCCAATATATGCCGGAGGATTTATCAGACATCTCATAGAGAAAAGGTCCGGTAAGGACGAAAAACTCAAAACTCAACGAAAAGAAAAAGGAATTCTTTTGGGCTCGGGATTCATTGCGGGAGAGGGAATCACTATGGTTGGAGTGGCATTACTCGCCTATATCACGAAACAAAAACCACAGGGAATAGGTCTCGACCTCGGCAGTATTCCTGCTCTGGCTGCATTTATAGGGCTAGGGGCCTTTCTCTATTGGAAAAGTTATAGAAAATAAAAAAATTCATTCTGACTTTTAAGAAAAAGCCACTGACTGGAACTCGGACTCCTATTGGCTTGCAAATTCACATGATATCCAATATATTTTTTTTGACTATGATCTACTAGATAAACGATGAATACCTTGATCATCGCCTTCATCCTCATTGCCTGGCTCATGCTGGGCTACAAAGTCTACGGAAGCTTCATCGAAAAAAAAGTCGTCCAACCGGATAAATCGTGTGTCACCCCGGCCCATGAATTGAAGGACGGAGTGGACTACTGCCCGGCCAAAAAACCCCTTCTTTTTGGACATCACTTCTCATCCATCGCCGGAGCTGGCCCGATTCTTGGACCTCTACTGGGAGTTCTGTATTTCGGCTGGCTGGGTGCACTTCTCTGGGTGGCCATCGGAAGTATATTCCTGGGAGCTGTCCACGATTACACATCGCTCATGATATCCGTCCAGAATAAGGGGAAATCTTTGGCGGACATTTCAGAAAACACGTTGGGCTCGCGTACAAAAATAATTTTCTCTGTTTTTATCTGGATGGCGCTGGCTCTGGTCATCGCTGTGTTTGCGGTGGTCGCTTCACAGACCCTTGTCTCGCAGCCAGAAATCGTCATCCCCACATTCGGTCTCATATTCATTGCCATGACATTCGGCTGGCTGATCTATAAAAAAAATATCAACACACTCGCCGGAACTCTTATCTCGCTCGCCGCACTTTTTTTCCTGATCTATCTTGGAAACCTGGTGCCGATCGTCCTCCCGGCTCAGATACTCGGACTATCGAGCCAGAAATTCTGGTTTTTTATCCTGATCATCTACAGCCTTTTTGCCTCCTCTCTCCCCGTTTGGTTTCTTCTCCAGCCACGCGATTACATCAGCACCTGGATCCTCTTTTTGGGCCTTGGGCTGGGGTATCTCGGTCTCATCGTTGCGCGCCCGTCTTTGAACGCCCCTGCCTTCATCTCTTTCAACAGCGCAGGAGGTCCTTTCTGGCCCATGCTTTTTGTCATTATTGCCTGTGGAGCTATTTCAGGCTTTCACTGTCTTGTCGCCGGAGGGACGACCTCCAAACAGCTTCCGGATGAACTCTGCGGCAAGCTGATCGGATACGGAAGCATGGTCACAGAAGCAGCCTTAGCGGGGCTTGTGATATTCATTGCAGCCAGCGCCATGATCTGGGATCCTTCAGGAATCGAAAGCCCGTTCGGTTTTCAGTATTTCATGACAACTCTTGGAAATCCGATCCTGGCTTTCGCGACGGGATACGGAAAGCTCGTGTCTTCTCTCCCAGCCATGACTCTGGTTATCGGCACATTCTTCGGCATGGTCATGCTCAACGCTTTTGTTCTGACAACGCTTGATACCGGAACCCGGATCGGCCGGTTTATTACGACCGAACTCCTCGGAAAATCACTCCCACCTCTTCAGAACAGATGGGTTTCTTCTCTCTTTATCTTGGTGTTTGCCGCTGTGTTGGGGGGTACGGAAGGCTATAAGGCGATATGGCCCGTTTTTGGCGCTTCAAATCAGCTCGTGGCAGCCCTGGCGTTGATCGTCGTATCTTCCTATCTTGTCGGCATCAAAAGACCCAAAAAATACACGGTCTATCCTGCGATCTTCATGCTGCTGACTACACTCGGGGCCCTATTCTACCAAGGCTATAACTTTTTCATCGCAAAAAGCTACCTTTTGGGATGTGTCAGTGTCATTCTGATAATCCTGGCAGCCATCATCGTGTTTGAGGCACGGGCCATACTTTTTTCCCGCCAAAAATAAAGGGGCGGCTATGAAAGAGGAGTTACTTTAAAAACAACTCCATTGGGATCGGGACAGCAAAGGATTTCTGTTTCAGCCACCCAATCATCATGAGTCAGCTCGTCCTCTCTCTGCTTGGTGGTTAAAAATGGAAAAAGACTGTTGAGAGCGTAAACACAGACTCTTTTTTTCTCAGGAATCTCGATCGTTCCTTCACCTCTTATGAAGAAGATGTCCCCTGCTTTATGTTTGGCCCCACACCTCTCTTTCACTTCTATGACTTCCACTTTTAAATCTTTCACTTTTCCTCCTTTCTCTGCTCAAATAATATAGGCAGAGTTGAAAAAAATCAATAACGCATTGACAAACCTTGAGAACCTATCGTAAAATTATTTCTACGGTAACTCATAACACGAGGAGGAGCGTATGGCGACAAAAGCTGAACCGAATGTCGTTCCACTGTGTGATGTTCTCTTGGTCCTGCTCATCATTTTCATGGTGATCACACCGACCGTACAGAGGGGCATGGATGCAAAACTGCCGGAAACCCTGGGAAGCACAGATCAAAGCATTGACGCGATTGTTATGACTCTGCATTTCGACGGGAAAATCGATGTCAACAAAAACTTCTATGAACGCGACCTGCTTCACAGTCAATTGGTGAACATTTACGGTCCCCGCCAACACAAGTCCATACTGATCAGAGCCGACGCGCGTGTTCCGTTCACCAACGTCGTTGAGCTCATGGACATAGCCAGAGGTGCCGGTGTCGAAGAAGTCGGAATCGTTCTGGAATGGTTTGAAGAGAAGGAGGAAGGGGGCTTCTAAGCCGCTCGACTCAACTCTGCGTTTTCCTTTACCCTCGATTTTCTTTCTTAAATCTCTTTTCCCCTGGGATTCTCACCAAGACTGATGCTCCGTGTCCTGCATGGAATCCCTCTATTGTGAGGAACCGCAGATTCTTATGCGATCGGACCGATAATCTCCCGGGAAATCACTAACCTCTGGATCTCATTCGTTCCTTCATAGATCTGGAGAAGCTTTGCATCTCTCATCAGCTTTTCCATCGGATAGTCCTTCATGTATCCGTAGCCCCCGAGGATCTGTACGCACTCTGTAGTCACTTTCATGGCCACATCAGAGCCGTACGCTTTGGCCATCGCTGATTCCTTCCCGCAGGGCTTTCCTTCGTCCATAAGCCAAGCGGCGTGCCACACCAAATGGCGGGCTGCGTTAATCTCCATGGCCATCTGAGCAATCTTAAATGAGGTGTTTTGAAAGAGAGCGATTGGTTTCCCGAACTGCTTCCTGTTCTTGGAATATTCAATCGCATACTCCAAGGCGGCTCTCGCCACGCCGACTCCCGCAGCTCCCACGGGTGCTCGAGTCTTATCCAGTGTCCTCATTGCTATGATAAAACCTATTCCTTCCTTTCCTAAAAGATTTGCTTCTGGAATTTTCACATCCTCAAACGTCAACTCTACAGTATTGGAAGCCCTGTGTCCCATTTTATCTTCCTCTTTTCCGACGATGACTCCCGGAGTTTCTCTGGGAACGACAAAGGCACTCAATCCTCTCATTCCTTTCTCAGGATTCGAATTTGCAAACACCACATAAAAACTCGCAATCCCTCCGTTCGAGATAAAACATTTCGATCCGTTGATGATGTATTCCTTCCCGACTTTTTTTGCTCGAGTTTTCAAGGCCCCGGCATCAGAACCGGCTTCTCTTTCAGTCAGACAGAAAGATGCAAAAGACATTTTTTGGGTCTGAGGGGTCAGGAACTTTTTTTTCTGTTCATCTGTTCCGAAAAGAATAACAGGTGTATACGCCAAGGCATTGACCATCATCGTGGTGTACATCCCCGCACACCCTGCAGCCAATTCTTCACTGATAATGACCGTATCCAGGTCGTTCATCCCACCGCCTCCGTATTTCTCGGGAACCGTGCATGTCAAAAAGCCAACCTCGAAAGCTTTCTTCATCACGTCTTCCGAAAACTGATCTCCCTTATCATATTTGGCCGCATTGGGTATCATTTCTTTTACGGCGAATTCTCGCGCCATCTCCTGCAGCGCAATCTGTTCTTCTGTCAAACTGAAACTGATCACTCTCTCCTCCTTTTCATCTCTTCACATTCATTTCTTATGACTAATCGAGATTTATACTGAAAAGCGTGCCTCATGTCAATTTTTCTTGTATTCCATGAACACGATCTTTTCTCGAGCCATGACAAAAGTGGGATTTTGGATCCCAAAAATTTTTCTCACGATATCCTGAGGACGGACATTCTTTTGTGTGTTATGTTTCAAGTGAAGAAAAAGCTTCCCGGTCTTCCTGTCTATGACCTTTTCCTGGATGGACTCATTGTCTGATTTACTCAAAGAGTCATTAAGCCGCCTCTCTATCTGTGAGTAATAGCGAGATGGAGATGTTTCCTTCACCGTTCGACCTCTCATAGCCGATATCATCTCTCGGCTTTTCAAATCGACTGAATAGACCAGTGCGTCAATTTCTCTGTTCAGAGTGGATTTGATTCCTTCCTGCCTCTCTAAACCAAGGATGCGGATTCCTGAAGGCAAGCATGCATTCAGTCGAGATTTGAACTCATCCTCCTTAAAAAGAAAACGAGATTTGAACTCCAGGCACTCCATTCTCCCTTCCATTCCCAGAGGAAGAGCCGGAAGATAGGAAATCGACATTTTCGGGTGGAAGCCTTTTGTGTGAACAACAGAGATCCCGGCTCGCCGGAAAGCTCTCTGGATGATGTTGTTCAAATCGATATGCGACAGATAGCGTGCCGATTGAATCTTGGAATAAAAAACTCGATAGCGGAGTTCCTCTTCGTGCGCTTTCCCGAGGGGAAATTCAAGAGAAGACTTGATTTTCACTTCTTCTGTGAAAGTTCTCTCCAAGAGATGGGGAAAAACGCATCCTTGACACGTTCCGCAGCTGTCATCCAGACAGGAAGGTGTGAATTCTTCCTTCAGAGCCCTGCGCAATTCTTCGAGCAGGTATGACTTTTTAATCCCTGTATCCACGTGGTCCCATGGAAGACGCGTGTCTGTATTGATCGAAGAGAGATAAACGTTGTAGTCCATCTGTTCCTGGTCAAAGCCCTTTTCCCAGGTCTTGAATCGGAATAGATCATTCCAGCTGTCAAAACGCGCCCCTTCTTTCCAGGATTCATACAAGACTCTATTGAGCTTTCTGTCTCCACGAGAAAACACAGCTTCGAGGACAGCGTTTTTCAAAGGATGTCCCTTCAGTTTGACTGAGCGGTGTCTTTTAAGCTTTGATTTGAGAAATCTATACTTCTCTCTCAGGTTGGATTCATCCTCCATCTTCTGCCATTGAAAGGGAGTGTGCGGTTTAGGAATAAAGGAAGATACACTGAGGTTGATTTGAGGGGGTGATTTCAAGATCTTCTGCCCTATCTTGATGACTTCAACGATGAGGTTCACGATTCCCTCGAGGTCTTCATCTTTTTCCGTCGGAAGCCCGATCATAAAATACATCTTGAGCAATCTCCATCCTTGAGAAAAAGCATTCTGCGATGCCTCCCGGATGTCATCATCTTCCATTTTTTTATTGATGACGCGGCGTAAACGGTCGGTCCCTGCTTCCGGGACCAACGTGAATCCCGTTTTTCTGACCTTGATAATGCTTTCCGCGACATCGGAAGACAGACCTTTGGGCCGCAAAGAGGGCAGCGAAAGAGAGATCTTTTTCTCAGCCAGTTTCAGCATTAAAGCATTCACAGTTGGGTCCAGATAGGGGTAGTCGCTGATGGAAAGGGAAGCGAGGGAAGTGTCGTCATACCCGGTCAGCTTCAAGCTGTTCAAAACAGTGTCCAGGACATGCGAGGGGCTTTTCACACGCGGGGGAAAATAAACACTCGAAGCCTGACAGAACCTGCATTTTTGTGGGCATCCTCTCGCGACTTCCACAGACACTCTGTCAAAAATGATCTTGATATCGGGGACCACTATCTTTTCTGGGAAGTGCGCCTTATGAAAAGGATGAAGGACTCGTTTCTGTATGCGGGACGGTGCATCCAGCTCAGGCTTTACTGCCATAAGACGAGAATCCTTTGGGAGAAAAGTTGTGTACAAGGAAGGCACGTAAACTCCGCTGACCTTTGCCAATCCCTTTAAAAGATCAGACTTGTCCTTCGAGTCTTTCCGGAGCAAACCAAACTTTTCAAGAATTTCCAAGAATGCTTCCTCTCCATCTCCGATCAAGAACAAGTCAAAAACTTCGGCGACCGGTTCTGGATTGAATGCGGCCGGACCCCCGGCTATCACCAGAGGGTGGTTGAGACTTCGTGCTGAGGAAAAGACAGGAATATCAGCCAGATCCAGTATGGTCATAATATTCGAGTAGTTGAGTTCATACAGAAGAGAAAAACCCAAAATATCGAATTCATTCAAAGGAATTTTATTCTCGAGCGAATACAGGGGTATTTTTTCGGACCGAAGTTTCTGCTCAAAGTCAGTCCAAGGCGCAAAAACTCTCTCAGCCAATATTTTCGGATTGTCATTCAAAAGAGAATAGAGAATCTTCTGGCCTAAATAAGACATCCCGACCTCGTAGAGGTCAGGAAAAACAAGAGCCACTTTTGTTTGGACCCTTGAGGGATCTTTTTTAATCTGATTCCATTCACCGCCTAGATAGCGGCCAGGTTTCTCCACATCCTTAAGAATCTCGTACAAGTTCTTCATCGCATCCATTGTATTTCTATTTTCCGGATTCTTCAATCCACAAAATACATCCGGCAGTGGCTTAACAAATCTGGCTTGAGGCAAGGATGCGGAGTTACGCAGGCGCTGAGAAGGATGTTGAGAGAATGGCGTATAAAACCTGAAGGGAGCGAAATGACTTCCAAAATCATTCAATCACAAAAGATTTGGAGAAATGACTCATTTGATATTCTGATTAAGAAATTTTCTAGTAAATGAGGGAATGCATCAAACCGCTGTTACACAAACACAAATCTTCTCATTTTGACATTCAAAACCAGTGAGACGCCCAAATAACTCGTGAGAAGAGAAGAACCTCCATAGCTCAACAGAGGCAAGGGAGTTCCTGTTATCGGGAAGATACCGATAACCATCATCACATTGACAAAAAACTGGAAAGTGATCATCACTGCCACTAAAAAAACAATGTAAACTCCGGCCCGATCTCCAGAAAATCCGATAGACTGATACAGCCGATACAGGAAGAAAAAATAGCACATCAAGGCCAGGACTACACCCAAGAAGCCGAATTCCTCACCGATGACTGAAAAAATAAAATCCGTATGCCGTGCAGGCAGAAACCTCAGTTGGCTCTGAGTCCCTTTTCTGTATCCTTTCCCCAAAAATCCTCCTGAACCGATCGCAATCTTTGATTGTGTGATATGGTAGCCTGACCCAAGGGGATCTTTGCTGGGTGAGATAAGAGTCCTCAATCTCTGTTTTTGGTAGTCCTTTAATCCGAAATTCCAGGCCACAGCACCTGCAAGCAGCGTCGCGATCAGGATATAAACAAACATTTTCCTGTTGATCCCCGCCAGAATGAGTGCTCCTAAACATATGGGAACATAACTCAATGCAGTCCCCAAATCGGGCTGGAGTGCAACTAAAAAAACAGGAAGTGCGGTGACAGCACCACTCAACAATCCTTTTTTCCAAGACAGGTAATCCAGCCTGAATTTGGAGAAGATCAGAGCCAGTAAAAGAATAAGAACGATCTTCATGAGTTCAGAGGGCTGAACTTGAAAGAAGGGAAACCGGATCCAACTTTTCGCTCCGGCCACAAATCTGGCGAACAGTAACACGCCCGCAAGAACCGAGATGGCCAGAATATAAAAATATACAGAAAAAGACACTAAAGCCTTATAGTCGACCATAAGTAACAGAAATAGAGCCAGCAGGCTCAGGACTATCCATATCATCTGCCTCAGGAAATATTGTCCAGGAAGATAGTGCGAGCTGCTGTAAATGAATGCGACTCCTATGAATGAGTTCAAGAGCAGTAGCCCTATAAGAACCCAATCAATGTGTCTGAGTAAGCTCCTGTCTATCATATTTTTTCCTGTAGGTGTTAAATAACCTTCTCGCAAGAGGAGCGGCCGTTTCTCCCCCCATTCCCCCATACTCAACGATAACCGTGACCACAATCTCTGGATTATCCCTCGGCGCGAATCCTGTGAACCAGGAGTGTGTCTTCACTTCTTCCTCTTCTTCTTCTCCCTCTTCAATTTCTGCTTCTGGCTCTTCGGATTTATCTTCACTGATCACCTGAGTGGATCCTGTCTTTCCGCACACATCGAATCCAGAGACATTCGCGGCCCAACCCGTCCCCTGTTTATTGACGGCCTCCCACATACCCTGAATGACTTGTTCGAAAACCGACATGTCCATATTCACTCTCTGGTTAACAGGGGGATTGAACGTGCTCTCATTTTTCTTCCCGTTGAGGGACAACGATTTGAACAGATGGGGAGTGACTCGAATCCCTCTATTCGCGATCAGAGCTGTGTGGGCAGTAATCTGGATTGGAGTCACAAGCATGAAGCTTTGTCCGATGGATACAGAAATTGTCTCGCCCAGCTGCCAAGGTTCATCTCTGGCTTGTATTTTCCATTGAGGATCTGGAACCAGACCTGTTTTTTCTCCGGGTAAATCAATCCCTGTTCTTGACCCAAATCCCATCATTCTTGCGTAGCGCGCGATCTCGTCAATACCCATTTCCTTTCCGAGATTGTAAAAATATATGTTGCAGGAGTCCCGGATGGCGTCAAAAAAGCCAATCTTTCCGTGCCCTTCTTCACGCCAGCAAGAGAAGGGATGGTTGTAAATCCGAGTCTCCCCTTTGCAAACGAAAGTCGTGTCTTCTGCGGCAACCCCCAGATCAAGAGCTCCGAGGGCCATCGTCAGTTTGAAGACTGAGCCTGGAGAATACAGTCCCCTTATAGCTCTATTCTCGAGCGGGAACTCCGGGCTGTTCACAATATCGAGCCATTCTTCAGAAGTAAAACGGTTAATGAATCTATTCGGATCAAAATTCGGATAACTGGCTAAAGCCAGCATCTCTCCGCTGCTGGCATCCATCACGATAATAGCGCCCTCTCTTCCCTCCAGCAGCTTTTCGGCTTCCTTTTGAAGGTCGGAATCCAATGTGATGGTTAAATCCTGACCCTTTTGGGGTTCACGACGGTTGACCTCATCTCTCCCTCTTCCTAAGCTGTCCACAATTTCAATAAGCTGACCGTGGCCCCCGACTAAAGAGGTCTCATACTGTTTCTCCATTCCGGTCTTCCCCACAAGCTCACCCAGACGCCGATCTCTATACGTCTCGGTCTTCATCTCCTCTGGGGATAGCTCCTGCAGATAACCAATAACATGCGCGGCCAAACTCGCGAACGGGTAGAACCTTTTGGGCTCTGATTGGAGAATCAATTCAGGCAGTTCTAACTTTCTGGCTTCAATCATCGCCACTTCTTCAAAAGTCAAGTTTTCCTTGACCACAATGGGTTTAAAAAGGGGTTGGGATTCATATTTTTTTATTCTTTCTTTCAAGACATGCTCTTCGATATTCAGAAGTCGAGCTATTTTTCGACAGGATTTGTCATAGTCTTCGCAATTCTCTCTGATGAGGGACACGCGGAAAGACGCCCTGTTGTTGGCAAGAATGATCCCTTGTCTGTCCAAAATCAATCCTCTCTGGTAAGGAAGGGCAATCTCTCTCATCCTGTTCGCTTCTGACTTTTCCCAGTATTCGTCATGGTCAAGAATCTGGACTTTCCAGAAATTGAGGATTAAAAAAATAAAAAATATTGCCACAAAGAAGAAAATGAATTTGGCTCTTCTCAAAACAGGAAAAAGATCCTCGTAAATTTTTTCTTGTTTCATTTTTCCGATTAATACTTTTCCTTTTTAAATTGTTTCAACAGAAAATACACCAAAGTCCCCAGAATACCAGTGGCCACAGGCTGGAAAAATATCAACCCGCCTCCTGTATTGATGCTTTCAGGAACGATAAAAGAAAAAAGCATCGCCCACAGGATGAGTTCAAAACTGAGAAGAATGACCAGGAAAAAAAAGTTGCGCAGCGGGGGCTGGACGTCGATCTTTTTGGATAAATATCCAGCCAGAAATCCGGAGACGGTCTTCGATAAACCGGCCACTCCATAAATACCGGAAAAAAAATAATCCTGGAAAAGGCCGCAGACCGCCCCCAAGCAGGAACCGAAAATCTCCCCCCTTTTCATGGCAAAGTAGAACACGACCAAGCTGAATACATTCAAGAGCAAAATTAATGACGGAGATATTCTGCTGAAAATTGTATAGAAAAGGAAGGAAACCAGTATTCCGATGGCCACACGGATATAATCATTCAGTCTCATCAGTCTTTAAAAAACTCCTGCGGATTTTTCATGATGACCGCGATCTGGTCCAAATACCGAAAATCGAAATAAGGGATCACAACGATATGCTTATGAAGTGAAGTGTCTGTCGTGATGGATACGATCCTTCCCACCCGGATTCCCGAGGGGTAGATCCGGTCATACCCCGATGTGATCACATCCTCTCCTTCAGAGATTTCTTCTGAAGTCGTCGTGGCAAGAACATACCGCATCAGACATTGCCCTTCTCCATCACCCGCAAGGATTCCGCGGATCCTGTTTTTCTCACTGAATACACTGATTCCACTCTCATTGTCAGTAATCAGCTGGACTCGGGCTTCTTTGAGCGAAATCGCATCAACGATTCGCCCCACGAGGTCTCCGTTTTTATCGAGAACAACCATATTCTTCTTGATCCCGTCCAGTATGCCTCTATTGATGAGAACAGACTTATAGAAGTTGCTGGGGTCAAGCCCGATCACCTGAGATGGCAAAATATTTAAATGCATCTGTAAAAGATTCTCCTCAATCTCCCTCTCGCTCCTGAATTTCTGAAGCGCATTCCGCAGAAGGTTATTTTCCTGCTGAAGATAGAAAATCCGTTCTTTCATCTGTTCATTCTGGCTTTGGACATTCCGGAGATAAAAATAATTATTCCAGATATTTCCGATCGAACGAAAAAATGAAAGGACACCATGGCGCACGGGAGAAAAAACAGAAAAAACTATCTTTTCAAAAAAACTCGACTCTTCTCCCAGAGGAACTTGCATGGAAATCAAAAGGAAGTGGAAAAAGATTAGAGCAATAAGGACGGTGAGACTTTTTTTTTCTTTCAGGAAAAAAGGCATAAAAGCTCAAACAGACCTAAATTAAAGAAATCTTTTTCAACAGGTCTAAATCCTCAAGAAGCTTACCGGCCCCAAGGACAACCGTTATGAGTGGATCTTCAGTGATGAAAACTGGCAGCTTGGTTTCCTCTCTGATGCGTTTGTCTAAATTCCTGAGGAGAGCACCTCCACCTGTGAGGATGATTCCTCGGTCAATAATATCCGCTGAAAGCTCGGGAGGCGTCTTTTCAAGGGAAACGCGGATGGCATCAATAATGGCAATGACGACATCTTCAAGCGCTTCTCTTATTTCCTGGTCATCTATGATAAGAGTCTTGGGGATTCCCTCCCCCAAATCTCTTCCTTTTATCTCGATGGATATCGGCTCATCGAGAGGATAAGCGGATCCGATTTGGATTTTCAATAGCTCCGCACTTCGTTCTCCGATGAGCAGGTTGTATTTTCTCTTCAGATACTGGATGATGGCTTCATCCATCTCATTTCCGGCTATCCGTATGGAATGGTTGAAGACGATTCCGTTCATGGATATGACAGCGATATCGGTCGTCCCTCCTCCTATATCCACAATCATGTTTCCGGTGGGTTCTGAAATCGGCAGGTCTGCCCCAACAGAAGCCGCAACGGGTTGTTGAACAAGGTAGACTTCAGAGGCTTTGGCTCTCATAGCCACATCCTTCACCGCACGCCTCTCCACCTGTGTGATTCCTGTAGGTATTCCTATGACTATCCGTGGCCTCACGAGAAACATTCGGCTGTTTGTGGATTGCCTGATGAAGTAATCCAGCATTTTTTCCGCCATTTCAAAATCGGCAATAACACCATCTCTCATAGGTTTGATCGTGAGAACATCAGCAGGTGTCTTTCCCAACATATCCTTGGCTCGCGTCCCAACAGCTTCCACTTTACCGGATTGTTTATTCACGACCACGATCGATGGCTCTTGAACGACAATCCCTTTCCCTTTGAGGTAGACCAAAGTGTTCGCCGTTCCCAGGTCAATCGCTAAATCACAAAGCAACCTGTCTTTGAAGGAATTCATCAAGCTCATTCTGCTCCTCTCTAGATTTACAGGTTTTATTTAGCACAATTTCCTTCGCTTAGCAAATAAAAAAAGAATTTCAAAATTTGTTTCCCGGCGTTAATTTTATTTTCTCTTGACTTTATCTCTTGTAAGAATATATATAATCAAAAAACATCTAGTGACGACATGAGGAGGTCATCATGAGCAACGGCGATTACAAGCCTTATGTATCCCCGGAACAATCCATGAAAGAAATATCCTTCAAGGCGATCTTCTTGGGAATCATCATGGCGGTTGTCCTGGGCGCTGCGAATGCCTATTTAGGCCTTCTTGTCGGGATGACAGTCGCAGCGACCTTTCCCGCAGCGGTCATCGCGATGGCCGTGCTTCGCCCGTTCAAAGGAACGATTCTCGAGGAAAACCTTGCCAGAACCACCGGAGCGGTCGGAGAAGCCCTGGCCGCCGGAGCTATTTTCACTATACCTGCTTTTCTGCTTGTCAGAATAGAAGGTCAGCCTCTTTGGGAAAAATTCGATATTTTCAAATCATCCCTCCTGATGCTGGTGGGGGGAATCCTCGGTGTCTTGCTCATCATCCTTGTCCGCCGCACCTTAGTCGAAGATGCCGAACTTCCGTTTCCGGAAAGCACCGCCTGTGCAGAGATGGTCAAGACCGGACAGAAAGGCGGTTCACAAGCCGCATACATGTTCTGGGCCATGGGATTGGGAGGTCTCGTAGAATTCTTCACCAACTCAAGCGGACTCCAATTCATCAAACCCTATGCACAAAAAGTGTTCAACATCCCCGGCCTCTCGCGAATCACGTACCTCGACAGTGATAATGTGGAAATCGCCAAAACGGGCACGATCAAAGGGAGAATGTTCGTTGAAACGCCCGCCGCTAACGCCGCCATGACAGGAGTGGGGTACATCATCGGACCCAAACTGGCCGCCCTCACTTTTTCTGGTGGAGTGCTGGGATGGCTTTTCCTGATGCCTATACTTCTTTTCATCAGCGGTGATCTAGGAGAAATTGTCACCAATTTCGATGGAAACTGGACAGACATGGCCGTCTCCGCGTACAACTCCCAAGTCAAACCCATCGCAGTCGGAGCCATGCTCGTGGGGGCTTTCTACACGCTGTTCAAAATGCGAAAAAGCCTCGTCGTCGGAATCGGCCGTTCCTTCGCGGATGTTAAAAAAGTCAGCGCTGGAGGCCCATCGGATACAATCCGAACAGATAAAGACCTGCCTTTCCCTTCGATTATAATCTCCATTATTGCTTTAATCATCCCGATGGTCTTCCTTTACAACGTCTTCACGAAAAGCATCGGGTCATCTCTTGTAGCCACACTCGTCATGATCGTCATGGGCCTTCTTTTTGCAGCAGTCGCCGGCTACCTGGTGGGTATTATCGGCTCCTCTTCCAATCCGATTTCCGGCCTCACTCTCACCTCTCTGCTCATCGCGGCCTTGATGATGGTCCTGATGGGACAAAGAGGTGCCCCGGGGATCGCGGCTGTTATCGGTGTGGCAGCGATTGTCTGCTGTGTGGCCGGTGTGGCCGGAGACATGATCCAGGACTGGAAAGTCGGGCATATTCTCGGGGGAACTCCCTGGCGCATGCAGATCGGCGGCATGATCGGTGTCGTCGCGGCAGCTTTAACACTGACTTTCGCTCTTCAGCTGTTTCACAGCACCAAAGGCATTGGGAGTGATGCCCTGCCAGCCCCCCAGGCCAATTTGATGGCCATGATGGCCCAGGGAATAGTCGGAGGAGAGATGGCCTGGCCATTGGTGGTTGCAGGCATGTTGATGGGCATCGGTTTGATCCTCATCGGTTCTCCCTCCCCGATGATAATCGCTGTGGGAATGTATCTACCCTTCCGCGCTACCGCGTGCATCTTTTTCGGAGGAGTCATAAAATACTTTTTGGACAGGGCTGTTAACAAGAAAAATCCGACCCCCAAAGGAAGAGAAACCGTCGAAAATATAGGCCTTTTGATCGCCTCGGGACTGATCGCGGGTCAAGCTCTTATGGGAATCGTGACATCCGGCATCGAAGCTCTCAAGGAATCGATAAGGCTTCCAGAAATCGCAGGTTCTGCATGGCTGGGCCTCTTGATCTTCTTCATCCTCGGATTCATCCTGATCTATTTTCCCTATAAGAAAATGGTCGCCTCCGGTGAGTACGGAGCTTCTTCAGGAGAGAAATAAAGTCGATATCCGCAAACTGTAATCAGTCGATTGTGAAGACGCGCAGAACTGACGAGCCTCAAATCAACTTGCTGGAGCTCGTCCCCGTCAAAAACATAAAGTGGGAGAAAAAAGAAGACGGTCTGATCATCCTCCTCAAACCTAAATTCAAACATCCCTTTTTCAAAAAACACGTACTTCCCCGAATGAAAAAGCCCGATTTCAAGATCAAGCTCGATGCCGTCGGCAGCTTTGTCTGGGAGCACTGCGATGGGAAAAAAACTGTGGAAGAAATTGCCCGGAGATTAAAGGATAAATTCGGAGAATCCGTTGAACCTCTCTACGACAGATTAGCTCTCTTTCTCCAAAGCTTAGAAAGAAACCGATTCATTTCTTTTAAGGGGACATTCCCCAAGGTCCGCACTTAGCCTGAAAATTTCCTCTTCTGCACTGTAATTCTTATAAACACCTTCTCAAATAGAGAGATCTATGAGCGCAGACGGCACCTTGGGGAACGCCCTTTATTGACATATTTAATCATTTGAACAAAAAATCAATTTCTTTTAGAATTGAATGCGAATCTTGGAATAAAATGCCGATACTCGAAATAAAAAGGTACGGAGACCCTGTCCTCTCACAAAAAGCTGAAGAGATCAAAAAAATTGACGACGCAATAAAGGAACTGGCGGCCAGCATGGTTCAAACCATGCACGCGGCCCCCGGGATAGGACTCGCCGCTCCTCAAATCAACGTGAGTAAAAGGCTGATTACTGTGGACATATCGGTCGGAGAGAAAAACGAGGATTTGATTATTCTCATCAACCCCGAACTCGTCAGTCAGGAAGGAGAGGCCATTCTGGAAGAGGGCTGTTTATCTGTTCCGGACATTAACGAGAAAGTGAGTCGTCCATCCCGCGTTGTCGTCAAAGGGCTTGACTTAGACGGAAACGAAAAAATCATAGAAGCGGAAGGGACTCTCGCCAGAGTGTTCTGTCATGAGATCGACCATTTGAACGGGAAATTGTTTTTTGAAAATCTATCTCCGCTCAAGAGAAGCCTGATCAGGAAGAAGCTGAAAAAAAGGACTCAGACAGGCAAGATTCCATGAAGATTGTTTTCTTTGGAAGCCCTGCCGCGGCTCTCCCCTCGTTAGAAAAAATCTTGGATGAGGGTCACCGCATACAGCTGGTCATCACTCAGCCGGACAGGCCGACAGGGCGAGGGAAAAAACTCATGTCCTGTCCTGTCAAAAAACTGGCTGTGGACAAGAACATTCCTGTCTACCAGCCTGCACGAATCAGAAAAGACGCCGCTGCACTGGAAAAACTGGAGAAAATACAACCCGATTTGAACGTTGTGGTCGCTTATGGACAGATCATCCCCTCCTCGATTATCTACCTGCCCAAGTACAATTCTGTGAATGTTCATTTCTCCCTCTTGCCGCGTTACAGAGGAGCTTCCCCAGTCCAGTGGGCTCTCCTCAACGGAGAGGAAAAGACAGGCATCACTATTTTCGAACTCAACGAGAAGATGGACGAAGGAGATATCCTGATGCAGGAAGAGGTCTGGATAGAGCCGGAAGAGAGCGCGGCAGAACTGGAAGAACGATTAGCGCAAGCGGGAGCAGAGCTTCTGGCCAAGACAATTTCTGAAATGGGCAGGATCAAACGCCAAAAACAAGACCATTCGCAAGCCACCTACGCTCCGAAGCTCAGCAAAGAAGATGGCCGGATCGACTGGGAAAAGGATGCAATCCATATAGAGAGGCAGATCAGAGCTTTCGCTCCCTGGCCTTCGACGTTTACCTTTATCGCAGCAAAAAGGATGAAAATCCACAAAGGAAAAAAAATGAAAAACCAGGCCCCTTCCTCTTCTTCTCCTGGGGAGATATTGGAAATCCGGAAGGAAGGGATTATGGTGTGTTGTGGTGAGCACAGCATCTTCTTGATCGAAAGACTTCAGCCTGAGAACAAAAAAAGTATGGATGCGTATGCATTCTCATTAGGGGGAAAGATTAAGATTGGGGAGAAGTTTGAGTAATTCTTCCTTAAAGCTTTTTATTATTCTTCCAGAATATAGTGGTAAGGATTCACTGCTCTTCCGTTCTTCTGGACTTCGTAATGGACGTGGGGTCCGATGGCTTTTCCCGTCTGTCCGACATACCCGATCACATCTCTCCTCTTGACTTTCTGGCCCACTTTCACGTTGAATTTACTCAGGTGGCAGTACACCGTGGTCACTCCTCCTCCATGGTTGATGATCACCACATTCCCGCCGATTTTTTCGGTCTTGACCTTGATCACAGTCCCGTCAGCCGTGGCCACTATGGGACTTCCATGGCTGGTGGCAATATCGACTCCGTAATGAAACTCTTCATCTCCAGTGAACGGATCCTTCCTCTTGCCAAAACTCGATGTCATCCATCCTGCGGTCGGATAGATAGAGGGAGTCGTGGCCCTTATGTAAGACCTGTCCTCCAGAATCTTAGCCAGAGTGTCAAGATTCTTCTCAATGCCTTGAGCTTTCTGCGCGATGCTCTCGGCGCTTCTCAATCCGGGATCGATTGTGGCGTTCGACATGCTCGACTGCTGGCCCTCGCCACGTGCTCCTCCCCCGACTCCGAGCTCCCTCAAGACTTCGGGGGATTGGAGGCCAGCCCACACGTTGAGCTTCTTGGCATACTCCTCGAAATTATCAATATCCTGCCTCAACCTGTTCACAGCAAGCTTATACTGCGCAATGGTTTCTTTCTGACGAAGATTCTCATCTGATAGGGCTCTGTACTTTTGTCGTGTCACGTTCATCGTGAAATAATCCACGAGAAATACCGTGAGGAGTATAAAAAGAAAAGAAAACACCCCCACCAAAATCTTAATCCTCTTTTCTGTAAGAGAAATTTTCTTGGATTGCCCCTTGTGATGAGGGACGATTATGAGAGAAAAGTGTTTTTTAGCCATCAGACTTGTCCTTTAATATCATATTCAAAAAAATAAAGTCAAGGGATTTATACCTTTCATCGTATCTAAGCGACCGAAGCCTCCTTAATGTTGTCCTTGATCCACTTCACAATATCTTCCGTTGAAGAACCCGGCAAAAAAATCTTGGATATCCCAATTTTTTCTAAATCCGGAATATCCTTATCTGGTATAATGCCTCCGGCGATCACACTGACATCCTCAGCGCCTTTCTCTTTAAGAAGATCCATGATTTCAGGAAAAAGAACGTTATGCGCACCGGAAAGAATACTCAAGCCGATGACATCCACATCCTCCTGGATCGCAGAACTGACGATTTCCTCCGGCGTCCGCCTCAATCCTGTGTAAATCACCTCAAACCCCGCATCTCTTAAAGACCGGCAGATCACCTTTGCCCCTCGATCATGGCCATCCAAGCCAGGCTTGGCGACCAGGACTCTGATTTTTTTATCTGCCATGCACTCCTCCGGTCGCTCTCTAGTAAGTTATCGGCTCCTTGTATTCACCATAGATTTCTTTTAAAGCGTCCATGATTTCCCCAAGGGTGGCATACGCTTTGACGCATCCCAGGAGAAAGGGCATCAAATTCTGGTCGTCCCTGGCCGCTTTTTTCAAGTCGAGAAGCTTAGCTTTAACATCTGAATTGTTCCGGGTTTTTTTTATCTTTTTCAAACGCGCAAGCTGCTGTTTGGCGACAGTATCCTCTATTTTTAAGATCGGGATGGGTTCGTGTTCCATTTCGAAGGCGTTCACTCCAACGATAATCTTCTCTTTTTTCTCCACCGCTTTTTGATACCAATACGCACTGTCCGCAATCTCCTTCTGAGGGAAGCCGAGTTCAATGGCTTTCACCATTCCTCCCATATCGTCGATTTTATGTATGTAGTCCTTCGCTTCCTGTTCCATCTGGGCTGTCAGCGTTTCAATAAAATACGAGCCGCCCAAGGGATCGGCAGAATTGACGACTCCACTTTCGTGGGCGATGATCTGCTGGGTTCTCAGAGCGATCGTGACCGCATCCTCCGAGGGCAAGGCGTAAGTTTCATCGAGTGAATTGGTATGCAGGGATTGGGTTCCTCCGAGCACTGCGGCCAGGGCCTGAAGGGCCACCCTGATGACATTATTCTGGGGCTGCTGTGCCATCAAAGAAACTCCAGAAGTCTGGGTGTGAAACCTCAACCACCAGGACCTCGGATCTTTGGCTTTGAACCTTTCCTTCATCACCTCCGCCCAAATTTTCCTTGCGGCCCTGAATTTGGCAATCTCCTCGAAGAAATCATTGTGCGCGTTAAAAAAGAAGGACAGCCGGGGAACAAATTCATCGATATTGAGTCCCCTTTGCAGCGCCCATTCGACATACTCGATTCCATCCCTGAGAGTGAAGGCCAATTCCTGGACAGCTGTGGAACCGGCTTCCCGGATGTGGTACCCAGAAATAGAGATTGTATTCCATTTGGGAACTTCTTTGGCTCCGTATTCGAAAGTGTCCACGATCAATTTCATTGACGGTTCTGGAGGAAAAACGAAGGTCTTTTGAGCAATGTATTCCTTGAGAATATCGTTTTGAATCGTACCTGAAATGACCTTCGGAGAGACGCCCTGCTTTTCAGCCACGGCGATATACATGGCCCACAGCACAGCCGCGGGCGGATTGATCGTCATCGAAGTGGAAATCTTATCTAAAGGGATACTGTTGAACAGTATTTCCATATCTGCAAGAGAATCAATCGCCACCCCGCACTTCCCTATCTCTCCCGCAGCCAGGGGATGATCCGAATCGATTCCCATAAGAGTGGGGAGATGAAAAGCGACGCTCAAGCCTGTTTGTCCATGGGAAAGAAGGTATTTGTACCTTTTATTCGTGTCTTCCGCCGCTCCGAACCCAGAAAACTGACGCATGGTCCACAAGCGCCCGCGGTACATAGTCGGATGAATGCCTCGAGTGTAGGGATATTCTCCGGGAAAACCTAAATGCTGGGCATAGTCAAAACCATCGAGATCCAGAGGAGTGTAAAGCTCTTTAATCTTTTTCCCGGAAACCGTAGTGAATCCGCCAGGATCACAAGCCGCGTTTCTCATGGCTTTATCGAACCTTACCTTTTTCCAGCTTGAATAAGCCTGTTTCAAGGGATTCTGAGAGGGATTATTTTTCTTCAAGCGTTCTTCACCTCAGGAATGCAGAATTCCCTTCAGGCGTCAACATATCCTGCCAGAGGTAACTCTTGCGGTCAATCGCCTGAGAGGGTGATATAAGGGGGTGATTTTTCACCTTTTATCATCACCTCTAAAGGGCATGATTTTCGTGACGACTCCTCCCCCTGAAAAATCAATAATTCCAAGACTCCAGGAACTATTCTTGAAGAAAGGAGTTCTTTTTTCTCGCCTCAGGCGTCTTGATCTTCTGTGACTTTAAAAATGACGTCATTCTCTCTGACCGGGCTTTCGACCTTAATCCCGACCGGCTCACCAGGCTTGGCTGTGTCTACTGGACTGTGTTCCACCTGCATGGATTCGACTTTCTGGTAAAAATCAGAGGTATGTCCTTTGATATGAATGGTGTCGCCGACATGAAGTTCTCCCTTGGACAACTCCAGAACACCGACGTTTATTTTGGAAAAATAATGGGTAATTTTTCCAATTTCTTCCTCCATGGAGGCCTCCTTCTGACATCCTCATTTAGTATTATCAAAATAAACAGAATTTCGCAAGCGATTTCAAGCACAAAGAACAGACCCACCGTTGACATTGAGAATTTCTCCTGTGATGTGCCTCGCCAGATCTGAAGCCAGAAACAAGATCGGACCGGCAATGTCCTCCGGCGGTGGGATTCTTTGCAAAGGGATAGACTCTTGAATCTTTCTCCGATAATCCAGATCACTGAAAATTTCAGAGCACATATCCGTATCCACCCAACCAGGGGCCACGCAATTGACGCGGATATTATGGGCCGCTAATTCCGCAGCAAGAGACTTCGTCAGAGAGACAACGGCCCCTTTACTGGCGGCATAGTGGGAATGAAAAGCCTCTCCTCTGACTGCCGCGGTGGATGAAACATTGATGATTCCGCCACTCTTTTTCTTTTTCATGAATGGAATGACGGCATTGCAGGCGTAAAAGACTCCATCCAAATTTATTTTCATTGTTTTTTTCCAGACTTCCTCTGTCATGCTGCCCATTTCTCCGTAGGTCCAGATGCCTGCATTGTTCACCAAAACGTCTATCTGTTCCCAATCTTCGATCACGTTTCTCACGACCGCCTCAACCTCATTCTTTTTTGAAACATCTGCCTTGAACACGAGACATTCCTGACCGAGTCGTTCGATCTTTTTCCCCACTTCTTCGGCCTCCTTTTTTTTGGTCAGGTAGTTTATCGCCACATCGCATCCCGCTTTGGCAAACAGAATGGCTGTGGCCCGGCCGATTCCCCGGGAGCCTCCTGTAATCAAAGCTCTTTTACCGTTCAAGTCAATCATCGGACTTCCTCCGAGAAAAGCTCGCGCTGCATATTGCGCAGTGTTCAGTACTCCAGAGAGAGATCTTCCATCTCATCAAACTGGAGATACCTGTAGATCTCATTCCGATTCGGTATGATCTTCTCTTTCATGATGGCAAAGTATTCTTCTGACGTCGGCAGCTTGCCGGAAAGCGCGGCCACCGCCGCCAGCTCTGCGGATCCCAGATAGACACGCGCGCCATCTCCCATTCGGTTATCGAAGTTTCGGGTGGAAGTCGAGATGACATTCGCTCCGGGATAAACTCTGGCTTGATTTCCCATACACAGGGAACACCCGGAGATCTCTGTCCGCGCGCCCACGCCGGTGAAAATGGAATAATATCCTTCTCTCATCAGTTGAGTCCTGTCCATCTTGGTCGGAGGAGTCAGCCAAATCCGTGTATCCAAGTACCCGGCTCCTTCAAAAATCTTTCCCGCCGCTCTGAAATGCCCGATGTTGGTCATGCAGGAGCCGATGAAGATTTCATCGATACTATCACCCGCCACCTCAGAAAGGAGTTTCACATCATCTGGATCATTCGGGCAAGCCAGAATCGGCTCTTGAATCGCAGCCAGGTCAATTTCAAGGACTGCGGCGTATTCGGCATTCGCGTCTCTGTTCATGAGCGCAGGATTTTCAATCCAGTTTCTGCAGGCTTCAATCCTTTTCGCTAAAGTTGTGGCATCCTGATACCCGTCCTCTATCAACTTTTCCATCAAAGCGATATTGCTGCGCAAAAATCGGGCTGCGCTCTCTGAATTGAGAGCAATGGTTCCTCCTGCGGCAGAACGTTCCGCCGTTGCATCTGTCAACTCGAATGCCTGTTCCACCTCCAGGTTGGGAAGCCCTTCCATTTCGAGTATTCGACCGTTGAAGACATTCTTTTTTCCCTCTTTCTCGACTGTCAGCAACCCTTTTTCAATGGCGAAATAAGGGATGGCATTCACAACGTCCCTGAGAGTAATTCCCGGATTGATCTTCCCTTTAAATTTCACGAGGACTGATTCCGGCATGTCCAGAGGCATGAAACCAAGAGTGCCCGCAAAAGCGACAAGCCCGGAGCCTGCCGGGAAACTGAGCCCGATCGGGAAACGTGTGTGAGAATCCCCACCTGTACCCATGGTGTCCGGGATCAATAGTCGGTTCAACCAGGAATGCAGGATCCCGTCTCCGGGTCTAAAGGCCACCCCCTTCCGTTCGGTGATGAACCGGGAAAGAGATTTATGCATTTGAACATCTGAGAGCTTCGGATACGCTGCCGTATGACAAAACGACTGCATAAAAAGGCCCGCCTGAAATTCCATACAGGCCAGTTCTTTCAATTCATCGGCTGTCATCGGACCTGTCGTATCCTGAGAAGCCACAGTCGTCATCTTCGGTTCCACCGCTGAACCGGGAAGGATTCCTTTCTTTCCGCAAGCGCGTCCCACAATTTTCTGTGCCAGAGAGTACCCCTGTCCTTTCTTCGGTGCAGGATTTTCCAGTTTCGTGAAAAAGTCTGCCTCAGGCATCCCGAGCACCTTGCGGGCTTTTTCTGTCAACGAACGTCCGATTATCAGAAAAAGACGCCCTCCAGCCCGGAACTCATCCTTAAGAGTCAGCGGCTGAAATTCGAAAGAAGAGACCGTCTCTCCGCTCTCATTCAGAATGTTCCCGGATTCAGCATCGATCGTAATAATGTCACCGGTTTTTATCTTGGTCACATCACACAGCAAGGGAAGTCCTCCTGAATCCTCAACCGTATTGAAAAAAATCGGTGCGATAAGTCCGCCCAGGACAACTCCTCCTCTCCGCTTGTTCGGAACATAAGGGATGTCCTCTCCGATATGCCAGAGAAGTGAATTTGTGGCAGATTTTCTCGATGAACCGGTCCCGACCACATCTGCGACAAAGGCCACAGGAGATTCCTTCCTGAATTGACGGATGGTCTCAATCCCTCCGGGAAACCGCGTCTCTCCCATCGATAAAGCATGAAGAGGAATATCCGGTCGGCTCCAGGCATATTTCGCAGGCGACAGATCATCCGTGTTCACTTCACCTTCGACCTTGAATGCCCTCACGGATAACTTTTCAGGAAAAGTCGGCTTCGAGAGAAACCATTCGCCATTGGCCCAGGATGTCAACACATCTTTTGCACAAGAGTTGTTTCTCGCCATCTCAGCGATCTCATCAAACGCACTGTAGACAAGGATGATCTGTTTCAGAGCCTTTACAGCTTCGCCAGCCATCTCCTTATCTCCCAAAAGCCCGATCAATGCCTCCACGTTGTATCCCCCCAACATCGTGCCCAGCAAAAACACCGCTTTTTCCCGTGACACAGCAGGGGAAGACGCCTTTTCTTGAGCAATCTTGGCCAGCCACGCGGCTTTGACCTGTGCGGCCGGGTCCACACCTGGCGCCACGCGGTTCTCTAAAAGGCTGAGAAGAGCTTTCTGTTTCCCTTTGGGGGGCTTCTCTAAAAGCTGACAGACTTCCGCAGTCAACTCTGGGCTTAACGGCAGCGGTGGTATTCCCTGCTTCTGGCGCTCGGTTTCGTGTTTAAAATAGGAATTCAACATGGCTCAGTCTCCCTGGAGGTTCTGATGTTCAGCAGTATACTGTATAGAATGTTTGAGGAGATTTGTCAAAAATAATTTTCTCAGTTACCTTGTTTAGGCTCTCTTCTCAACTTCGTCTGATTTTTTTTATGCCTTGAGTTGATTTTCGCAAAGAAAAATTATAAGATGTTTCAACTGTTTCATTCTACCATTTCTGAGAATTCATTTTTTTTAACGGGAGGAATAATTATGGGTAATTCAGCTGTCGACAAAGCCAAAGAATACTTTGGACAGATTGTCGAAGAACAACTCAACCGCGTGGAAGCTATGAAGAAGGCTCAAGATTGGATCGATTACTCCCAGGTAAAACCGATAATAATCGGAATCATCGGCGGAGACGGGATCGGTCCTTACATAGCCGCTGAGGCGCGAAAAGTCCTCGAGTTCATGCTCCAAGAGGAAATTAAAAGTGGAAAAGTTGAGATCCGCAACATCGAAGGATTGACGATCGAGAACCGTGCCGAGCAGAACAAGTCCATTCCGGATGATGTCCTGGAAGAGATTAAAAAGTGTCACGTCACCCTCAAGGGCCCCACCACCACCCCAAGAAGAGGCGACCCCTGGCCCAACATTGAGAGCTGCAATGTGTCTATGCGGCGCTATCTGGACCTTTTCGCCAATGTCAGGCCGGTCAAAGTCCCCAAGGAAGGGATCGACTGGATGTTCTTTCGAGAAAACACTGAAGGCGCCTACATCATGGGAAGCAAGGGAATCAACGTCACGGAAGATCTCGCCATAGATTTTAAAGTCATCACCTCCCAGGGCGCTGAGAGGATCATCCGCCTGGCTTTTGAACATGCGAAAAAGAACAACATCAACCGAGTGACCATCGTGACCAAGGCGAATGTGGTCAAGACATCGGATGGCAAATTCCTGGATATCGGCTACAAGATCGCCAAGGAATATCCTGAAGTCGAGGTCGACGACTGGTACATCGATATCATGACCGCAAAACTCGTCGATCCCAAGCGCAGAACTCAATTCAAGGTAGTCGTACTCCCCAATCTCTACGGAGATATCCTGACTGACGAAGCCGCCGAATTCCAGGGAGGAGTCGGGACCGCCGGAAGCGCCAATATCGGAAAGCGGTATGCGATGTTCGAAGCCATTCACGGTTCTGCTCCCCGCATGGTCAAAGAAGGCCGGGCCCAATACGCGGACCCCTCCAGCATGATCCGGGCCGCCTCGATGCTGATCAATCACATCGGGTATCCGGATAGAGCGAAAAAGCTGGAAATGGCTTTAGACGTCTGTGGTCAATACGAGAAAAAACTGGTTCTCACAGGCCGGGATACGGGCGCGACAGGCGCAGAACTCGCCGAATATCTGATGGAAACAATACAAGATCCAAATTTAAAGAAGAAGTGGGAAGGTTTTACCAAATAGATTGATCGAAGAGGGGCAGCCACGTGGCATTTTGAGTCTGACACGATTCTGTCTCACACAACCCTCAAGAATGACTCCAAGAGACACAGCCTTTCTGAACAGGAACCTGTCTTTTTTTTCGTCTCAGATGAACTTCTTCTTGACTGTAAAAATATTATGAATTATATTCAGATACTCATTAAGCAGGGTTTCCAGAAGAACGGTCTATGCGTTGCGCACCCGTCACTCAAAAGCGGATAAATAACTCTTAGAAATGCAAAGAAGATTTACGCGAATGAAATAATTTTCATTCTCTTTAATAATCAAATACAGGAGGTTTAATAATGAGGAAAAAAATCACTGTCATCGGAGCCGGACACGTTGGAGAAGTCACTGCATTCAAGATTGCTGAGAAAGAACTCGGAGATGTTATCCTGCTGGACATCATCGAAGACATGCCCATCGGAAAAGGGCTGGATATTCGCGAAGGCGGACCAGTCGGGAAATACGACTCCGCAATCGTCGGCACGAACTCCTATGCGGATACCGCGAACTCCGACATCGTTGTGATCACAGCCGGAAAGCCCCGAAAGCCTGGAATGAGCCGGGATGAGCTGGTCGACTCAAATTTCAATATCGTGAAGCCTGTCACTGAAGAAGTCGTCAAGCACTCTCCCGATGCGATGCTGCTCGTCGTATCGAACCCTCTGGACGCGATGGCCTACACCGCTTTCAAGGTCAGCGGCTTTCCGAAAAACAGAGTCTTCGGGATGGCCGGAATCCTGGACACCACTCGTTTCCGGACATTCTTAGCCATGGAACTCAATGTCTCCGTCGAAAGCATCCAAGCGCTCGTCCTCGGAGGACACGGAGACACGATGGTTCCGATCGCTCGGTACACCACAGTCTCGGGAATTCCCGTGTCGCATTTCATCCCTCAGGACAAGCTGGATGCGATAATCGAAAGAACCCGAAAAGGTGGCGGAGAAATCGTCAAATACCTGAAAACTGGAAGTGCGTACTATGCCCCGTCACTCGCTGTCGCGGAAATGGTTGAATCCGTCGTGAAGGATAAGAAAAAAATTCTTCCCTGCGCCGCGTATCTTGAGGGCGAATACGGGATCAAAGACCTCTATTTTGGAGTCCCGATCAAGCTCGGAGCGAACGGCGTTGAAGAGATCATAGAGATCGACTTGAATGACGAAGAGAAAGAAATGATCAAGAGTTCAGAAGCCGCGGTCCGTACAGTGATCGGCCTGCTCAAGTTCTAAGGAGAATGGCAGAACACAAAATCGAAACTCCTGTTTCAGACGAAACCGTAGAAAAGCTCAGGGCTGGAGACAGGATCTTCATCACAGGGTATCTGTATACAGGAAGAGACTCCGCTCATAAGAAATTGATCGAACTCGTGGAGGAAGGAAAAGAGCTGCCGATAGATGTCAAAGGTCAGATTATTTATTACGTGGGGCCCACTCCTGCCCGCCCGGGAAACCCGATAGGCTCTGCAGGACCGACAACAAGCTACAGGATGGACTCTTTCGCTCCGATCCTCCATTCCCTCGGTCTCAAAGGCACGATCGGAAAAGGATCCAGAAACCAGGAAGTCAAGGAGTCTTTAAAAAAATTCAAGGCTGTCTATCTCGCGGCCGTAGGTGGAGCTGGAGCTCTCATCTCCAAAAGCATCACGGAAGCCGAAGTCATTGCTTATCCAGAGTTGGGTCCTGAGGCAATCAGGCGAGTCAAGGTCAAAGACTTCCCGTGCATAGTCATTAACGACATGTACGGCGGCGACCTGTATGAAGAAGGAAAGAAGAAATACAGAAAAGAGTAAACGCAGAGTCGAACATAGCGCTCGCACTGGAAATCTGACCGTGTTCTTTTTCTGCCTGAATTCCGGGACTCAAAAAATACGTCTCCTGTCTAATCTCTGAATAGAAATGGTAAGCCACCGCGTGTTTTAAACAAAGGATAGAGACTATGAAAATTCATGAGTATCAAGCCAAACAAATCCTCAATAGCCATGGCGTTTCAATACCCAAAGGAGAAGTGACAGATAATCCTTCCAAAGCTCGTGAAATCGCAGAGAAGGTCGGTCCCAAGGTCGTTCTCAAAGCCCAGATTCATGCGGGCGGCCGAGGCAAAGGAGGGGGCATCAAGCTGGCCGGAAACCCAGAGGAAGCTGAGAAAACCGCCGAGGAAATGATCGGGATGACCCTGGTGACACACCAAACCGGACCGGAGGGAAAACGTGTGAAGAGAATCCTTGTGGAAGAAGCTCTGGACATTGACAGGGAACTGTATATCGGGATCGTCATCGACAGAGCCAAAGAAGCCCCTGTGGTCATGGCATCTTCAGAAGGAGGTGTCGAGATCGAAAAGGTAGCCGCCGAGACTCCGGAATTGATTTTCAAAGAATACATCAATCCGGCCACCGGATTCCTTTCTTTCCAGGCTCGGAATCTCGCTTTCAATCTGGGGCTTGCCGGAGAAACTTTTAAGCAAGCCGTCAAGTTCATCATGAGTCTTTACAGAGCGTTTGAAGCCACTGATGCCTCCCTGGCAGAAATCAATCCCCTTCTCGTGACCAAGCAGGGTGACGTTCTCGCGCTGGACGCCAAGATGAATTTCGACGACAATGCCCTCCCCCGTCATTCAGATATCAAAGACATGAGGGATCTGGATGAAGAAGAGCCTCTGGAAGTCGAGGCCTCGAAATTCAACTTGAACTACATCAAGCTCGACGGGAATGTCGGCTGCATGGTGAACGGTGCCGGATTGGCGATGGCGACTATGGATATCATCATGCATTCAGGAGGTATGCCGGCAAACTTCCTCGATGTCGGGGGCGGTGTGTCGGAGGAGGCCGTCCAAAATGCGTTCAAAATTCTCGTTTCGGATAAGGACGTCAAGGCGGCTTTGATCAACATCTTTGGAGGCATTGTTCGCTGTGACCTTGTTGCGAACGGAATCGTTAAAGCAGCCAAGGAACTCCGTCTCGACGTGCCGATGGTTGTCCGGCTCGAAGGGACTAATGTCGAAGAAGGGAAAAAAATCCTCGAAAAATCAGGGCTCTCGTTTCACCCCGCGGGCACGATGAAAGAAGCGGCTGAAAAGGTCGTTCCGCTGGCTAAGAACTGACTAAAGGAGCAGAACATGAGTATTATCGTCGATGACAAAACACGAGTCGTAGTCCAGGGAATCACTGGAGGGGAAGGGACATTTCATACCCAGAGAATGCAGGAATACGGAACCGCCGTTGTCGCCGGCGTGACGCCCGGCAAAGGAGGGACAACACACCTCGGAGTCCCAGTCTATAACACAGTCGCCGATGCCGTAGAGAAAGAAGGCGCTAACGCCTCCGCGATCTTTGTCCCGGCTTTCTTTGCAAGTGATGCGATCATGGAAGCCGCGGCCGCCGGGATCCAATGCGTCGTGTGCATCACAGAAGGAATACCCACCTTTGACATGATCAAGGCGAAATCATTCCTCAAGGATAAAGACTGCTGCCTGATCGGGCCCAACACACCCGGGATCATCTCTCCCGGAAAATGCAAGATCGGCATCATGCCCGGCCACATTCACACTCCCGGTTCGATCGGAATCATCTCACGTTCAGGGACATTGACTTACGAAGCCGTGGACCAGGTGACACAGCTCGGATTCGGACAGTCCACAGCTGTAGGGATTGGGGGCGATCCGATCGTCGGGCTCAAATTCATCGAGCTCCTGAAACTTTTTAAAGAAGATGACGAGACCGAAGGCGTCATCCTTATCGGTGAGATCGGTGGAACGGCAGAGGAAGAAGCCGCGGAATACATCAAAGAAGAGTTCACAAAGCCAGTCGTGAGCTTCATCGCCGGCCAGACGGCTCCGCCCGGACGACGCATGGGCCATGCCGGTGCGATCATCGCAGGCGGGAAAGGCACGGCCAAGGAAAAGATGGAGGCTCTGGAAGCGGCTGGAGTCTATGTCGCCAAAAGCCCGGCGGAGATCGGACAAAAGGTCAAGGACGCGCTCAGCAGATAGAAATTCACTACAAGTCGGATAATCCCATGAGCGGTTCTCATTCTCTAAAAATTCTTGATACAGAAATCTCTCTCATGAGTGGAGAAATTCACGAATTCCTCTTGATAGGATAGACAAAGAAGTTTATTCTCATATTCAGAATCCATTAGTCTGCAGGAAAAAAGCCAGAGGAGCCATGGCTTAAAAAGACAGAATGAGTCACCTCAAAATCATCCTCATCGTGCCCTTCTCTCTTTTGCTCGTCATCGTCTTTATTCTTCTCTTTATAACCGGATTTTCCGAAAACCCAATTTCTGAGGAAGATGAGGTTCAACTTGCCCCGCATGGAACACTCGGGAATGACACGGAAATCACTGTGGGAAAAAACTATCTGTTGGGGAATTTCGTGCCTGCTCTGGATGATGATTTTATCGAGGTCGAATCGAAATACACCCAAAGGGTAGGTCAGTATTTAAGAAAAGAAACCTACGAAGCTTTTAAAAAAATGCATGAGGCGGCTTTTCAGGCCGGCATCCAGCTCACAATCCTCTCAGGGACACGGAATTTTGAGTATCAAAGATCCATATGGGAAAGAAAGTGGAGTGGGCAGACACCCGTGGAAGGCAAAGACCTCTCTCAATCGATCAGCGATCCCGTTGAAAGGGCGAAAATTATCCTGAAATTCAGCGCTATGCCCGGAACATCCCGGCATCATTGGGGAACAGACATTGACCTCAACGCCTTGGAAAACGATTATTTCGAAACAGAACTCGGGAAAAGGACATACGCCTGGTTGAAAGAGAACGCATCTACCTATGGATTTTGCCAGACGTATACGCCTAAAAACTCTTCCAGGCCAACAGGGTATGAAGAAGAAAAATGGCACTGGTCTTACTTCCCGTTAGCCAAATCATTCCTCCACCAGTATACCCAGAAAATAATCTATGAGGACCTTAAGGGATTCGATGGATGGGAAACAGCGAAAGAATTAAGAGTTATTGAAAATTACGTCCTCTCCATCAATAAAGACTGCACAAAATAGCCAATCCCCAATAAAGCAAAACTTCGTTCTCCGCTCTGAAGAGTGCTCCCCAACAAAGTAATTCTTCTGACTGTTTTTGGCTTTGAAAAAGACTGACCCTTAATGAGAATTAATCCTTGGGACCTTATCTTTCGGACAAAAACCTCACTCTACTTCTCTTCTTCCTGGGGAGGAGTGAACTTCAGAACGACCTCAACCGGACGCGCTTCCCGCAGGAGTTGGAGTTTCACTTCATCATTCCATGTGAATTGAGACAGGTAGATCCTCAGCTCGTTGATGTTAAAAAAACTCTTCCCGTCCACAAAGAGAAGGACGTCTCCTTTCTCAATATCCGCATCCAGAGCCGCTCCGCTAATGGGATTGCTCTCGACGACCAGATTATCCAGGCCTTCGAATTTCTTGAGTCTCAACCCGACTGAAGGAAACGCCGGGCTCTTTTCCTCGGGAATACCCCAGATATAATCAGCAAGAGTCCTGGAGACCGGGATGCTTTTTTTTCCTTCGGGAATCTCAACGCAGACAACCGTTTTGAACGGCAGATGACTCCTTTCATAGGCTCTCCGGTTTATACCTAAATTGTATATCAGATGGCCTGAACCGACCAGGACAACCACTTTCTTGTTCTCCCTCGTGTGCGCCCGGACCGCATTGAGAGCCATGACTTCGTCCCATGCCGACTGAGCGCGGTAAAGCCCTTCGAATGCCATCTCCAGGCCCTTCCCCTTCATTTGATGCGGAATTTCAGTGCTTTCGAAAATTGTGCGGATGAGTGTCCTGTGTTCCTTATGAGAGAGGTCGGGGTTCGGGACGATTTCCTTCTCTTCCTCGGAGAGCGACTGCCATCCCTTCATCCTGATTTGAGAGATGAGCTTCCTCGGGGCGTTGAGAGCGTAAAGAGGGATCCTGCGGTCTTTGGCCAGCTTAAAAATTCCTTCATAGAATCCGAAATTGAAATTCCATGTCACATACCACTGAGACTCTCGAATGAACTCGTCCTGAGTCAAAATGCCCATGTTCCATTTATTCAAAGCTTCCTGATGACTGACAGGGAACATTTCCAAACCAACTGTCAGATCTTTTTCCTGCTCGTGTAAGGCTTTGATGATTTTCAACTGGATGTTATGCATCGGCAGGCTGTTATGCGTCTCTCCGATATAGACAAAGCGGCTCTCTTTCATCTCCTTGATCATTCTGGAAAAAGGAATCCCTTTCCCTTCGCGAGTCGAATATATCTTCCCGGGAGAAATATCCATTGTCTTCTCTCTGAGCTTTTTGTTTCCGAGTTTCAAGGTCAAAGTGATATCTTCATCATCCAATCCCATCAGAAATGAGGCGGTTAAAAAAATTACGACGATTGCATAAATTATTTTCAGTTTCATAGGACATCTCCGTTCCCTATTTGTGTATCTTATCTCTGACATTTCTCGGATGTCAATCGACAATGTTCCGCCGTTTACATTGTGATGGTGGCGAACTATACTTTCCCTACATATCACAGATGACAGACGACCGGAAAACAAACTCCAAAAAAACGATCCGGATATTTGCGGCCGCGTCCTTCCTGAATGATATGGGCTCAGACATCATCTATCCGATATGGCCTCTCTTTCTCACAACAGTCCTCAAAGCCAACATGGCCGCTCTCGGTTTCCTGGACGGATTGGGCGATTCCCTTGTCTCTTTATCCCAGGCCGCCTCCGGATACATATCTGACCGGATTAAAAAAAGAAAAGTCTTCATCTGGACAGGTTATCTTTTTGGAGCCTTGTCCAGAGTCGGATATGCCCTCTCTTCAGTCTGGCTTCATCTCGTCCCCTTCCGAATTCTCGACCGGTCAGGAAAGATCAGGAGTGCGCCCAGAGACGCCATAGTGGCCGACATCTCAGATAACAGAAACAGAGGCAAGAACTTCGGGCTGATCCGGGCCATGGACCACCTGGGAGCGGTGTTCGGGATTCTGATATGCATTTATCTTTTCCGCGTGTGGGGATACAGGATTCTCTTTGCCCTGGCTGCAATCCCCTCTCTCATCAGTGCGGCCCTTGTCTTTTTCCTGGTCAAAGAGAAAAAACTCAAAAAGCTCAAAATCTATAAAGGTATTTCTTTAAGAGATCTGGACAGAAATTTCACTCTTTTTCTCGTGCTCAGCTCTTTTTTCGCATTGGGAGCTTTCAGTTATTCATTCCTGCTTATCTATGCGAAAGAATTCGGATTCAACGTCACTTTCGTTCCTGTCCTCTATCTGATCTTCACGGTTGTCGCATCTGTTCTTTCTTATCCCTTCGGGAAACTCTCGGATCGAATAGGCAGAAAACCCGTTCTTCTCCTTTCTTACCTCTTCTGGATCATAGTCTGTCTGAGCGTCATCTCCGGACCGGACCGGTTCATGATAGTCCTCGTGTTTGTTCTTTACGGAGCTCACAAAGGAGCCCTCGAGCCTGTTCAAAAAACCTTCGTCTCCGAACTGGCTCCCTGTGATTTCAGGGCGAGCTGTCTCGGAGGATTCCAGATGGTGACCGGCTTGTGCGCGTTCCCCGCATCTTTAATTGCCGGAGTGCTCTGGGAGCTCTTCGGAATGTCCGCCCCATTCCTTTTTTCGCTCATCTTGACGATCTTATCAAGCGGAATGCTGCTCTTTGTTAAAAAACGCTAAAGCTGTTTCCTCTAAGCTTAATCCTCTTTTTTCATTTCAAGTGTAACGAAAATCAATTTTCGTACGTATTACACAATAACAGGAAAATTTATGCAGATAATCCAGGAAGTATTTCAAAATGAGGTTGGCACAATAATTGCTCTTTAACATGGAAAACGACCATATTCACGTATTTTTGCCTGAATTCGCGAAGAATTTTACAGGCAGTTGTATACAATATTTACATTGCAACGGAAAATGAGCAAGGGAGGCTGTGATCCATGAAATGCAAAATCAATGTTCTCATCTGGACCTGTATCGTGTTAGTGGTCCTGGCGCCATGCCTTTGTGCCCAGGCCGAACAGGAAGATATCGAGGAATTAAAAAAGAAAGCGCCGAAGATCTTTGTCGATTGTGACTTCTGTGACATCGACCATATCCGCAGAGAAATAACATTCGTGAATTATGTCTGGGACAGAAGAGAGGCAGATGTTCACGTCCTCGTCACCCTGCAGAGAACCGGGAGTGGAGGAAGGGAATACACGCTGACATTTATCGGGCAGAAAGAATTTGACGGGATGAACAACACGCTGAAGTACTACACCAGCAAAGACGCCACCGAAGATGAAGCGCGGCAAGGACTCGTGGAAATCATCAAAAAAGGCCTTATGCCCTATGTCGCGAATACTCCGATCGCTGAGCGCGTCTCTATCTCCTTCGAGGAAGAAGTCAAGCCCACCGCAGTGGAAGACAAGTGGAATTTCTGGGTTTTCAGCGCCAGCTTGCGCGGCTTTTTTGATGCCGAAAAAACGAGTGAATACAATTCCATTCGCGGCTCCCTTTCTGCGGACAGGACAACCGAGGCGTGGAAGATCAACACATCCCTCTCAGCCAGTTACAACGAAAGCAATTTCGAAATCGGCGATGAGACATTGACCTCCTCATCCGAGAGCAGGAGATTCAGCGGCCTCCTCGTCAAGAGCCTCAGCGAACACTGGTCCATCGGCGGTTATCTTTCCGTATCCTATTCAACCTACAGCAATATTAATCTGAGGATCAATCCGGCTCCGGCCATCGAGTACAATGTGTTCCCGTATTCCCAGTCAACACGAAGACAGCTCCGTTTTCTGTACAGGTTGAACTACAGTTACAATGACTACATTGAAGAGACTATATACGGCAAATCCAATGAAAACCTCTGGCAGCAATCTCTCTCGGCCACTTTAGAGCTCAAAGAAAGGTGGGGAGAGAT
This sequence comes from uncultured Eubacteriales bacterium, assembly GCA_964348015.1. Lineage (GTDB taxonomy): Bacteria > Acidobacteriota > Aminicenantia > Aminicenantales > Aminicenantaceae > SOIA01. The sequence continues at coordinate 212,607 of CAYGBC010000050.1, read as the reverse complement.
CAGCACAACTCTCAGAGGCTCCCATTACTTTCATGATTGGAGCAAAAACTCGCTATCCCTGTTCAGCGAATTTTCCATCCGCATAGTCAAAGGCTTGAGGCTGAGTTTGTTCGGAAGCTACTCGGCGATCCATGACCAGCTGGCACTCCCCTCAGCCGGTGCGACTCCAGAAGAAATCCTGTTGAGGCGAAGAGAACTCGCCACGACCTACAGATACTTTTTTTCAGTCGGATTCAGCTATTCGTTCGGCTCCATCTTCAGCAATGTCGTGAATCCGCGCTTCGGAGATGGAGGAGGAGGATTTTTCTTCTATTGAACACAAAAATACTCAGGCCAGTGGATTCGGAAAACGCGTAGCTTTTGCTTAAAATATCACAATATCGGATTGTGCGAAGGCTTGTGGAGAAAAAACCGTTTGAAGGCTGAGCGGGCACGGTTCCTCGAGGGAAATGCCCCAGAGGAGAGCGAGGCCTGAAACCAAGCAGCTTTGGACTCGCTGGGTCAAAAGTTGCGTGTTTTTGGATTCATAAACCTGAGCTTACTTTTATTTTTCTTCTTCCTCGGGTTTGATCCGGCCCTCTTTGACAGCCTCGTTGACGATTTTCTGCTGGAGCTGACCCGGGACCTCTTCATAATGAGAAAATTCCATGAGATAGGACCCTCTGCCTCCTGTTATCGAAGTGAGAGTGGGTTCAAAATCCAGCATTTCAGCCATCGGGACCACGGCCTTGATTATTCGTAGAGTCCCTTTCTGCTCCATCCCTTGAACCTTTCCCCTTCTTCCGTTGAGGCTACCCATGATATCTCCCATATAGGCTTCAGGAGAATAGACTTCAATGTTCATGATGGGTTCGAGGATGGTGGGTTTGGCCCCCTTCATTCCTTTTTTGAAGGCCATGGAAGCGGCGATCTTGAAGGCAATATCAGAAGAGTCCACATCGTGATAGGAACCATCATACAGGATGACCTTAAAATCAACAGCCGGATAGCCTGCCACCACGCCTTTTTTCCGTGCCTCCTGGATTCCTTTTTCAATAGAAGGGATAAAGTTTCTCGGAATGGCTCCGCCGAATATTTTGTCCTCGAATTCAAAATCCTGTCCTTTAGGCAGAGGTTCCATCTTTATCTTGACATCTCCATACTGTCCGCGCCCGCCTGTCTGCTTCTTGTATTTTCCCTGGACATCCGATTTCCCTTTGATGGTCTCCTTGTACGGGATTTTTGGCGGCTTGAGGTCAACACTCACGTTATACCTCTTCTTTAAACGTTCGGTAATTATCTCCACATGGAGCTGCCCGTTTCCGCTTATGATCAACTCATTGGTTTCAGAGTCTCTCTCTATCTTGACTGTCGGATCTTCCTCAGTAATCCGATGAACGGCTTGAGAAATGCGATCCTCATCCCCCCTGGTTTTCGGTTCAATGGCAAAGGAGATGGATGGTTCTGGAAAAACGATAGGAGAAAACTTCACAGAAGTTCCTTTGGCGCACAGAGTATCTCCTGTAGAAGTATCCTTCAATTTGGCGGTTGCCACCAGGTCCCCGACTTTGGCCTGCCCCGCAGGAACCTGTTCCTTCCCTTTCATGAAGAAGAGGCCCCCTAATTTTTCGGAAATATCTTTGCTGGAATTCGTCACAGAAGCGTCTGGATTCACTTTCCCGGAAAAAATCCTCATTAGAGAAATTCTGCCTGTGTACGGATCAGAAATCGTTTTGAAGACAAGTGCGGAGAAGGGTTCCTCCGGAGAAGGCTTGACCGTCCCCTTTTCTTGTTCGACCTCTCCTCTCTCCACGGGTGACGGGAAAAAATTCACAATCCCGTCAAGAATGGGCTGTGTTCCGATATTCATGAGAGCGGACGAAACATATACAGGAAAAAACTGCCTGTTGAGAATGCTTTTCTTGAGGCCTTCGATCAGGTCCTGTGAGGAAAGCTCCCCGTTTTCAAAATATTTTTCCATCAACTGTTCATCATTTTCAGCCACCATCTCTGTCAGCTCTTCGATTTTCTTTTCAGCCTCCTCCTTCATATCGGCAGGGATCTCTTCTTCCTTGAACTTTCCGCTTTCGTCTTTTTCAAACAGGAATGCTTTTTTACTGATCAAGTCCACAACGCCTCTGAAATCCTTTTCCTCTCCGATCGGAAGCTGGACAGGAACCGCCTGGCGGCCGAAAAACTGATGAATAGCGTCTACAGTTCGGGAGTAGTTGGAATTTTCCCTATCCAATTTATTGATAATCAGAATTGCAGGAAGCTGGGCCTCATTAAGCATCTCCCACACTTTTTCTGTTCCGACTTCCACTCCGGCCACGCCACACACAAGCACCAGCCCGGCATCCACGGCCCTGAGGCTGGCTCTTGTATCCCAGAGAAAATTCGTGTAACCCGGGCAGTCCACGAAGTTGATCTTGCTGTCTTTCCACTCTGTGAAACACACGGCGGAGTTAATGGAAATGTTCCTCTCTATTTCGTCAGGATCATAATCCGTTACCGTATTCCCCTTATCTACTTTCAGGAGCCTGGAAGTCGCTCCTGCATTGAATAAAAATGCAGAAGTTAAGGATGTTTTCCCTGATGAACCGTGTCCGACAACGGCAACATTTCTGATTTTATCCACATCATAATCTTTCATCTTGAAGCCTCCAAAAATATGCTGAATTCGCTTAATTTCTCTGTAGAAAGGTTAACTCTGTTAGAGAAGCTGCAACGGATATAATACAACAAAAATTCCATCCTTCTCAAGATAAAATTTAGAATCGGCAGAATGGACGGCCCAGGGATCGTTTTCTAGAGCGTATCTAAAAAATCTTTCAAATCCCCGGGCATCGGCGAAGAAAATTCCATGCGCCCTTCTGTCTCCGGGTGCCTAAAAGAAAGACCAGCCGCATGGAGGAAAAGGCGTGGAGCGCGGATTTTCACTTTTCGATGACCATAACGCGTATCTCCCGCAAGTGGATGGCCGGACGCGGCCAGATGGACCCTTATCTGATGCGTTCTCCCTGTGAGAGGCCGTATCTCCAGCAGAGTGAATTCTTCATATTCTTTTTGAACAAAGTATTGAGTCCGTGCCTCTTTCGGCTTTTTTGTACTGACCGATATCCTTTCCCCGTGTTTCACATGACGCCCGATGGCCCATGTGAACTCCCCTTTTGTCTCGGGCATCTTCCCCCATACAAGTCCCAGATAGAGCTTCCCGACCTCTCTCCGTTTAAACTGCCGCTGGAGCTGAGAATACGCATCCTTATTTCTGGCGATCACCATCAATCCGGATGTCTCTTTATCCAATCGATGGACGATCCCCGCCCTCTCTTCCGGGCCCACACACTCTATATCCGGAAAATGGAAAAGCAGTGCATTGACCAGCGTGCGTGTCCTGTGGCCTGCTCCGGGATGGACCACCATCCCAGAGGGCTTGTCCACAACAAGGAGAGTGTTATCGCTGTAAACGATATCTAGAGGAATATTTTCCGGCTGAATTCCTTCAGGCTCCGGGAGATCATACATGATTTCCACTCTCTCCCCCTCTTTCATCTTGTGGTTCGACTTACTGACGACTCCGTTGACTCTGACATCCTTCGCTTCAATCAGCCTTTGTATCTGGGACCGGGTCAACTCACTGATTCTTTCAGATAGAAACACATCGAGCCTTTGACCCAAGCCAGATAAAGGGGTTACGTGGAATTCTTTTTTAAGCACTTTTTCTTTTTCTCAAAACGAGAAACAGAACCACTCCCCCGATCAAGCCCAAAACACTAAAGACCTGAGGGAAAGAAAGGCTGAGATAAGGAGAGGGATTGTGGATGAGAAAGGCTTTATCAGGATGGTCTCCTCTGAAGTACTCAACAAAAAAACGTATTATGGAATAATTGATGATGTAAAAAGAAAAAACCTGTCCATCAAATTTCTTCTTTTTCAGGATAAAAAAGAGAATGAAAAAATTCAAAAAATTCAGGGCCGCTTCGTAGAGCTGCGTGGGATGAAGAACCGTATGGAGAGGAATCCCTGTGAGGTTACTGGCGTACTCACTCTGAAAAGTCACTCCCCATGGAAGAGAGCACTCGCTTCCGTAGCAGCATCCGGCCATGAAGCACCCTATGCGGCCAAACCCATGACCTAACGCCAGCGCGGGAACGATCACATCCGCTGCATTCCAAGTCGAGATCTTGTGTTTTCGGAAATACCAGAGTGCAAAAATGATCCCGAATGCCAGACCTCCCTGGAAAACGCCACCCGACCTGGCCAGGCTGAAAAGCTCTGCGGGACGACGCAAATATAGAGAAATATTTCCAAAAAAGAGAATCAGCTTGGCTCCGACCAGAGATATGATAATCGTATAAAACGCCATATCCAGCATCACTGGAGCCTGGAGGCCGTGTTTCTTGGACTGGACATACAGAAAGAGCAATCCCAACGCCACGCCCAATGCCAGCATGAATCCATAGGTGTGGATGGTGAGCGGACCGATCTTCAGGAGGATGGGGTACATTCTGGTCCTCTTTTCAATATTAAAATAAATATGAGCAGACACGCCCCTACCGTTATGCAGGAATCCGCGACATTGAAGGACGGCCAGTGCCAATCTTTCACATAGAAATCGAGAAAATCGATCACATGTCCCCTGAAGACTCTGTCGATCAAATTGCCCAGAGCCCCCGCCAAAATCAGGGAAAGGGATATCTTCATCAATTTTTCTGACAGAGGCGTTTTAAAAAAATAGTAGATCACAAGCCCCAGAGCGGCAACTGAAACCAGGGTGAGGAAGACATACAGAATCCGGCTGTCAGAATCGGAAAAAAAGCCGAATATGGCCCCTCTATTCCTGACATGAGTGAGGTTGAAAAAGCCAGGAATCACCTCGCGGCTGCCCTGCACGGTGATGTTCCTGTCTATCAGTGCTTTCGTGACCTGATCGAGGCCCATCAACATGACGACCACAAGCAAATAGCAGCTTTTTCTGATCATGGATTCCCTTTCTTCACCACTTCCTCACAGCGCTGGCAGAAGTGGGGAAATTGTGAACTTTTTCCCACGTAAGAAGAGAAATTCCAGCATCTTTGACATTTTTCCCAGTCGGCTTTTGTGATTTCCACTCCCAATTTTTCGCCCTCATTCGCCTGCAACTCCACGGCAGAAACAATGAGAATGGAGGGGAGTTCTTTCTCGTACTTTTTAAAGAATTCCTCGTGAGTTTTCGGGACTTTGAGAGTGATGACCGCCTCCAGGGAGTTTCCGATGAGATTTTCTTCCCGGGCATGCTCGAGCTCTTTGAGAACTTGCTCTCTCGTGAGCACAAGATTCTCCCATTCCTCGAACAACTCCTGACTCAACCATGTCTCATCGAATGCGGGAAACTGCTCCAGATGAACCGAATCTCCTCTTCCTTTAAACGCAGGCATGACCTCCCACGCTTCTTCAGTCGTGAACGGCAGGATCGGAGCCATCAACACAAGCGAAGACATGAGGAGTTTGAACATCGCAGTCTGGGCAGAATGCCGAAGTTCTGATTTCTTTCCCGAGCAGTAGAGCCTGTCCTTGATGACATCCAGATAGAAAGCACTCAAATCCACTGTGAAGAAGTTGTAGATCGTATGAAACACAATGTGATACTCATAATTTTCATACGCCTTCAAAACCTTTTTTCCGATTCGGGCACATCTTTCCAGTATCCATCTGTCCAGAAGTCCCATCCTTTGAGTTTCCACTTGATCTTTGTCTGGAGAGAAATCATAAAGATTCCCCAGGAGAAATCTCCATGTGTTTCTGATTTTCCGGTACGCCTCGACAAGCCTTTGAAGGGTTTCTTTCCCGAAACGTGCATCTTCTTTGTAGTTGAGCATCGCCACCCACAGCCTCAGAATTTCGGCTCCGTGCTGAGAGATGACCTCATCCGGATCGATGAAATTCCCGAGAGACTTGGACATCCCTCTTCCCTTTTCGTCGAGGACAAACCCGTGTGTGATCACAGATTTATAAGGGGAAGCGTTCTTAGCTGCAACTCCGATGAACAAAGAACTGTTGAACCAACCTCTGTACTGGTCATGCCCCTCCACGTAGACATCCGAAGGCCACGGAAGGTCTTTTCTATGTCCGAGGACATTGTGACTTGCTCCGGATTCGAACCAAACATCAAGGATGTTGTTTTCTTTGTTGAAATTTTGAGAACCGCACTGGGAACATTTCACATCAGAGGGGAGAAGTTCTTCGGCTTTTTTTATAAACCAGGAATTTGAACCCTCTTTGGAAAAGATGTCCGCAATCCTCAGGGTGATCTGTTCATCAGCCAAAATGTGGCCGCACTCATGACAGTAGAACGCAGGAATCGGAACTCCCCATGAACGTTGCCGGGAAATGCACCAATCGGGACGAGCGCTGACCATGTTCGCAATTCTTTCCTCTCCCCAGGGAGGGATCCAGCGGACCTTTTTGATTTCCTCCAGGGCCTTCTTCCTCAGATCATTTTTATCCATGGCGATGAACCACTGAGCGGTCGCCCGAAAAATCACGGGATTCTTACATCGCCAGCAATGAGGATAGGAATGAGTGATCTCACCCTCTTTGAGAAGAGAGCCATCTTTCTTCATATCCTCCGTGATGACCTTATTGGCTTCAAAAACATTCATGTCACCGTATTTGTCGACCTGAGGGATAAACTTGCCCTCGCTGTCCACAGGAGTATAGATGTCCAGATCGTATTCCATCCCAGTCAGATAATCTTCATAGCCATGGCCTGGAGCCGTGTGGACACTGCCTGTTCCCTGGTCAAGGGTCACATAATCCGCCAAGACGAAAACAGATTCTCTATCAATAAAAGGATGGCGGGCTTTCAATCCCAGCATTTCTTTCCCTGGGAAGGTCACGAGCACTTTATTTTTTTTGAATCCCAAATCCTCTGAGAGAACAGGAATCAATCTTTTCGCTGCAATAAAGACATCCCCATCCGTTTCAAAGGCGGCATATTCATAATCTGGATGAAAAGCGATAGCGAGGTTGGCCGGCAAAGTCCAGGGAGTTGTGGTCCAGATCAAAACGGAGACATTCTTCCCCTTCAATTCAGGATACTTTTGAGAAAGGTCCGAGATCATCGGAAATTTGACATAGATGGAGGGGGATTTCCGGTCTTTATATTCAATCTCCGCTTCTGCGAGAGCTGTCCTGCAATGCGGACACCAATGGACGGGTCTTTTGCCTTTGTACACGTTTCCAGAAGCGAAAAATGCCGCAAGGTACCGGATGACATTGCCCTCGTATTCAGGATTCATGGTTAAATAAGGTTTCTTCCATTCCCCGAATACTCCCAGCCTTTTAAACTGAGTCCTCTGGATATCCACGAATTTCAGTGCGTACTTTTTGCACTCATCCCGAATCTCTATGATCGAAAGCTCTCTCTTCTTTTCTCCAAGAAGTTGGTCGACTTTAATCTCGATCGGAAGGCCATGGCAGTCCCATCCGGGTAAATACGGAGACCTGTATCCCTGCATGGTTTTTGTTTTGACGATAAAATCCTTCAATATCTTATTGAGAGATGTTCCCAGGTGAATGCGCCCGTTGGCATAAGGCGGGCCGTCATGAAGGACGAATGACGGACAATTCTCCATTTTCTTTTGGATCTTCTGATAGAGTTCCATTTCTTCCCATCTCTTGATGATTTCCGGTTCCTTTTGAGAAAGTTTGGCTTTCATGGAAAAGGAAGTCTGGGGGAGGTTCAAAGTGTCTTTTATCTTCTCTTCGTGTGCCATCGCATTCTCCTGTCCTTTTCTTCGATTTTACTATTATAAAATAAGTCATTGTACTTCTCCACCATTAAAAGTCAAAGGAATTAGAAGTTTGGCTCATGTGGCCAAAAACGGGAAGTATCGGGGTTAGAGCTTGGCCTTCGGCATCTCTCTATGCAGTTATCAAGCGTTCCCCTGAAGCTGATCGGTCAACAGATTAATCAAATCAAATAGGTCCGATGTCAAGCTTTGTTCCCTTTTGCATGAGGAAGAAACAGAAAAAAACGCTTCAAAAACTACCAGGGCCGGGTCTAATCTTTTATATAATGAGCCCCCAAACTCTTGGGATTCCCGATAGCGGCATAGGTGATCAATAGAGCGACCTGAATTCCATGCTTGAGGCCGACAACTTTTTCATCCATCTTCGCTTCTTTATAAAATTTTTCGATTCTGTGACGGAGATAATCCAGGTCGGCCCTGGCCCTCTCCAGACGTTTTTTCGTCCGGATAATTCCTGCGTAATTCCACATAGTCGACCGGATGGAAAGCCAATCCTGGTTGACCAGAGCCGGGTCGATTTCTTCTTCTTTCTCGGGATAATACCAGTCATGAATCTCTGAGGGATCAAGTTTAGCGGGATCGAAATGAGAAACAATGCTTTGAGAAGCTCTTCTCCCCCATACCAGTCCTTCCAAAAGAGATGTGGAGGCCAGCCGGTTGGCTCCGTGGACTCCGGTGCAGGATACTTCCCCCACAGCATAAAGATTTCTCAGCGAACTCCTCCCCCATTCATCCACCAGAATCCCTCCACAACAATAGTGAGCGGCCGGAACCACAGGGATGGATTCCTTGGTGATATCGATTCCATACTTTAAACATGTTTTATAAATGTGCGGGAACCTTTTTTTGATATCAAACTTCGCGTAGGACTTTAAATCCAGATACACGTAGCTGGAATTACTGTTTGTCATCTCTTCGTAGATGGCTCTGCTCACCTCATCCCTTGGAGCCAATTCTTTTTTCTTGTTGTAGTTTTCCATAAAGGTCTGGCCCTCTTTCGTCTTCAGCCGGGCCCCTTCCCCGCGCACGGTCTCAGAAATCAAGAAACCATCCACATCCCGATGAAAAAGAGAGGTGGGATGAAACTGGATGTACTCCATGTTGACTATCCGGGCCCCTGCCCTGTAAGCCATGGCGTAGCCATCCCCTATGGCTCCTCTTGGGTTGGATGTGTAAAGATACAGTGCGCCACAGCCTCCTGTCGCAAGGATAACGTAGGGCGCAAATATAGTCTGGACTCTGTTCGTCTTATTATTCAAAACATACGCCCCCATGCATCGGGATTCCGAGTAAAAAGATTTGGGATCCTTGGAATGATGAGGAACTGACAGCAAATCCACTGCAGTGCGGTCCGACAAGAGCGTCACATTCGAGTACTTCTTCAATGCCTGGATAAATCGCTCCTCGATTGTTTTTCCTGTCGTATCTTTGATGTGAAGGATGCGCCTCCGTGAATGCCCGGCTTCCTGGGCATAATCCAGTGAGTCCGGAGTGCTTCTTGAAAACGGAATGTTGAGTTCCTTGATTAAAATCTCATCTACAGTGGTTTTCCCTTCGCCAGCGAGTATCTCCACGGCTTCCGGATTATTGACCCCATCCCCTGCTTCGAGAATATCCTCTTTCAGGAGTTCCGGGTGGTCGTCATTCCCTAAAGATACGATCCCCCCTTGAGCATAATACGTGTTCGACTCCTCGAGCTCTGAATGTTTGGTGATGACGATCACTCTCAATCCGCTCTTCGCCGCCTCCAATGCAGCGCTCGCTCCAGCTATCCCGCAACCGATGATGAGAACATCAGTGGTCAATTTGTTCTCTTTAGGCATCACAATTTCCCCAAAAACTCCATGCTGATGTCCACTGATTTGTACGAATGAGTCAGGCTCCCCACAGAGACAAAATCAATCCCCAGCGCGGCGATTTCCCCGATCTTTTCAAGAGTCACTGATCCCGAAACCTCCAGAGGGATCCTTCCTTCCACCCATTGGACCACTTCTCTCATTTCACCGAGGGGCATGTTATCCAGCATGACCATGTCCGCGCCACTCCGGACAGCCTCCTGCACCTCAGCTAAACTGGTGGCTTCGACTTCGACTTTGGTGCCAGGCGCAATGCGCTCTTTAGCCTTTTTCACGGCCTCGGAAATACTTCCGACAAGCTTCAGATGGTTATCTTTGATCAGGACCATTTCGGACAGATTCTGGCGGTGGTTCTGCCCGCCTCCCATCTTCACGGCGTGCTTTTCCAGCTTCCTCAAGCCTGGAGTGGTTTTTCGTGTATCCAGAATCTTCGTTCGCATTCCCTTCACAGCCTGCACAAAATGTCCTGTGGTGGTGGCGATCCCGGACATCCTCTGGAGAAAATTCAACGCTGTTCGCTCCCCCTTGAGAATAGAGATCGAAGATCCTTCGAGCGTGGCCAGGGTTTCCCCTTTGTTGAATTGCTGCCCGTCTTCTTTTTCTTTTTGAAATTGGATACTCGGATCGATCTTCTCAAAAACCCTTGAAGCCACATCTATGCCCGCCAGGATCCCCTCTTCTTTAGCGATAATGTTGGCGCGCGATCGAGAATCCTCGGGAATTATGCTTTCGGAAGTGATATCTCCCTGAGGCATATCTTCCTGCAAAGCGGCCTCGATTATCGGATCAACGGTTTTTCCCTTCATGCACATCGATTATAAATTTTTCCTGGAAACCAGTCAATGACCCCTTTCCTGCAGGTTTGATTTGCCTTCATCCTTTCTATTTATTAAAATAGGGAGGCTTTTTCCGGAAAAACTATACATAAACCACAATTTCCTTTTGCTTTCTGATAGATTTCATAACAGAAATGCTTGGTTCGATCGGAAATAATCACTGAGAATAAGGCAGGTGTAAAAAAATGAAAAAGAAAATAACCAAAGCTTCTGACATGAGAAGGGCGCAATACATCAAGGATCTTCTTCAAAAAGAATCAAAGGATCTGAAAATTTGTGTGCTCGGTGCAGGACATGGAGGTTTGGCTATGGCCGGACATTTGGCGATCAATGGTTTCAAAGTCAAACTCTACAACCGAGGACGAAAGAGAATCCGGGCCGTTATCCAGAGAAAAGGAATCAAAGTCGAAGGTGAAGTCAAAGGTTTTGGAAAAATCGAGCTCGCCTCCACTAACATAAATGAGTGTCTCAAGGATGTTGACGTGCTTATGGTCGCCGTTCCGGCCAACGCCCACCGTTACATCGCTCAAACATGCGCGCCGTTACTCAAGGAGAAACACGTCGTCATCCTCAATCCTGGGCGCACAGGTGGAGCGCTGGAGTTTTACAATACGCTGAAAGAACAAGGAGTGAAAAGATTTCCTTTCATCGCAGAGGCCCAGACATTCATCTATGCCTCAAGATCACTCGGCCCGGCCCATGCCAAAATATTCTCCGTAAAAAATTCTATTCCACTTGCAACTCTTCCGGCCTACTGGATCCCCGGTGTGCTCAAAGTCATTAACCGTGCCTTCCCTCAGTTTATTCCGGGTGATAACATCTTCAAGACCAGTTTTGAGAATATCGGAGCTGTGTTCCATCCGGCCCTTACAATCCTCAATTCAGGTTGGATTGAAGAGACCCACGGTGACTTTGAATACTACATTCAAGGGGCAAGTGAGTCCATTGCCAAAGTCTTGGATAAGCTGGATAGGGAACGCCTCGATGTGGCCGCAGCCCTGGGCATTAAAGTCATGAGCGCCAAAGCCTGGCTTTATACAGCCTACAGCGCGACGGGGAAAGACTTGCGTGAAGCGATTTACGACAATCCAGGATACCGCGGAATCCGGGCCCCAGAAAGGCTGCATCACCGTTACGTGGACGAAGATGTTCCGATGAGTCTTGTTCCGCTCGCCTCCCTGGGAAAAATGTTGGGAGTGGAAACTCCAACCATTAATGCCATCATACACCTGGCTTCTCTCATGAGAGGAATCAATTTCTGGGAAAAAGGAAGAACCGTTGAAAACCTCGGGATCAAAGGCATGAGCATAAAGGAAATCCGACTTCTGGCCGTCACTGGAGAGATCTGAATTGACTTTGATGAAGAAGAGCAAGATTTTAGGAGCTTCTCTTGGACACTGCGTTCATGTGGCCGGAATATTGAATTTTTTAGAATTAGCGCAGCGGAACGGTTATGAGACAATATTCCTGGGCCCTGCTGTCCCTACCTCAAAACTATCCGATGCCATCAAGACGAACGATCCTGATATCATCGCTTTAAGCTACCGTTTAACTCCTGACGTGTTGAAGAAATTATTGGATGCTTTAAAAAACGAAATCAAAAAAAACGGATGGGAGAACAAAACCTTTATCTTTGGCGGCACCCCTCCGGCTGCTTCCGTCGCCCACAAGAGCGGCCTGTTCGAAGCTGTATTCGGAGGAGCTGAGTCTCTGGAAGAAATCATTGGGTTTCTCAAGGGAAAAGCAGAAAAAACAAAGAGAAGTGAGATTCCGCCCCAGAACCTAATCGATCGGATCGCATTCAACAGGAACTATCCCCTTCTCCGTCATCACTTCGGGCTGCCCACCGTCCAAGAAACTGTGGACGGTGCCAAAAAAATTGCCCTTTCCGAAACGGTCGATGTCCTCTCCATCGGGCCTGACCAGAATGCGCAGGAAAGCTTTTTCCGCCCAGAGGAAATGAAAAAAGGACAGGATGGCGCCGGAGGCGTCCCCTTGAGGAAACCTGAAGACCTGGAGGCGATCTTTCAAGCCACACGATGCGGCAACCATCCCCTCATTCGGTGTTATTCGGGAACCAGAGATTTGATCCAATGGGCTGAAATGTGTCTCAAAACCATTCATATCGCATGGGGTGCGGTCCCTCTTTGCTGGTACAACCGTCTGGACGGGCGTTCAAACAGACTCCCAGCGGAATCCATCCGAGAGAACCAGCAAGTCATGAAGTGGTACGGGAAGAACCAAATCCCACTCGAGGTCAATGAATCCCATCACTGGAGCTTGAGAGATGCTCCGGACACAGTGGCCGTGGCCGCGGCCTTCTTGGCCGCTTACAACGCCAAAAAGGCTGGCGTATCGCATTACGTCGCTCAATATATGTTCAACACGCCCGCGCAGACCTCGCCCCTTATGGATCTGGCAAAAATGCTGGCAAAGATCGAGCTTATCGAATCCCTGCATGATGAGAATTTCATCAGCATTCGACAGACACGAACAGGCCTGGCCTGTATGCCGCCTCATCCTGATAGGGCGAAAGGCCAGCTCGGGTCCTCCTCCCTCTTCCAGCTTTCAGTGGAACCGAAGATAATTCATGTTGTCGGATTCTGTGAAGGTGACCACGCCGCCACCCCATCAGATATCATCGAGAGTGCAAACATCACTCGAGGCGTGATTGATAATTACCTTCTGGGTTCTCCCCGGATTCACGAAGACTCGAGAATCCGAGAACGGAAGAAAGAACTCGTAAACGAGGCGAGATTTTTGCTCCAAGCGATTAAAGACATTCCATCCAAAAACGTAGCAGATCCCTGGACAGATTCGAATAACCTTGCACAAGCCATTCTCACGGGATTCCTCGATGCCCCCCATCTAGCGGGAAATCCTCATGCCGCGGGGAAGGTTTTCACACAAATCCGGGATGGCGCCTGTTATCCTGTGGATGCAGACTCCGGAAAAGTGTTGAGTGAAAAAGAGAGAATCTCCCGCATTCGAGCCACGTCCCAGGCGAAGAAATGAAAAAGATATCCTCCCTCGAATTCGAGAATCACTTTCCCCTTTCCCGAGAAGACCTTCAGAAAATCCTAAACCTCTCTTTGTCTCAAGGGGGAGATTTTTCTGAGATTTTCCTTGAGTATAAAACGTACAACTTCATCAATATGGAAGAGGATATTGTCAAAGAAACATCTGAGAGTATCAGCCTTGGATTAGGCATAAGAGTGCTCTCCGGAGAGAAAACTGGTTACGGCTACACCAATGATATTTCCGTTGAAAAAGTGAGGAAAACCGCACTTACGGCAGCTTCCATCGCTTCGACCCCAGGAGAGAGGAATTCCGCATCACTGAATCCTGCCTCTTTCCCGCACAATTACTATCCTGTGCGTGAATCCTTCCACAAGATGTCGTTAGAGAAAAAAATATCGCTGGTTCAAGAATGCTATCTTTCCGCCTTAAACCAGGATCCAAAAATCAAAAAAGTGAAAGTCTCTCTCACCGACATGAATCAGCATGTGAGGATCGTCAACTCAGAAGGTTTGGATATTTTTGATGTCCGGCCGCTTGTCAAGCTTGTCTGCTTAGCCATTGCGGAGAAGACAGATAAAAGAGAAGCCGGTTATTCCGGCGGCGGCGGCAGAGTGGGATTGGAATATTTTACTCAAAGCTCATCTCCAGCAGAGATCGGGCAGGAAGCGGCTCAGGAAGCTCTAGAACTGCTGGAAGCTGAACTGCCTCCTGCAGGAGAAATGCCCGTTATCCTGGCTCCCGGGCACAGCGGAGTTCTTATTCATGAGGCCGTCGGCCATCTTCTCGAAGCAGATTTCAACCGGAAAAAAACTTCGATTTTCTGGAATAAGATGGGAAAAAAGGTAGCTGACAGCCAGGTATCGATTTGGGATGATCCGACCATTCCTCATTTCCGCGGCTCTTATAATATAGACGATGAGGGAATTCTTCCGAAAAAGACTCTTCTTATCCATCAAGGAAAGCTCACAGGTTTGCTCCAGGACAGACTCTCAGCCAGATTGATGAAAAAGTCTTCGACCGGCCACGGAAGACGACAGAATTACACCAACATTCCGATTCCAAGGATGAGCAATACATACGTGGACAAAGGAGAGTTCTCGCCGGAAGAAATCATAAAGTCTGTTAAAAAAGGTTTTTACGCCCACAAATACCAGGGAGGACAGGTGGAAGACTCGGGCAAGTTTACTTTTTCTGTCAGTTCTGGGTACCTTATTGAAGAGGGGAAGCTCACGTCGCCAGTGAAACAGGCCACGCTCATCGGAACCAACATTGATATTTTGAATAAAATCGAAATGATCGGTTCTGACCTCCGATTCGGCCTCCAGACAGGAACATGCGGCAAAGAAGGTCAGTCCATGCCGGTCAACGACGGCTGTCCGACCCTCAAGATCACCCGGATGACTGTGGGAGGACAGGGTTGATGGAGGACAAAGCCCATATACAGCTTCCAGAACTTGCCGCAGACCTTGTGAGCTTTGGCCAGAATCAGGGAGCTGATGAAATCGAAGTGTCCATCCTGGATGGATATGAATTCAGTGTAGACGTCAGATTGGGGGAAATCGAAAATCTAGTGGAAGCTGGGTCCAGGGCTTTGGGAATGAGAGTGATCAAGGATAAAAAAACGGCCTTTTCCAGTTCTTCTGATCTCTCCAGAAGCACACTCGAACATCTTGTGAAAAATGCCGTCAAACGGGCCACGCTCGCCAGTCCGGATGAATTCTCCGGTCTCCCCCCTCCTTCCTCAGAACTCACGGATATTCCGTCTTTGCGCCTTTTCGACCCCAAAATCCCAGAATTGAGTTCGAAGAAAAAAATCGCTCTCGCGATTGAAACTGAAAAAATCGCCCTGGAGGACAAGAGAATCACCAACTCCCATGGAGCCAGTTTCGAAACGAAGGAAATCAGGACGGTCTTTGCCAATTCCAACGGATTTCTCCGGGAATACGATCAAACCGTCTGCGGGCTGAGCCTGGGTCTTCAGGCAGGTGACACCGACAATAGGGTTGAAGATTACTGGTTCACCATGAAAAGACACTACAGAGAACTGGAATCTCCTGAACAAGTGGCGAAAAAAGCCGTTGAGAGGACGATCCGGCAAATCAACCCAAAAAAGATCAAAACCCAAAGGGTCCCGGTCGTATTCGAGCCGATGATGACCTCGTGGCTGATGGGATTCCTGTTCGCCTGCGTGTCGGGAGTCTCCATCTACCAGAAGACATCCTTTTTAGTGGATAAACTCGGAGAAACGATCGGCAACAGCTCGGTGAATGTTATCGATGACGGCCTGCTTCCCGGAATGCTCGGCAGTCGACCGTTTGATGCCGAGGGAGTCTCCTGCACAAAGACGCCGGTTGTTGAGAATGGGATCCTCAAAAACTACCTGTGCAACACCTATGCGGCCAGAAAACTCAAACTGAAATCCACAGGAAACTCAGCGGGAACAGCAGTCCACCCAAACAATTTCTACCTCGAAGCCGGAGACATCCTCCCGGATAAAATCCTCTCCTCCCTGGATAGAGGATTGATCCTGATCAGAACGATCGGTCACGGACTCAATCCTGTGACCGGTGACATCTCAAGAGGTGCATTCGGACTTTGGGTGGAAAAAGGAGAAGTTGCCTATCCAGTTTCAGAAATCACAATCTCTGGAAACCTTGGGGAAATATTGAATAACATAGAAATGATCGGGAACGACCTCGACTTCCAGAGCCCGATCTCTGGTCCCACGATCAGAATACAGGAATTGACCGTGGCCGGAGAGTAGGAGTCGACTATCTTAACTTCTTCTTTGTTAAAGAAAAAACAATAGTCAGCACAGCTCCCAATCCCATCAGTACCCAGCTAATAATGATGAAATTAGGAGTGAGCACTCTTATCAGAAAGCCACCAATCAGTAAAACGATTCCTAAAATACGCATGACACCTCCTGCATGCCTTTTTCCTCCGCCTAAAAACCGTTAAAATGGACGATATCGTCCAGCCTACGCTTCGGAACATGAAGGCGTCCTTTTCTATCTTTCCAATACCTTACAGTTTTTTTAAACTCTTCTGTAACCGGCTCTTCAGCTGGATACCCCAGGGCGAGCACAGAATCGACTTTATAATCCCCAGGGATGTTCAGCATATCTTTGATCTTCTCTATGTCGGCGTTGGCTATCCAACAACTCCCGACGTGCTCTTCCCAGGCCGCAAGGATCATGTTTTCCACGGCGGCGCCAACATCGCGCTCGAAGCCCTCTTTCCTGATCCTCAGGTTGACCAAGACGATGACATAAGCCATGGGCTCCTGCCCGGGTCGAGGGTTCCCTTCAGGAGCGATGTAGGCGGCCCATCTCAAGCGGGGAAAAATTCTATCCCTGAATTCCTCTTTGTCGACGACAACAAACTCCAGAGGCTGGAGATTGGCCCCTGAAGGAGCGAGCCTTGCCGCGTTGATGAGTTTTTCCAGGATGCCCCTAGAAACGGGCTCGGGCTTAAACTGGCGGATCGACCTTCTGGATAGGATCAGTTCATACAAACTCATTTTTCCCAAAACAGCTATTTTTTCTATTCCAAGAGAATTCACCCGCTCTTAAGGACTCAAATCTCACTCATATTCTCATAATTTTAGTCGGGTGAAAACCATTGATAATGTGTACCGAAACTGATTATCCTTTAGCCAGTAGGGATTTCAACTCTTGTGCATATTCGCGGCTGGCTTGATCAGGAGCCACAATTTCTATCTGATCAGGACTGTTCACTCCCAGACCCAATTCAGATGCTCTCTGTATCTGCTCCTGCTCGAATATCGGAGTTCCCATTATGGCATCGTTCGAACCCAATTTTTTCAAAACAGCCACTCCGACCGCATCTATCGCCACACGGTCGGTCCCTGCCAGGAAGATATGGGCCTCTTTTTTTTCACCTCTCGAAGGCCCACCATCCACAAACGCTTCCACTCCATCCAGTACGATCAACTGAGGCGTGTAGCCAAGATTGATCTCCGCAATCATCTTTCTCATCGGACCGGTGCGTTGGCTGTGGAGTTCCCGCATTAAATTCTTAGGTGTCAATCCCACGGCCAATTTCAAGGACAGCGTAAAAATTCCACCGAAACCATGGGTCTTCAAACAGCATGTGGAAACCACATACTCAGCATCAACGACAGGCCGAGGTATGGAAAATCCATTCTTCCAGTGATTGCCAGCGGGATTGAAATGAACCCAGTCTTTCTCTTCTAACTCTTCGAAATTGATTATTTTAAAGTCCAGGTTCTGGGCAAGCTGCAAAATACCCTTTTGCTCCAAAACGCTTTGAGTCTTTGGCGGCCCGCTCCTCTCGCCGATTGTGAAACCCGCTGCACCCCGCTGTCTTAAATCTTTGATGAGGCTGGTCAACGTATCGTTATGTGTGGAACCAGGTGTGGGGTCAGCTGTATTGAAGTTCGGCTTCACTAAAACTTCCTTGCCCTTTATTTTAGGGAAATCCACAATCTTGAGCGCCTCACGGACTCCTTCTTCACGACTCGAGGTCCTGATCAGAGCCACTTTAGCCTTTTTCCTTTTTTTCCCTGCAAGCAAAGGGCTGTATCTCCAAGCAGGCAGCGCGACTAAGCCCACCATTGATCCTTTAATGAATTCACGCCGATTCAACGTCTGATTTTTTTCTCTTTTCACCTTTTTTTCTCCTTTATCCCAATCATGTGTTTTATTATAACACCTTCTCTCCAATCCGCGAAATATCTTTCATGATCTGCATGAATTTTGTTCTGTTGTGTCGAGATTTATTTTGGACAATCCTGAAGCGCCGTTGAAGATGTTGATTTTTCATCAATTCAGAATTAAAATGTCAAAAACCAAGAGAGGAAAATAAAATATGGATATACTCAACAAAGAAGTTAAAGACGCCACTCAAAAAAAATTCGGAGAAGAATTGGAAGGCACGGTTAAGCTTCTCTTCTTCACTCAGGAGCCGAGTCGACTGGTCCTCCCTGACCACATCAAAGGGCAGGAATGCCTTTTCTGTAAAGAAGCCAAAGAGCTGGCCACAGAAGTCAGCTCGCTTTCTGACAAAATCGAACTCACGGTCTATGATTTTGTCGCCGATAAAGAAAAAGCAGAGGAATTCGGGATAGATAAAATCCCAGCCACGGTGATTCTGGGAAAAAAAGACTATGGAATCCGGTTTTTCGGAATCCCCTCAGGATATGAATACACCAGTCTTATCGAAGCCATTCTTGATGTCTCCAAGGAGAAGACAGGCTTGAGTCCAAAAACAAAAGAGGCGATCAAAGACATTAATCAGGATATCCACATCCAGGTCTTTGTGACCCCGACGTGTCCCTATTGCACAACGGCCGTGCGTTTGGGTCATCAGTTCGCCATCGAATCTTCCCGGATCAAGGCCGACATGGTGGAGACGACCGAATTCCCGCATCTTGCCCAGAAACACCATGTCTTCGGAGTTCCCAAAACAGTCATCAACGATAAAATCTCTATAGAAGGAGCCGTTCCGGAAGAAACATTCCTCGAGCACGTTCTCAAAACATTGGATGGCTGAATTCGCAAATGACCGTATCCAGCTCAATCTTCAAATGATATGCTGAGGACATAAGGCCATGAAAAATTCAGATATCACTGAAAAACTCGATTCAGTTTTTTATCCACGGTCTATCGCTGTCATCGGCGCTTCGAGACGGCCGGGAAGCGTGGGCCACTCTCTCCTGGCGAATATCATCGACAGCCGGTACCAGGGAATCGTCTATCCTGTGAATCCCAAGGCTAAAGGGATTCTCGGGATCAAGTGCTACCGTAATGTCATCGAGATTCCCGATGTGGTCGACCTGGCTGTGATCATCGTTCCTCCCCAATTCGTTTCGGAAGTCCTTGAAGAATGCGGGAAGAAAAACATAAAGGGGGCTATCGTTATCACCGCTGGATTCAAAGAGATCGGAGGAAAAGGGATAGAGCGGGAAGAAAAAGTCAAAAAAATCATAGCCAAATATGACATGGCTCTTTTCGGCCCGAACTGTCTGGGCGTCATCAACACCGATCCTGTAACCTCCATGAACGCGACATTCGGGACGCAGATGTCCAAAGAAGGAACCATCGCTTTCCTGTCTCAGAGCGGCGCCCTGTGTGTGGCTGTGCTGGATTATGCGATCGAGTCTAACATAGGCTTTTCGAAATTCATCAGCATGGGAAACAAAGCCGGCATCACTGAAAACGACCTTCTCCATTACTTGAAAAACGACCCGAAGACAGATGTCATCTTAATGTATCTTGAAGATCTTGCTGACGGGAGGGAATTCATGAGAATCGCTCGCGAAATCACGAGCAGCTCGACTCACCCCAAACCCATAATCGCACTCAAAGCGGGACGGACTCTGCTCGGCGCCAGAGCTGCGTCGTCTCACACCGGATCTCTTGCGGGCTCGGACAGGGTTTATGACGCCATATTCCATCAGTGTGGTGTCCTGAGGGGAGAAACGCTGGAAGAAGTTTTCGACTATGTCAAAGCGTTCTCCAGTCAGCCTCTGCCGAATGGCGGAAATGTCGCTATCGTGACGAACTCCGGGGGCCCTGGAATCCTGGCAACTGATTCCTGCATCCGGTACGGAATGAACATGGCTTCCTTCAGCCCCAGCACAGTGAAAACTTTGAAAAAAATACTACCCCCGACAGCCAGCTTGAACAACCCAATCGACCTGATCGCCGATGCACAGCATGAGGAATATGAGATAACCCTGAGAGAAATCCTCAACGATAAAAACGTTGATTCCTGTATCGTCATCCTCACGCCGACGGCTTTCACCGATGTGGAGAAGATTGCCGAGACAATCGTTCAAGTCTCCAGAGAGTTTAAAAAACCTGTTTTAAGCTGTTTTTTAGGCGTTTATGACGTTTCTAAAGGAATCGAAATCCTGGAAGAAAACGGGATCCCGGATTACAGGTTTCCTGAATCGGCTGCCAGAACCCTCTCAGAGATGACCAAATTCACCTGGTGGAAGCGTCGCCCCCAGACTGGAATCAAAAGATACAAAGTGAATAAATCCAGAGCTAAAAAAATCGTGGATTCGGTCAAAAAAGAAGGCCGTCAATTTCTTCTCGAGCAGGAATCTTACGAAATACTCAAGGCCTATAATTTTCCTGTAGTCAAATCTATTCTGGCCGGAAATGAACGACAAGCTGTAGAGGCCGCCGAAAAAATAGGATTCCCTGTCGTCCTGAAAATCGCGTCTCCCGATATCCTTCATAAATTTGATTTTGGAGGAGTCAAGCTCAACCTGAAGAATAAGACCGAAGTGCGGAGAGGTTTCGAGGACATCCTCAAGAAGGTTCTCGCCAGGAAACCGGATGCAGAAATTCGAGGCGTGATTGTCGAGGAAATGGCCGCTGAAGGAAAAGAAATCATCCTGGGCATGAACAGAGACCCTCAGTTTGGGCCTATCCTGATGTTCGGGATGGGAGGCATCTATGTGGAGGCCCTCGAGGATGTCACTTTCAGATTGGCCCCTATCCGCGAACTCACGGCGACCATGATGATCACTCAGACAAAAACGCATAAGATCCTCAAGGGATTCCGGGGTGAAAAGGCGTACGACACCGGGGCCGTTGAGGACTGTTTGAAGAGGCTCTCCCAACTCGTCATGGATTTTGAAGACATCCAAGAGCTGGATATTAATCCGTTGATCGTCTACGAAAAAGGAAAAGGCTGCGCTATTGTCGATGCCCGGATAATCCTCGGCTCAGAAAAACCGCAATAACCGAAACAGCCGCTTCCGGATTCCCTCTCTTCTCGGAGCCCCACAAAAGTCTGAATGTTTGGAAGTGTCTTTATTCCCGTGATGCAGAAAAAGTCAGGCAAACTAATTCGGCAGCCCGTGGATTTTCCCCAGCGAGGAAAATCCACTTAGTCCTCGGCTCGCTCTCCTCTTCGAGGAACCATGCCCGCTCGCCTCCGGATGGCTTCCTCACCAGATTGCCTGACTTATTAAATAGAATATCCTTTAAATAAAGATACTTATTGAATGTAATGTACTCATGTCTGGAGAGAAATCCCCATCAGTGCTATAATAATTGGCTTCATGGCTTTGTTTAAGAAAAAAAAGAAGAAGAAAGTCCTGGTTATCGGGCTGGACGGCGTCCCCCACTCTCTCCTTCACGACCTAACACAAAAGGAAGTCATGCCTGCGATGTCGAAACTCATCGGATCCGGCCACCTTCATAAAATGAAAGCCAGCCTCCCCGAAATTTCATCTGTCAGCTGGACAAATTTCATGACCGGAGCCAATCCTGGCGTGCATGGCATTTTTGGATTTACAGATATACAAAAGGACACTTATGCGCTCCGCTTCCCGAATTTTCTTGATCTCAAACAAGACACTTTCTGGGATAAACTCGGAAAACTCAACAAGAAATGCATCATCATCAATCAACCCTCCACCTACCCGGCTCGGAAGATCAACGGAATCCTGATCTCTGGATTTGTGGCCATTGAGCTTTCCAAGGCCGTTTATCCTCTGAATATCAAGGCCTTGCTGGACAAAATGGGCTATCGGATAGACATTGACACGATGAAGTCCCGGGAAGATTCTGAATTCCTCTGGCAGGAGCTTACGAGAACTCTGGAGGCCCGTCAGAATGCGCTGGAATACTTCATCAAAGAAGATTGGGATTATTTTGAATTCGTCGTGACCGGCACCGACAGACTCCACCATTTCCTTTGGGATGCTTATGAAGATGAAAACCATGCGGATCATCCCAAGTTTTACGACTACTACCGGAGGATCGATCAATTGATCAGTATGATTGTGGAGTCCTATGAAAAAATCAAAAGCGAAGACAGTCCGCTCTATATCCTCTCAGACCACGGTTTCACAGGGATTGATCAGGAAGTTTACCTCAATGCCTGGATGGAGAAACAAGGGTATTTGAGCTTCACGACCTCCTCGCCCGAGAGTCTTTCCGAGATCACACCTTCCACCCGCGCTTTTGCCATGGACCCGAACAGGATCTACCTGAACTTGAAAGGGAAATTCCTGCGGGGAAGTGTCGAGCCATCAGAAAAAAATTCTTTAAAAAATGAGCTGCAAAAGAAACTGGAAGCCCTGGAATTCGATGGGAAACAGGTCGTTAGACATGTCTTTGATACCGAAGAAATTTATTCCGGTCCGTTTGTATCCGAGGGTCCAGACTTGATCGTGCTCTCGGAATATGGGTTTGACATGAAAGGCTCGGTGAAGAAAAAAGAGGTTTTTGGCCGTTCCAACCTTCAAGGCATGCACACCTGGGATGATGCTTTTTTCTGGTCTGCCAAAGAATACGGACAAGACCTCACGATCTCTGATTTAGAAAAGATAATTCTGGAAAACTATTCATGACGACATTGAAAAACATAAGAAATGTCAGAAGAGCCTGTTTTCTTTTTCTGCTCCTACTGGTTTCTTCTCTTCCTCTCCAGGCGTATATCGGACCTGGAGCCGGTTTTGCTTTCCTCTCCTCTTTTCTGGTCCTCTTTTTGACTCTTCTCCTGGCCTTTTTTTCTTTTTTGACATGGCCTTTTCGGCTCCTCTTCAGGATAATCAAGGGACAGAAAGCCTACAAGAAAAGCCTGATCAACAAACTCATCATCATCGGCCTGGACGGGATGGAACCCACTCTTGTGGAAAAATATTTGTCCGAAGGAAAGCTCCCCAATTTTTTAAAAATCAAAAAATCAGGAGCTTATGCCAGGCTCCAGACAACTACTCCAGCCATATCCCCTGTCGCCTGGTCTTCGTTCATGACCGGCTCGCACCCCGCCAAACACAACATCTTTGACTTTCTCAGCAGGGATCCCAGAACCTATCTTCCAGACCTCTCCTCTGCGCGAATCGGAAAGTCCAAGAAGTTCCTGTCACTCGGGAAATACAATGTTCCTCTGTCCAAACCTGAGATTAAAGGACTGCGCAAGAGCGTCCCTTTCTGGAAAATTCTGGGAAAAGAAGGCATCTTCAGCACGATACTCAGAGTCCCTATTACCTTCCCTCCTGAAAAATTCTCCGGCCATCTTCTCTCCGGCATGTGCGCCCCGGACTTGAAAGGCAGCCAGGGGACTTTCTTTTTCTACACATCAGACAACAAAAAGATTCAAAAACGGGAGGGGGGAATGAACATTCCCGTCCACATCACTGACGGGAAGATTGAGACCTACATCTCCGGACCGGAAAACAGTCTGCTCAAGAAAGAAGAAGAGCTCCGGCTCCCGCTGAAAATCACCATTAACGAAGAGCGTGCCAGCGCTCTTCTGGAAGTATCCGGTCAAAGATTCCGTCTCCAGACGAACACTTTCTCCGATTGGATAAAACTGACATTCCGTCCGGGGATGGGAGTAAAAATTAAAGCGATCGCTCGTTTTTACCTCGCGCAAATCAATCCCCATTTCGAGATGTACATGACACCGCTGAATATCGATCCTGAAAAACCGGCTCTTCCGATCTCGCATCCTTTTATCTATTCTGTTTATTTGGCTAAGCTCAGGGGAAGCTACGTCACTCTCGGAGAAGCCAACGACACCTGGGCTCTGAATGAAGGGGCTCTCAGTGAAGAGGCCTTCCTGGAGTTGACCTATTCCAACCACAAGGAATGGGAAGACATGCTTTTCAATGCGATAGACAAAACTCGGAAGGGCCTAGTCACCTGTGTTTTCGAGACCACCGACAGCATCCAGCACATGTTCTGGCGTTATCTGGACACACATCATCCCTCTTTGAAAGCCGGTCAGCCCAGAATGAGCTCCCGTGTGATCGAGGAGCTTTACTCAAAAATGGACGAGCTTGTCGGAAAAGTCCTCCAGAGATTGGATAACAAATCCGCCTTGATCATCATGTCCGACCACGGCTTCAAATCCTTCAGGCGCGGAGTGAACCTGAATTCCTGGCTCTACAGGAACGGCTACCTGTCCCTCCAGAAAGGAAAAAAGACAAGCGAAGAGTGGTTCAAAGACGTGGACTGGGAAAGGACAAGAGTGTATGCCCTGGGTCTTGGCGGAATATACATTAACCAGAAGGGAAGAGAAGCCCGAGGGATTGTCGATGCGAGTGAGGACTCCAGAGCGCTTAAAAAGGAGTTAAAGGAAAAGCTCAACGGTTTGACAGACAGAGAAAAAAATGATGTCGCCATCAACGAGATCTTCGACCGCGATGAGCTCCCTCCAGGCCCTTATAAGGAGAACTGTCCTGACCTCCTCGTCGGGTATAACCAGGGATACAGAGTTTCCTGGGATTCGGTCACAGGAAAAGTGAACGAGACCGTCTTCGAGGATAACACAAAGGCCTGGAGTGGAGACCACTGCATCGACCCCAGGATCGTTCCGGGGATATTCTTTTGCACCCGTAAAATCAACACAGGCTCGCCGTCCATTATGGACATCGCGCCGACCGCACTCGAACTTTTCGGGCTCGAAGTTCCGTCTCACATGGATGGGCGTTCACTGATCTCCGTGCAGGACGATCCCTCAAACAAGAAAGATAAATAGGGGAAACACGAATGAAATATATAAGCCGAAGAGATTTTCTTAAACTCAGCCTCTCTTCCGGGGCTCTCATGGCTTTGGGGAACGGCTCCAATCTCATGACGAGAACGCCTGGAAAAAAAGATTCCCAGAAGAAGGTGCTCGTCCTCGGGTTAGACGGGATGGACCCTCATCTCCTTCAGGTCTGGATGAAGCAAGGAAAGCTCCCTTCTTTCCAAAAGCTGTTGAATCGAGGAGATTTTCGTCAACTCAGGACAAGCCTCCCGCCCCAGAGTCCAGTGGCCTGGTCGAATTTCATCACAGGGATGAATCCCGGAGGACACGGTATCTTCGACTTTATCCACAGAGACCCTGAAGTGTATATGCCTGAGTTTTCAGGGGCCGAAATCAGAGAGCCTGGAAAGACAATCCGAATAGGGAATTTGGTTCTTCCTCTCTCAGAAGGTGAGGTCGAACTCTCTCGAAAAGGAAGGGCGTTCTGGCAGATTCTGGAAGACCACGATATCCCCTCCACCGTGTTCAAGATGCCGGGAAACTATCCTCCAGCCCCCACCAAACAGAGAACGTTATCCGGGATGGGAACTCCAGACCTTGTCGGGAGCCTGAACCACTTCAACTATTACACGACTGAATTCACAGAACTCAAAGAAGACATCGGGGGAGGAGAAATCCACGAAGTCTATGTCGAGGAGAATAAAATCGAGGCTTCACTTCCCGGACCGACCAACACTTTCAAGGCCGACCGGACGGAAACATCGATCGATTTCACGGTGTATATCGATCCGATCCATCCGGTTGCCAAAATCGTGATTCAGGATCACGAATTTATACTTCAACAGGGCGAATGGAGCGACTGGAAAAGGATCCATTTCCGCATGATTCCCACACAGAGTGTGAGCGGCATCTGTATGTTCTATTTGAAGCAGGTCCGCCCGGATTTTAAACTCTATATCTCCCCGATCAACATCGACCCAAGAGCCGCCGCCCTTCCGATCTCCACACCGAAATCCTATTCAGAAGAGCTGGAAAAAAGATTCGGGCCGTTTTTCACCAAAGGACTTCCCGCGGATACGAAGGCTCTCGATAACGATGTCCTGGATGATGGCGAATTCCTCCAGCAGGATGACTTCATCCTTTCTGAAAGGCTGGAGATGTTCGAGTATGAACTGAAGAGATTCGATTCCGGTCTTCTTTTCTATTATGTCTCCAGCACTGATCAGCGTCAGCATATGTTCTGGCGCCACATCGATAAAAATCATCCCCTATATGATCCCGAAGAAGCCAAAAAATTCGGAACCACGATCGAGAATATCTACAGAGAAGCGGACAGGATGCTGGCCAGGGCTTTGGATAAGTCAGATAAGGACACAGTGCTCATCGTCATGTCTGATCATGGATTCTCGCCGTATCGCCGGTCCTTTAACCCGAACACCTGGCTTCTCGAAAACGGATACCACGCTTTGATCAACAGATGGAGGCAGGGCCAAGAGGATCTTTTCATGAACACCGATTGGTCCAAAACAAAGGCGTATGCATACGGCCTGAACGGACTCTACATCAACCAAAAAGGGAGAGAAGGAGAAGGAATTGTCAATCCAGGCAGGGAAAAAGAAGCCCTCATTCGAGAGATTATTCAGAAATTGGAGAGCTTCCGGGACCCCCAAACAGGAGAACGCCCGGTCTTGAGGGCCTTCGCCGCTCAGGATGTCTACCAGGGCGCTCATCAAGATAAAGCTCCGGATATCATTATCGGCTACAATCTGGGCTACCGCGTGTCCTGGTCTTCTCCGTTGGGAAGAATTCCTCGGGAAATTCTTGAAGACAACACTGAAAAATGGAGTGGTGACCACTGCATGGCTCCGGAGGTGATTCCCGGAATTCTGGTGACGAACCAGAAAATCAACATCGATTCTCCGGCGCTTTATGACCTGACACCAACGATTCTTGAGGTCTTCGGGATTGATAAGCCCGAAGAGATGATCGGAAAATCAATATTCTCATTAAAGGAAGGCAAAAATGGGAAAAGCTAAAATAAAACTGGATAAAAATTTGATGGACAAAGTGAAAAAATACGCCAAAATGTCCGGCTATTCATCGCCCGAAGAGTTCATCGCTCACTGTCTGGAGAAGGAAATCGCCAAGCTCGATGAATCCGATTCCGAAGAGGAGATCAAAAAAAAGCTTAAAGGACTCGGTTACATCTCGTAGAGTCATCAATACATAGATATCATTGAAGGCCTGAAATTCACATGATACATAAGGACAACAAATAGGATGTGGGTGTTCAACTTTCTCTTCGGGAAGATCTTTGAAGTTCTGTTCTTCCCCTTCAGGAACATGAGCCCCTGGATAGGGATGATTCTCGTATCATTCCTGACAGCTCTTTTGATGCTCTTTGTGTTTCGTTTCACATCCAATCAGGAAGGAATCCGGAAGGTGAAAAACAATATCAAAGCCCATCTTCTCGAAATCCGCCTGTTCAAAGACAATCTGACTGTATCTTTAAAGGCTCAAGGTCAGATCCTGCGCTACAACCTGAAATACATCGGATACTCTGCAAAACCTCTTTTGGTGATGATCATTCCTCTTGTCCTGATTCTGATCCAGTTGAACCTGTGGTTCGGTTACCAGTCTTTGGCATCCGGCCAGGAAGCTGTCCTGAAGGTTAAGCTAAAAAAGGACCTGAGCCTCCTTGATGCAAAGATCATGATCAAAACAAACTCAGGGCTGGAAGTCGAGACTCCTCCACTCAGGATCGAGGAGAGCAGCGAAGTGAACTGGCGACTCCGGGCCAAAGAAGCAGGGATACACGATTTAAAACTCATTCTCAACGGAGAGGAATTCGTGAAAAAAGTCGCTGTCGCCCTGAAACCGCTCAGCAAAATCTCTCCGATAAAGATTCACCGCAACTTCTTCGCGGGGTTGTTTAATCCTGGAGAGCCCCCGATATCAGAAAACCTGCCTGTAAGTTCAGTGGAGATCAACTATCCCTCCAAACATATGAATCTTTCCGGGTGGCGGATCCACTGGATCATCGTTTATTTTGCCCTCTCCATAATCTTCGGATTTTCTTTCAAAGGCCTCTTCAGGGTAGAAATTTAATTGCAATCTATTTTATGGTGTTGAACCAGGCTATATCCTCGATTTTTTTCCTTTTTTTCTCTCTTGAGGGTCTCTTCTCGGAATAGCCCATCGCCAGCATCGATACGATCTTGTATTTGCGGGGAATCTTCAGGAATTTTCTTGCTTTCCGGATGTTGAACCAGCCAATCCAGCAGGTCCCCAGACCGAGCGCTTGAGCCTGAAGAACGATATGTTCTCCCGCGATTCCGATGTCGAGTAGATAAAACTGAATGTTCTGGATCTGTCTCCCGATCCTGTTGGCGATAATGTCCAGCCTGGCCAGAATCAGAATCAAAACCGGAGCTTTTTCTGCGAAACTGGAAATAGAATAAATCCCTGAAAAGACCTTTTTGGCATACTGCGCTTTTAATTTTGGGTCATCAATGATCAGAAATCTCCAGGGTTGGACATTATCCGCAGAGGGCGCCAGCCGAGCGGCTTCGATACAAGTCAGGATCTTTTCTCTCTCTACAGGCTTATCCAGATAACGCCGAATGCTCCTCCGGCTTCTGACCAGCTCCTGAAAAAAATTTCTCGTTCCCTCTTTCCTTTTTGTGGACTTGTCCATTACTTTCCGCTCACATGGTCTTTAACTTAAATAATCCGGCTTTTTCAAGTATTTTAAAAAAATCTTCGATTTTTTTCATATCCACGGGACCAAACTCTGCTGACACGGCCCGTGCAATATCATAAATGCTCCTGTTCCCGTCAGCAAAATTGATCGCCTCGTAAGCTGTGTATCCACGGAGTTTCACTTGTTCCAGAGTTCCCTTGCCGAGCATTTCCTCGACATAATCAGACTGAAGAGGACAGACAAAATCCTCTGCACGCAGCGGGGTAATCTTCCTCAATCTTTTTTCTTCTGCGGTCAATGTTATCGGCTTCGGTTCGAGCCCGAACTCTCCACATCTCTGTGAATAATATCTGTGCACATCTTTTTTAAAGCTGTCGTTTAAAAGATTCAAGCTCTGCGCGTATTGTTCAATCCTCTTCTTCATTCGTGCATCTTTGATAAAAACACTTGTTGAGCGAATAGACTGAGTTTCTCTTTGATGAGAATGTTCGACTACATTCAGGATCTGCTTATAGTTCTCGTGAAGTTCGCCAGCCTTATCGGCTTCGAACATTTGAGAAAGAGCATCGTAATAATCCTCTGACATCCGGGATATACCATTTCTTGTAATCAACCGAGCCATATCCTCGGCCTTCCTGTTGGAAGCACTTGCCATGTAATACGTTGAGCCGAGGGCGATAAAACACACCCGGCGAAGTTCTGATGAATCCACCTTATCCGGCGTGTCCAGGGTTGTGTGGTGAAAAGTGTCTCCATGTCCGAACATCACTGAGGGCACCCTCAAAGCTCCGTCGTTGAAGATGTAATGGTCGCTCCCACCTCCAAACGGACGGACTCTATACGCAAAGGGATGATTGCTCCCGTTGATGCTTCTCAGCCGAAGCCTCTCGGCAAGCTTTGTGAAGTTGACGACAACATCATTGAGATAGCTGGGGACCGAATCAGGCGTGCAGGTGACGTTAAACGTTCCGCCTGTAAGATGAAGATCTTCTCCGATCATATCGCAGTTGATCACAGCCAGCGTGTTTCGAGTCCTTTCCAGATGGGCCTTGATGTACGGGACTGTTCCCGCAAATTCTGGGACCCAGAGAAAACGGATAGTTCTTTTTGGAGGATCGATCAGTCCCTTGTCCACCATTTTTTTCAACGCCCGGGCCATTTCCAACATTCCTCCGCTTCCGCTGGCATTGTCGTTGGCACTCGGCAGTGGATGGCAGAGGTGACCGATAATCATCACTTCCTTTTCCGGATCTGTGGTTCCTTGGAATGCCGCGGAAAGCACTTCCACCTGAGATTCATAGTACTTCGCATCGACATCTGCCTTGAGGACAACTGTCTTTCCTTCATCCAGCATTTTTTTCAGCCGCCAGCCCTGATTCTTACTGACATTGAAACCAAATCCAATCTTCTCCCGCTCTTCCCAGCGTGGCCAGATGGCTGTATAACGAATCATGTTAGGGTAACCGGGCCTCACTTCAGGTGGATACCATGTGACCACACCCAATGCGCCTCTCTTGATTACAGCCTCCCTCATGACCGTTCCTGTGTAGGCTGTGGCCAGAACGATCTTTCCCCTCACGTTTTTGCCCTGATAGGACTCCTCCCCGACTCCTGTCCCCACATCGATCAGCTCTGCCTCGACATCGGCCGAATTGCTGTGCTTGACGAGTGTCAGAGGTATCTCCTCGAAAGAGCACAGTCTTTCTCTTCGTGGCGAGATCATCCACAATTCGGCATGGCGAGCCTTCCAGCCGATAGGAGCGGTATACGTGTAATAACGCGTGGAGCCGTTTGAAGGCCATCCTTCAAGGACCACATCTGTGTACCCGATCTTCTCCAGTTCTGCTTTGATCCAAAGAGCGGAATCACGCCAGCCTTCTGAAGCTTGAATGCGGTCAAAATGGGAAATCAGGACAGTGTACTTGAAAGCGATTTCTCCGGAGACTTCATCGACCAAGGCCTGCACAAGCTTTTTTGAGGCAAGAGAATTCTCTGCCATTGCTGTTGAGGAAACCAGAATCGCGATGATCATAAGGCTAAAGACTGTTCTCATCCTCTTCATTTTCAACCTCCTCTTTATCTTGAGGAATCAAAACACAATCCCATTTTTCTAGAAATTAACTTTATCATGGTTTCTCTATTAAAAAAAGCCGGACATGCAAAATGGACCCTAGGATTTAGAGATGAGACCGATATTTTAGGATTAATTTTCCGAATATGTATTGCGAAAAAAAGACATCTTTAATAATATGGAAAAATCATGCCAAAAGGAGGACATTTTGTTTAAGACATATCTCTTATCATGTATATTGATAATCCTCATTTTTTCTCCACCCATGGTATTCTCTCAAGAAACCTTCTGCAAACAGATTGCCAATTACACGATGGACGTGAGGCTGGATACAGAAAATAAAACAATAAAGGCCACAGAAATCCTCACCTGGACGAACGACACATCCTCACCGACGAACGAACTCTGGTTCCATCTTTACTGGAATGCCTTCCAGAACAACATGAGCACTTTTCTCACAGAGGCCGAAAGGAGAGGCCGAAGAATCTCTGGTTTCAAGGATGAAGACTGGGGACACTGCCGGGTGGAGACGATCAAGATCATGGCCAACTCTTTATTCGAAGAATCCGACCTGATGCCGTTCATGGAGTTTCGGCATCCGGACAACGGGAATCTTTTCGACCAGACTGTTTTTTCAGTCTCACTTCCGCGTGCTGTCAGGCCCGGTCAGACAATCCAGCTAAGGATCGAGTTCGAATCCAAAATCCCCCGTCCCATTTCTCGAACCGGAGTATACAGGGATTATTATTTCATCGCACAATGGTTTCCGAAGATCGGCGTTTTTGAGAACGGTCGATGGAACTGCCACCAGTACCATTCCGCGAGCGAGTATTATGCCGATTACGGAACCTACGATGTCCGCATCACCCTCCCCTCCTCTTTTGTTATCGGCGCCACTGGGGAGCACAGGGAAAAAACAGAGCATAATGATGGGACCACAACTCATCGCTTTCACCAACACAGTGTGCATGATTTTACCTGGACAGCCAGCCCTCGATTCCTCGAAACTCGAGAAAATTACGAGTTTGCTCCGGGAAAGACGACTGAGATCACACTGCTTCTTCAACCCCAGCATAAATGGCTCAAGAACCGCTACATGAATGCCGTGAAAAACGCTATCAAATACTGCAGCCTCTTCTACGGTGATTATCCTTACACAACAGCCACATGTGTTGACCCGGCCTACAACAGCCGTTCAGGGGGGATGGAATATCCGACGCTGTTCACCGGAGGCGCGTACTTCATCACATGGAAAGGAATCCCACGCCCTGAGGGAGTGACCATCCATGAGTTCGGGCATGGTTATTTCTACGGCCTCGTCGGCACCAACGAGTTTGAGAATGCCTGGATGGATGAGGGATTCACATCCTTTCTGGATACGGAAGTCTATTACGCGGCCTATGGGGAGCCTGTCTACAACCGAACCTTTTTTGGGATTCCTGTCACGTTCAAGAACATCAGAATCCCGATCGAATCCGATGGAATCTCACGCCACCGCCAGACCTCAGACATGGACGATATGCAGCGCTTCGCGTGGGAATTCCTGGAAGGAGGAAGCTACGGCGCCAATTCCTACTCGAAGGCCTCTCTCATGCTGCGAACCCTGAAAAGATTCATGGGGCAAGATCTATTTGCGGAAATGATTAAAACGTATTCACAGCGCTACTGGTTCAAGCATCCTCGTCCGGATGATTTCTTTGCAGTCGTTTCTGAGTTCGCCGGCAGGGAAATGAGCTGGTTTCTGGATCAATTTGTATACGGATCGGGAAAGCTCGACTATGCGATAGGAAAAATCTCCAGCCAGAGAGTCAAACAGCCGCAAGGATGGTTTGATGGAGAGTACGTAAACCGACGAATCAAAGAAGAACGCTACAACTCGGAAGTCATCGTGCGCCGCTTGGGAGAAGTGAAACTCCCTGTGGATGTTCTCGTCGTGTTTGAAGACGGAGAAGAAATCAAAGAAACATGGAACGGCCAGTACAGATGGGAAAGATTTACATACCTGAAATCTTCGAGGATAAAAAAGGCCGTAGTGGACCCGGAGTTTAAGTATGTCCTGGATATCAACCGCACCAACAACAGCATGATGAGAAAACCTGATAAACTGGCTCCCTTCAAGTGGATCTCTCACTGGATGGCCTGGCTCCAGCACGCCCTAGAATTCTTTACGATGATTGGCGGCTAAACGGAAACGGAGGTCGAAGATGAAAATATACTGGAATTTGGGAAGAGGATTCATCGCCACGGGAAAAGCCACAAAAATGGTACTCTTTCTGTACATAATCAACCTTTTCTTTTCCTTGCTTCTCGCCGTCCCGATGTACAATTCTCTCAAAGGATCACTCGGCCAGAGCGAAGCAGGCTCCAGGATGGCCGAAGGCTTTGACTATATCTGGTGGCAAGAATTCAGAGATGACGCTAAAGGCCTGGAGACCACATTCTCCCCTTCGATCATCGGGAAAGGAGCGGTCCTCAATAATCTGGAAAGCCTCATCCAGATGAGATTTTTTTCTATTCCGCCTCTCCTCATAGCCTTCGGCCTCTTCTATCTCATATTCCGTGTATTCTTGGCCGGAGGAATCCTTTCGACTTTTAGCCGGGATATACCAAGATTCACTCTGAAAGAATTTACTCAGGGAGCCGGAAATCATTTTTTGCGGTTTCTCGGCCTCATGCTCCTCTCCTGGGGAATCATCGTGGCCATCGGCACTTTTTTCCTGGGCAACATCTACGCCCTCATTAATGACATCGCATCCGAATCCATTTCTGAAGTGACCCCCTTTATTCTCAGGCTTGCTCTCAGCATTTTAACCTTTGGTTTCCTCCTCTTCGTCCAGATGGTTTTTGACTATGCCCGCATCAAAATCGTCCTCGAAGAGAGGCGAAATATTTTCAAGTCCACACTGGAAGCATTGGGATTCGTCTTTAAACATCCGTTTTCCACATTCGGGCTTTTCTACCTGATCCTGTTGATTCAAACGATAGTAACCGTCGCCTATATCATGCTCATAGAGATTATTCCCCAGCCCAATTTCCCTTTGGTTCTCGCTGTCTTTTTCATCCAGCAGTTGTTTATATTTTCCGTCATCTGGATCAGATGTCTGCTCTATTCCAGCCAGATGGCGCTCTACAGGTATATGAAATAAAATTTTTTAAATTAACGAATATTTATTCCTTTGTATTGATGATATTTGAGACAGAGGTGACAACGCGCATGCATTCATCTCGTTTGCATAATGACTGAAATACCAGTTTAAAGGAGAGCGGCTGAATGAAGAAAAAATCAACAGGAACAATGGCTAAACTCTTTGTGTTTTTCCTTTTCCTCTCTTTTGCATTTCTTTTATTGAAGGAAGCTAATGCAGGAGAAGAGAGGGTCTCACTGCCTGGAGTGTATAAGGGCTATTCTCAACCCGTCTACGAAGAATGGATCCGAATCTCCCAGTATGTCCCTGTGCGAGACGGGACCAAACTGGCGGTGGACGTCTTCCGTCCGAGCCAGGGAGGAAAGCCAGTGAAAGAACCACTGCCGCTGATTTGGACTCATAACCGCTATCACAGAGCTAGATTCACAGAGGACGGGAAACTCGTCACCATAGTGGATATGAACGAGTGGCTTCAGACTATGCTCAAGCACGGGTATATCGTGGCCTCCGTCGATGTCAGAGGCGGAGGAGCTTCCTACGGGACACGCTTAGGGCCGTTCACTCCAGCAGAAGCCCAGGACGCATACGACATAACCGAATGGTTCGCGGCCCAGCCCTGGTGTGACGGAAATATCGGCATGTACGGAGGCTCGTATTTAGGGATCACTCAGTACACTGCGGCGGGGACGGCTCCACCTCATCTTAAAGCCATTATGCCCTCTGTGGCGATGTTCGACCTTTTTTCCTTCGCCTATCCTGGTGGCGTATTCCAGGATGATTTTATCCTGGCCTGGAGCGATTTTGTCAATCAGCTGGACAATGATATCCCTGTTCCGGCTGTAGATGATGACACTCAGCAAAAAATGCTGGAGGAAGCAAGACAGGCACACAGGGGAAACAGATATGCGGCAGATATCGCTGTCGTCCTTCCTTTTCGGAACAGCTCCTTAGAAGAGCTTCAAGTCATGCCCTATCTCTTCTGGAGCCCTCACCACTCTTTAACAGGAATCAACGAGTCCGATGTGGCCGTCTACCATGTCGCGGGATGGTTCGACCTCTGGCCTCGGGATATGCTGACCTGGTTCAACAACATTGAAAATCCCCAGAAGATCATCATCACTCCCTGGTGTCATAGTCCCGGTGACGGCTGGAGAGAGACTGTGCGTCCTCTGACCGGATTCGATGTGAAATTCGACATAAAAGCGGAGCGGTTGAGATGGTACGATTACTGGCTCAAGGGTATCGATAACGGGATCATGGACGAGCCGCCCATCACTTATTTCACTATCGGAGCTCCTGAAGGTGAAGCCTGGAGAACGGCCAAAAAATGGCCTCTTCCTGAGGCCAAACCCACTCTTTTCTACTTCCACGATGGCCCATCCGGAAGTATCGGCTCCTCGAATGACGGGATTCTCGGCACTGAGACTCCTGCCAGCGAGTCCGGAAAGGTCGAGTATGCCGTCGACTACACCACGACAACAGGACATTCAACGAGATGGTACAACGGCATTGGAGTTGATTTTCAGTATCCGGATATGACTCCCAACGACAGGAAAGCCCTGACATACACAACGCCTCCATTGGAACAAGACACAGAAGTGACAGGCCATCCGGTTGTCACGCTCTGGGTGTCTTCGACTGCCGAGGACGGCGATTTCTTTGCCTATCTCGAAGAGATTGACGAAGCGGGATATTCCCATTATATCACGGAGGGAGTACTCAGAGCTTCTCACCGCAAAGTCTCAAACCCATCCTTCCAATACATGGGACTTCCGTTTCACAGGAGCTTCAGGGAGGATGTCGCTCCCCTTCCCGCGGAAACGCCTGTGCGGCTGGTTTTTGACCTTCTTCCGACGTCCAACATCTTCGATGCCGGCCACCGGATCCGCGTGACAATCGCCGGCGCGGACCAGAGTAATTTTCAAACACCCGAACTGGACCCACCGCCTCAGGTCACAATATACCAGAACAGAAAGCATGCGTCCTCGATCTCTCTGCCTGTCGTTTCTCCAGGAATCGCCTTTACTGAAACTACGATATTCATCATTATAATATCTGTCGTGATCGTCCTCGTTTTTGCTGTAATTTTTCTCTCCGTGTATTTGAGATCCAGACTTAAGACCTGATAACAAAGCCAAAAATCTCATCTCTGCGAGAGAGGTATCCAATGTTTGGTTCGCAGTTGAGACAGAGGATGAACCTTTCAGGACTGAAATTCGTATAATGGCTTGAAGTGCAACTCTCTATCAATCCTATCAAATGAATAATTAGAATTCGAGCGAAACGAAAAGAGAGTTCATTTGCTCAGTTTGTGTTATATTTGATATAGTTCTCACTGGCTTAAAGAAAAAATAAGGCTGTATGAATAATCGAGGAGGCAATAAAATGAAAAAATTTACTGGCATCGCTGTAGCGATTGTTTTTATTCTGTTTTCGTTTATCTCCTGCGAGAAAGGTCTTCTTGGCCCGAGTGCAGGCGCTGCCCAGGCTGAAGAGATGCTCCGTCTTCTTCCGGAAGATGTGGCCGCCGTGTTCTTCATCGATGTCCAAAGGATCCTGACGGTGGAAACCGTGGATAAACTCGTCAATGAAAAAATGGAAGACAAAGAATTCGAGGAATTTACGGATTACGAGAAATTCGTCGAAATGACTGGGATCGATCTGAAAAAGGACGTGTATTACGTCGCGGCAGCCATGAAAGAGAGGGATGGGATTGAAGAGGAACCCGACTGGGGTGTTGGAATCGTCAACCTCAAATACGACAAGGAATCGCTGCTCTCCTTCATCAAAGCCAAAACCGAAGAAACGGAAAGTGAACTCACAGAAGAGGAATACAACGGCTACACACTGTACCATTACAAAGAAAAAGACGAAGAAGGCACCTTCGTTTTCATTGACAAGTCGAATATCGCCGCTGGAAACGCGCCGCTCGTCAAATCTGTCACAGACGTCTTGCAGAAAAAGAAAGGAAATGTTCTGCAAAGCGAAGAATTTTCCGCCCTGTTCAAGGATACGGACAAGAGCGCACTGTTCTGGGGAGGAGTTCTGATTCCTCCGGAAGCCACAGCGGCTTTGAGCGACGAAATTCCCATGCCCACTAACCTGGAATCTATCCAGGCCGTCTCTCTCTCCTTCGACTACAAGGACAGGATTATCATGGCTGAGATCAAGCTCAGGAGCAGTGATCCCATCTCCAATCAGGAAATCGCTGACAACCTGATCGGACTGAAAGAAATGGGATCCATGATCACGATCCAGGAATTTAACTTTGCTGAGGTCTTAGAGAGGATTGAAATTACATCCGCCCCAGACCACGTGAGAATTTATGCCAGTTATCCGGATGACTTTTTCAATGATTTTATGAGTAAATTCACGTTGAAAGAGACAGAAGAGGAAGACATAAAATAATACGAGAAAAAAATTCCCCCGAATAAACTGAACCATCAGGGTCTCCTGAATCATTCATAATAAAAGGATAAGTGATTTTTAAAAGAAGAAAAACAGTATTTTCCCGTCCATAATTATAAGGATTAAAAGGAACACTCCCTAAAAAAGATTTTTTTCCTCTCTCTAATTCTCAATCCTCGAATATATATTCTTTCCAGGAAAAAAGAACACAGGCTAAACCAAGAAACACTCCTGTGATCAGGAAAATCATAAAAACCGAAAACAGGGGTGAGCTGGGCTCCAACCTGAACATTAGAAAAGAGAAACGCCCTGTTCTTGGGACAGGCAGAAGAGACTTGAGATAATGAACTATGGCAAAGCGTTGCGTGGAACCCGGAAAATACTGGATCACGTTTTCCCATCCAAAACTGAATACCAGCCCGAACAGGATCGATTTCCTCATGATCGTTCCGATAAACGTGAAAAACGCAGTGTAGCACATCAATCCCAAACTCAGGACGACCACATCTCTCAACAAAGTTTTATACAGGGAAAAATTGAGCAAATCATTCAAATTCAGGATCAGGAATGACAGGATCACTCCGATGCTTATCATGATAATGGCCAAAGACGTGTAGGCCGCATATTTCCCGATGAGAAGAGCCGACTTCGAGACAGGACGAGTGGTCAAATAGGTCAATGTTTTCCCCTCGACCTCTTCTGAACACACGGATGTCCCGTAAAACAGAGCCAGGATGAGAATCAGGAACTGGAGATAGATCACGACAGCCATGTTGTTAAAGATAAAAATTCCCTGGATAGGCGTTCGGTCTGATAAGAATTGATTCACCTTGATGATCAGGGCAATCAAGACAGGAAGGAGACTGATCAAGACAAAGACTTTCATCTTTGCTGATTTTCTTCCCATCGAGAAGAAAAAGGGGAATACATCCTTCACGGAACTCAGAAAAAATTTCAATTTCTTTCGGATTTCCTGGACCATCTTATTTTCCTACCAAATAGTCAAAAACAGCCTGCAAGTTGTCATCGGGAGACGTGATCTCATCCACTTCGATGTTGTGTCTGACGACAAGAGGAGGGAGAAGACCGAAGAATTTATCCCTGTTATTGGTCTCGACAAGAAGAGTATCCTCCGCAGAGCTAAAATTCACGTTCAGGACAAAATCCTCCTGAATGAATTCCGAGGCCAGCTGGCGCGGATCGCTGCATTTTACAGAAACGATATGAGGATGTGACTCGATCAAATCCCGGATATAGTGGATATCCCCTTGAGCGAATATCTTTCCCTGATGGATGAGGATGATGCGCTTGGTCATGGCTTCAATCTCGGGAAGGACGTGGCTGGATACGATGATGGTCCGACCTTCGCCCTTATAGGTCTTGATGAGGCGTATGATCTTCCTCCTCCCCAGTGGGTCCAATCCATTCAAAGGCTCGTCAAGGATGATGATCTCCGGGTCATGAGCAATCGCCTGAGCCACCTTGAGCCTTTGGCGCATGCCCCGGCTGTAGGATTTTATGACTCTGTCCTTGTCCTCCATCAGCTCCACGATTTCCAGGGCCTCTTTGGCCCTGGATTCCCGCTCGGAGCGGGAACAATGATACAACCTCAAGAGCCCGGTCATGAACTGCCATCCAGTCAGGTCTTCATAAAAGGCATCCTGCTCTGGACAGAAACCGATGTTCGAGAAGAGACGATAGTTATTCCGAACCCTCTCTCCTTTGATGGCGCACGTACCGATGTTCGGCTTGATCTGTCCGGAAATCAGCTTGAGGAAAGTGGACTTTCCTGCACCGTTCGGTCCAAGAATCCCGGTGATCCCCGGCTCTATCTGAAGAGAAACATCACTCAATCCGAGAACATTCCCATACCATTTGGAAAGATGTTCTGTTTCGATCACGGATTTCATTTGACGATCTCGACTCCTCTGACTTTTTTCTTCAAGACAAATCCTGCCAGAACACAGATGGCCGTCAGAACCAGCAAAGAATAAAACCAAGGAATCGGGTAAGGAGTTTTCTGGCTGAAGATGAACGCGCCCACCTGTTGGATATTGGCCCTGAGTGAAAGAAGCGAGAAGTAGTGGTTGTGAAAATTATCGTAGAAAATCACCCGGAATATGTCAGAAAAAACATAAATGAGGAAAATCAGGATGGCCACATACCTTCGGTTCTTGCTCAACGAAGAGAGGAAAAGAACATAAAAAGAAAAAAATGCGGTCACAAATATTGAATAACCGATGACCGCAATCGGAAGCCATGGATAGGAGAGAAAAAACTTGAAACTCCCCGCAAAAATAAGCTTCATGATGATGAACACTAACCCCGGAACCAGAGTGAGGATGAATAAGAAGAAAACGATAACCGCGGTCTTTCCGAAAAAATAATCTCTTTTCTTCAACGGCCTTGCAAAGTACAGCTGGAGAGAATTGTGTTTGAGGTCATCGGAGATCAGCCCCGCACCGCAGAAGATCACGATGATGATCATGATGAACAGCATGAAGTTGTCGACTAAGTATGTCTTAAAATACGCAGGATTGATCTGGAGGAAGGGCACAGATTCCCGAATCATAAACTTGAAATCTTCCAGTCGTTCCGACACATAAATCCCGGCTAAAAACACGACAGCGGGAAGAAGACTCAACGGGAAGATGAGTTTAAAGAATTTTTTCCTGAATGTGAGTTTGATTCCGTATCGAGTGATCGGCCACCAGGGGAGTTTCTTATCCAAAAACTCTCCATCCCAGTGCGTGTATCCCTT
This sequence comes from uncultured Eubacteriales bacterium, assembly GCA_964348015.1. Taxonomy (GTDB): domain Bacteria; phylum Acidobacteriota; class Aminicenantia; order Aminicenantales; family Aminicenantaceae; genus SOIA01. Next base: position 172,546 of record CAYGBC010000050.1, on the reverse strand, counting down.
CTCTTTTATGGTCATCAATCCACTCCCACGGCATCGGCGAACAGGTCCTCGAGCGAAGACTGACTCTTGACAAAATGTCTCAACTGCAGCTTTTCTTCGGCAGCGATCCTGAAAAATTCCTGCCGGTTATAGTTCGGAGGTGTGTAGACTTTCAGAATTCCCTCTTCTGTTTCTTCCACCCTGCATTTCATATCTTCTAATTTTTTAACAAAGGCCTGAGCCTCCCCCATCACCTTTATCTCATACAGATCTCGAATCTCTTTGAGCTTGGAGATCTCCCCCTGTGAGGCTACAATTCCCTTGTTGAGAATCACGACATAACCGCACGTCAGCTCGATATCCGGAAGAATATGAGACGAGATCAAAACCTGGACATTTTTCTTAGAAGAGATATCCATAATCAAGTCCAGTATTTCCGTTCTTCCTTGGGGATCAAGACCGCTCGTCGGCTCATCCAGAAAAATGAGCTTTGGATCATGCACCAAAGATTGGGCCAGTTTGAGCCTCTGCTTCATGCCTGCGGAGTAGGTCTCCACCGTTCTGTATCGGCTCTCCTCAAGCCCCACGTAATACAGAACTTCATGGGCTCGTTTCATGGCTTCCTGACGGGGCATTCCTGACAGTTCACCAAGATAGGAAGTGAATGAAACTGCATCCAGTTCAGGAATGAAACAGTCATCTTCAGGCATGTATCCCACATACCGGCGGATCTCATCCTGTTGAGACTTGATGTCATAATCGAGAATCCGGCCTTCTCCCCCATCCGGAGAGAGAAATCCGAGCATGATGCGAATCAGAGTGCTCTTTCCGGCACCGTTTGGGCCGAGTAGGCCTATGGCTCCCTGGGAAAGATCCAGGCTCACGCCATCCAGAGCTTTGATCTTCCCGTAACTGAAGTGGATATCCTTGACTTCTATACTCATTTTATCAATTTTACATTATATGCACTTTTATAAAAATACGATTTTTTCCTAAGAAAAGTTTCTTAAAACCATTTCAGAACGCTATTTTTTGATGTCATGGCCCACAGGAACATGTGTCCCTTCTCCGTACACGAGTGCCCGATAAGTCTTTTCCACTCTGTCCCAATTCTCTTCTCTGTCCAGAGCCCAGAATCGTCCTATCACGGTGACAACCTGGCCGAGAGACAGCGACCGGCACGTATCCTGGACTTGAGCGATATAAATCGCTCCGCTCTCGGGTTTTTCTCCCCTCCGACCGATCAAAGAGTGGATGAAAATTTTTTCCACTTCATGCTGCTTCGCCAAGCGAAGAAGAGCAAAGAGATGGTCGAGCGTTCCGTGGGAGCTGTAGAAAGACACAATTCCTAAAAGATGAAGAGCTTTTTTATTTCTCTTGGCCTCTTCAATCGCCCAAAGAAAAGCCTCATTTGTATTAAAACTGCCGTTCTTTATGGCCCTATCGATCCTGACCCGGTCGAGAAAAATCCGCCTGCCCGCACCGATGTGCAGATGCCCGGCTTCTGAATTTCCCACGGTATGAGAGGGCATCCCCACAGCTTCTCCTGATGCCTGGAGCAAGGCGTGAGGGAAGCGAGACCACAATGTGTCGAAGTTCGGAGTCCTTGCAGCCGCGATGAGATTCCCGCCTCTGTCCTCTCTCATGCCCCATCCATCCAGAATCAGAAGCAGCACCCGGCGCCCTGTCCTGGCTTTCTCCGGCGGGCGCAGGAGCAAACATTCCCCAGTCATTTCTGCGGGCTTTTCGACTCCCAGGAGGCTCAGCACAGTTGGAGCGACGTCCGCAAGCTCTCCTTCCGGTCTCAAGCTCTGGTCCTCAGGCGGGCTGGAGAAGTCCGCTAGGACAAACGGAACGGGATTTTTGGTGTGTCCCGTGTTTATCGCCCCATCCGGATAGAGCCACTCTTCTACCGTCCCATGGTCGGAGGTGGCCACAAGAGTTACCCCCTTGCTTCGGCAATTCTCCACGATCTTCCCTAACTGACGGTCAACTTCTTCTACGGCTTGGATCACTGCGTTTTGATCCTCTATATGACCGATCACGTCGACATTGGCTAAATTAGCCACGATCATCCGGAAGGAAGGATTATCGATGTTCTCAGAGATCGCATCGGCAACCTGACTGGCGCTCATTTCTGGCGTGGAAGCATAAGACGAAATCCCCTCAGGAGAAGGAATGACAATCCTTTTCTCACCTGGAAACGTTTCTTCACTCTTCCCATTCAGGAAATAGCCCACATGAATAGCCTTTTCCGATTCGGCGATTTTGAGAGATCTCAGGCCAGCGTGAGAAAGAGCCTCAGTTAAAGTGTTTTTAATTTCCCTGTCGGGTGAAAAAGCGACATCCACATCGAGAGAGGAGTCATACTCGATCATGGTCACAAACTTGAGGTCTAGATCCTTCTCTACTGGAAAGTGATTGAAATCCTTTTGGGTCAGACTCTCGGTGATCTGGATCTCTCTCTCTCCTCGAATATCGTAAAAAATAACTGAGTCTCCCCGTTCGAATCTACCGATGGGTTGTCTGGAAGAGTCCACCGCGACAATCGGCTCGAGCGCTTCATCTTCCTGTCCGTCTCGATAGGCTTTTTTTATGGCTTCCACCAGGGAATCGGGCGTGTCGGGATGGTTCTTTTTATCCATTCCTATTCCTCATATTAAGCCTATACTATAGGGATGAGGCAAATCGATGTCAACAACCGCATCATTTCCCTCTTTTCTAATGAAGAAATTGAACATGAGGAGATGTTTTCGCTCCAATCAGATTTTAAATGCCCATCCGTCACTGCTCCTCTTGGCTTATAAGCGAAGGCGAGTGGATGAGAAAACCGTTTGAAGGCGGAGCGGGCACGGTTCCTCACTGATGAGGTGAGGAGAGCGGAGCTTGAAACCGAGAATCTTTTGTCTGATTTGTGACTTTCAATAGAGACACAAATCAGTGGGGATTCCAAGGGGGTATGCCCTCTTGGTCGCAGGGCAGGATTAAAGGTCCTGCCTGAGAAGGGGAGGCAGAGAGCCGTAAGCGGAGTGAGGCGATCGTCGGAAGGGGGAAAGCGAAGCTGTTCCCTCTCCGAGGTGCTCGCAGGGGCAAAAGTTGCGTGTTTTCGGAATCCACTGGCCAGCGCACTGCCATTGCTATACGCGGGGATTTGTGTTAATTAAGGATTCTCTCACTCATGAAAAGGAGGAGGAAAGATGAAAAAAACGGGAATATTTGTATTGATGATTTTATTCTCGATCTCGACTCTTCAGCCGAATTCGTCAACTCGTCCCCTCTCGTTTGATGATTTCATCCGCATAAAACGTGTGAGCGACCCGCAAGTCTCTCCGAACGGAGACCTCATTGCCTTTGTCGTCACGGAAATGGACGTGGAGAAGAACACCAGCAACAGTGATATATGGATCGTTCCCCTATCCGGAGGAGAGTCGAGACGGTTAACCTCAAGCCCGGAATCCGACTCCAGGCCTCGTTGGTCCCCGAACGGGAAGAGAATCGCCTTCATATCGACAAGAGGCGGATCTCCACAAATCTGGATGATCGACCCCCATGGAGGCGAAGCTCACCAGGTCACAAGACTGTCCACAGGAGCGAGCGGCGTCGTCTGGTCCCCGACCGGGAAACATCTGGCGTTTATTTCGTCAGTCTATCCGGAATGCCCGGATGACGAATGCAACAAAAAAAGAAATGAGGAAAAGGCCAAAAGTGCAGTCAAGGCCAAGTTCTTCCACCAGCTCCTCTTCCGGCACTGGAACTCTTGGCAGGATGAAAAGAGAAGCCACCTCTTCGTCATCCCTGCGGATGGAGGAACAGCTAAAGATGTCACGCCCGGCGATTACGACACTCCTCCGATATCTCTGGGAAGCGGCCACGATTATGCATTTTCCGCAGACGGACAATCCATTTGTTTTGTCCGGAATATCGATCCGGAGCTCAAAATATCGCTCGGGACAAACAATGACCTGTTCACCACTCCCATCAAAGGGGGAGATATCCGACAGATCACGACCAACGCAGCCAACGATAACTCTCCTCACTATTCTCCTGATGGACGGTACATCGCTTACCGGGCCATGGCCAGACCCGGATTCGAGGCGGACAAATACAGCCTCATTCTCTACGACCTGAAAACCCAAAAAACTTTGAACCTGACAGAAAAACTGGATATCTCCATAAACTCCATACTCTGGTCCGCAAAAAACGCCGTTCTTTACGTCACATATCAAGAACACGGTCGGATCTCCCTGGGACGGATCACGCTCAAGACCAAGAAGTTCGAAAAAATCCTGCAAGGACACTACATCAGCTCTCCCTGTCTATCCCCGGATGGAAAAAAGCTTGTTTTTCTCAAGCAGGCTCTTCATCACCCGGCTGATGTTTTTTCTCTCGACCTAAAAACCAAAAAAATCAATCAGCTCACTGCTATGAACAAAAACCTCCTCTCCAAGCTGGAGATGAATCCCGCAGAAGATTTCTGGTTCGAAGGGGCCGAAGGAAAAAAAGTTCACGGTTTTCTGGTCAAGCCTCCATACTTTGATCCCTCACACACATATCCGCTGGTCATGCTCATTCACGGAGGCCCTCAAGGCGCCTGGTCGGACAACTTTCATTACCGCTGGAATGCCCAGATGTTTGCGGCTCCCGGGTATGTCACAGCTATGATCAACTTCCACGGCAGCACAGGATACGGCCAGGCTTTTACAGATTCCATCACCGGCGATTGGGGCGGAAAACCTTACAAAGACATCATGAAGGGTTTGGATTACCTTCTGTCCGAATATAATTTCATCGATAAAAGCCGTCTAGGGGCTGCCGGCGCGTCTTATGGCGGATACATGATCAACTGGATCGAAGGTCACACCACAAAGTTCATCTGTCTGATTTCCCATGCGGGTGTTTATGACCTGCGGTCGATGCATGGGGCGACAGAAGAGCTCTGGTTTCCAGAATGGGAATTCAACGGCCCTCCCTGGTCGAATAAAGAGATGTACGAGAAGTGGTCCCCAAGCTTCTTCGTCCAGAATTTTAAAACCCCGTGCCTCGTGATTCACGGACAGTACGATTTTAGGGTCCCGGTCACTCAAGGATTCCAGTTTTTCACAGCTCTCCAAAGAATGAGAGTCCCGTCCAAAATGCTGTATTTCCCCGATGAAAACCATTTCGTCCAGAAGCCGCAGAACGCAGAACTCTGGTGGAAAACCGTACATGAATGGCTGGCAGAATACTTAAAGTAAGCTTAGAGTTTATTTGCCCTGAGTTATTCGAGATTCAGGTTTAGTAGTGAATACGGATCTACACTCTTCCCTGCGACCATCACGGCCCAGTGAAGGTGCGGACCCGTCACCCGGCCAGTGGATCCCACTTGTCCGATGATATCCCCTTTCCGAACAAAATCTCCTCTCTGGACACTGAACTTTGAAAGGTGGCAGTAGAATGTGAAGACTCCGATGCCGTGGTCGATGATCACTGCGTTTCCCGCATAGTAGAGGTTCCTCGCAAGGACAATTTTTCCCGAATTCGAAGCAATAACGGGCGAGCCGAAGGGACTCCCCACATCCACTCCCCTGTGTGTTGACCAGTGGAAATTGTTGAACAACCTTCTCTCCCCAAAACTGGGCCTGGCGTTTCCCGCTGAGGGGAATACAAATCCTCCTTCGCCGAACCAGCGCGGGGTATAAACGTTAAACAATACATTGAGTAACTCTGATTCCCACTCTATCCTTTCCCAAAACCTTTTTGGCGGTGTGAGGAATCTTTCATCCACCCACAATTTATTTACGGGAAACTCTTTTCCAGGAACAATGATCCGTTTCTGAACTTTCTCCCAATGTCCTTTCGATCTTTTAATGAAAACCGTTAAGGGATAAAAACCTGGCTCGAGCTCGAGTTCAAGACTTAAGAAGCCAAACATCCTGCGGCTGGTTTCACTCGTTCCCATCCTGAAACTGCTGTTTAAGAACTTCACTTTTGCCTCCAGCACGTCGGCTGGATTCTTGATCTCTACTGCAATCACTTCTCCCGGTTCAAGAGTTCTATAATCCAGCTCTACTTCTATGTCTGAAGACAATATAACGTCCTTAGTTCGACACGCCAGGGAAAAGACAAGGATGAACCAAACGCTGATCATCAAAAGGGTGACAGCTTTTCTCATTCGTTCAAGATCCTAAAAAATCAAGCACAACTCGATTGAATTCCTCTGGCCATTCCACCTGGGGCAAATGGCCGCATCTCTCAAAAATATGAAGATGAGAATTTTTTATCAATTCTTTTCCCACATACGCCTGGCTCAAAGGCGCAACTTTATCATTCATTCCCCAAACTATCAAAGTTTTGTGAGGCAGAGAACCAGCTCTGTCCAGGAATCTTATCCAAATATCTTTTTTGAGACCTCTCAGGTCCACTCCTGAACGCAAAACTCGAAGACAGGCATGGCGAGTCTGCGGCATATTGAAAAATTTCAAGACTGTGGGGATCAAGTGTTCTGGAATCTTCTGCGAGTCATAAAACAGACGGCTCAAGAACAACTTGGCGACCGCACGATTTCTCAGGGAAAGAATTATTTCGCCCAATGGATAAACCGTGCCGAGGCGCAGCGGGAAGGAAAGCTTGGCCCCGAATCCGGCATTATCCACTAAAACCAGCTTGTCCACTCTGTCCGGCCGACCCGCAGCTGTGAGAAAGGCAATGAGTCCCCCCATGGAATTTCCGATCAGAGAAGCACTCGAGAGCTTGAAGACATCCAGGAAAGAGGTCATGAAGTCCGAAGCCGAATTTTGTCGAAAGTCAAGGCCCTTTTTTGAAGAAAATCCGAAGCCAGGAAAATCGAAAGCGATCGTTCGGTACTTTTGGGCAAAAGCATCCAGGTTATACTCCCACCATTCCAGCGATCCCCCCAATCCATGAAGCAATACCAGTGGAGGTCCCTTTCCTTTTTCAAGGAAGCGGATTCTATGCCCGGCAACGGACAAATGTTGTTCTTTCACGCGTATTCCCGGGATCACACCATGATCTTTTTTCTCAGGACTTTTCCTGGCAAATTCCCGGTGTGCTCGCCTCTGTCGATCACGACTTCTCCGTTGACTATCACGTACTCTATCCCGACCGGATACTGATGGGGATCGGTCCACGTGGCTTGATCCCTCACTTTGTCCTCATCGAATACGACTATATCCGCCCAATAATCCCTCTTCAGGATTCCTCTCCTCATGAATCCAAACTTCTGCGCAGGCAGGGAAGTTATCTTTTTCAGCATCTCTGGCATCGAGACAATCTTTTCTTCCCGGACGTATTTCCCTAAAATCCTGGGAAATGTCCCGTAGAGACGCGGATGAGGTTTTCCTCTGCCCAGAGGCCCATAGGGGGCAATTGCTGAACCATCGGTTCCTATGCCCACTAAAGGATGAGCCAGGATTCGCTTCAAGTTCTCCTCCGTCATCATGAAGGTGACCATTCCAACCCTGTTCTTTTCTTCGACCAAAAGGTCTCTCATGAATTCAAATGGACTCTTCCCAGTGTCCTTCGCTCCTTCCAGCACACTTTTCCCTTCATATTTTCTGTTTTTTTCGGAGACCACTGCTGAAATAACAACCTTATCCCAGGAGCCAAGCTTCTTTTCCTGTTCTGTAAGGTGAGACTGGAGACGGCTTTCGAGATTCGGGTTCCTCAATCTGGCTAAGAACTCCTCAGTCGTCCCCTGTCGCGCCCAAAGAGGGAAATAATAACTCAGTCCTGTGGAGCCTGCGATGTAGGGATAGCGATCGCAGAAGAGGGAGATTCCCTCTGTCTTCGCCTTCTCAATCCTGTTCAAAGCCTCATCGACCTTATGCCAGTTCCGGGGATAGGCGATCTTAAAATGGGAAATTTGAAGACTGGCCCCTGTTTTTCGAGCCATCTCTATCGACTCATCGAGAGATTCAAGCAACCGGTCTCCTTCATCTCTCATATGTGTCGCATAGACTCCCCCATAATGCGCGGCAACTGTGCACAGCTCTTCGATCTCATCATTTCGGGCATAACTGCCTGGAGCATATTCAAGCCCTGTGGACAAACCCACAGCTCCTCCTTTTATACTTTCGGCCACCATAAATTTCATTTTTTCCAATTCCTCTTTGCTCGGAGTGCGGTCATTAAAGCCCATGGCTGCTCCCCTGATCGTGCCTTGCCCCACAAGAGATGAATAATTCAGAGCTATACCGTTTTCTTCGAGCCTGGAAAAAAAGCCTTTGATGTCCGTCCATGTGAGGTCAATCTGGTATATCTCCTTCAAATTCTTTTTCATTTCTCCATAGATTTCTTCAGCCACAGGAAAAGGACTCCCGCCACAATTCCCGCTGACAAGAGTCGTGATCCCCTGGCGGATCGAGCTTTCTGCCTTGGGATTGACCAGGAGATGGACATCTGTATGGTCATGTGCATCTATGAAACCCGGGCAGACTGCCAAGTTTTGAGCCTCAATAACCGTCTTTGCCCTGGAACTCGGGATGGTTCCAATTTCTTTTATGAAGTCTCCTTGAATCCCGATGTCGGCTGCATACGTCTCATTCCCTGATCCGTCAAAAACACGTCCGCCCTTAATGATCACATCGAAATCTTTTTTGGACGAACAGCCTTTTAAAAGGATCCCGCATCCCCCGATTCCGGCGGCTGCCGCAATCTTCGAAGAGTTTTTTAAGAAATCCCGGCGGCTGATTGTTTTTTTCATTTGAATACCTCCCGTATAAGATGCATTTTCACTATAGTAAATCAAAAAAAAGAAGTCCAGAAATACCAGGGTCAGGATTCAATTCTTTCAATGATTGTGAGAGCGGTTCGGCAGCCTCATCTTTATGTCATTGCAGGCGAAGCGTACCAATCGGACACAGAAAATGAAAACTGAAGCCGATTTCAGGAATGTCAGATAGTAAGACGTGATCCCTTTTGCCCTTTTAAAAATAAATGTGGATTGCGACAGCTTGTCTATCGGCAGTGCACTGAAAACTCAACTGAACCTTAGCAGAATTGGAGTTTCGGTTCAGAGCACAGATCCTTTTCCCCACGGCATACCCTATCACCGAGCCGAAAAAGATATCGGATGTCCAGTGTTTGTTCATATAGACTCTGGATGCGGCCACTAGTGCGGCGAGGCCGTAGGCCAGCACATCGATATACACTTTTTTAGATTGAGTAGCGATCACGGCCGCCACCGCAAACGCTGAGGAGGAGTGTCCGGAAGGAAAGGAATTGTAGCTCGACTTTAATGAGAAAGGATAAAAAATATTCTTGGATTCGCCTGTTTCGGGTCGAGCCCTCCCAAAAAGAATCTTCATACCCCTGACAATAACCCCCGATGTCACCAAGCTCTCCAGGCTCAGGAGAGATGTTTTCCTCAAACTGTCACTGTCCGAGAACTCACCACCTGCGTAGAGTGCGGCAATCAGTCCGGTCAGAACAGCCCCATTGCCCAAAGAAGTGATGGCCTTTGCCGCATCAGATGTCTCCTCTGTATGGCCCTCAAACATCCGCTGAATATCATCATCCAAAGAATACACAAGCAGCCCTGTTCCACAGACAATCACAAAATTGCCGATATCCTTTTTGTCCCAATGTGTTGGTGAGGCGATCACCGTGACAAAATCATTCGTGAACTGTTTTAAATATTTCTCATTCAGCTTGTTCTCTTCAGAGTTTTCCTGAGCCAAAAGGAAAATTTGGGTAAGAAAAAAAATGAAAAATCCGAGCAGGACACAAATCCCCACTCTTTTGAGACCGTCATTCATTTTATCTTCTCGTCAAGAATTCCCCGACATCGCTTCGAGGACCTTGATCGTCTTCTCTGTCGCCCCTTGTAAGGAATTGAGAGTTTTTTTGGCTCTGTCCCCCATCATGCGGAGTGATATTTCGTCTTCCATTGTAAACATCCGTACGAGTTCATCTTCTGTCTTCACAACTCGTGCGGCCCCAGCTTGAATGAACTTTTCGGCAAGATAATCGAAATTCTTCATATGAGGTCCAAAAAAAACAGGCTTTGTGTAAAAAGCGGGTTCGAGGAGATTGTGTCCTCCCCATGGCACCAGACTTCCTCCGATGAAGGCCAGGTCACAGAGTGCATAGAACTGAGCCAGATCGCCCATCGTATCCAGGATCATGACATCCCACCGCGCTTGAGGAGAGGCCATCGATCGTCGTATCACTTGAAAAGAAGAATCATGACAGATTTTTTCCACCTCACCAAACCTCTCCGGATGTCTCGGGGCAAGAACGAGGAGGAGGTTGTTTCTCACGCGTCTCGCTTTTTTGAACGATTCCAGGAGAATCCTCTCTTCTCCCTTGCGCGTACTGCCCGCGACCACGACTTTTTCCGTTGGCGGAATGCACAAATTCTTTTTCATTTTGAGATATTCTTCCTTTTCGAACTGAGGCAGATCAATTTCTGATTTTAAATTGCTGACTGCCTGTACAAGCTCAGGCCGCACTCCGATTTTCTCTAATCTCTCTTTATCAATTTCTGTCTGCACGAGAAACCGACTCACATCTTTTAAGATTCTTCTGGATATGAAACTGAATCGATAATGTCTCTTGAACGACCTTTGGGAAATTCTGCCGTTGATGAGAAGGACTCCGTTCGTTTCTTTGCTGGCCACTTTGAGGAGATTCGGCCAGAATTCGGATTCTGCCAGTACAAACAGATCGGGCTGGAGAACCTTAAAAAACCGCCGGATAACCCAAGTGAAATCGACCGGCACGAAAAAAATATGGTCCGCATCAGTCAATTTTTCTTTGGCCACTCGCATGCCTGTCTTCGTCAGTGTAGAAAAAAGGATGGTCCAGTCTGGATGCTTTTCCTTGAGCTTTTGGATCAAATTCTGGAGAGAAAGGACTTCACCGACAGAAACAGCATGAAACCAGATCGACTTTTTCCGAGATGGGATTCTTTTGAGTTTGAATCCCAATCTTTCCCTAATTAAAAGGCTCTCCTTCCTGATCAGCTTGACTCTCACAAAATAAGGGACAGAGTAAAACAAGAGATACACAAACAGCAGGAAAGAATACAGGACATACATGTTCCACGACTATACTAAATTCCCTTTTCTTTCTCAAGTCAGGGACGTTTCCCAAAAACATAAAAAAACGATTGCTCTCTCCCCCTGAATTCTGTTAACCTACTGAAGATGCATTGATCCTGGCTGATGCACATTCATCACATGTGAAAGGATAACAAATGGCAGAAGAGAAGAAACAGAAAAAAGAAAAAGAGAAAAAAACTAAGGCTAAAAAGAAAAAAGACCCAGATCTAGCCAAAAAAGAAGAAAAGACCAAGAAAGACAAGAAACAAATCCAGGCTGCAGAGGCCAAAAAAGAAGTGAAAAAGGAAAAGCTTCCCACAAAAAAAGAGAAAAAAAAAGCCCCTCCCAAAAAGAAAAAAAAGGAAAAGGCTGAGACTGTCAGCGAGAAAACCCCAGAAAAAGAGGCCTTGCCAGAAAAAGCCGAAGTTGCCCCCGATAAATTGAAAGAAGAAAAAACCCCGCCCGTTGAAAAGCCTGAAGAAAAAGCTCCTGCTGAAAAAACAGAAAAACCGAAAGAAGAAGACGCGGCGCCCGAAAAAAAATTGGAATCAACCGTAGAGGAAGTCGAAAAACCAGCCGAGGAAGCTCCTCCGCCTGAAGAAAAAGTCGAAAAAGACGTCGAAGAAATCAAAACTGTAGACAAAAAAGAAGAAGAGGCTGAAGCCGAAGGTGAAGAAATCCCAGAAAAAAAAGAAAAAGTACCTGCCGCTGAAGAAACCGAAGCTGCCCCTCCCGCACCCCCCTCGAAGAAAAAAAAGATCAACAAGATGACCCTGGCTGAAATCGAAGAAAAATTAGAAGAAGTGAAAAGTGTGATGGGAGGCCTCGATTCCAAGTATGCTCGACAGCTCATACAAAGAAAAGACCATCTGAAATCTTTAAAATAGCCATATTTTTTAGCTCGATTGGTTTAAAAATTATAGATAATTAAGGATTTACAATCCCCGGTATTTTTGCTACTATTACGTATCATTCTTAGAGGAGAAAATATTGGTGCTGAGTAAAGAAGAAAAATCAAAAATCATCAAATCGAACAGGATCAACACCTCTGATACGGGTTCACCAGAAGTGCAGATTGCCCTTATCACTAACAGAATCAATTATTTAACAGAACATTTGGCCACTCACAAAAAGGACTTTCACTCCAGGACTGGCCTTATGAAATTGGTCGGAAGGAGAAAGAGGCTTCTGGAATACCTGAAAAAGCAAGACGCCACAAAGTACGAAAGCTTGATCAAAAAGCTCAAGCTCAGAAAGTAAGTAAGGCCATAGAATCAGTATGTCTGGAGACATTATCAACCTTGAAATCAACAACCGCAACCTGTCTATAGAAATCAGAAAAATCGGCAGACAGGCAGACGGGTCGGCTTTCCTTCGCTACGGAGACACCATCATGTTTGTCTCCGCTACATCCAAAAAGGAAATGAAGGAACCGAAACCCTTCCTTCCTCTAATCGTCGACTACAGAGAAAATACATACGCGGCTGGAAAAATTCCGGGAGGATTCTTCAAGCGCCAAGGAAGGCCTTCAGAAAGAGAAATCCTGGTGAGCCGCATGATCGATAGACCGATTCGATCGCTTTTTCCCGATGGCTATTTCTTCGATACTCAAATCGTCGCTCTTCTCCTCTCGGCCGACCTGGAAAATGAACCAGATACCCTGGGAATCATAGGGGCCTCTGCGGCGCTCTATTTCTCTGACATTCCTTTTGACACTCCAATCGGAGCCGTGAAAGTGGGCTATGTGAATAACACATTTGTCGTCAATCCCACGGTAAAACAGCTCGAGGAAAGCCCTCTCGACATGGTGGTTGTGGGGACAGAGGAAGGAATCGTCATGATAGAAGCCGAGGCCGCAGAGATCGAAGAGGACATAATCGTTGAAGGGATTTCAGTTGCGCAGGAGACAATCCTCCAAATCATCAAAGCCCAGAAAGACCTGTATGACAAGCTTCAGATCAAAAAGAGAGAATTTCTTGCTGAGGAGATTGACCAGAAAAAATTGGAAAGAATCAGCAAAGACATATCGTCTGACTTAAAACAGGCGATCCAGATAAAAGCCAAAAAAGACAGAGAACAGGAAATCCAAAAAATTCTGGACAGTCTAATCGACCCGATTCCTGAAGAAAACGAAGATGAAATTAGAGAAACAAGAGAGATATTCTTTCAGGTCCAGAAAAAAATCGTCAGAGATTTGATCATAAACGAGAACAAAAGAGTCGATGGAAGAAGCTTCGATGATATCCGTCCGATTTCCATCGAAGTGGGAATGCTTCCCCGAACCCATGGATCTGCCCTCTTCACGCGAGGAGAAACTCAATGCTTAGCGACCGTTACGCTGGGGACTTTTGAAGATGTGCAAAGATTGGATGGAATCGGAGATGAGGGCGAAAAAAGATTCATGCTCCATTACAATTTTCCACCTTTCAGCGTGGGAGAAGTGGCCTTCCTGAGAGGTCCAGGGAGACGGGAAATCGGTCACGGAGCTCTGGCAGAAAAATCAATCCTCCGCTCCATCCCGACTGATGAAGAAGTTTTTCCTTATACGATCCGGATAGTTTCCGATATTCTGGAGTCCAACGGCTCGTCATCCATGGCCACGGTATGCGGCGGTGTTCTCTCTCTCATGGATGCGGGAGTCCCGCTTTCGATGATCATTGCGGGAATTGCCATAGGCCTTGTCCATGAGGATGACCGGTCAGTTCTCCTTACGGACATTGCTGGTTTAGAAGACCATTTTGGGGATATGGACCTTAAGGTCGCGGGAACAGAAAAAGGCATCACAGCCATTCAGATGGATTTGAAAATCCCGTCCATTCCGATACGGGTTCTCAAAGAAGGCCTTCTCAAGGCAAAAAATGCACGCATAGAGGTTTTGAAAAAGATGAAAGAGGCCCTTCCGGAGCCCAGACCTGACATTTCTTCTTATGCTCCGCGTATCATAAACCTGATGATCAATCCTGAAAAAGTGGGTGATGTGATCGGACCTGGCGGAAAAATCATCAAGAAAATCATCGCTCAAACCAACTCCAAAATAGAAATCGAAGAGAGTGGAAAAATTACTATAGCCTCTTCTGACACCGAATCCGCTGAGAAAGCCAAACAGATGATCAGAGAAATCACAGTGGAAGCTGAAGTGGGCAAAGTCTATACCGGAAAAGTCGTTCGCCTTGAAGAATACGGCGGCTTTGTGGAAATCCTGCCGAACATCGTCGGTCTTCTTCATATCTCTGAGATTGCCCATCACCGGATCAGGAATATTCGAGATGTTTTAAAAATGGGACAAACCGTTCGCGTGAAAGTTCTTGCCATAGATGAAGACAACAAGATTAAACTCAGCAAAAGAGCTCTGGAACAAAATTCAGAGCGCCCTCCCAAACGCTACCAGAACAGGCAGAAAAAATCCCCTTATTATCAGAATCGGCGCAATAAAAATAAGTTTTAACGCCAAGACAAAGCATCAGAAAACATGAAGAGATTCCTGGCCCATAGAAAAGGATTCACCCTGACCGAAATGCTGGTCACCCTAACCCTTCTTGCCATTTTGGCCACAGCTATCTTCCCGCTGGCCAAGACTGCGGTGAAAAGAGAGAGAGAAATCGAGCTGCAGAGAAATTTGAGAATCATTCGAGAAGCTATAGATGCCTATAAAAGACTCGCGGATGAACAAAGGATCGAGTTTGACGAAGACACAGAGGGATACCCGCCAGATCTGGAAACCTTGGTCGAAGGAGTTGAAGTCACAGAAGAAGGAGAAGAAGATGAGGAATCGACAACAAAGATCGTTAAATTCCTGAGACGGATTCCCAAAGACCCGATGACGAATTCTTTTGAATGGGGACTGCGATCCTATCAGGATGACCTGGATTCGGATGTCTGGGGCGGCGAGAATGTCTATGATGTCTACACCAAAAGCCTGGCGACAGCACTGGACGGCACCAAATACAGAGAATGGTGATCGAATGAAAACTCAACATCTGAGAAATAAGCAAAAAGGATTCACACTCATTGAAATCATCATCGTGTTCACTCTCATCGGAATTTTAGTGGGACTTGGCCTCCCCCAATACAGGTATGCCACGAAAAGAGCACGGGAAGCGGTGTTGAAAGAAGACCTTTTCATACTGAGAAAACTGATCAACCATTACTATACGGATAAGGGAAGTTATCCTGTCTCACTCCAGACTCTTGTCGACGAACAGTACCTGAGAACCATCCCGATAGACCCGATGACCAAATCTTCTGAAACCTGGGTGGAAGTGCAGCAGACTTTGACCGAGGATGAGCTGATGTCGTTCGACATCCAGATCGGTATCGTGGATGTGTTTTCCGGATCAACTGAAAAAGCGATAGACGGGACTCCTTACAACACATGGTGATCCCCTTTCAATTCTCTTTTTTTAGACCCATGCATAGAAAAAAAGGTTATGTGATCATCATACTCCTGATCGCCATATTCATGATGAGCATTGGCCTTCTGGTCGCTATCCCTGTCTGGGAAACACAGATTCAACGAGAAAAAGAAGAAGAGCTGATTTTCAGAGGCAGACAGTACGTTGAAGCCGTCCGGCTGTTCCAGATGAAACATCCTGGAAGCTTCCCCAAATCTTTTGACGAATTGCTGGAGGAGAAATGCATTCGCAAATTGTTCCCGGATCCCATGACTCAAGACGGAGAATGGAATATCATCCTCCCTTATTCAGGATCGGCTCCGAGAAGAAGAAGGGCATCGACTCAAACCCAAACCAATAAGATTCTCATTGTCCCCCAGAGCGCTCTCTCTTCGATACAAAATCCTCAAATCCTCGGTGTCGTCAGCCCGTCCACAAAAGCCTCCTTTAAGATCTATCAGGAACAAGAGACTTATGATCAATGGCTGTTTTTTTACGGTCAGGATCCTCAGTCCATGCCCGAAATCGTGTATTATGGAGAAGACGAAAAAGATTAATGGATTCCATTCTCATCATAGCCGGGGAAAACTCGGGAGAAAAATACGGGGCCAATCTCGTTCACCGCTTCAAAAAACTCCATCCGAATTTTGATTTTTTTGGGATCGGGGGAAACAACATGGAGGCAGAAGGAGTCGACCTCCTTTTCTCTGTCCGCGAACTTGGTGTGATCGGAGGAATCGAGGTCTTGACTCATCTTCCGCGGATAAAAAAAATATTCAACCGGATCCACACTGAGGTCAAAAGGCGCAGGCCGAAGGCATCCATCCTTATCGATTCTCCGGATTTCAACCTTCGCCTCGCAAAAAAACTCAAAAAACAATCTGTTCCCGTTCTTTACTACGTCAGCCCGACTGTATGGGCATGGCGGAAACGGCGGCTGAAAACCATTAAGAAAACAGTCGAAAAAATGCTGCTGATTTTTCCCTTTGAGGAAGAAACATATAAAGAATCAGGAATTCCCGCCGTTTATGTGGGACATCCTCTTAAGGAAAGGATCCGTGTTTCTTTCACCAGAGAAGAATTCATGAAAAAATACGGCCTGAGCACTCAAAAAAAGATCATCTCTTTCCTCCCGGGAAGCCGGAAAAACGAACTGAAATATCATATGCGGGTACTGCCTGAAGCACTTCATCGGATTCAAAACGAATGGGATTCTCACTTCATTCTTCTTCTGGCCGAAAGCCTCGATAGAAACCTGATATCAGATTATCTTCCCCTCATTCCTGGGGAATTAACTGTTCTCTCAGAAAATCACTACGAGGCTATGGCGGCGAGCGACCTGGTGCTTTCGGCGTGTGGCACGGCGAACCTGGAAGCCGCTCTCCTGGAAGTTCCTCTACTTGTCTTTTACCGCCTCTCCCCTCTTACGTATTCCTTTGTCCGGTGGCTGTCCAACATAGATCATTTCAGCATCGTGAACATCCTCAGCGGAAAAAGGATTGTTCCAGAATTGATCCAAAGGGATTTCACTCCGGAGAATGTGTTTCACGAGGCGAGAAAGATCCTCTTGTCCGAAAAGTCCAGGTCAGAAATGATAAATCAGTTCAAAGAAATAAAAAAAATCCTCGGAGAAAAAATTGCGTCCCAGAACGCTGCTCAAGAACTCG
Source organism: uncultured Eubacteriales bacterium (assembly GCA_964348015.1). GTDB lineage: Bacteria > Acidobacteriota > Aminicenantia > Aminicenantales > Aminicenantaceae > SOIA01. Next base: position 155,467 of record CAYGBC010000050.1, on the reverse strand, counting down.
AGGCAATAGTTTTGAAGGACATTCCCTCAAAGTAACACATTTAAATATCCAGCTCTATTTTCAAAAGGTAGAGCGGCGTCCCTGTTCTAAATTCAAGACAAATTCAATCCGGTCATACATTTTCAGGCCGTGTTCATCCACACTTCCCGCTTTGATCTCCAGCACGTACAGCGCTGGGAATCGAGAAGAGTAGGAAGGGCAAGGGTCTTCTTTACACGGAGGGACATTTTGTTCAATGTGAACAATCCGTTTCTCCCGATCCAGCCAGAGAATATCCAGAGGAATTTTCATGTTCTTCATCCATATCGAATAGTAATTCGCCTGTTCAAAAACCAGGAGCATCCCCTGATCGGGATCGATTTTTTTGCGGTGCATGAGCCCCAGTTGTCTCTCTTCAAGTGTGACTGCCAGTTCGGCCGTGATCGTATATCCATCGGGAAGAAACATCTTGACGAATCTTTTTTCACGGGTTTGGGCTGAGCACTGTGTCAGGAGGACTGCACAGATGATAAAAAGGAATCTGATCATCTTGATCGCGGATCCGAACCTCGGGGCCATCTTCTTGTCTCCACCTTTATTTTTATTTGATCAATGTGTCGAAATCAAGGGCACAAACCGAACTGGAAGAAGTTTCTTCTTCTTGTATTTTCTTTTTTCTCTTGTCAGCAGAACAAGTTCCTGAAAAGCCGCACCCACAGGAATGATCATTCTCCCTCCGATGGCAAGCTGCTCCTGCAGGGCTTTGGGCACTTTCGCTGGTGCAGCCGTAACCATGATCGCATTATAAGGCGCATGCTCTTTCCATCCCTGCGTGCCGTCTCCGATCTTGAATTGAATATTCTTGTACCCCAGTTTTTTCAACATATCCTGCGCTCTGAGAGAAAGGGATTCCAAAATTTCAACGGAGAAGACTTCTTGAGCGATCTCAGCTAAAACCGCAGCCTGATAGCCAGAACCTGTCCCCACTTCCAGAATGCGTTCATGTCCTTTGAGCTGAAGGGCTTCGGTCATATAGGCGACTATATAAGGCTGAGAGATCGTCTGCCCTTCCCCGATGATGAGCGGTTCATCTCGATAGGCATACAGTTTCATGTTTTCCGGAACAAACAGATGCCGGGGAACCTTTCTCATGGCCTCCAGAACCTTTTCATCTTTCACTCCTCTGGCTTCGATCTGAGCTTCAACCATTCCCTCTCTCTTCTCTGCAAATTTATTTTTCATTCGAGATCCAGACATGACCTGAACTCACAAAAGAGAAAAAAGAGGCTTTTTAGGAATCATGATATTCGCATCGGAGAAATTTCAAGGCCTGTTTATTCCCTCTTTCCTCAGGCGTTGATCAATGTCATATGAAAAAAATTATCAATAGGCTCTGGCAAAATAAACCATGGACTCAGACGGTTTCCGGCAGTGAATGCATTTTTCCTGTTCTTTTTTCTTTGTCTGCTCAAGAGAGATGACTCGGATGGTCGCCATAGTCTCATCTTTGATTTTCTCTTCACAGTCTGAACCACCGCACCAGGATGTTTTGATAAATCCTCTCTTGGACTCCATGACAGATTTAAACTCCTCGTAGTCTTTCACCTCGTAAGTGTTTTCCTTTTGGAACTGCAAAGCCATCTCGAACATGTTTTTCTGGATATCATCGAGAACTTTCATCACTTTTTCATCCAGAAAAGCCTGGTCGAAAGCCTCTTTTTTTCCTGTATCCCTGCGGACTGCCACGACCTGATTTTTTTCGACATCTTTGGGGCCGATCTCAATCCTCAGCGGGACTCCTCTCATCTCCCACTCTGAGAATTTCCAGCCGGGAGTGAATTCTTCTCGCTCATCCAGTTTGACCCGAAACCCTTTTGTCTTTAGGTCATTCGCGATCTTTTGAGCCGCGGGAAGCACATTCTTTTTCCACTCCCCAACAGAAATCGGGATCACGACAACCTGGTAGGGAGCGATTCTCGGAGGGATTTTAAGGCCAGAGTCATCTCCATGAGCCATGATCAATGCTCCCACAAGGCGGGTGGACACTCCCCAAGAAGTCTGCCACACATACTGCAGCTTTTGGTTTTGGTCTTCAAACCTGATGTTGAACACCTTGGAAAAATTCTGACCCAGGTTATGAGATGTTCCCATCTGGAGTGCCTTTCCATCTGACATCATGGCCTCGATCGCATAGGTCTTCACGGCTCCTGCAAATTTCTCTCGCTCTGACTTTATTCCCGCGATCACAGGGATAGCGAGCTCTGTCTCTACGAACTCCCTGTAAAGCGAAAGGATCATCAACGTCTCTTCTTGCGCTTCCTCCAACGTCTCATGCGCTGTATGTCCTTCCTGCCACAGGAATTCTGTCGTCCTTAAAAAAGGTCTTGTGACCTTTTCCCAGCGTACGATGTTGGCCCACTGGTTAATCAAAACGGGCAAATCTCTCCACGACTTAATCCATTTGGCGTACATGTTGCCGATGATGGCTTCTGAAGTGGGCCGAACCGCCAGCCTCTCTTCCAGCTCTTCTTGTCCTCCATGGGTTACCCATGCAACCTCGGGCGCAAATCCTTCAAGATGTTCAGCCTCTTTCTGAAGAAATCCCTCTGGGATGAATAGAGGAAAGTAGGCATTCATATGTCCGGACTCTTTGATCCGTCTATCCAGGAGACTCTGGATGTTCTCCCAGATGGCAAATCCATACGGCCGTATGATCATGATCCCCTTTATCGGTGCGTAATCAGCCAGTTCCGCTTTTTGAATCATTTCGACATACCATTTTGAAAAATCGACACTCTTCGGCGTGATCTTTTTGACAAATCTTCCGTTTTGACTCACTTCTCTCTCCGCTGATTAATTCTCGGTCATTCTATCTGCAGCTCATTTCTTTGTCAAGAAAAGCCGTTATAACCCTCCTCAAAAGTGATCCTGAAAAGCCGGATTAACCCCCCGCAGCGGGCTTCACCCCTGAGGTAGTGAGGTGATCATCAAAGAAAATTAGCCACACATCTAACCTCTTTCGATGAGAAAAAATATAAAAAAATCACCCAACAAATCATCCATAAAAGCGATTGAACGATGTTATGCTCTATGGCACAATCTGAAACCTGAAAATGAACGCAAAACGATTACCCAATGAACCCTCCTACCAAAGTGCCTTCAACAATGTGAAGAGGGAACGAATTTTCGAGCTCTCTCTTCCCGCTTTGATAACAGGGATTAATGCGGTTGGAGAGGAGTTCCAAGAATACACCGAGCTCATTTCCCTTAGCTCCCAGGAAGCGATTTTCAAGCTGGACTCCAAGGTTGTCATCGGTTCAAAATTAAACCTCTCCTTGGACATTCCAAAGACACTATTTCTCGAAAATCAACTCAAAGTTGAGATGTCTGGGAGTGTCCGTTTCGCCAAAGCCGAGCAAAACGACTCTAAACGACAAATGATAATCCTTCGCTTGAACAAAAACTATAAGATCAGGTCAATTCCTCTTTCCAGAAAGGGTTAATCTCCGCAGCTTTCCTCGTGTATGCGCATTTCCTGGTTATTAACATCTGAATACCTGATTGAATAAACGGAATTCAGGAACGCCTCCCAATACGATTTGAAAAAGCTGACATCTTCCAATCTTGCCTTGACAACAAAATTTTCTTTGTATAACATATCCCTGAAATTAAAGATGATGAAAAACACGAAATCATCCAAGAGGTCACCCAAGAAAAGATCCGTTCCAAAGAAAGTATCCACACCCAAGAAAGAACCTGCACCCAAGAAAGAATCCGCTCCAAAGAAAGAAACTGTTAAAACACCAGAAGACAAAAAAATCAGCACCCTGCTTTACTGCACATCAGACCTTATCCTATCAGGAATTCTCAAAATATTGGACAGAGCCTCTGATATTGAGGTCGTAAACATCGAAAAAAGCACGATCGACTCTTTCATCGATTCCATAAAAAATCTCAGGCCGAATGTTATCGTTTTTGCCAACTCTGAACCTTTGCCCAACATCAGAGAGATCTGCAAAGCCATTATCGAAATCTCGACGACCAAGACTAAATCTCAGCTGCTTCTCCTCGGAAATATTCCATCCCATGAAGAGGTCGTGGGCCTCATGAATGCCGGAGTCAGAGGATATTTTGACTTGAATGATCCATCAGACCAGCTGTCCGATGCTATACGAATTGTGTATAAAGGCGATATCTGGCTTCCCCGTGATAAGATGAGCAGCATCATGGACCGCATTATTTCGGTCGTCGGAAGGGACTTGAAAGAGAAAACACTCGACCAGTTGACACCTACAGAATTTCAGGTCCTCAGGCTCATCGGTCAAGGAAAAAGCAACGATGAGATTGCCGAAGCTCTTTTCATCAGCAAAAACACAGTCCGTTCGCACATCAAAAGCATCTATGCCAAACTCAACACACACAGCAGACTCCAGCTCGCTCTGTACGCCATCAACTCCGCCCTATTTTGACCTTTCAAGAAACTAAAGAGGTGATCATGACAAAAACCGCATCATCAAAAAAAACGGCTTCCAAAAAAACTGGTCAAAAAACGCCGAAGCTTTCCCCGTTGAAAGTGAACCGCCGGAGGGAATGGCGGTTTGATTTGCCTCTCTCGGCAAGAATTATAGGAAAACTTCCCGGCGGAAAAAAGTTCAAGGAAAAAACAGAGATTGAAAACATCAGTTCGAGCGGAGTCTATTTCTGTTTGGATTCGGGTGTGGTCATCGGCTCGAAACTCAACTTGGTCATCGACATGCCCAAAGAACTGGGCGGAAAAAAACAAAAGCTAAAACTCTGTATTGGAGGTTTGACCGTTCGCTTGGAAGAACTCGATAAAAAAGAAAAAAAACAAGGAGTGGCCCTCCGCTTCGAAAAAAAGTATGAGATTTTAACTGAAGATTAAGAAAGAAATCCTGCACGAAAATATTTACGCTGAATTCAACTCCTCCAGCAACAAAAAATATTCCCAAAAATTCCTAAGAATCCGCTCCGGCACGCACGGACAAAAAAAAAGTAGACACACAGAAAAAATGGGGGCTGTCCCTTTGAGTCCATAATTTCATGGAAAAAAGGACTGCCCACTTTTGAAAAGAGAATTCCAATGTTAACTGTTGCCTTAACAGGTGGAATCGCATCAGGAAAATCTGTTGTCGCCGACATCCTGAGAGATTTGGGCTGTTACATCCATCATGCAGATAAAGTCGCCCATGAACTCATGGAACCGCATAAATCCGCTTGGGAAAAAATAGTCGACCACTTTGGCACAGAAATCCTGAATGAAGACAAGACAATTAACCGGCCCAGATTGGGAAAAATCATCTTCTCGGATAAGAAAGAGCAGAGTTTTCTCAATGCGCTTCTTCATCCGCTTGTTCAAGAAAAGAAAAAAGAAACGATTCAAAAGCTTGAACAGGAAGGGCATTTCAATATTTTTGTTTCCGAGGCGGCCTTGACAGTTGAAGCCGGGTTGACTGATTTTTTCGACAAAGTCATTGTTGTCTACTGCAGTCAGGATGTCCAAATTAAAAGATTAATGGAGAGAGACCGGATCACTCGAAAAGAGGCCCTCCAGAAATTCAAAAGCCAAATGAAACCGGAAGACAAGCTCAAATATGCAGATTACATAATCGATACATCAGGAACGCTCAAGGATACAGTCGAGCAAACGGAGCGCGTGTACAGAAATTTAATGATCGACTTTGAAGTAAAAATGGGGGTCAGGTCTTAACATTTGACATTTCCCTACATTCAAAGTGTTTCTTACTTGGAAAATGTCAAATGTTAAGACCTGACCCCTTACTTACAGCGATTTCAATGAGGCGGCCAGGAGCGGGATCAAGAGCTCATGATGGCCGATGAAGTAGAACCCTTTCCCTTTTTTTCCATGGGGCCTTTTCACCACATTGTGATGAGGCCTGTAATGGTGGATAAAATCAAAAACAGCGGTGGTGAAATCCTCAAGAGTTTGGCCCTGGTTTCTGACAAAAGATAACGCTTTGAGAAAAACTTCTGGAAGAACCACTGCGGATCCGACATTCATGAAAATTCCTCCTCCCTCGAGCTTTTCCAACAGGGCACAAAGGAGGAAAAAATCCTTGAGAGAAAGTTCTCCCACAATATCGCCCCTGGTTTTGGGATGAAAGTGGATTGTATCTGTTCCGATGGCGACGTGGACTGTGACCGGGATGTTCAAATCATACGCCGCAGCCAGGAGGCTCATCTTCTTGTGTGGGAAATCAGATGCGGAGACCATCTCTCCCAGAACCTCGCCTAATCCCATTCCTTTCTCTCTTCCTGAATTGATGGATTCATTCAACATCTCAGCCGTTTCGTGTGCCATCCCGAATCGTCCGCCCTTGAGCTGAAGCTCAACATCTTCAGAAGTCTGACCGGAAAATGCGACTTCGAAATCATGAATGATCCCAGCGCCGTTGAATGCCAGAGCTGTGACCCATCCTGCTCTCATTAAATCAATCAGAACCGGGCTCAACCCCACTTTGATCACATGAGCTCCTAGGGCAAAGATTATGGCTTTATTTTTTTTCTTCGCCTGCCCCATTAAAGAGAGGAACTCTTTGAAATCCTTTCCCGCCAGGATATCGGGAAGGCTGTCCACGAACTGTGAAAAAATTTGATTCGGGGCCAGAACCGAAGCAAAATTTTGGGTATTCACTTTGCTCTTCCGGGAATGAAGAGGATAAGTCTTGAGGTCATCCGGTGAAAGGGGCTTGATTTTGTACTTGCTCATGATTCTTGTGTGGCTTTGATAAAAAAGGAGGGGTCCAAAGGAAGGAATCGCACCTTGACTTAGGAGACGTTCTTTAGGTCCTGTCCAGGCCTGAATTTAACTCTTTTTCCTTTCTTGATTTTGATCTGTTTTTTTCTCCGAATGTCCCTGCCGAATCCCGTCTTTTTCTTGACAACTTTAAAACTCGAAAAACCCCTGATCTCAATTTTCTCTTCATCCGCCAGAGCTTCCTTGAGGGCAGAGAGAATCGCCTCGACGATCAGCAATGATTTTGCCCTATTAAATTCAGATTTTTTTTCTATGGCGAGAGCGATATCATTCTTAATCATCGATGCATCCTTATTGCTAATAGATTAATTATAAATAATTTATTAAAGATAAAATGTCAAGATAAATTATTAATTTTATTCACTATATGTCAGGCTGCGGCCCTCCAAATTCCACAGAAACTATTCAAGTTTTTCGACATCATCCGAATGAGAAGTGCTGAAACTGCGCAACAACATACTCCATGGCCCTCACTGTGCCTGCGTATCAGATCGGTCTCAAAAACACTCCCATCAAGAATCCTGAACTTGAATTCCCTCCTCTCTTTCATAGAGACGCAAAGGCAATTCTTTCTCAAAGACGGAATAAATCAACTTGGAAGACGCATATTGACTTGTGATTCGCCCAAACATATAATGAAAACGAAATGAAGAAAGGATTAACTCTACTTCTCTTTATGATTGTCATCCCTTCCTTAGGTTTCTCCTCCATCCTGAAGATCACTGTGGACGCTCCCATCCATCCGATTACCTCCGAATACATCAGAGACACCATCGACAGGGCCGAGAAAGAAAACGCCAGCTTGGTTATTATCACTCTCAACACTCCTGGAGGCCTGGACTCTTCGATGAGAGAGATCATCGAGAGAATTCTGAGCTCGAAAACTCCAGTCGCCGCTTATGTCAGTCCCAGCGGTGGCCGCGCCGCATCAGCCGGATTCTTTATCTCCATCGCCTGCGACATATTCGTCATGGCCCCTGGAACGAGCACGGGCGCGGCTCATCCTGTCGGGGTATCCATCACAGGGCAATCCATGGATAAGACAATGGAGGATAAAGTCACTCAGGATGCCGCGGCTTATATCAAAACACTCGCGGAAAAAAGAGGAAGAAACACACGGCTTGCCGAAGAGGCCGTCAGAAAAAGCACCTCTTGGACAGAAAAAGAAGCTCTGGAAGGAAACCTGATCGATCTGATCGCCAAAGACGAACAGGAAATCATCGAATTCTTTGATGGCAAAAGGCTCAAAAGGTTCACCGACGAAGAAGAAATTCTTGAGCTCGGAGATGAAGAAATCATCGAAATTCCGATGTCGGCCAGACAGAAGTTCCTGATCACGATTTCCAATCCTAACCTGGCCTATATTCTTCTCATGCTGGGATTGCTCGGGCTGTACTTCGAATTTTCGAATCCGGGCTCCATTCTTCCCGGCGTATTGGGAGGAATATTCCTGCTCCTCGCTATATTCTCTTTCCAGATACTCCCCATTAATTACGTCGGCTTATTGCTGATCTTATTAGCCATCGGATTATTCGTTCTTGAGATAAAAATCCAGAGTTATGGAATTTTAACCGTAGGAGGAATAGCGGCAATGGTCATCGGGTCCATCATGCTCATACCGGCTCCAATTCCGGAATTGCGCCCCAGCCTGAAATTTATCATTCCCGTGGCTGTGGGTTTATCTTTAATTTTCATCTTTTTGATCGTCATTGCCATCCGAGCGCACTTGAGTAGAGTCCACACAGGAAGAGAGGGACTGGTGGGAGAAACCGGAGTGGCTCAGAGCGACCTCAAACCAGAAGGAAAAGTCTTTGTCCATGGTGAGCTGTGGAACGCAGAATCTTCAGAAAATATTCCGAAGGGCACCAAGGTCAAAATCCTTGAAGTCAAGAAAAACCTGATGCTGAAAGTGACTAAATTGTGAAATGAACGAAGATGATATGGCACTCCTTCTTGGATGAGAAAAGGATTGAGCGTTATTCGCATGCAATCAAAACTTTTTGAAAAACAACATTATGGAGAATCAAAAGAAGTCCAGAAAAAAATAGAATTATGACAGACAACACTCAACTCAGGAGGTAAAAATGCAAACTTTTTTAGGTATCATCATAGCCCTCTTCGTGCTCTACCTGCTGAATGCGATTAAAATCTTAAGGGAATACGAGCGCGGCGTCATTTTCCGGTTAGGAAGAGTCCTTGCCAGGCCGAAAGGACCCGGGTTGATTTTTGTGTTTCCTCCGATCGACCGCATGGTCAGGGTCAGCCTGAGGATAGTCGTTATGGACATTCCTCCTCAAGATGTCATCACCAAAGACAACGTCTCTGTGAAGGTCAATGCGGTTGTGTATTTTCGTGTCATGGAGCCACAAAAAGCAGTCATCGAGGTCCAGGATTACCTCTTCGCCACCTCTCAGCTCGCTCAGACCACGCTGCGGAGCGTGCTCGGTGAAGTCGAGCTTGACGAACTCCTCTCAGAAAGAGAAAAACTCAACGCCCAGCTCCAGGAAATCATCGACAAACACACCGATCCGTGGGGCATCAAGGTTCAATTAGTGGAAATGAAGCATGTCGATCTTCCGGAAAACATGGTCAGAGCCATTGCCAAGCAGGCCGAAGCGGAAAGAGAAAAAAGAGCCAAGATCATCCATGCTGACGGAGAGTTCCAGGCCGCAGGCCAGCTCACAAAGGCGGCGGATATCATATCGAAAAATCCGCAGGCTCTCCAGCTCAGGTTCTTAGGCACGTTGACGGAAGTCGCGACGGAAAAAAATTCGACCATTGTTTTTCCGGTTCCTATCGAAATGCTCAAAGCCTTTTTTCAAAAAGCAAAGGAGTGAAAAAATAAGCCGTGGCCAATAAAGATTACAGAGAGATTCAGCTCTCCAGCGCGCAGCTTGCCGTCATCTTCATAGCGATTTTAGCCCTTGGCGTTGTTATCTTTCTCCTTGGCGTATCCGTAGGCAAGAAACAGGCTGAACTCGTCAAAGAATCGGGCTTAACCCCTTCGAGCCAGGTCGTGCAGACTGCGGAAAAAGCTGCCGGACCCGTCGAGGAAACAAAAGATCCGATCAGCAAAGAGATTGCCTCTCATCAGAGGGCCAAAGAAAAAACTCAGAAGAAGGAACCGCCTGCACCAACCAACCTTTATTACATACAACTCGCAGCACTGAACAGCAAAGATGCCGCAACCTCGTTTGCAGAGCTATTCAAGGCGAAAGGCTATCCGGCTCTTGTTCTCGAGCCCTTTTCAACGGATGCGAGACCGATTTTTCGTGTGAGGATCGGAGGCTACGAAACAAGAGAAAAAGCCGAGGAAGTCCTTGCTCAGTTAAAGGCTGAAACGACCAGGAAGACCGACTACTTTATCGTTCGAAGCTAAGCTCCTGGAGACAGACCGCGCTTTCCCGATAAAAGTCTTCCGGAACACTGTTCACCTCCGGGGTTCCATTTTGAGAGACAGAATAACCGACATCGCACTCGCCATCAGCAGCGGAGTCCTGATGGCCTTTTCGGCTCCCAAGTTTGGCCTTTCGTTTCTCGCCTGGATTTCCCTCATTCCCCTGCTGTTCGTCATCCTCAAAAAAAAACCTGCTCAGTCCTTCCTCCTGGGACTTATTGCGGGGTGTTCCTACAACGCTGTCCTGATTTACTGGATCCCGTCGGTTCCGGCCCATTACGGAAATCTCTCGATAGGAATAAGTATTATCATTTATGTGGTTTTTGTTTTATTTCTGGCGCTTTACTGGGCCTTCTTCTGTTTCCTCTGGACAAAAATCTCACAATCCTTTCCCAAATTGGTCTTTTTACTGGCACCTTTTCTCTGGATTTCTTTGGAATACATCCTCACTCATTTTTTAACAGGATTTCCCTGGGGCCTAATCGGCTCGACACAATACCAGAACATCTGGTTTATCCAGATGGCATCGATAACAGGAGTCTACGGACTTTCATTCGTGCTTGTTCTCTTCCAAAGCGCGTTTCTCTACTCCCTCAAGCACAGGAAAAAAGCACCCTTTTTCTCTGTTCTCGCTATGGTGCTCATCATCCACCTGGGAGGATTCCTAAGCCTGAAGAAAATCATTCCCTCCGAATACTCGTTCACGGCTTCAGTCATCCAGGGAAACGTCTCTTCTGATATATACTGGGATCAAGTCACGAGCCAGGAAATCTGGAGCCTTTTCGACCGACACATTGAACTGAGCCGTAAGTCATACGAAGACGGGGCGAAACTTATCATCTGGCCTGAATTCTCTGTTCCTCTTTGCTTCAGCTGCTCTTACGGTTACTTTCAAGACTTTAAAGAACAACTCAACATCTTCGTTCAGGAAACAGACTGCACTCTTCTACTCGGGACAAACGAAAAAACCAGTACCCCAGGAAACGTGCGCTACTACAATACGGCGTTGTGCCTCAGCCCAGACCTTCCGACCAGCCACTACTACAAAATCCATTTAGTCCCCTTCGGCGAATACACTCCATATAAAAAAATCTTTTCCTTTATCGAAAAAATGACTCACGCCATCGGGGAAATCTCGCCAGGAACACAATACACACTCCACTCCTTCCAGTCACTCAATTTCGGCTCTCCTATATGCTATGAAATCATTTTTCCAAATCTCGTTCGAAGATTCGTGAAAAAAGGCGCAGATTTTCTGGTGACGATCACTAACGATGGCTGGTACGGAAAAAGCTCGGCTCCGTATCAGCATTTTTCGATGGCTGTCTTGCGAGCAGTCGAAAACAGACGGTATCTCCTCAGGGCCGCCACCACTGGGATCAGCGGCATAATCGATCCCTACGGACGCATCCTCTCCAAATCCAAGCTGATGACGCAAACTCACCTCACAGAAGTCATCACTCCATCAACAAGAATGACCTTCTATACACAATTTGGGGATGTCCTTCCGCTGCTGAGCTTGACTTTAACCCCTGTATTCATTATTCTTGCAGTTGCAAAGAAAAGAAATGAAAGAAAAAGACGCCGCCCCAAAGATGAGTCACTCTGATCTTCTCGTCAAGATCAAAGAATGCCTTTCCAAATTCGAAGAACTCAGAGGTTATCTTTGACCTCAGCCAAAAAGAGGCTGAGTTCGATGCCATAAACACAGAACTTTCCACTCCTGACATCTGGAAAGATCAGTCTAAATTCCAGTCCCTCCAGCAGAGCAGAAAAATACTCGAAAAAAACATTCAATTTCTCACCCGACTCTACCGAGAAAAGGAAGAAATCGAAGTTCTGGAAGAATTAGCAGAAGAGGGAGAAAATGTGGACGCAGAGATCAGCAAGTCTCTCGCATCATTCGAAAAAAACCTTGAAAGGGCAGAGCTCCAGACACTCTTTTTTGAGGAGGATGATGCGCGAAATGCTATTCTCACTATTCACCCGGGCGCGGGCGGGACCGAATCCCAGGACTGGGCCCAAATACTTCTCAGGATGTATTTGAGATATGCGGAGAGGAAAGGTTTCAAAGCCGATATTCTCGATTTTCTTGCTGGGGAAGAAGCCGGACTGAAAAGCGTTACGGTGCGCATACAAGGAGAATACGCTTTCGGCAATCTCAGTCAGGAATCCGGTGTCCACCGTCTTGTCAGAATATCTCCTTTTGATGCCAACAAAAGACGCCACACGTCCTTTGCGGCTGTCTTTGTCTATCCTGAGGTCGAAGAAGACATTGAAGTCGAGATCAACCCGGAAGACCTGCGGATCGATACCTACCGGGCTTCGGGGCGTGGAGGACAGCATGTCAACGTCACTGATTCTGCTGTCAGAATAACTCACATCCCCACAGGCATAGTCGTTCAATGTCAGAGTGAAAGATCCCAGCACAAGAATAAAGCCAGTGCTCTGAAGGTCCTCAAGTCGAGAATCTACGAGCTCGAAAAGAAAGCCAAACAGGAAAAACTTGAAAAACTCGAAGACGCAAAATCGGATATCGCCTGGGGAAATCAGATCAGGTCTTACGTGCTCCAGCCTTACAGGATGATAAAGGATTTGAGGACAAACGTGGAAATCGGAGATGTGGACAGGGTTCTGGACGGAGATATCGACGAATTTATCAAATCCAACCTTATCGCCAGAAAATCAGAAACAAACCACAACAAATAAAAGTGTCCCCTCCTTCATTCAATCTTCCTTTTCGCGTCTTCCCATATTTCATCCATCTCTTCGAGTGTGGCCTGGCGGAGCTCTTTTCCCTCCTCCTGAAGTTTTTTTTCCATGAATCGGAACCTTCTGGTGAATTTTCTATTGGCCTCTCTGAGCGCAATCTCAGGATTGATACCCAAAAGGCGAGAGACGTTGGACATCGCAAATAAAAGATCACCGACCTCCATGAACACCTCATCCCTGTCATTTCTTTTCAAGGCTTCCTCCAATTCAGATATCTCCTCTTTGACTTTCTGAAGGGCGTCCGCAGATTTGGCCCAGTCGAATCCATGCTGGGAGACACGGAGTCCGATCTGGAAGGCTTCTAAAAGCGAAGGCAGACAGCTGGCCATTCCATCTAACACGGATTTCCTCTCTTTTTCTTCTTGCTTCTTTCGGCACCATTCATCGATGACTTCATCAGAGGTCCCCAATTTTTTTTGAGCGAACACATGAGGATGGCGGTGGATCATTTTCTGGTTGATTCCCTCTAAAGCATCAGATACAGAGAATTTGTCTTTCTCTTTGAATATTCGAGCTAAAAACACGACCTCCATCAGGACATCCCCCAGCTCTTCTGCCAGAGACTCTGCATCCCCAGCGTGGATGGCATCCACAGCTTCGTAGACTTCCTCTAAAAAATAGTTTGCTATGGACTTTTCATCCTGTTCTCTGTCCCAGGGACATCCGTTATCTCCCCGGAGTTCATCCAAGATCTGAACCAGCTGTTGGAATTCTTTTCCTGCTTTTTCAGCATCTTCCATGACTCTTCTCCTTGAATTCGAATGATGAATATTGTAATATTTCCTCTCGACATATATAAAGTATTTAAAGCCAGAAAAATTATCAATCCCTATCAAACACTTTATATTCTCTTTTGAAAAAGGAGAAGGAATGCCAGAAAAAAAAGACGATACAAAAAAGAAAGCCACGAAAAAGGAAACAAAGAAACAACCAGAAAAAAGACAGAAAAAGGAGAAACAGAAAGAAGAACGACCGAAAGAAGAAAAACAGAAAGAAGAAGCAAAGGAAATTCTCCCTCCTCTCGATTTCAGCTCCCTTATTCTTCCTTTTTACACACAAGCCTTGATCAAGCTTGGCCTGGCCAAAGATCCGATTTCCGATACTATGGCAGAGAACCTGGAGTTAGTGAAAAGACTGATCGATTTACTCGATCTTCTCAAAAAGAGGACCGAGGGAAATCTTGAGCCTGAGGAGGAAAAATTATTAGTTTCCTGTATCCATCAGCTCAGAATGGCCTACATGGAAAAAGCCAAAATCATCAATTTGTAGCCTTATGAAAGTCATTCGCGGTCTCGAAAATTATCCGTCCGTCTCCAGTCATTCGATCGTGGCCATCGGAAATTTTGACGGAGTCCATCTGGGCCACCAAAAGATACTCCGGTGTCTCGAAAAAAAAGCCAAAGAGTATGATCTGTTTTCCCTCGTTCTGACATTTTTCCCGCATCCGGGACAAGTACTGGTGAAGGATGGGATCAAAATGATCCAGACACTCGACCAGCGAATAAGAGGAATTAAAAAATTCGATATCCAGGCAGCCCTCATCATTCCGTTCGACGAAAGATTTGCACAGCTCAGCGGCCAGGAGTTCATCCGGAATATTATTTTGAAGAGACTCAAAGCCCAAGCGGTCATCGTGGGCGAAAATTTTCACTTCGGGAAAAACCGAGAAGGAGATACAGGCTTTCTTCAGCACTTAGCCTCAAAATATAATTTCCGTATCTGTCCCGTCCCTTCGGTCATCAAAGACAGAGAGGCTGTTAGCAGCAGTCTTATTCGCAGTTACCTACGGGAAGGAAAAGTGGAGAGAGCGAGTCGACTATTGGGGAGATCTTATGAAATTGAAGGGACCGTTATCAGAGGCCAATCCCGCGGAAAGGCTCTGGGATTCCCCACCGCTAACATCGAAACTGAAAATGATATTATTCCTCCTGGAGTTTTCATAACGCAGACCCGGATCGGGACTCAAATCCTGTCCTCAATGACCAACGTGGGAAGCCAACCCACGTTTGATCAACAAGGTATAAATATCGAGTCTTATATACTCAACTTCGAAAAAAACCTCTACGGAAAACATATCGGAATACGCTTCCTGAAAAAAATCAGGAATGAGATAAAATTCAAGACTCCGGATGACCTAGCCATGCAGCTTGAAAAAGACATGAAAGCCACACAGATGCATTTCGGGATAAAGAACAGAATCTCCGACTGATACCAGACCGAGCTTCATGCCCCTTATAACTTCAATCCAAAAGCCTTAAAAGAGCCGCTTTTTCTCCATGTGTAACCCGCCGGTTGATAATCCGGATGTTGAAACCTGTGCAGGCCTTCTCAAAAGAAATCACCCTGTTCTGCATCCGGTGTCTCCACCTTATTCTCTAATCTCCTTGACTTTTTCCTGAAGATATTGCATTTTCTTAGGGATAGAATGGATTCATCCCTCAAAAAGAAAGACCGATTTTCCACACATCAGGAGTTCTTTCATGGAAGAAAAAATTAAAGCCAAGATTATGGATTCTCGCAAAATAAAAAGAGCGTTGCACCGAATGACCACGGAAATCATAGAAAGGAATCGCAATTTAAAGAATGTTGTCATTGTCGGGATAAGAACGAGAGGGATCTATGTCGGTAAACGAATATCGAAACTGATCAACGAGTTTGAAAAAGTCAACGTCCCTGTCGGAGTGCTGGACATCACTCTTTACAGGGACGACTTCTCAGAATTGGAAGCCCAGCACATGGTGAAAAAAACGGAAATCAATTTTCCTGTTGCGAAAAAAGATGTCCTCCTGGTTGATGATGTCCTCTTCACAGGGAGAACGATCCGCGCGGCGATGGACAGCCTGATCGACCTGGGCCGACCGAAGACGATTCAACTTCTGGTTCTTGTCGATCGCGGTCATCGTGAACTCCCGATAAGGGCGGACTATGTCGGCAAATTTCTTCCCACTTCAAAAAGGGAAATTGTGCAGGTCCGCTTGAAAGAGATCGACAACAGCGATGAAGTCCTGATCACGGAGCCGCCAGGGATAAAATAGGAGAAAAAATTTGGCCTTCACACACAAGCATCTTCTCGGCATCCAACATCTCACCGCCGCTGAAATCAAAACAATACTCGATACGGCAGAATCCTTCTATGAAATATCCACGAGAGAAGTCAAAAAAGTCCCCACACTCAGGGGAAAAACCATTATCAATCTCTTCTTTGAACCCAGTACACGAACACGAAGTTCTTTCGAACTGGCCGCAAAAAGATTGAGTGCGGATATTGTTAACTTTAACCTGAAGGCCAGCAGTGCTGCGAAAGGAGAAACCTTCAAAGACACAATCCTGAACCTGGAAGCTATGAATCCCGACGCCATCATCATCCGGCATTCCAGTTCGGGAGCCACCCATTACGCTTCCACTTTCAGCAAATCGAACATCATCAACGCAGGAGATGGATCCCACGAGCATCCGACACAGGCCCTTCTCGATGCCTTCACCATACGGCAGGAGAAAAAAAATTTCCAGAACCTGAAAGTCGTCATCGTCGGAGATATCCTCCACAGCCGGGTTGCTCGGTCCAACATATTTCTTCTGCGAAAGTTGGGAGCCAGTGTCACTCTTGTGGGTCCTCCACCTCTCCTTCCCGAGGAATTCAAAAAATTTGGTGTCAAAATCGACTTCAACCTCGATCACGCGGTTGAAGGAGCCGATGTGATCATGATGCTCAGGATTCAGCTGGAAAGACAGGCGAAAAATTTCTTCCCCTCTATTCGGGAATACAGAAATCTCTACAGCCTCAGTGTGCGCAGGTATCGACGCGCCAAAAAGAACGCGATAATCATGCATCCAGGGCCGATAAACAGGGGCGTGGAACTGACCACGGATATGGCGGATTGTGCAAAATCCGTGATTCTCAAACAGGTTGAAAACGGCATTGCCGTCCGGATGGCTGTACTCTACTTATTATTAGGAGGAAAAGACCGTGAGGCTACTGATTAAGAACGGAAGAGTAGTTGACCCGTCCTCTGGAACAGATAAGAAGCTCGACGTTCTCCTCGATAAAGGTAAAATCGCACAAATAAAGCCAAAAATCAGTGCTTCTGGAGCGAAACTCATCGACGCTTCAAGTATGATTGTTGCTCCCGGGTTTATAGACATGCATGTCCACCTCCGGGAACCCGGGCAAGAAGATAAAGAAACCATTGCCACAGGCGCCCTTGCTGCGGCCCGGGGAGGTTTCACTTCCATCGCCTGCATGCCCAACACAGACCCGATCAACGACAACAGAGGTGTGACGGAGTATATTCTCTCTGAAGCCAAGAAGAGAGCGGCTGTGAACGTCTTTCCGATAGCCTCGATAACCAAAGGAGAAAAGGGTGAAGAGCTCACAGATATGGCAGATCTAATCGATGCGGGAGCCATCGCCTTCTCTGATGATGGAATGCCTGTCCAGAACAGCCAAGTGATGCGGAGGGCTCTGGAATATTCAAAAATCCTCAATGCGGTCATCATCGACCACTGCGAGGATAAAAATTTAAGTGCCGATGGAGTCATGCACGAGGGATATCATTCCTATCTCTTCGGACTCAGAGGAATTCCCTCTTCATCCGAGGAAACAATGGTCTCTCGAGATATAATCCTTGCCAGGAAAGCAGATGCGTCAATACACATCGCCCATCTGAGCACTAAAGGGGCTGTAGAGCTTGTGAAGGAAGCCAAACGAAAAAAAGTGAAGGTCACAGCTGAAGTGACTCCCCATCATCTTTTCTTGACAGACTCTCTGATTGAGAGTTATGACACTCATCTCAAAGTGAATCCCCCCTTGAGAAGTAAAGAAGATGTTCGAGCGCTCAAACAAGCCGTCAAAACAGGGGTAATAGACACTTTCGCCACCGACCACGCTCCACACACGGCAGATGAGAAGGATGTCGAGTTCGATACAGCGCCTTTTGGAATCAACGGCCTTGAAACAGCGGTTCCTCTTCTCCTGGATAAACTGGTGAACCCAAAAATCATCTCCCTCTCCCGATTTGTCGAGATGATCTCGACCAATCCTGCACTCATCCTGAGACTTGGAAACAAGGGCCGTCTCAGCGTGGGAGCGGATGCGGATATCACTATCCTGAACCTTGATAAAAAAATCGTGGTTGATGCGAACTCTTTCAAATCCAAAAGCCGGAATAATCCCTTCAATGGCTGGGAATTGAGAGGAGGACCCGTTATGACCATCGTGGGAGGAAAAATCGCCTATTCCTCTTCATTCTTGAAGAAAGCCCCATAGTTGAGGACCCGAGTCAGAAGCGATTCCTTAATGAAAAAAAGCATCACACTGTTCGAAAAAAATATCGGATACAGGTTTAAAAACAAAAATTTCCTCCGCCTGGCTCTCACTCACAGCTCCTATGCCTACGAAAACCAGCAAAACGTGGACGCGGATAACGAGACCATGGAATTCCTGGGAGATTCGGTCCTCGGGCTTATTGTGGCCGATTATCTGTATTCCACCTACAGTGAATTATCAGAGGGGGAACTTTCCAAACTCAAGTCCACAGCCGCCAACACGACATCTCTGTCCACATTCGGAAAGAGAATAAAGCTCGATAAACACATACTTCTGGGAAAAGGGGAAGAAAAAAGTGGAGGGAGGAAAAAGAATTCTATTCTTGCCGGAGCTTTTGAGGCCCTGGTGGCAGCCATATACTTGGATGGGGGTCTGAAAGAAGCTAAAAAATTCCTCATTCCCCAGTTTGAATTCATCTTCAAGAGGATCAAAGCCGAAAGATATTTGGTCAATAATTACAAATCCGCTCTGCAGGAATACCTCCAGAAAGAAAATCTCCCTGCCCCTGTGTATAAAACTGTAACCTCTGCAGGACCTGACCATAAAAAGAGCTTCATCGTCGAGGTTTTTCTGGAGAAAAGGTCTCTGGCAAAAGCCAAAGGAAGTTCCAAAAAAAGCGCCGAACAGAAAGCCGCTCAAAAAGCTCTGAAAGGCATCCTTGGAAAAAAAATAAGAGTCTTCACTTCAGATACATTCCTGATGAAAAAAAGAAAATGATTGAATCTTATGTGTTCGGTCGAATGGAAATTGAAGGCCAGGCCTATACATCTGACCTTATCCTCTTTCCAGACAGGATCAAGGAATCTTGGTGGCGGGAAACCGGGCATAAACTCTCAATCAAAGATATTGAGGACGTCTTCCAGGAAGCACCTGATGTTCTGGTCATAGGGACAGGCTATCATGGTTTGATGAAAGTGGAGGAAGAAGTCAAAGCATACGCCCAGTCGAAAGGGATCACTCTTGTTGTTGAAAAAACATCCCAGGCCGTCCACATGTACAACGAGACTTCCCCTCAGAAAAAAACGATCGGCGCTTTCCACCTGACCTGTTGAAGATGGGTCCCCAAAAACATCGCCTCCTTGCGCTGGAGTAATGATGGCAAAATGCTCTCAATGCAAAAACAGAAAGGGCAAACGTTACTGCGTGGCCTTGGATGAACATCTGTGCAGTCTCTGCTGCGGCCTCCTCAGGAAAAAAGAAATCCATTGTCCTCCTGGCTGTTCCTTTCTCGAAACTCACAGTTCCTATCAAGAGGACCGGCTCATAGAAAAAAAACAGGCCTCCCAGCCAAAAAGGATATCCCCGGAAGAGGACATACTCAAAGATGAGCGGATGGCCTGGCTTGCCTTTCACATAGAAGCTCCTCTGATGGAATACGCACAAAGAAAGAGATCGTTTTCTGACAGGAAGGCCCTTTTGTCACTCGAGTACGCTCGAGAGAAGATCGAAAAAGACAAAGGGCTTGTGTTTATTCCGGATAAGGAGAACAAACCGAAAAATGAGATCGGAGAAGCCATCTCCGAGAGTGTGGACAGGTGCCGGTACGAGAAAAAAATCATAATCCCCGGAGATCAGGATATCTATACAAAAGATGAAAAAATCCGCTGCCTGGAGCGAGTGATGCTTTCCGTTCAATTTGTCAGTCAAGGAAACCTGGAAGGGAGGGCTTACCTCGAGCAACTCATCCAGCGATTCTCAAAGCTCAAAGAGCGTTCCCTCCAAAAAAAGCTGCTCACCAAATCCTGATTCAAAATTTATTCCCCTATCTCCAATCCCCCTCCGAAGGAATATCCGGGCAGACTTCACGCCTGTTCATGGTCAGGCGCAGAGTCTGACTTCCGGCACGGCCCTCAGCTTAAAAATTCGGGCGGGAGACACGCATCAAAAAAACATCCTCTTGAGGATGTTGCAATATCACCTTCAGATTCACCTCTAAGGGCGATTGACCCCAGTAAAGGGCTGTGCCATAAAAAGAATACGCAAAAGGTACGTTGATCTGAATCTCATTTATGGAGGTAATGTACGATGAGAAGAATGAAAACGGTGGCTGTTATGAGCGTACTGTGTCTGCTCCTGGTTGTCCAGTCAGAGGCTTCGGATTCCAGAAAGATGGTCCTGACCGGAACGGTCTATCATGAGTTCACACCCGTGGGGATGGTGATCACATCTGTGGATGCTCTGCTCAATCCTGTCTATATGCTGGACTATCCTGTTCTTGTGAATCTGGACTATGATTCCCCGACTGGGACCTACAGCGGATTCAGTTTTGCCCAATTGGAGCCCTTTGGCCTACCGGGAGTCATAGGATTCCAAATCGGCAAGCGCTACGGCAGCTACAGAAACAACATTTGGTCTGGGCCTGTCCAGAACATCAACGATCTCAACGGGCTTGTTTCTCCGATTTGCGGCCAAACCAATGTGGGAGTCGATGGCGTCAACGTGTCGGACCTAATCGGGATGAGGTCCTTCGGACTGTATTACGCCCTTCCCTTGGGAGATAGCCTCAAGGTCGGTTTTGGCTTCAACCAAATTGCTCGAAATGTGTCCGGAAATCGGATCAATGATCCCCAATCACTCTCTACAGAGATGGATGACACCTTCACAAAGAAAATCTCCGCTTCGATGTTCCGGATCGGTGCGGGATACACATGGAAGGACAAGATCAACCTGAACGTGGATTTCGGCATCGGAAATCCCAAGTACAAGTATGAATACGTGATCGCGGCTGGTTCCACCGCAGATGGGGAAGAGGCCAATTTTTCGGCTTCGGATAAAGATTTCAACTTGAAGATGGACTACCTCTTGAGTGAAAACACTTCTCTGGTCGCAAACATGTATTATCTCTCTTTCGGCGGTTCGCTCGACGTCGATCCAGATACCGCCACCGCAGATGACGGGACAACCATTAAACGGCTCCAGAAAAGCTTCCTCTTCTTGGTGGGACCTTTGTTCCATGGAGAGGACCACAATTACGGAATCCAAATCGGATTCATGCGCGATTCTTCCAAGGATGAGTTGAGCCTTGAGGCCACAGGCACTGATACTCAAAAGAGCAATCCCAAAACTTCTTACAATCCGATCCTCAGAGCTTTTGGTGAAAAACAGCTTTTTAACTGGTTTCAGATGAGGGCCTCGATCACGTACACGGCTTACAAAGAAGAGACTCTGTATAATTTAGACACAGATCCGGCAACAGAAGATTGGGAATCTGTAAGCGCCCAGCCCGCCTCCTCATTGGTGATCGCTCTCGGATTCACTGTGAATATGAAGAAAGGATTCTACATCGAAGGCTATATGTATGATGATATCTTCCGCGAAGGCCCCTACATCCTGACCGGCAACACTTCGATCCCTGATCTCAACGCTGGGTTCAGCCTCGGGATCAGACTCTGAATTTCGCGCCAAAGCGTAGGAAAGATTCAAGGCCGGAGGCCGAAAGGCCTTCGGCCTTTTTTTATTCGATAGTCGGCCTATAAAAGTGGGCTCGTGGACTTAATCCTTGCTCATCAGTTGAGCCACAAAATTCAGACCAGGTATGTTCTGACACACGATCTTAATGACCGCTGCAGTGGGAACAGCCAGGATCATGCCGCCGAGGCCCCACAGCCATCCCCAGAAAAACAGGAAAAAGAGGACCACAAGAGTGCTTAAGCCCAAACCATGCCCCATCACTCTCGGCTCCACAAAATTCCCCAGAGTCATCTGGATTGAACCGAGTATGATCAGAATCCAGAAAGCCGGCCAGAGTGTCTCAAACTGAAAAACAGCGATAGCGACGGGTAACGCTGTAGCAATAATAGAGCCGATATTGGGAATGTAATTCAAGATAAACGTGAAAAAGCCGAAAACGATCGCAAAATCAACGCCGAACAGCAGCAGAACAATGGTGGCCATAACTCCAGTGGAAAAGCTGATGACTGTTTTTATGGATAAATATTTCTGGATTTGAATGTCGATTTTGTACATCACATCGCTTATCTGGGAGGATCTTTTACTGCTGAAAGAATTCTCTATTTTTCTTTTCAGATTTCCCCGGCTCGCCAGAATAAAAACGAGAAAGATGAAGATCAGAAAAAGATTGGACATAAAAGCGAAAAACGTGCCGAGCGAAGAAACAAAAAATCCTCCCATCCTGTTGATATTGAGCTGTTCGACCCAATTCACAGGCTCCCACTCTGGAAATGAAATCCTGATCCTTTGTTGAATATCAGTGAGAATCGAGCTGATTTTCTGTCCATACTTCGGGAACTCAGAGGCAAACGCCTTGCCGCTGGTGTAGAAAAGAACGCCTAAAAGATAAATGATAAGAAAAGTCAGTATGACTATGACAACAACAGAGACTGACTTGGGAATCTTCAAACGCGTCAAGAAGCCCAGAACGGGAAAAAGCAGAAAAGAGAGAAAAACGGCCAAAAAGAAAGGGAAAAGAACGGGCTTGGCCAGCTTCAGGACCACGCCTGTCAGAAAGATAACAATAATCACAAGGCAGTACGCAACGATTTTGCTCTCTTTCATGAAATCCTTTTTAGGCCACATTCATTATAATCCAAACAGGATTAAAATCATAACACTCTACCCTTTTGTTTTATATTGAATTACTGAACCCTGAATTTTCGCTCCGGCCAGATAGGTAGAAAGCTATCTGGAAATTCATTCTCCGTGTTATTTCTTCGAGGATTCGAGCAGTATCGCCAGATACCTTTGCCCGATATCTTGAAAATCGTCCCTGATCTTCATGACCCCAAAGATTGTATTTCCGTTCAGGGCCAGGAATATATTGTGGTAATATCTGTCTTTCAACCGGAAGCCCAACTTAGTCTTCTGAATATCACTATTGCTCTTTTTCTCGAGATACTGTTCCAACATCCTCTGCGCATCCTGTTCATCGGTTCCCTCGATGATGAAGCAGTCGAACTCCTGGTCTTTGAGCTTGTAGTTGGCTGAGTACCCATCGTGAAGAAAATCGTATCCCAAAAAATTACGCAGGATGAACCTTTCGCTATTCGAGACAAGCCCTTCCTTCGGGAAATAGCGGAGAGCAGAAGGAAGCTCTCCTTTGTCCTTGACGCTTTTAACGATCATTCCGGAGAAGGATTTCAGGACTTCATCCGATTCATCTCCACAGTCAAAACAGAGAAGCTTGATGTAGTATCTCCCGACTAAAAAGTTCAGTGTTCCCTCCTCAAGGTATCCCTGGTTACCGATGGGAATAAACTCGCTTTCGGCAAACCTCTCGGCGCTGTAAATCCCAAAAGAGTTCTTCGCGCTCCCCATATCATAGATCTCAACGCTCAATGCCGCCTCGTCCGCCTCTTTCTTCTTCCCGTAGAGGCCGACCATCAACTCCTTAAAATCATACGCAAGATAGATTTCTGCAGCGCCGTTGATGTATTCAAACAGATTCCCGGGAATGTAGCTCTGCGGTTCCTCAGAAAGTGACCAGGCTTCAACCCTAGGCAAAAGTGAAAGAAGAGAAGATTCTTCCTCGTTGCTCAGTACTCCGGCTTTCCCATTTAAGACAGAGACAAACAGAATAATACACAGAAAAGTCTGATAGATTTTAATCGAGCCTGACTTCATCTTATCACTCCATTCATGACGCTCAGCTTTTTCACTATAAGCTCAATTTTCTCTTTTGACAAGTGTTTCTTTGGGAGGAAAGCCTCATTATATCCATTATTGAGAAATATTCAGGCAAAGGTTTGCAGGACCAATGCTGTCAAAACTATGGGTAAAGGAATGCGCGGGCAACAGATTATTGCATACTTTCTGGAATTGTTGTTATGATATTAAAAGGAGTCTGAGATCGTCATGGCACCTTCAAAAGTTGTTCTCATCAAGGGAAGAGGAGTTGTGAGCCAGGGCAACTCCATCGACTCGAAAAAGCTCAGTCAGATGTACTCCAGAGGAATCCAGCTTTTGCTCGGCACACAAAAGACTGAAGAAGGATTGCGCTCTCTTTTCAAAAGCGGCGAAAGGATTGGGATCAAGATCAATACCATCGGAGGCAGGAAGATTTCGACTCGTCCAGAAGTCGCTCATTCACTCACAAAATTAATAACCACAAGTGGATTTCCGGAAAAAAATCTCTTCATATGGGACAGAACCAACAGAGAGCTGAGAGAAGCGGGATACCGCCTGAGACTGGACCGCAGCAGCCTGAAAATCCTGGGAACAGATACCCAAGGGATCGGGTATGATCCGAATCTGGTCTCCCACCTCAACATCGGAAGCCGCTTCTCAAGAATACAACTCAACCATGCCGTTTCATCTGTCAGCCTTGCCATCCTCAAAGACCACGGATTGGCCGGAGTCACGGCAGGAATGAAGAATTATTTCGGCGCCATCCATAATCCGAATAAATACCATGATTCAAACTGTGATCCGTTTGTCGCAGAACTTTTTGAGACCGAACCTGTCCAGAGAAAGCACAGGCTCAGCGTACTGGATGGCCTTGTCGTTCAGTATCACAGGGGGCCATCCTACCATGCCCGTTGGGCAAAGACATACGAAACGCTCATCTTTGGTTTGGATCCTGTGGCCACAGATTTTATCGGATGGAAGGTCATTGAAAAACTCAGGGCCGAGAACGGACTTCCTTCTCTGAAAGAAGAAAACAGGGAGCCGCGGTACCTCCAGACTGCAGCCAAGATGGGTCTGGGAAAGGCAAATTCAAAAGAGATAACACTGATCGAGGAAGAGCTATGAAAAGAAGACACTTTCTCAAAACAGCGGGAGGAACTGCTCTCCTGGCCGGCTCCGGCCTCTCCCCTGCTTTGATGGACCTTTACGCATTCAGCGGGGAGGAACTTCTTTCGAAAGTGGAGGCCCGGTACTATAAAAAGCATCCGGACAGGGAGATCGAATGCGAGCTCTGCCCCCGGTTCTGCAAACTGGGTGATAAAGAGAGAGGCTACTGCGGCGTCAGAGAAAACATCGGGGGGACCTACTACACCCTGGTCTACGGAAAACTTTGTGCTCTCAACAATGATCCGATCGAGAAAAAGCCCCTCTTTCATTACCTCCCCGGAAGTGCTGCGCTTTCTATCGCGACTGCGGGATGCAACGTGAACTGCAAATTCTGCCAGAACTGGGAGATCTCCCAAGTGAGGCCGGAACAAGTCCGGAATTATGACGTCTCTCCGAGGAAATTGGTGGAGATCGCCCAGAAATACGAATGCCCCGTAATCGCGCACACCTACACAGAGCCCATCATTTTTTATGAATACATGTACGACGCTTCAGTTGAAGCGCGCAAAAAAGGAATCAAAAGCGTAGTCATCACGGGAGGTTACATCAACCCTGAACCACTCGTGGACCTGACGAAAGTTGTGGATGCGATAAAAGTGGACCTTAAATCCTTCTCGGAGGATTTTTACTCTTCCTTCGTCAGAGGAAAACTGGAACCCGTGCTCGAAGCCATTAAAACGATCGCCCAAAACAACATCTGGATGGAAATTGTCTATCTCGTCATCCCCACGCTGAATGACAGCACCAAAGAGCTCCGGAGTGTCTGCCAGTGGATCCGAAAAGAGATCGGTCCGGATGTCCCCGTTCATTTCACTCGATTTCATCCGATGTATTTGATGAAAAACCTCCCCTCCACTCCGATATCCACCTTGGAAAAAGCGCATAGGATCGCCATCGAGGAAGGCCTCCATTATGCCTATGTGGGAAACGTTCCGGGTCACCGAGCCGAAAATACTTACTGCCCGAAATGCCAGAACACAGTTATTCAAAGGGGCGGCTACACAATTCAAAAACTCGGTATCGTTGCGGGGAGATGCGAAAACTGTTCCACTCCTATTCCAGGAATCTGGAGTTGAGAAACCTTCTCCCGCCTTTTCTGCTGGGATTCCTCGCCCTCTCCTTCCAGATCTTTTTGTTGAGAGAATTTTCTGCTCATTTCTACGGGAACGAAATCACCTTTGGATTCATCCTCGCCGCATGGCTTCTCTGGGGAGGTATCGGAAGCATCGCTGCCAAAAAAATGAGATTTTCTCAAACACGGCTCATTCATGCCTACTATCTGGTTATTCTTCTTTTTCCCGCATGCCTGGTCGGGCTCAGGTTTTCCCGCTTCATCCTGAACATCCTTCCTGGACAGATCACAGGAATTATCCCTATGTTGATCTCTTCATTAACACTTTCATTCTGTATCAGCTTCCCCTTAGGAATTCTTTTTGTTTTCAACGCCCATTTCCTGAAAGGAGACCTCTATCAGGTCTATTTCTTAGAGTCTCTGGGCTCCGCATCCGCAGGCCTGATCGTCTATTTTCTTCTCATTCCTTTTGTCTCCAACTGGCATGGAGCGGCCGTTGTCGGAGGGATCGCCATCCTGCTGAGCCTTCTGATTTTTCGAAGAAAGAAACCCATTCTCTTCCCTCTTGTGATCCTCATCCTGCTTGTCCTATTCGGTTTAGGGGATTTCCCCAGCCAAAAAATCTACTGGGAGCCTTTTCATCTGGCTCAGAGCAAGGACACTCCGTATGGAAAGCTTCAGGTTCTCCAGACCGAAGAGCAGGTGTCATTCTACAACAACAATCTCCATGATTTTTCCTATCCCAACCTGGCTTCTTCTGAAGAGTCTGTCCATTTTGCCCTTCTTCAGAATCCCGATGCAGAAAGCATCCTGTTGATAGGCGGTGGCACTGCCGGAAGTTTGAGGCAGATTCTGAAATATCCGAGGGCCCGGGTGGATTACGTAGAGCTCAATCCAGAGATCATTCGCTTTTCTTTCCGGCATTTACCCGAAGGAGAGCAGAAAATTCTGAACAATGAACGTGTTCAAATATTCTATCAGGATGGGAGGGCCTTTCTCACCCAAACTCAAAAAAAATACGATATGGTCATCCTCAACCTGCCTGAACCGGCCACCGCTCAGATCAATCGGTTCTATACCAAAGAATTCTTCCTGGAGGCTAAAGAAAAGCTGACAGAACAAGGCCTTTTTTCTTTTCGGGTGCCCTCGGCAGAAAACTACATCAGTCCGGAACTCCAGGATTTCCTGTCTTCGCTTTACTTCACTCTTAAAGAAGCATTTCCTGTGGTTGAAATTGTGCCTGGAGACACGAACATCTTCCTCGCATCGACACGCCCGTTATCAATAGACCCAGAAGTACTCAGCCAGAAAATCGGTGAACTCGACCTGCAGAACACCTACGTCAGCTCCCAATTCCTTTTTTCCCGTCTCGATCCGCTCAGAGTGGATAGGATAGAAGAAAAGGTCTCATCCGGGAAAAAAGCCATCAACCTGGACTTCTCTCCGATCAGTTATTTTTACAATTCCGTTCTATGGAGCACGCAGTTTATTGGCATAGAGAAAAAAATCTTCACTTTCTTCTCATCGCTTCCGCGTTTCTGGCTTTTGGACTTTCCCTTGATCATCTTCATTATGTTCCTCATCACCCTCTGGCGGGGAAAGAAAAAATCATCATTTTTCCTGGTTCCTCTTGCTGTGATGGGTTTTACGACCATAGTGGCTGAGATCATCGTGATCATTTCCTTCCAGACTCTTTATGGATACCTCTATCAAAGGATCGCTCTTCTTTTGACATCCTTTATGGTCGGCCTCTTCCTGGGTTCTTTCAGAGGCAAAAGACGAAAAAAGTTTAGTTTCATTCCCCTGATCCTCATCCAGGCAGGATTTTTGTTCCTGCTCCTTCTCTTTCGATTCATCCTCAGACTTCATCCTCCGGAAATCTTCTTCTTCCTGTTTCTCCTGGCTCTCGGTTTCCTTGGGGGGGATCTGTTTGTCGTCTCTAATCGCCTCTTCTTGGAGGAAAAGAAGGATTATGGTTTGGGCTATGGATTGGATCTCCTCGGATCTTTCTTCGGAGCGCTTGCCGCCTCATCTGTCTTAATTCCCCTGGTCGGACTCCCCCAACTTCTCGCCTATCTCTTCCTCCTGAACTCCTTCTGCCTTCTTTTTCTCGTTGGAGGATGGAGAAAATTTTGAAATGCTGCGCTGCACTTTTTCAGGCTCTCCTCAGATAAACCCCGGTTTCCATCTCAGTCCAAAAGCCTGAGGTCAGCAGGAATCAAGCTCTGTTTTGATGTAGAGCTGGCTTATTCCCTGTGAATAGTTCTGTTACTGATGTGAGAATTCAGGTGCGATCCCTATCTCCTCCAGAATATGGTCGGCGTGCTCGACGGCATCGAGAATCCAGAGGATATAGCGGACATCGACATGGATCGATCTGGTCAGGTCAGGCAGGAAAACCAGGTCACTGGCCACTCCTTCTATGTTCCCGTCGAAGAGTATGCCTGCGAATTCGGCTTTACTGTTGAGAGTGGCCGAGCCTGAATTTCCTCCGGTAGAGTCAAGGTCTGTGAGCAGGTTCACGGGTACTTCTCCAGCTTCTTCAGAAATGTACGAACCGAAACGTCCGGACTGAATGGCTTCGATGATCGAATCAGGAGCATCGAACGGCTGCTCACCCTTGTATTGAACCCATTTGTCTACGACCTGAGAGACTTTGGTGAACGGGAAGTATTTCTCCTTATCCGGCGCCGGTTTGTAGCCGCGGACCGTACCGAATGAAATGCGGATGGTGCCGTTGGCATCAGGGGCGATGTTGCCCTCGTAATAGTCGCGCAAAGCATAATAATAATGGGGGCGGAGTAGCACCGAAGCGCCGGAGTAACGTTTATCTCTTTCTTTGAGCTGCTCGATGGCCGGGCTGAGCTTCAGGGCAAACTGGATCAAGGTGTCTTCGCTCTTTTTGAGATCTTCCAGGCTGGCATTCTTCAACAGGTTGAGACGGTATTCCCTGTTTTCCATCCGGGATCCGTCAAAAAGCGCGGTAACCTTCTGACGGATTTCTTGCTCGCTGACCCGTGCAGCGCCAAACAGGTCTTCCAAAATCTCAGGGCGTTCTTCATCAGGAAGTTCCAGGCTCTCCGCAATGGTTGTGACCAGCATGGTCATGTTGATCTCCCGCGAATACGTTCGTTGCATGCTGACCTGCACTTGTTCGAGCCGTTTCCAGTTGCGCTCCTGGTAGGCGGGATCCCGTTCGTTATCCGGCTTCGGGCGTTCCTCGGCCATCCGGACAATGGTCACGGCCGCGCTGGTTAAGGGAGAAAAAAATCCGCTCCCCATGTACCGCACCAACATATCCGCTTTCCATGATTCGTGATGGGTCTCAAACAGCTTATCCAATTGCTGGATAATGGTCCCGTATTTGTCTTTCCGCTCAGAATCATCCCCGATCCATTCCTGCAATTCCTTTTCTTTCTGGAGCTTCTCGCGGACGATATCTTTTTTTCGAGCGCCTTCTAAGACCCCGATAGAGTTCTTTTTGCTGTTTTCCAGGCCGGATATTATTCGGGCGGCTTTGATCTCCAAATCTTTATCATCTCCGACTGTTTGATGGACAGCATCAATGTAGGTCTGAAAAAAATCGATCCTCCAGGGCAGGTGCTGATCAATCTCGAATCGAGTTTCCAGGGCCGTGGTCAACCGCTCGGTGCTCCCGGGATAACCGATAACAAAAGCGAGGTCCCCTGACTTGTAACCCTCTTTGGAAACGCGCAGATAGGCTTTCGGTTTGAACGGAACATTATCCACAGAGTAATCCGCGGGTTTGCCATTCTTCCCCACATAAGCTCTGAGCAGTGAAAAATCGCCGGTGTGGCGGGGCCACATCCAGTTGTCGATGTCTCCTCCGAACTCTCCGATTCCTCGATGAGGAGCATAGACCAGACGGACATCACGGATTTCCAGCCTGACAATCACATAGTACTGCCCTCCGCCGTAGAAGTTGGCCACCTCGCAGCGGGAATCAGGATTGTCTTCCTCGAATTCCTTGATGATCGCCTTTTCCCGTTTTTCCATTTCACTGTACCTTTCGAGACCGTCTTCTATCTCGTCTATCCCCTTCAACATGCGGTCAGTGACATCGATGACAGCGGTGGTGACATACACCCGGGCCGTCGGACCGGCGGATATTTCCTCTTCACGATTATTAGCCAGGAATCCTGTGTGGAGGAGGTTGTTATCCCTGGTCGAGTTGTACTGCAGGTATCCTCGGACACAATGGTAGTTTGTGATGATCAGCCCGTCCGGACTGATGAATGAGGCCGAACATCCTCCGAGACTGATTATGGCATTCAAAGGGAATTGCAGGGGATTGGAAAACACTTCCGGGTCAATATCCAGACCCATCTTTTTTAGGGTTTCGCCGTGGATTTCCGGAACTTGCTGCGGCAGCCACATGCCCCCCGGTTCATAGATCAATGCCTCCTCGGCATCAGTGGGCTGGGGTGATTCCGGTCGGCAAGAAATCAAGCCTAACATGCAGAGGAAAATAACGAAAACAGGCGTTTTTCTCATCATATCTCTCTCCTTTTTCCTGAATTGATGGCTCAATTGAGTCTTGGGATGACTCGGTTCACTCAATCCTCTAAGGATTGATTTTAAAGGTTATTATATTCCCATTCAATTGTAAACACGACTCAATCAGATGACAGAATGCCAACAGAGCCAATACTGACTCTCATGTGAGCATTATCCATTCCTTTGACTTTGACTCATCGACGAATTCTTTTGCAGGTTTCAGGCCTTCGAGATGGAATACTCCATAAATCCCTTGAGTTTCAATTTGATAGCTTGAACACCTGCGCATTTCCAACAGCTTCTCCCCTATCTTCTCTGAAATTCCTTCCTCTTGAACTATTCTTGTTTTCTTTTCCTTTAAGCCGGATGTAGAAAATATTAAAATATTATGAAATCTTCTTGACACATTTTTGGAATTGTGTTTTACTGTAAAGTAATCCTTTTCTCTATAATTCCTATATTAACTATAGGGATTTGCCCCTTATTTTGAAAGAACGGATTCTCATGAGAATCAACATATCTAAGAAAAAAATAAAAGACCCTTTCATCGCCAAGGTTCAAGAATTAAGCAATCAGAATCTCCTCGCCTGCTACCAATGCGGGAAGTGCTCCGCGGGCTGTCCGGCTGTCTCCCAAATGGATATTCTTCCCAATCAGATCATCCGTTATGCCCAGCTTGGTTTCAAGGATGAACTCCTGAAATCCAAAGCCATCTGGATCTGCGCGTCATGCTTCACATGTAACGCACGCTGTCCGAAAGGCATCAATATCGCTGAAGTCATCGAAGCTCTCAGACAAATACTGCTGCGCAAGAGAGAAGACCACGTCAAAGTCGAAAAACTTTCTGATTCGGAAAAAGGTGATGTTCCTCCGATCGCGATCATCAGCAACCTGAGGAAATTCACCTCTTGATTTGAGATTATGATACACAATAATAATCATATCATAAGGAATCATAATGAAAGTCAGTTATTACCCTGGTTGTACTCTGAAAAACAATGCGAAAAATTTTGAAGACTCAACCATATGTTCACTGAATAAGCTTGGAATACAGGTCGAAGAACTTCCGCGTTGGAACTGCTGTGGAACCGTTTTCTCCCTCGCCACCGATGACCTGATCCATCACGTGGCCCCCATCCGCAACCTTATCCGGACTAAAGAATCCAATTCTGACAGCCTGATGACTCTCTGCGCGATGTGCTTTAACACACTGAAAAGCGCGAACGAACGTGTCAAATCCGACCCGGAAAGCCTCGAAAAGATCAATAATTTTATGTACAAGGAGGAAGTGGAATACCAGGGAGATGTGAAAGTTCTTCATTTGCTGGAGCTTTTGAGGGATGAGGTCAAATTCGAGACCATTGCACAGCAAGTGGTCAAGCCTCTCCGAGGTTTGAAAGTCGCCAATTACTACGGTTGTCTGCTAGTCCGCCCCAAAGAGATCGGGTTAGACGACGTGGAAAATCCGACGATACTGGAAACCCTCACCACGGTTCTCGGGGCAGACCCGATAGATTTCCCGTACAAGACAGAGTGCTGCGCGTCTTATCAGACAGTCGACAAGCCAGAGATCGTGGCCGAGCGAACCTTTCAAATTCTCTCATCGGCCCAATCCCAGGGTGCAGACGCAGTCACCGTGAGCTGTCCTCTCTGCGCTTTCAATCTTGATCACCGCCAGAAAGAAACGGCGAAACTATTCCCAGAATTCAAGAGTATCCCGATTCTTTATTTCACTCAAATACTGGCGATGGCTCTGGGCTGTCCTGAGAAAACTTTGAGATTTGACCTGCATTATGTCGACCCAAAGCCTGTATTGAAAGACAAAGGATTGATTTGAGGGTCAAATGGTACGTTTTGGTGATTTGAAACCCAAAAAAGGCAAGATCCACATCGAAAAAGACAGATGTAAAGGATGTGCATTCTGCGTGGAATACTGCCCCAAGGATGTCCTTGAATTATCGGAAGAATTCAATGTCAAAGGCTATCATCCTCCCTTAGTCAAAAACGAGGATGACTGCCTCTACTGCCAACTCTGCGAGACAATATGCCCTGAATTTGCCATATTTGTCACTCTCAAGAAAGAGGAGGAAGAAGGTGAAAAAGGTGAAAGCAGACCCTAAGGGAATATTAACCGGTTCTCACTATTTAGATGGAGACTATGCCCTGGCAGAAGGGGCCCTGGCAGCCGGATGCCGGTTTTTTGCAGGCTATCCCATCACTCCTTCTACTGAAACAGCCGAAAGATTTTCCGAGAGAATTCCTTCAGTGGGAGGCGTCTTCATCCAGATGGAAGACGAGCTCGCTTCTATCGCGGCTTTGATCGGGGCAGCCTGGGGCGGGAAGAAAGTCATGACCGTGACCTCTGGCCCTGGTTTTTCTCTGATGATGGAGAATATCGGATTGGCCTGTATGTTAGAAACTCCGCTTGTCATCGCGAATGTTCAGAGAGGAGGTCCCTCCACAGGACTCCCCACTCTCACCGGTCAACAAGACATGATGCAGGTGAAATGGGGGTCTCACGGAGATTATAAAATCATCGCGCTCTCTCCTGATTCTCCTCAGGAATGTTTCGACCTCACCATCGAAGCGTTCAATCTGTCAGAGACCTACCGTGTGCCCACTTTTGTCATGACGGATGAATGCGTGGGGCACATGCATGAAAAAGTCGTTATCCCCCCAGCAGAAGAGATCGAACTGGTGGAGAGAAAATGGTATACAGGCCCTAAAGATAAATATCTCCCCTTTAAGCCGGATAAAGATATGATCCCCTTCATGGTCAAAGTCGGTGACGGTTACCATTTTCACATCACAGGATTAACGCATGATGAAAAGGGCTACCCGGTCATCAATGCCGAGTGCCAGGATGTCTGTGTCCGCCATTTGAATGACAAAATCACGGATAATGCAGATAAAATCATCAAAATCGAAGAAGATCAAACAGACACGGCTGAAATCATCGTCATTTCCTACGGGATTACATCGAGGGTGACAACAAGAGCAGTCCGAAAAGCGCGAGAGGCCGGTATAAAAGTCGGAACGATCAGGCTCGTCACAGTCTGGCCTTTCCCCGAGAAACGGATCAGAGAACTGGCCAAGAAAGTGAAGGCCTTCGTCGTTCCCGAGATCAATTACGGTCAGATGGTCATTGAAGTCGAACGTGCCGCTCAAGACAAAGCTCCTACGATCCATGTCCCCCACTGTGGAGGATGGGTCCATGATCCAGATGATATCCTCAAAGCCATCAAGGAGGCTGCCAAATGAAGAAAGAAGATAGACTTGAGCAAAAAAATCCGATCGAAGATTTGCTGAGAATGGACCGCATTCCCCATATCTGGTGCCCAGGCTGCGGAATCGGAACCGTGGTCACCTCATTTGCCGAAGCCCTGCGCAAGAGTGAACTCGACCTGGATAAGGTGGCTGTTCTCTCGGGAATCGGATGCACGGGACGAGTGGCGGGTTATGTGAAGCTGGATTCCATCCACACCACACATGGCCGGGCTGTTCCCGTCGCTACAGGGCTGAAGCTGGCCAACCCGGAATTGAAGGTCGTCGTCTTCAGCGGAGACGGAGACATCGCCGGAATCGGCGGGAACCATTTCATCCACGCCGCCAGACGCAACATGGACCTTCTCATCATCTGCGTGAACAATTTCAACTATGCCATGACAGGCGGCCAGGTTGCCGCCACCACCCCACTCGATGCGAATGCGTCCACAGCTCCCTTCGGCAATTTCGAATACCCTTTCAGCCTTCCGTATCTCGCTGAAGCCAGCGGAGCCACCTATGTCGCCCGCTGGACCGCACTCCACCTGAGAAGAGTGACAAAATCCATACAGGAAGCTCTCGGCAAAAGAGGATTTTCTTTCATCGAGGTCATCACTCCGTGTGTGACCCTCTATGCCCGGAGAAACCGTCTCGGAGACGGGCTGAATCTCCTGAAATATTACTACGAAAAATCAGAGATCCAGCATGGAGCAGATACACGAACTCTGGATATCAGCTATCAGGGAAAGCTCGTCGTCGGAAAGTTCGTCGATAAAGAAAAACCGACCTTTTTGGACTGCATGAACGAGCACCTCAGTAAAGTCTTGGGCGATAAATACCAACCCTATGGAGAAAACAATGACTGAAATTCGATTTTCAGGATTTGGAGGACAGGGAATCATACGCTGCGGCCTGATTGCGGGAAAGGCTCTGTCTCTGTATGACAACAAGCATGCCACGATGACCCAAAGCTTCGGCCCTGAAGCCCGCGGAAGCGCGTGCAGCTCTCAACTCGTCGTCTCTGATGACAGAGTCCTGTATCCGTACATATCCGTCCCCGAAATTCTCGTCTCCATGTCCCAGGAAGCGTACGAAAAATATGAGCCCGAATTAAAAGATGATGGGATACTGATCATCGACAAAGACCTGGTCAAATTGAAGCCGGCCCGGGGAAAGATAAAAACATACTCGGTTCCCTCCACAAGATTCGCCGAGGAGCTCGGGAATCGGATTATCGCCAACCTGGTCATGCTGGGATTCTTCTCTGCGATCACGGGTATCGTCTCCGCGGAGGCGATGAAAAAAGCCCTTCCCGGCCTGGTTCCAGACAGGTTTCTCGACCTGAATATCAAGGCTTTTGACAAAGGATTCGATTACGGAAAGGGAATATTGGCTAAAACCAAAAAATCAAAAACTCAAAGCCAAAAGGAAAAAAAATGAAACGGACTGGCGTTTTCATCTGCCACTGCGGCATAAACATCGCAGGGACAGTGGATGTGAAAAAAACCGCTAAAGAACTCTCCAAACACCCTGGGGTCGTCCATTCCGAGGACTATGTGTACATGTGCTCTGATCCTGGACAGAACCTGATCATAGATGCCATAAAGGAAAAAAATCTGGATAACGTGGTTGTGTCCTGCTGCTCTCCAACCCTTCATGAGACAACCTTCCGCAACGCGACCAAGTCCGCTGGAGTCAACACCTTCCAGTGTGAGATCGCCAACATTCGTGAACAATGCAGCTGGGTCCATAAAGACATGGACAAAGCGACAGACAAGGCGATCAAGCTCACCAAAAGCGCTGTGGAGAGAGTGCGCCGGAACGAATCACTGGATCCGATAAGTATCCCCGTCACCCGGAGAGCACTGGTCATCGGCGGAGGAATCTCCGGAATCCAGTCGGCTCTGGATATGGCCAACAGCGGTTTTGAAGTCATTCTGGTTGAAAGGTCCCCTTCAATCGGAGGGCATATGATCCAGCTCTCCGAGACCTTCCCGACACTCGACTGTTCCCAATGTATTCTGACCCCCAAAATGGTCGAAGTTTCCAAGCATCCGAAGATCAAACTCATGACTTACAGCGAAGTGCAGGACATCTCCGGCTACGTGGGCAACTTCAAAGTCAAAATCCTCAAAAAACCCACCTACGTGGACCCGGACAAATGCACTCTCTGTGATGAGTGCACAACGGCCTGCCCGGTCGTGGTCCCTAACGAATTCGACATCGGATTAACAGGAAGGCGAGCGATCTACATTCCCTTTCCCCAGGCAATACCAGCTACCTTTACTCTGGATATAAAGAACTGTCCGGGCCTTCTGCCGATCGCCTGCGGCAAATGCGCGGATGTGTGTGAGCCGGAAGCGATTGATTACGATATGAAACCAGAAATCATTGAAGAAGACGTTGGAGCGATCATTGTCGCCACTGGATACGACCTGTATGATAAAGAAAATCTTCCCGAATACGGTTATGGAAAATATCCAGACGTTTTGGATGGGCTTCAGTTCGAAAGGCTCTGTTCGGCCTCTGGCCCAACGATGGGAAAGGTCCTGCGGCCCTCAGACCACACAGAACCCAAAGAGGTTGTGTTCATCCAATGCGCCGGCTCTCGAGATCCTGAGCTCCACTGCGCCTACTGCTCGAAAATCTGCTGCATGTACACAGCCAAACATGCCATGCTCTACAAGCATCATGTCCCCGACGGACAGGCGTATATCTTCTACATCGATATCCGTTCGGGCGGCAAAGGTTATGAGGAATTCGTCCAGCGAGCCGTCGAAGAAGACGGTGTTCTCTACCTCAGAGGCAAGGTTTCGAAAATATTCGAAGATAAAGGAAAAATCAAAGTCTGGGGAGTGGATACACTCACAGGGAAGGATATCGAGATCGATGCGGATATGGTCGTCCTGGCCACAGCCATGAGGCCTTCAAAGGGAGCCGAAGAACTGGCCAAAAAACTCAAGATTGCCATGGACAAGGACGGTTTTCTCGCGGAAGCCCATCCCAAGCTACGGCCCGTGGAGAGCGTGACTTCAGGATTGTTTCTTGCCGGAGCGGCTCAAGCGCCTAAAGACATCCCGGAAGCCGTGGCTCAAGCCAGCGGCGCGGCGGCCAAAGCTATTGCCATACTTTCTCAAGAAAGACTTTACCACGCGCCCACAGTGGCCAAGGTCAACTTAAACCTCTGCACTGGCTGCGAGATGTGTGTGCATGTCTGTCCGTATGACGCTATTTCGCTTAAAGACGGAAAGGCCGAAGTCAACGAAGTGCTCTGTGAAGGATGCGGCACTTGCTCGGCAACTTGTCTGAGGGCGGCCATTCAAGTGAGAAACCTGACTCCACTGCAGGTTCATGAAATGATAAGGACATCTCTCGGAGGCTGATGATGGCGGGTGAATTCGAACCGAAAATCGTGGCTTTCCTCTGCAAGTGGTGCTCTTCGGCGGGGAGCGACCTGGCCGGAGTCTCCCGGATGGAATATCCTCCGAATGTTGTCCCGATCACGGTTATGTGTTCGGGAAGCGTCTCCCCTCTCTACATATTATCGGCCTTCAATAAAGGAGCGGATGGAGTCCTGGTATCCGGATGCCACCCAGGAGATTGCCACTACATCAAGGGGAATTATTACGCCCGCCGGAGAATCGCTCTGGTCAAAAATCTTCTGGAATTTGTTGGTCTCGAGCCTCAACGCTTCCAGATGTCCTGGGTTTCTGCCGCGGAAGGAACGAAGTACACACAGATCATCAAAGATTTTGTTCAAGAGTTGAAGCCGCTCGGACCTCAAAAAAAGTTGAGGAGATCCGCATAATGGTCAACCTCGAAGACCTCAAAAAAGAGGCCAAAGCCGTCCTGAAGGACGAAAAGGTCAAATACGTTATAGGCTATCAAAAAAGCGCAAACGGTTTGATGCCGGCTCCGGTCTTCATTAAAAAACCGGAAGATATCGAGAAATTGATCTGGGATCCGACCTGCATTCATAACCTTACTCGCTTCCTTGGAGATGAAAAACAGAGAAAATCTAAAGAAAAAAACCCGGACGAAAGACCGATCGGGATTATCGTTAAAGGGTGCGACAGCAGGGCCTTGGTCGTCCTGCTCCAAGAAAAATTCATTGACCGGAAGGATGTGTACATCATCGGCGTCTCCTGCGAAAACGCTGGAGTTGTGGACGAGAAAAAACTCTCCAAAAAATTAAAAGACCAAAAGATCAAAAATATAGAGTTCGACGATAAAGGTAACATTCATGTGACCACCCCAGATGGAAAAACCAAAATCCCCTCTGCAGAAGTTCTTGCAGAGAGATGCCTCGAGTGCCGGGCCAACTTCCCTGTGATTTACGATGTCCTTCTCGGAGAAAAAACCAAACGGCAGCCGGAAAACCCTTTTCAATCGGTCGACAATATTGAATCTCTGTCCGCAAAGGAGCGCTGGGATTTCTGGAAAGAGCAGCTCTCAACGTGTATCCGGTGTTATGCCTGCCGGTCCGTCTGCCCGATGTGTTACTGCGATGAATGTGTGGTGGATACGATCAATTTTGCAGTCACGGCAGATACGACCGCCGATGAAAAAGCGCAGAAGATCAAGTGGCTCGAAAAATCCCCTGTGTTATCCGAGAATTTTGTTTACCACTTCATCAGGGCTATGCATCTCGCGGGGCGCTGCATCGACTGCGGGGAGTGCGAAAGAGTTTGTCCTCTGGATATTCCTATCCGATTCCTGAATAAAAAACTGGAAAAGGACGCAAAAGAACTTTTTGATTACGACGCGGGTTTTGACCCTGACAAACCCTCATTAGTTTCCTCCTTCAGGGATGAAGACCCGGAAGACTTTATCAGGTGAGATGATGGAAAAGGTGCTGGCAAAAAAATCCTTCTCCCAGTGGGTGAAAACGCTTTCCGACTATCAAATTTTAGCTCCTGTCGAGAAGGAGAATCTCTGGAACTACGAACTCCTCGAGAATCCCGAACAGATCAACCTGGATTATCTGAACACAGTCCTTTCCCCCAAAAAAATAATCTTCCCACAGAGAGAGATTTATCTGGACTTCTCTGTCGAGAGCGAAGATGGACTGAAATTGACGGAAGTTCTTCCCGATGAAAAACCCTCGGTCATTTTCGGAGTGAGACCTTGTGATGCGAAAGCCTTGACTTTAACGGATAAGGTTTTCGGAGGCGATTTCGACGATCTCTATTACTGGAACAGAAGAAAACAGGCGGCTCTGGTGGGCCTCTCCTGCAGCACCCCTCCCTCTTCCAACTGTTTCTGCCTCACTGTGGACGGCTCTCCATTTTCTAAAGAAGGCCTGGATGTGTTGATGACCGATCTCGGAGAAAAATACTTCATTGAGACATTGACAAAAAAAGGTGAACAGCTCGTCAATACTGCCAAGGCTCTCTTCAAGGCCCCCACAGAAAAGGATAAGAAAAAC
The DNA here is from genome assembly GCA_964348015.1 of uncultured Eubacteriales bacterium. Classification (GTDB taxonomy): domain Bacteria; phylum Acidobacteriota; class Aminicenantia; order Aminicenantales; family Aminicenantaceae; genus SOIA01. Next base: position 116,165 of record CAYGBC010000050.1, on the reverse strand, counting down.
CTGGCGAAAATCCGGCAAGACGCCAAAAAAAAGATCACACGGCAAGTCGAAAGCATAAAAAAAATCCCTCCCAAACTCAAAGACATGTTCGACTCTTCTCTCTGGGATGAAGAGTCCATGAGCTGTATCCGATGCGGGATCTGCACATACCTCTGTCCGACCTGTCATTGCTTCGACATCAACGACGAAATCGATTCTTCCTCTCCCCTGAAAGGAAAGAGAATCCGCACCTGGGACAACTGCCAGTTCCCGGATTTCACCATGCATTCTTCAGGACACAATCCCAGACCGGATAAGGCTTCCCGATTGCGCCAGAGAATCATGCATAAATTCCAGTATTTTGTCGAACGGCACAAGAATTACCAGTGCACGGGATGCGGCCGGTGCATAACCCAGTGTCCAGTCGGAATAGACATTATAGAAGTTCTCGACAAGGTGAGAGACTATGGAGGATAACACTTATATTCCCAAACTGGCCAGGATCATTCATATCAAAGAAGAAGTCGGGGGGGCTCGACCGATTAAGACCTTCAGGACTGAGTTTCAAGAAAAGAATGGTTTTACCTTTAAGAGTGGACAGTGTGCCATGCTCTCTGTGTTTGGAAAAGGGGAATCGATGATCTCCATATCCTCCTCTCCGCTGATCAAAGATTATCTCCAGTTCAGCATACTGAAAATGGGACGAGTCACATCTTCTCTTCATGATTTGCAGGTGGGAGACACTATAGGAATCAGAGGTCCTTATGGGAACAACTTCCCGATCGAAAAGTGGAAGGGAAAAAACTTGATATTTATCGGTGGGGGAATCGGTCTGGCCCCGATCTGGTCAGTCCTCCACTCTGCCCTGGGGAAAAAAGAAGATTACGGAGATATCATGCTGATCTACGGAGCCAGGACATCCAAAGACATCGTGTTCAAGGAAGAGCTGGAAGAGCTGCGGAAAAAAATCAAAGTCCATCTCTCCGTGGATGTGGAAGAACCGGAATGGAAAGAATTCGTCGGGTTTGTCCCGCTGAATGTACTGGAGATCAAACCGTCACCCCAAAACGCGATCGCTGTGACCTGCGGTCCTCCGATCATGATCAAATTTGTCATTCAAAACTTAGAAGCCTTGGGCTTCAAGGACAACCAGATATACACCACGGTCGAGAACAAGATGAAATGTGGAATCGGCAAGTGCGGAAGATGCAACATCGGAATGCATTATGTGTGTAAAGACGGCCCTGTCTATTCATGGGCCGAGCTCAAGAATTTGCCTCAAGAATATTAAAAGGAGACATCTCGATGGCAGGAGAAAAAAAATCACAAAAGAAGCCAGTCAAGCCAGCACAAATGAAATCGCCCAAAAAGGAAGCCAAAAAAGCGATGGCCACCGTCTACATCATGGGAAAAGCCTATGAAGTGCCGGCTGATGCGACGATCATGGGAGCGATTGAATACGCTGGCTACCAGATAAAAAGAGGAGCCGGCTGCCGTGAGGGCTTTTGCGGTGCCTGCGCCACTGTCTACCGCATGCCCGGTGACTACAAGATCTATACAGGATTGGCCTGCACCACACTCGTCGAAGATAAGATGTGGCTATCTCAACTGCCCGCGATTCCTGCCCAGAAGCCCCTCTACAATATCGACAAGCTGGATCCGAATGTGGCAACTTTCCAGAAGCTCTTTCCTGAAGTATTCCGGTGCGTTTCCTGCAACACCTGCACCAAAGCCTGCCCTCAGGATTTGGAGGTCATGGACTACATCAATGCCGCCATGAGGGGAGACATCGAAGCCGTCATGGATCTTTCCTTCGACTGCCTCAGCTGTGGGCTCTGCGCTATCAGATGTCCCGCAGAAATTGTCCAGTACAGTGTCGGGGTGCTGGCCAGAAGACTTTATGGAAAATACCTCGCCAAAGAAAGCAAACAGCTCAAGACAAGAATTAAAGAAGTTAAAGAACGCAAGTTCGATAAAGAATTCAAAGAGTTCATGAATATGAAAAAAGAAGAGTTAAAAAAGAAATACTACGACAGGGACATGGAATAATATCGAAAAAATGAATATCACTGTGTCATTATAAGGAGTATCCGATGTACCCAGAATACATGAAACCATCACTCGAAAAAGTCGCCCAAACACGCAACAAAAGGTTTGAGCTTGAAAAATCGGGAAAACCCGTGTTCCCTCCTATGAGTGCCGAAGAACGGGAGGAAGTCCTGAATAAATTCCATCCCGACTACAAACCGGATGCCCGACGCAAAGTCAGGATCGGCCCGAATAAAGGCGAGCAGCTCACCACAGAAGTCGCAGACATGTTGGAGTCTCACTCCAGGATCAAACCCGACCTGTTCGATCTGACAAAGCCTGATTATGAAACGGATATCCTGATCATTGGCGGAGGCGGTGCCGGTTGTGCCGCCGCAATTCTCGGCATGCAGAAGGGCGCGAAATCGATCATATCGACAAAACTCAGACTCGGCGATGCGAACTCGATGATGTCTCAAGGAGGCATGCAGGCCGCCGTGACTGCCCAGGACTCCCCGACCCGCCACTATTTGGATGCGATCGGAGGCGGTCATTTTGATAATAAACCTGAGCTTGTTCGTGCTCTGACTGAAGATGGCCCTGAAGTGGTGAAATGGCTTGAGGATCTGGGTGTTGTCTGGGATAAGCTGGAAGATGGTTCTCTCCAAGTTCTCCATGGAGGTGGGACCTCGAGAAAAAGAATGCATTCCTGCCGAGACTACACAGGCGCGATCATCATGCGGACATTGATGGATGAAGTCCGAAACCATCCAGAGAAAATCACGGTCCTCGAATTTATGCCGATCATCGAACTCTTCCTGGACAGCAAAGGTCAATGTGGCGGGGGTGTCCTGTACAATCTCGAAACAGAAGAATATTTCACCGTCAAAGCCAAAGCCACGATTATCGCAACAGGCGGATACGGACGGCTCCATATCAGAGGATTCGACACCACAAATCACTACGGAGCCACTGGAGATGGTTTGATCATGGCTTACAGGGCCGGTGCCAAACTCATGTACATGGATTCAGTTCAGTACCATCCGACCGGATCGGTCTTTCCCGAACAGATCGCAGGCTTCTTGATCACAGAAAAAATCAGAGGAGCTGGAGGCCAGCCCCTCAACAGGCATGGAGAGCTCTTCGTTTTCCCGCGGGAGCCCAGAGATGTGGAAAGTTCCGCATTCATCAGAGAATGCCTGGAGAAAAAAAACGGTATCGAAACCCCGAGCGGTCGCCTCGGAGTCTGGCTGGATTCCCCGCTGATCGAAATGATCCAGGGAGAAGGCTACATCAACAAACAGTTTCCAGCCATGCACCGCCAGTTTATTCGCTACGGGATTGACATCACACAAGAACCGATGCTCGTCTATCCCTCGCTGCACTACCAGAACGGCGGAATCGAGATCAACGATAGATGCGAAACCAATATTCCTGGCCTGTATGTCGCAGGAGAAGCCACGGGAGGAGTGCATGGACGTAACCGCCTGATGGGCAATTCGGTTCTGGACTACAATGTCTTCGGACGGCGGGCTGGAATTTTTGCCTCAGAATACATCAAATCCGTAAGACTGGGACCGCTCACTCTCCAGCACATCGCAGATTATGAGAATGAGCTGAAGAAAGCCCGTATCAAAACAGACCTTATCACTCCGGTTCTTTTGCCCTCCTACACACCAGAAGATGTGAGGAAACGCCAGCTTACGGCGCATTACGAAGGCACACTCCGCTAGTCATTCATATAGGTATCTAACAAAATTGTCTAGAACTTCAACGTGACCTGGAACTGCAGCCAGCGAGGAAGCTGTCTGGCCCACACTTCTCCGAACAGCGCCGTATCGGCTTTCACAAAGGAAACAGGTTTCTGGCTGTTGAGCAGGTTGAAAATATTCAATCTCACGCCCAGGACAAGGCCTTGAGGCAGTGAAAAATCTTTTGCCACTGATAAATCCACATACCAATGCGCAGGAGTTGTTCTTCCCCCGCGTCCTTCTGGAAAAAGGTAAAAATCCCCGTATCCTGCGGACAATCCTTTCTTCTCCCAGTGATACCCCGAAAGATATTCGATACCGGCATGAATGACAAAATCATACGGAGCTAAATAAGTCGCCAGAATTTTAGCCTGGTGATCCACGCTGTAAGGCAAGAAACCATACCAGCCTTCATCTCCAATTCCTCTTCCACCCAAACCCCCAAAAAAAGAATCTAGAATGGGCTTCCAAAAACTGCCTTCTGGCGCATTCGCATGATCTCCAAACACACCGGCCTCGTAAAGATTTCCTGTTGTCCCTCCCCAATCGCCATATTCAAACTGACCGGGGCTTGTTCCTTTTGCCTCAGACCATGTGTAGAAAGCGTTAAGCATAAGTTTATCCGAGATCTTCCCCTGCAATTCTAACTCAACGGCTCTATAATCCCTTTTCTTCAGTTCAAAATTCGTCAGGAAGAAATAGACAATTGTCACTGGATCATAAATGCCAATGAGTTCTGTTATGTTTCTGGCGTAAGAATAGACACCTCTGATTTTAAACGTCCAGTTGAATCCAAAACGTCTGTCAAATTCCAATAAAAACTTGGTGGTTCTATTTGGCTTTAATTCTGAGTCGATGTCGTAAGGAGTTGTCGCAGCACTCTGTTCAAAAGCAAACGCCCAGTTCGCTGAATCCTGCAGTTCAGCGTCAGTGGGATCCACTCCTCCAGCCCAAGTGTAATTTCTAAAATTGAATCCTCCTTGTGTATTGAAGAACTCCATAAGTCGTGTTGTGACGGGATTGGTGAATTGACCAAAGCCAAATTTCAGGATGTTATTCCCATTGTTGAGAAGGTCAACGGCCAGTGAAACACGTGGAGAGAGAAAATCACCTAATCCCCAGCTCCATGAGACCTCTCCCGCATCGTTATACACCTTTTGAGTCTCTGTTCTTAGACCCAACATTAACGTGAAACGGCCAAGAGTAACCCTGTCCTTGATATATAAGCCAAATCCTCTCGTGACGTTGCTGATATCACGAACTCCGTACTCTGTGAGTTGGACTGGTACGCCTGGAGACGCCCAGGTGATCTCAACGCCATTATCAAATCCATTATTTGGCCAGGCATCAAAATCAAGGCCTGTCCATCGGTTACTGTCATCAACATAATTTCTATAATAAGAGAAGCCAGCTCCGAATTGGTGATCTCCAAGACCTCCTAAATAGACATATTTCGTAAATCTGACATTAAAATCAGTCCTGCCTTCTTTGGTGATTCTGTCTCCCTCCGCATTATTCGTGTACTGGCCGATATCCTGCCAGTAATACCTTGCGGGGCCATAGTCTTCATCCAGAGGCTTTATTGTTGAATCCCGGTCCGACTGACCAAATGCCGCTTCAATGAAAGTGTTTTGATCGATAATTCCCCTGTAATTGATCCGGTAGGAATAATCAGTATAGACAGTTTTCGTGAATGTTTCAGGAAGACCGATTCCTCCGTTTTGGCTTAAGAACTTATCCAGAGTTCCGCTGAGAGAAAAGGTGTGGCTTTTATGCGGAGTGAATGTAATTTTACCGAATAGATTATTCGTGTTGAGCCCCCTATCCCCGGAGGGAATATTCAGCCATCCTATGCTTTCCGCGTCAGTTTGATCTCCGGTTCTATGAAAATTATCAGAAACGAAAAACCAGAGTTTATCCTTGACAATCGGGCCCCCCAGATTGCCAAAATATTGATGAATCGACGTATTCGGTTGAGAAACAACGGATAACTGGTCTTTTCTATCCGCTCTCAGATGCCGGTTTCGTATCAAAGCGCCCACTTCTCCGTGGTACTCATTTCCTCCTGATTTTGTGACGATATTGATTATTCCTCCCAGAGAATGCCCCATGTCAGGCTCAAACGGGTCTGAAATAATCTGAATTTCTTCCCAGGAATCAAAATTGATGGCCACACCTGGATCATTTTTTCTTGTTCCTCTTGTGGATAGGCCATCGACCAACCAGTTGTTCCCCTCTTCGCCTTCTCCTCTAAAGCTGGGCAGCCCAGTGCCCGTTCCTTCTACGGTATTTGATCTCACACCTGTAACTCCCGGCGCATATCTCACTATCTCTTGAATTGTTCTCTCCTGAATGGGAGTTCGAGCCAGATCATCCGCGTTCATTCGATAACTCGTATCCGCCTTTGTTTTGTCTATCAAAGGTGTCTCGGCAACAACAACGATCTCCTCCGTGACTATCCCAATTTTCAATTCAACCTCAATGTGAATCGAAACATCCAGGCGTACGTCATATCCTGTTTGTGTGACTTTTTCAAACCCGGAAAGCTCAAAAGTGAGTGAATACGTTCCGACAGGGAGCAAAGGAAACTTAAAATTCCCATTCTTATCCGTGGAAACACTTCTCACCCCTTGAAGACTCGGACTTCTCGCTGTGACCTTCACTCCAGAAAGAGATTCTTTTTCCTCGTCGGTCACCTTTCCCTTGATCTCACCTGTTTCTGAAGCAAAAAGGGAAACAACCCAAAACAGACAGACTGAGAAAATGAAAACTCGCTTTAAAATTACTCTCATTTATCTCCCTCCTAAGTCAAATTTTTCCCATATCATAAAACTCTGGATTGGCTCTTTCTGTGCGGGATTTCGTACCTCCAAGACATTTCAACGTTAAACTCATCCATTTTTCGGGAAGGACAGGAATATCCTTCTTGCACAATTCAATGGATATTTTCCGTCTTCTACTCCCTTGCACCTCAGAAATTTTATAATTAATATCACAGCCCGGAGTATTTATCAATCAAAAAAAATTAAGACCTTCATCAACTCATTCACTAAAACTCAAGAGATTGTTTTTGACATTTTAGGCGGATTTGATATAGTGTATACGGCTGATAAGATCGGGGAGAAAATATACTTTTTTAAGGAAAGCGGGCGAGAAAAAATACAAAAATAGCTGCAGAAACAAACACAAAAAAATCTTAAAAATTCTTTTCACATGAGCGAAAAAAAAACGACAGAGCAGACAAAGCCCAAAGCGACGACTGAACCTAAAGGAACAGAGAGAAGAGTCTGCAGGCGGTTCAAGGTGCCTGGGGCAACTGTGAGTATTGCTCTCGGGAAAATTCTCCCCAAAGAGAAAGAAAAAGATGTGGAATGGGACGAAGAATTTTGTCCTTTGCTGGACATCAGCTGTGGAGGAATCAAGTGCTCCAGCAAGAAATTTCCGGCCATAAACTCAGACATTATTATCAAAATTCTTATCCCTGGTGAAAGGACTCCTCTTACGCTCACAGGAGAGGTTCGCTGGCTGTCCACAAAGGATGATAAGGAAACCTGCAAAGTGGGCGTGCAATTCAACCCGTATGGAGAAGGTGAAGGTAAAAATTATCCCGGATTATTAGTTAAGCTGATGGAATTGGAGCACAAATTCGCGTCCGCTGAATCTGATATCACGAAGTATGAGATCGATTCCTGAACGCGGCGCGTAAAACACTTCATCCCCCCTTAAAATTTCGAATTGATTTTCGACTCGAGGTTTAGAGCAACAACCGCTCTCACTTTTTGACTGAATCTTCTGCTTGAAGTTCGGTGTCTATTTTGACGAATTCTGGCCTTCAATGACGACTTGAGAGTAATCCGCGACTTGAATGAGAAGTTTGTTGATGGCCTGAAGGAGCGCTAGACGGTTCTTCCTGATTCGCTTTTCATCAGCCATCACCAGAACATTGTCAAAAAAATTATTGATCGGGGTTCTTATCCTGAAAATGATTTTTTGCGCCTGGGAAAAATCACCTTTTTTGATCAACGGAAGGACATTGTTCTGGATGATACCGAAAGTCGTGTGAAGTTCCCTCTCATCTTTCTCTATAAACAGCCCGGAGTTAACCCGATAAGGAGGCTGATTCCGCAGAATATTATTGATCCTCTTGAAAATAAGGATCAGAGGCTCAAAATTCGGGCTGTCCTTGAGTGAGTCCAGAGCTTTCAACCTGAGGAATGAATGATAAATATTATCAATCCCTGCGGAGACAGCCGCATTGATCAAGTCGTACCGATAGCCCTGTTTTTCATAAATATACCGAAGCCTGCCGGAGAAAAATTCCAAACAGTAATCCTTGATTTGAGTCTCTGGCTCGCGGATTTTAGATCCATACACATCGATCACTTTAGCCAACAACCGGGAGAAAGGAAAATCCAGTTTTTTATCCAGGACGACTTTGCAGATACCTTGAGCGTTCCGTCGCAATCCCAACGGGTCCTTTGATCCTGACACCCGGATTCCAATGCCGATAGCCCCGACTATCGAGTCGAGTTTATCGGAAATGGAGAGGATGGAACCGGTCAGGGAAGATGGAGATTCATCGTCCAAAGCCACAGGCTGGTAGTGCTCATAGATGGCTTTCCAGACTTGTGCAGGATGCCCTTCTTCCCGGGCATAAAGCCCCCCCATTTTCCCCTGAAGTGAGGGGAACTCTCTCACCATATCCGTGAGAAGGTCGACCTTGGACAGCTCGGCCCCTTGAACGACCTGTTTTTTTACTTTTTGCGCGTCAATCTTATTGGCCAAATACGCCACGATTTTTTTCAGTCTCAGTGTTTTGTCTTCGTAGCTTCCCAGTTTTTCTTGAAATACGATCCTTCCCAAATTCTTGACTTGACCTTTTAAGCCGGTCCTTCGATCCTGAGACCAGAAGAACTTGGCATCCTCCAACCGCGCTTTGAGCACTCTCTCGTTTCCTTTTTGGATGAGCGACTTGACATCCCTGTATCCATCCGCCACTCCCAAAAAGTAAGGCAACTGCTTTTTATTTTTCACTACGGAAAATAATCTCTGGCCTTCTCTCATAGCTGTGCTTAAAACCTCGATCGGGAGGTCTAAATAATCCTCCGGGAAAGCGCCAAGAAAAACATACGGATACTCCACATCAAAGCTCGTACGCTCCAAAAGCTCTTCATCCGGATAGTATTCAGCATTCAGAGATTTCAGCTTCCGTTCAATCTGGCTCAGGATCATCCGTCTTCTTTCTTCCTGATTGACCACGACTTTCATCTTTTTGAGCGCTGCTTTGTATTCAGAGAAAGTTTTGACCTTTATTTTTTTGGGAGAATGCAGCTTATGCCCGCACGTGGAGTTTCCGGAGGTGACACCTGCGACTGAAAACGAAAGAGGCCTTTCGTTGAAAACGCAAAGGATGTTCTTGATCGGCCGGGAAAACCGGAAAGAGCTGCTTCCCCATCTCATCATTTTTGGAAAAGAAAGGGAGGAAATGATTGAGGGGAGCATCTCAGAGAGAATGTCTTGAGTCGGCCGGCCTTTTTCAATTTTTCTTACCCCCAAATATTCACCTTTAGCCGTCTTAATGACCTCAAGATCGCCGACTTTTACGCCCTGTGATTTCGCAAACCCTTTGGCCGCAGGTGCGGGTGTGCCGTCGTCTCGGAAAGCCACAGCTTTGGGAGGGCCGATGAGCTCTTCTTCTCTGTCCTTCTGTTTTGGCGCAAGGTCTCCAGATACTATGAGACGCCGACACGTTCCATAAACCTCGATCTTTTTCGCATTGATATCACTGGACGAAAGTTCATCCTGAAATTTTTTATCGAGCTGCGAGAGAGCCGCTTTGACATGAGAAGGGGGCATCTCTTCTGTGAAAACTTCAAGGAGGAACTCCATCAGGACGCCTCCTCCCGGGATATATATTTCTGCGCGATCTGGCCCACAAGATTCCTTATCAGAGCGATCATCTTCACTCTTTCTGTCACGCTAATCGCTCCTCTGGAATCAAGAAGATTAAAAAAATGAGAACATTTCAGGCACATGTCATAAGCCGGAAGAAGCAAATCTTTATCGATGAGGTGTTGGGCCTCTCTTTCGTTCAGACGGAATGATTCTTTGAGCGTCCGAATATCCGCCTGGCCAAAATTGTACTCAGAAAATTCTTTTTCTTCCAAAAACCGTAAATCCTCGTAGCTGACGTCATCGGACCAATCCAAATCATAGATGTCATCTTTCCCTTCGAGGAACATCTCCAATCTTTCCAGCCCGTATGTGAGTTCCACAGGCACAGGAGACAGGTCGATTCCCCCGGCCTGCTGAAAATACGTAAACTGAGTGATTTCCAATCCGTCGAGCAAGATCTGCCATCCCACACCCCAAGCTCCGATGGAGGGAGATTCCCAGTCATCTTCATCAAAACGCAAGTCATGTTCCTGAATATTGATGCCGAGCGAGATCAGGCTCTTTATGTATATTTGTTGAATATCCAGAGGAGAAGGCTTGATGATCACCTGGTACTGGAAGTGTTTCTGGACTCTGTGCGGATTTTCCCCGTACCGACCATCCGTGGGTCTCCGAGAAGGCTGAACATAGGCCACTTTCCAGGGCCTTTGATCGAGAACCCTGAAAAATGTATCAGGGGTCATGGTCCCTGCGCCCACTTCAAGATCATACGGCTGGGCCAGATAGCATCCCTGCTCGGCCCAGAATTTCTGGAGGTTCATGATCAAGTTCTGGATGCTCATTGTATGGCAGATCCTGTACTTTTTTTATCATACATTGTGGAAACTTTTATGCTTCTTCGTCAATCTCTCGGTTCTTCTCCCATCTCAGGACAGGATTTCGGGCCGCGGTCGTCTCATCCAGACGCCGGACATAAGATGAGTGCGGGGCTGATTTCACAACCTCGGGATTCTCTTTGGCTTCTTGTGCGATCCGCTTCATCGCATCGATAAACATGTCCATGTCTCTTTTGCTTTCGGTTTCAGTCGGCTCCGTCATCAGGGCCCCCTGAACGATCAGCGGAAAAGACATCGTGGGAGGATGAACTCCGTAGTCAATGAGCCTCTTGGCGATATCAATGTTCTGGACACCGTATTCTCTCTGGAATTTGTCCGAGAAAACACATTCATGATAAGTCGGAGTGGTGTATTTCAGATGATATTCCTTTTCAAGACTCTTTCGCACGTAATTGGAATTCAACACAGCCACTTCTGCCACTTCTTTCAATCCGCAGGGACCCAGAGATAAAATATAGGATAACGCCTTCACGATGACTAAAAAATTCCCGAAGAAACTGCGAACTCTCCCGATACTTTTCGGACGGTCAAAATCGAGTATGTACTGATCTCCCTTTTTGTCTACGACGGGGACAGGAAGATAAGGTTCAAGTTCCTTTTTCACTCCCACAGGACCCGCTCCGGGACCACCTCCTCCATGAGGCGTAGAGAAAGTCTTGTGCAGGTTGAGATGGATGACGTCCACATCCATATCTCCAGGCCTGCAGAGGCCTATGAGCGCATTCAGATTGGCCCCATCCATGTAGATGAATCCTCCTTGAGAATGGACAATATCTCCTATTTTTCGGATATCCGCCTCGAACACGCCCAGCGTATTCGGGTTGGTGATCATCAGCGCTGCCACGTCTTCTGTCATGTGCTGGGCCAGGTCGTCCGCATCGATCGTTCCCAGCTCGTTGGACTTGATCTCCTGAACCCGGTAACCGCAGATATGAGCGCTCGAGGGATTAGTCCCATGAGCAGAATCCGGAATCAAAACGATCTTTCTCGGATTGCCTCTCTCTTCAAGACAGGACCGGATGAGCATCATGCCCAGAAGTTCCCCTTGAGCTCCTGCAGAAGGCTGAAGAGTGATGGCGTCCATCCCTGTGATCTCCGCCAGGAGTTCTTCTGCAGTTTTGAGGATCTCGAGACTTCCCTGGACCAGGTCAGAAGAAGCGCACGGATGAGCGGCCGTGAATCCCAGGATGGAGGCGACCTTCTCGTTGATCTTGGGATTGTACTTCATCGTGCAAGAGCCCAGCGGATAGAATCCCTCGTCCACGCTGTAATTCGTCCGGGAGAGCCTTGTGAAATGCCGTATGATTTCCACTTCCGAAACTTCGGGAAATCCCTTGATCTCTTTCCTCAGGGGAAGATTCTGAAGAATACCCTTTTTTACCGGGACGTCGATCTCCGGTAGAAAAAAGGCTCTTTTTCCTTTCTCGCTGATCTCAAATATCAATGGCTCTCGGATCATCATGAACTCTCTATACAGATACAACCTCTTCCATGCATGCCGCCAAGTGGTCGATCTCTTCCTTTGTGTGAAGCTCGGTGACACACACAAGAAGACAATTCTCAAGACCCGGGAAAAACTCACCGAGGGAAACGCCCGCGACGATCCCTTTTTCCTTGAGAACCTTCTCAATCTTGGACAAATCTCCGGAAAACTCAAGAACAAACTCGTTAAATACACCCCCACTGAATTTGCTTTGTATTCCATTAATCCGGGTGAGCCGCTCTAAAGCATAGTGGGCTTTCTGTATGTTCTGTCCGGCAAGTTCTCTAAGGCCTTCTTTGCCCAAAGTCTCCAGAAAAATTGTGGCTCTCAACGCGCACAAGGCCTGGTTGGTGCATATGTTGGAGGTGGCCCGTTCTCTCCGAATATGCTGCTCTCTTGTGGATAGGGTTAAGACAAATCCTCTCTTGCCGTCGATATCCTTGGTTTCCCCGGCAATCCGGCCCGGAAATTGGCGGATATACTCCTTGGAGCAGGACATGAAACCGAGATAAGGTCCACCAAAACTTAAAGGAATCCCGAATGACTGGCCTTCGCCCGTGACGATATCCGCACCCAGGCGACCCGGAGCCTCCAGAATCCCCATCGAGGCGGCCTCGGCAACCACGACTACGGCCAGAGATTCGACTGAATGCGCAAGGTCTGAGATCTTTCCAACGTCCTCGATAACTCCTAAAAAATTGGGGGACTGGACGAGAACAGCGGATGTCCTGTCATCCAGTTTATCTTTGAGGTCCTGGATGTTGACCTCTCCTGTTTCTGCGTATGCGATTTCATCGATCTCAATCCCCAGGTTTTTCACGTATGTTCTGATGACTCTTTGGTATTGAGGGTGGAGAGTCTGAGGAATCAAAATCTTCGGTTTGCCTTTCAGTCGATGGGCCATGAGAACAGCCTCGGCTGCTCCGGAGGCACCGTCGTAGAGGGAGGCGTTTGCGATATCCATACCCGTCAACTGGCAGATAAGAGTCTGGAACTCAAAAATCACCTGGAGTGTTCCCTGGCTGACTTCAGGCTGGTAAGGTGTGTAGGGACTGACGAACTCTCCTCTGGAACTCAGATAATCCACCGCAAAAGGAATCACATGCGGATAAGCTCCCGCTCCCAAAAATGAAAGAAAATCTGTATACGTGTTGTGTTGAGCGATTTTTTCGAACCGGTGGATCAATTCGATTTCTGTCAGAGCAGAGGGCACGCTCAACTCCCTTTTCAGCCTGATATCACCAGGAATGGTCTGGAAAAGTTCGTCGACCGAAGAGATGCCGAGTTTGGACATCATCTCTTTTCTGTCTTTACGGCTCAGAGCAATGTAACTCATGGGCTGAAGGTTTCTCGCTTTATTTCATCCGCCTTTATCTGGATTACTCCTCGATTCCCTCCAGAAATTTCTCATATTCATCCGCTGACATCAACTTTTCAAGCTCCGTTTCATCCTTTATTTTGAGCCGGATGAACCAGCCTTTTCCATGAGGATCCTGATTCACGATTTCCGGCGAATCGTTCAATCCTTCGTTGATCTCAGCCACTTCTCCAGAAACGGGAGAATAAACGTCCGAGACGGCTTTCACCGACTCCACAACACCCATGGATTGGTGGAACTCCAACTGAGCTCCCTTCTTGGGCAGTTCAACATAGACGACATCTCCCAGCTGCTTTTGAGCGAAATCCGTTATTCCCACTGTCGCGGTGTCTCCTTTCACCTGGATCCATTCGTGGTCCTTCGAATAGTAAAAGTCATCAGGATACATTTTTTCCTCCTCACTCATAGAAAATAATCAGCATGGCGTATCGAGTAAGTCATAAATATTAAATAGCCATTCGCAATTAGTCAACACAAATTCAACCTGAATGGGAAATCCGTCCCGCATCCACTCAGAATCTGAGGCCCTATCTGTTTGGCAACTTCATCAATCTGACAGTGCATGCACTGCACATCCATCAGAGATATGTGCCATGGCAAACAAAGTGCGGGAATCTCACCACCATTCTTTCCTATGCACTCTGTAACAATTCCCTCAATGTTTCATTGCGAGCTTGCGCGGCAATCTCATGCACAGATTTATCTCAATAAATCAAACACCGGGCTCTGTTTCGCCTCTTTTGTAGAAAGGCGTTGGAACGACACGGGCTTTGATTCTGTTGTCTCTAATCCCCACTTCGAACTCTGTCCCGACCTCTGTATATTTTACTGGCAGATAGGTCAATCCGATGGCCCTTTTTAAATAGGGAGAAAAGGAACCTGACGTCACTTTAGAGACTTCTTCCCCATTCACAAAGACCGGGTAATGAGACCTTGCAATTCCCCTCCCCTCCAGTTCGAAACCGACTATTTTTCTTTTAATCCCTTCCTCTCTCTGTTTGAGGAGAGCATCCCGACCTAAAAACTCCCCCTTTTTGAACTTCACGAGCCAGCCCAGACCGGCCTCCAGGACTGTAGTGGTCTCATCGATATCGTTTCCGTAGAGCATGAGCTTGGCTTCTAAACGGAGCGTGTCTCGCGCGCCAAGCCCCACCGGGAGGATGCCACAGTCTTGGCCTTTTTCCAGAATCACTTCCCAGATCTTCTCCGGGCTCGGTGATAAAGTGTATATCTCCACACCATCTTCTCCGGTGTACCCAGTCCGAGAAATCAGGACTTTCTCCTCTTTGATTTTCGCCAAATTAAATTCGAATGCACTCAATTCCTCAAGATCGATCCCGACCAAGGGCTGAAGAATTTCCAACGCTTTGGGACCTTGAAGAGCCATCTGGGTGTAATCATCACTCTTGTTTTCCGCGTTCACATCAAAACCTTTCTGATGGCTGAGAATCCATTCGTAGTCCTTATCCGAATTTGCGGCATTCACCACCAGAAGATATTCGGACGGGCTCAGACAGTACACGAGAAGGTCATCCACAAATGTTCCCTCAGGGGTGGTCAAAGCCGAGTACTGCGCTTTGCCCGGAGTCAGCCGAGCCGCATCGTTGGGAGTGAGGTGCTGTACAAAATCGATGGCCTGGTTCCCTGAAATGATAATCTCTCCCATATGGCTCACATCAAACAGCCCGGCTTTTTGGCGAACGGCCATGTGCTCTTGGATAACACCGCTAAATTCAACCGGCATTTCCCACCCAAAAAACTCGATCATCCTGCCGCCAAGTCTTTTGTGGGAAGAATTCAAGCGAGTCTTTTTCATGGTCTCCGCGATGGGGAAATTATTAACTACCATATAATTTTTTTTGATGCAAGAAAAACCATCTTGAGTCTTGTCCCTCCCTACGAATCTGCTATAATTAAAAGCCAGCCATGCTCAAATATAAGAGTTACTTAAAAGAAAAAATACTCGCAAGGATTAAAGGCCGCTATCCTCTCGAGCCATCCACGCTTGAAATCGGCTATTCTCCCCAGCAGAAGTTCGGCGACCTCGCCCTGGCTTTCCCCTTCCAGCTCGCCAAAAAATTAAAAAGACAGCCAAGAGAACTGACGCTGGAGATCATTCCGCTCCTCTCGTCCATTCAGGGAGTTGAAAAGGTTGAAGCCGCAGGAGCCGGGTACATCAATCTTTTTTTGGATAAGAAGAATTTCTTCTGGCGCCAGCTCCATGCACTTGGCCAAACTGAACTTTCTCCAGAAGAGAAAAAAATCATAATCGAGCACACCAACATCAATCCCAACAAGGCCGCTCACATCGGACATTTAAGGAATGCCTGCCTCGGAGACACTCTGGCCCGGTGCCAGATGTACAAGGGAGAAACCGTCGAGGTCCAGAACTATATCGACGACACGGGAGTTCAGGTAGCAGATGTCGTTTTCGGGTTCATGGACCTGGAAAAGAAGAACCTCTCTCAGATCAAAAAAATTCAGGACAAATTCGACTACTACTGCTGGGATCTTTATGCCCGGGTTTCCGCATATTTCGAAAGCCACGCCGATGCCGAACACAGGCGGTCTGAGATTCTGAAAAAAATCGAAGGGGGTGAAAACCCGGAGTACGAGATAGGATTTTATGTATCCCGTCAGATCATCAGAGCCCATCTCCAGACCATGCGCCGAATAGGAGTGACGTATGATATGCTTCCGTGTGAAAGCACGATCCTCCAACTCAAGTTCTGGGAAAAAGCTTTCTCGCTGTTGAAGGAAAAAAAGGCAATTGATTTTATCACAGATGGGGTCAACAAAGACTGCTGGGTGATGCGGCTCGCAGAAGAAGCCGAGAAAGAGAAAATTATCGTCCGCTCCGACGGAACCGTCACTTATGTCGGGAAGGATATCGCTTATCAGCTCTGGAAATTTGGGCTTTTGGAAAAGGATTTTTATTACGAGCCTTTCATCGAAGAGAACGGAAAAACTATCTGGATTTCGACCGACGCTTCCAAGCACAAGGCTCCCGAGTTCGGAAGAGGAAGCCAAGTGTACAATGTCATCGACTCCAGGCAGGCTTACCTGCAGAAAGTCGTGGTCCAGGGACTCAAATCCCTGAAGTATCTGGCTCAAGCCGAAAAGTCCATTCATTTCTTTTACGAGATGGTGGGTCTTTCCCCCAAAAGCCTGAAAGAGCTCGACCTGAGCATTTCCAAAGATGACCAGGACAAGGACTTTCTCGAAGTCTCCGGGCGAAAAGGCTTAGGTGTTAAGGCGGATGACCTCCTGGACAGGCTCGAAGAAAAGGCTCTGGCGGAAGTCGGGAAGAGAAACCCGGAACTCTCCACAGACCTCAAAAAGAAAACCGCCCAGAACATCTCGGTCGGCGCTCTGCGGTATTTCATGCTCAAGTTTGCCCGAAATTCTCTAATCGTCTTTGACTTCGAAGAAGCCTTGAATTTTGAAGGCGAGACAGGCCCCTATCTCCAGTACACACTCGTGCGGATCAACAGCATATTCCGCAAGCTGAAAGAAAGAGAAGGCTTTGAGGACAAAGACCTTCAGGCTCTCCTTTCCGCCGAGGAGATTCCTCTGGAGAAGCTGCCTGAAAAAGAACTGACGGATTTCTGGGATGTTGTTTTTTATGCTTCACAGTTTGAAGAGGAAGTTCTCCATTCCATCCGCTCTCTGGAATTCTCTCATCTGGCCAAGTACACTTTCAATCTCTCGCAGAAGTTCAATGCCTATTATCATCAATATTCGATTCTGGCCGAGAAAAACACAGACGTGAAAAACATCCGTATCCTGACGATCTTTACCATCAAAGAAGTGCTCCGGCAGGCACTGTCTCTGATGGGCATCCCGCAACCTGAGCTGATGTAATGGAGTTAAAAATAAATAAAACGATAATGGTATGATGTCATCGCGAATGAAGCGAAAAATGGCGACTATCCAAAATTATTTGTCATTGCGAGCGCAGCTTGACAATCTTGCACAATTGTCATTGCGAGGAATGAAATGACGTGGCAATCTCATAAGAAAAATGGGAAAAATTAGAGGTGTCATTGCGAGGAATGAAATGACGTGGCAATCTCATAAAAGAGAGATAAGGCAAGTATTTAACAGGTATTAAAATAGATTTTATAATTCCAATTCTCAAACCTCTCAAACAAAGGAGGATGATGAAATATGATTGAAGTTGAGAACCTGTCCAAAAAATATGGCGAATTGCTGGCCGTCAAGGACCTGAGCTTCAAGGTGGAAAAAGGGGAAATCTGGGGGCTTCTCGGTCCGAACGCTGCTGGAAAGACAACGACCATGAGAATCCTCACGGGATACCTCCCCGCCACAGACGGAAAGGCCTCGGTGGCAGGATTCGATGTCTTTGAACAGCCCAACGAACTCAAAAAAACTATCGGCTATCTCCCAGAAGTGCTTCCTCTGTATCCAGAAATGACTGTGCACTCCTTCCTGAACTTTGTCGGAGAGATCAAACAAATCCCTTCGTCTCAAAGGCAGGAAGCTGTAGAAAAGTCCATCGCGATCAGCGGTCTGGAACAGGTTCGGGGAAGACTCATCAAAAACATCTCTCGAGGTTTTAAACAGCGGGTGGGAATCGCTCAGGCTCTCATCCATGATCCCCAGGTACTGATTCTGGATGAGCCAACCATCGGTCTGGACCCGGCCCAGATCATCGAGATCAGACAGCTGATCAGGTCTCTCAAAGGAGACCGAACCATACTCCTGTCCACCCATATTTTGGCAGAAATGACTCAAACATGTGATGGGGCGGTCATCATCAATGAAGGAAACCTCATGGCCTCGGGATCACTGGAAGACCTTACCACCTCCTTCAAAGAAAAAGAAGGCGTTGTCCTGAAGCTTAAAAAGCACGGAAAGGAGGTCTCTTCCCTGTTCGGGAAAATCCCTGGAGTCGCAAAGATATCTCAGAAAGAAGATGAGA
This sequence comes from uncultured Eubacteriales bacterium, assembly GCA_964348015.1. GTDB lineage: Bacteria > Acidobacteriota > Aminicenantia > Aminicenantales > Aminicenantaceae > SOIA01. Next base: position 97,810 of record CAYGBC010000050.1, on the reverse strand, counting down.
TGACTGTGGAATGGAGCAAAGGGAAAGATTTAAGGGATGACATCACAAGGCTCGTCGTGGAAAAAGATCTGGGATTACTCGAAATGAAACCTCTGGGGATGGACATCGAAGACCTGTATCTCAGCGTTATCTCGGGAGGTGTGGAGCAATGAAAAATATATGGGCCATATGCAAAAGAGAAATTAATACCTATTTCACATCTCCGATCGCCTATGTGGTTACCTTTGTGTTCCTGGTGGTGACAGGATTCTTCTTCTACAGCTTGATCTGGTGGTTCAATTCCTATTCCATGCAGGCTTCAAGATATCCGGAAGCGATCCAGCAGCTCAACATCAATCAAATGGTCTACTCTCCTCTTTTTCACAACATCAGCATTATCCTATTATTCGCGATCCCGCTCCTCACCATGCGGCTTTTCGCTGAAGAGAAAAAAAGGCAGACAGATGAGCTGCTGTTCACCTCCCCACTTTCCGTCAGTCAGATCATTCTGGGAAAATATTTGGCCGCCCTTTTTGTGCTTTTGGTGATGCTGCTGTTGACCGGAATCCTCTCGATCTTCACGTTTGCTTACGGAAACCCTGAACTCGCTCCCATCCTGAATGGATATCTGGGATTGTTTCTGATGGGCGCTGCGTTCCTGGCCATCGGAATATTTTTCTCTTCCGTGACAGAAAGCCAGGTTGTGGCCGCCATGCTGACCTTCGGCGTTCTTCTTCTTTTCTGGATACTGAACTGGGCGGCAGGCTCGGCGAGCGGAATGTGGGAAGATGTCCTTAATTACCTCTCCTTCTTCCAGCATTTTGACGACCTGACACGCGGAATCCTGGATACCACAGACCTCGTTTACTATCTCAGTTTTATATTTCTCGGTCTTTTTCTCACACATTCAGTGATTCAGTCCCGAAGGTGGAGGTAAGAATGGAAAAAATTAAACACAACCTGAACTATATCGCCTTAGCTCTGATATTTTTCGCTCTGGTTTCCTGGAGAATCTGGCCGCACAGGAAAACGATTGCCCTCATTCTCGGAGTCATCGGAATCGCGGCTTTGATATTCTACATCGTCATCAATCTCTCCTCTCTCAAAGAAGGCTTTAAACGCCGGTCCTTCATTTATTCGGGCAACATGTTGGTGGTCGTGGTCCTCGTATTGGGCATCCTGATTCTCTTCAATTATTTCTTCGCCAGGCATCATCACCGGTTCGATTTCACAGAAGCCAAACTCCACAGCCTGTCGGACCAATCCGTACAGGTTCTTAAAAACCTCAAAGAGCAGGTGAACATCCGGTGTTTCTTCCTGGAAGGGAATTTCAACAAGGGCAAAATGGAAAACCTTCTTCAAAACTATGCCTACCATTCCAAGAGGATCAAGTACGAGTTCATCGATCCCGACAAGAATCCCGGTTTGGTCAAAAGATATGATGTTACGACTGACGGAACCACCATACTGGCTAGCGGGGATAAAGAAAGCCGTATCACGACAACAAGCGAGGAAGACCTGACCAATGCCATCGTCAAAGTCTCCAGAGTAAAGAAAAAAGTGCTCTATTTTCTCGAAGGGCACGGAGAGACAAGCATTGAGAGCAGCGAACAAATCGGCTACTCCATCGTCAAAGAAGAGCTGGAAAAACTCGCCTATGAAGTGAAAAAGCTCACTCTGGCTTTGGCGGATAATTTTCCGGAAGACTGTTCGGTCCTCGTCATCCCGGGTGCGAAGAAAGACCTCCTGCCCAACGAACTGGAAACCATCCGGAATTTCATTAGTGAAGGAGGACGGGTTTTCTGGATGGTCGACCCCGAAACTGCTCCTGGATTGAAAGCTTTCCTTGCTGAATACGGCATTCAGCTTGAGGATGACTTGATCGTGGACACTGTCTCCCGCCTTATGGGGGGAGACTACTTCATGCCCGTTGTGACCGGCTATGAACCCCATCCGATCACTGCCAAATTCAATTTCGCCACGTTCTTCCCGTATGCGCGCTCAGTGGATGAGACAGAGGATAAGCCCGAAGGAGTCACAACCACCATACTGGCCAAAACAAGCTCGAACGCCTGGTCAGAACGGCAGCTCACAGAGCAGGAAGTCACGTTTGACGAAAATACAGATGTCGCCGGCCCTGTATCCCTCGCGGCGGTGGTGACCGTAGAGCCCAGAGAAGAGGATGCGCAGGACCCAACAGAGCCTGAAGAGGAAATGAAGGAAAAGACTCCGCCTGAAGAAGAAAGCCCGAAAGAGGAAGGACGCCTGGCCGTATTCGGAGACTCAGACTTTGCCGCCAACAGATATTACTATCTCTCGGGTAACGGGAACCTGTTCCTCAACGCGATCAACTGGCTCGCTGAAGAAGCCGACTTGATCTCCATCCAGGCGAGGACAGCCTTCCTGAAAACGATCCAAATGACCGCTACGCAGGGGCGAATCCTCTTTTTCGTGTCCGTTATCATTCTCCCGCTTGTTGTTCTGGTCGCCGGAATCACAGTCTATGTGAGGAGACGGTCACTATGAAGTTTAAAACAACCTTCATCCTTTTCGTCGCTTTTGCGGTTCTCTTGGCCTTCGTTCTTCTTTTCGAAGAGTTTAAGGGAGGAGGAAAAGAAGGTGATGAGGATAAACTGGTTTTCCTCTCTTCTGACGATGTCCAGAAGATCAGGCTCAAAAGAAACGACGAGATCATCACTTTTCAAAAGACGAAGAACGGGGATGAAGGATGGGTCATTACCGAACCTCTTGAAGCCGAAGCGGATAAATATGAAGTGGACCGCATAGCAGACAATTTCTCGGATCTCCAGATAGAGAGAGTGGTGGAAGAAGAGCCCGTCGATTTGGGGAAATACGAAATCCCTCAAAAAGAAATTACGCTCTGGTTCAAAGACAGGGAACAACCGGTCAAAATCCTCGTGGGGGGCGAGAATCTTCTGGACAGCACCTTCTTTGCCAAAAGAGACGATGAAACACGCGTCGTGCTCATCCCCAGCCACCTCAAGGACACGATGGACAAAAGCCTGTTCAAATTCCGTCAGAAGGACATCTACAGGTTTGAAACGGATGAAGTGAAACGCGTGATTCTGCGGGCAAAGGCAATTCAGTGGGAAGCTGAAAAGAAAGAAGAGGAATGGTTTTTGGAAAAGCCAGTGAAATCCCTCGCTGTGGAAAGCAAGATCAGCGGCATTCTGAATTCCCTCTCAAATTTAAAAGCGAAGGAATTTGTCTCTGAAGACAAACCCATAGAAGATCTCAAAAAGTTCGGACTCGACCAGCCTGACTATGAAATCGCACTGTCCCTGCCTGTCAAAAGTCAGGAACTGACCTTTTCTCTCCATAAGAAAGACGAGAAGCTTTACGCCACCACATCCCTCTCGTCTAAAATCATCGAGACCGAAGATACGATCCTCTCTGATCTCGAGGAAGAAGTATTGGAATTGAGGGAAAAAGAGGTCGCCAACTTCTACAGCTGGGACGTCAACCGTCTTCAATTCAAGATGGGAGAGCTGGACTGGGAACTCTCCAAAGACGAGGAGAACAACTGGCATTTTGAGTCTCCTGTCCAGGAGAATGCGGATAACAATAAGGTTCAGACGTTTATCCGGCAGATCGAAAGCCTGGAAGCTGAAGAATTCATCGATCCTCCTTTGAATCTGAAGGATTACGGGCTGGATAAACCTCAAGGGATAATTAAGATCTGGGTGAAAAGCGATGACGAGGACGCCGAGGAGATCACAGTCCTGACCGGAGCTGTGGATAAGGAGGTCGGGACGGTTGTCATAAAAAACGCCCGGTTCGATTATTTGTTCCGAATGGATTCAGCCATTCTCGATGAATTCCCGAAAGAGAACAAAGACTGGAGACCTGAGCCAGTGGAAAAGGACACCGAAGAGAAAAAATAGTATACAACCTGTTATTTTTCTCATTTTCTCGAATACAATTCTGTCATACTTTTCCACTAACAATCACTTTTTCGCTGTCCGCACAGTAACTTTATCTGCGCGCATTTCATCTTATATACAATATAAGTTATATAAAATATGAGCTTATTTTCTTGACTTTATGCTTCCCGTTTGGTACAAAAATATCATTCCGAGGGGAAAAGGAGTTATATGACAGAATACCGGGGCAAGACATTAACCGCGAATATATATCCAGTCAAAGCGGCTAATCCTTCGAATTCTATCCGGTTTCCTCAGAACCAGGGAACGCTTTTTCTCTGGCTCAAAATGAATCCATCCGGTATAAAATTCATTTCTCTTCGAGAAAAAATCAATAACTGAAATAATGGATGTAAAGGGAGAAAATCATGACTAAACGCCACATATTTTATTTTTCATGTGTCATCGCTATCATACTAATAGCCACAGGAATTCCACTCAAATCCAACCCAGGTCCAGAAGATCTCATTGCTGGTCGAAATGTGAACATGACCTCCAGCAAGGCCTGGCCGGATCCAGAGGGGGATGTCTACCTTCAACGGCAAAATGAACCGTCAATTGCAGTCTCCTCACTCAATGAGCTCCATCTTCTCGCGGGTGCCAATGACTATCGGTCTGTCGATACATGGGAATCACAGGGAAACCTCCCGGGCATTCCAGAGGAAGCCGCTGCGGGTGACGCGTGGCTGGGAGTGTTCACATCCTATGACGGAGGTCAGTCCTGGAAAAGCAAACTTCTTCCTGGGTACATTACTGATCCGCAAATTGAGGTGGGTGATTCGCTCAAAGAATTTGATGCCGCATCTGATCCGACTGTACGGGCAGGAATAGATGGTCTTTTCTTTTACAGCGGCATAGCATTCGACCGGATCAGAAATGGGAACAGCGTGATCTTTGTCTGTCGGTATAAAGATTACAACGATACTGAAAGTGGAGATGCGATACGGTATATCGATACAACGATCGTTGATGAAGGGACCAGCGGTCAGTTTGCGGACAAGCCCTGGCTGGCAGTTGACGTGCCGCGTCCAGGCTACTCAGATGGCCTCGTTTTCCTTGTTTACAGCACGTTTCTCGGAGACATCCAAAAAACGGTCCATAACAAGATTATGTTCGTCAGGTCTATCGACGGAGGCGACACATGGGAGAAACCCATCAAACTGAGCGAAAGCCAAAAGATCAACCAGGGAACCACGATCGCCGTAGACCCGCTCAACGGGGATGTGTATGTGGCATGGAGACGATTCGCCGAGGGCAACGTTGCCGATGCCATCATGATCGCGAAATCCACAGATCACGGACAGACCTTCACTAAAGCCGAAGAGGCGGCGATCATCGGCTTTCCTTTCGATCAGCCGACATATGATCTTGAATTAGGGACTGTCCAGTTCCGTTCCAATGCCTTTCCGACAATGACTGTCGACAATAACCACAGGGTTTACATAGCCTGGGCGCAGAGGGAATATGAAAATGGGCCCGCTCGGATTTTTTTCACTTCTGCCCAATATGGTTTCGGTTGGCCTCTGCAAGCAAGGATTCATAATGATTATAACCTTACATCTGAGGATTATTATGCAGAAGGTCACATGTTCATGCCTTCCATGACATTTGCGGCGGGGAAGCTCCTAATAGCTTGGTATGATTCGCGTTTTTCTTATCGCCTGGAAAAAGGAGGTAATACAGAAAAGTGGCTTACGGATTACTATCTTGGTGAAGGCCAATGCCCTGATCCCTCGCAAGGGGATTATCCCTGCCAGTGGCGCGAAACAATTGATGTCCGGCTTGCGCAAGCAGATCCGGGCGCCACTCAATTCGAGCCATCCATTCAAGTCTCCCGGTATCTATGGGGTTTAGAAAGGAATCCGGATGGCACTCTCAAGACTGACGCGGATGGTTATCTCATACCCACGCAACTCCAGTATAATCCTCCCAATTATCCTCTTTTCCAGGGTGGAACAGTGCCTTTTATCGGGGACTACATAGATATCGCTCCGGCGCCCATGTTCATAAATGACGAGGGCGGTTGGCGTTTTAACACAGGAGAAGTGCTCACTGAATCAACTGAATCCAGAGATCCTTTTGTTTTTTATGTCAGCTGGGCAGATAACCGTGATGTGCATCCTCCTGCGGATGATCCCTATGACGATTTTAATCCTTGGACATGGTATGGCCCTCCGGATCATGAAAATTGTTTACCTGGATTCAATTCTGGTATGCGTGATCAGAATGTCTATGTTTCCAGAATTACGCGTGGAATCTCGATTGGATGCCCGGCAAATTATAAGCCGAGCGGAGCAGGTCAAAAAACGTTTATCGTCAATGTGGAGAATATGACGGGTTATCCAAAAACTTTTAATTTGGATATTCTCAATCCGCCAGAACCTCCTGGTAAGGCATCGTTCTTACCGAGTGGGACCGCTCTCCACACGCTCACCATAGATGTTCCTGCATATTCGGCCATATCCCATCATGTCTTCGTAAATTCTGACAGTCCGCATACGACAACTGTTCAAGTTACTGAAGTTCCTGATCCTGAATTGGGAGGTGATTTCATCGGCTATGTTTATTTATATTTAGTCGGAGAAGGCGGATCTCCTGAGGAATCGATTGATCTCAAAATCTACGACGAGGGAATCGTAAACTGGTCAAGCCCAGAGGGCATACCTGCACCTGAGACGAACCTCATCAATCCCGCTGTGTTCAATCCTGCGGTGTTCAATCCTGCTGTGTTCAACCCCGCTGTGTTCAATCCCGCGGTGTTCAATCCTGCTGTGTTCAATCCTGCTGTGTTCAACCCCGCTGTGTTCAACCCCGCTGTGTTCAACGCCAATATCTTAAATCCCGCTGTATTCAATACCAATACAAAAGATGGATCGGAAATTGTTGATAAAATCTGGAGAGTGACAAACTCAGGCGATACGGGTTCATCGTATACTCTGAAAACTATTGCAGGAGATGAACTGCCCTACGGTTATTACAATCAGCTTCTTGTCTACAAAGTTCACAAGACACCTGGAACAGACGGACAGTGCACTCTGCAGCAAGAGGAACAGCATGAACTCCTTATAAATATCGTGAATCCCGATGTCAGTCCGGACATTTCGAGTTATGAAAAAATTGTCGATCCTGAGCTTGCGAATGAGGATTTTACAAACGCGACATTCTCTCTTGTGCCGGGAGAAGAAGCGATCGTTCTACTCCGCGTTATCGATACAAAGACTTCTGCGCCTTCCCCCGGGGGATTCGTTGGCTTCGGAAATTTTGGCAGCTTCATAGGTTTCGGCAGTTTTGGGGGCTCGTCCGGAACTTCAAACGGCACTCCATCAAACTCAAATCCCGAAGATTATGCGGACAATGTCGGAGCTGTGGTTGTGTCTCATTCATCAACAGAAGGCAGCTTAGTTGCTATCACGCTCCAAATTCTGCCAGATTCCCTGGATGACGGAAAAGCCGGTGTCGCGTATACCGGCGAAACCTTGAGAGCGATCGGTGGCACAGAACCTTATTCATGGAGTTTATATGATGGCTCCTTGCCAGTTGAAATGTACTTAAGTGGAAACGGAGAGATTTACGGGACTCCAAAAGAAGCAGGAGATTTCTCCTTCACGGTAAAGGTCACTGATAACTTAGGAGAATCAGACACGCAAAAATTTACTCTTTTTATCGATGATCCTGAGCCTATAAAGATCATAATGATACCGCCAGATGCTCCTGATGGGCTTAAGATGCAGGATTACAGCAACAATGTTTCATTTGATGCCAGTGGAGGTGTGCCTCCGTATAGTTGGAGCTTGTCTGAAACTGATAAGTATGGAAATCCTGTAAGCCTCGGTCTTACAACATTAATTAGCGGTAGCAATGGTGAGATAATGGACATTGGTGGTGTACCTCAACTTGCAGGTGATTTTAAAGTCAAGGTTACGGTTACAGATGACTTTATCACTTGGGTTCATAAAGCAGAAAAAGAATTCGACCTCTGCATTATGCCATTAGAACTCGAAATCAGCGCCGACCCATCGTCGCTTCCCGATGGGCAGCTTGGCTCTCCTTACGAAACCGCTACTTTTTCTGTCAGCAATGCGGAAGCAGTCCCCTCCTGGACTGTTAAGGGATTACCACCTGGATTGGCTTTGAGCCCTTCTGAAGGAATTGGATATAATGTATCAATTACAGGGACTCCAATATTCGATCCAGATGCCACGTATCCACAAACTTACGACATCACAGTTGAAGTTACGGATAACTTCTCATCAGAATGTTATCAGCGCTCCCCTGAAACGGAAACATTTACCATTACAATACATCCCAAAGTACACATATGGGCTGTCGAGGGAGTGGACGGTGAAGCGGTTGCCGCAACCACAGATTCTTCAGGAAATCTCTATGTGACGGGATTCACTTATGGCGACGGGACCGGGAAAGATTATTATACTGTGAAATATGACGCGGATGGCAATAAACTCTGGCTTGAGGGCCAAACTTATAATGGTCCTGGGAATGGAGATGACGTGCCGAGTGCCATCGCCGTTGATTCATCTGGCGTCTATGTCACGGGCACAAGTCTGGGAGACCCCACGGGTGAAGGCCAGGACATCTGCACCGTCAAATATGATCTTGCCGATGGACATATAATCTGGGAAAACCGGTATGACGGCCCGTCCCATCTGGGCGATGGGGGGAATGATTTAGCTCTCGACAGCGAGGGGAATCCTCATGGGGCAGGATTTGTCCACAGAGGAAACGTGAAAAAACACGCAGACTACACGACGATAAAATACAGCCGCCTATCAGGAGACATCATCTGGGAGGAAGGATACGATTCTACGAGAAACGGCAATGATGTGGCGACTGCGATAGCTGTGGATAGTGCAGGAAATGTCTACGTCACCGGGAAGAGTCAAGAGAGTTCAAAAAATGACGAAGAGACCAGTCATGATTACGTCACAATAAAATATGACAGCTCTGGAAATTTCCAATGGCTCGTAAGGGATGACGGACCTCACTTCGGGGACGACGAACCCACTGACATGGCTCTTTATGAAGACCCGTTAGGTGCTGTGTATATCTATGTCACGGGATACACTTCAGGCGATACAAATGGAACAGACTACTACACTGTGAAGTATGACGAAAACGGAACTGTTCTCTGGCCAGGAGGCAGATTTTATAACGGCACGGGAAATGGGGAGGATGTTGCTGCCGCCATTGCTGTTGATGAATCCACAGGTGACGTTTATGTGACAGGGAAAAGTTCAGGGACTAATGGGCTTGACTACGCGACAGTCAAATATTCCAGTGATGGAATTCAATCATGGGTTGAACGTCATGATGGCAAATTCGGAAATGACGAAGCTGTTGCCATAGCTTTTGACGGTGCGGATGTCTATGTGGCGGGTTTTATCACAACAGAAGAAAATGAACTCGCCGCAGATAAAGATTTCTTCCTCATCAAATACGACACCTCCGGAAATATAATTTGGATAGCCCAGTATGATGGTCCTTCAGGGAAGGATGATGTGGCCAGAGATATGGCGTTAAGCGAAACAGGAATCTTTGTGGTGGGTTACAGTGAGAAGGATACGATTCCCACAGTGTTTGCAGTTGTTAAATATGATAAATAAGTAGAATCAGCTCATCGCAGAGAAAAAAGGAAAAAAGAGAAGAAAATCAGAGAGATCTCAGCCGCCTGCGCGCATCACCGATCATCCATTCCTCCTCGCCCTTCAATTTGATTTGGAGAAATTTTTGGTAGGCATCTGCAGCCGCAGGACTCCCGAGTCCTTCTAGAGTGCGTCCCAAATAATAATGGACCTGAGGAAAATAGAAGAATGAGGGATAATCATTAAAGAAGACAGAAGCTGTCTCCCCTCTTCGTTTTAGACATATTTCAAACTCTGAGTGGGCTTTCGTGAAAGCTTTGGCTTCAAGATAGGCTTTTCCTAAAGATAAATGAACAAGCCAGGTATCAAGCAACTGCTGAGACTCATTAAAAAATTCTAACGCTTTTGGTATATCGCCCTGCTTCTTTGCTATTTCACCTTGGATTATTTTTGAGTAAGCTCGGGGCTCGGATTCAAGCAGTTTGTTGAGCTCCGATGCGACAGAATCGGCTTTATCAACTCTTCCGAGTTCCAGATAGATCAGTGAAACAGGAATCTTCACATCAATTTCTTTTCTTTCTGCATAGGCCTGATCTGCGAGTTGAAGGGCAAGGTCATTCTGCCCGAGAAAAAGATACGCATGAGCCAGCATGACCTTTTTATGCGCAGCCAAGTCGGGTCTCTTGTTCTCTAAATCTTTGTCAATTCCTTCCTCAAGAATCTTCTTGGCGCCTTCCAGACGCCCTTCATACAGAGCGATGTCCGCTAAACCCATTGTTCCCAGGGAAGCTCCCCAAGAACTCAAAGTCTTGAGCTGCTCATAGGTATTTTCCGCTTGCGAGGGCTGTTCCAGACCCAGCTCCGAAAGCGCCAGTGTAATATAGGCCTGCTCATATTTTGGGTCAAGTTCCAGCGCCTTATTGGCTTCCCGCTTGGCCAATTCAAAATCACAAGAGCCCAATGCATACCAGCTCAAATTGTATCTAGCGTTCACGTTCTCAGGAAAGAGCTCCGCCATTATTTCTCCGTGTTCGGCGGCTTTGGACATGTTTCTAACCATGAAATAAGCGTATGATAGATTTCCATGTCCAGCAGAATCAGCAGGAAACTTTTCTACAAGCGCACTGCTCTCTTCGATGAGTTTGTTATAATCCCGTGTTAAAACATACCAAAGGCTTCGAGTTCGATATCTTTCCCGCTCTGTCATTGTATCAATATGAATTAAGGCCTTTTTGAGGTACTCCTCGCTTTTCTCGTATTCACCTCGGTTTAAGTAGATCGTGGCAAGACCTGAGTAAGGACGACCGAAATTCGGATCTTCTTCGATGGCGCGCTTGTATTCCTCGATGGCTTCTTCTTGTTTGCCTTCCGCAGCGAGCTCCTGAGCTCGCGTGTACGCATTCAACGCGCCTAGTGAGGTTGTGGTCGTTGTTTCCTGCTCCAAAGTTTCAGTGGAGTCTAACGGCATACCGCTCAATTCTGATCTCAGTTCAGCTGCGAGCGTGGGGACGGCTTGAAGCACATCCGCCTTTGTTTTGATCGTCGCTGTGCGTTCCACAATCTTTCTGGATGTGACAGAGTCTATCGCCCAGACTTTGATGACATACCCCTCCCCTTTGGGTTCAATCGATGCCGCCACAATCACATCAATTCCTTCTCTTGCGGATATTAATTTAGCCTGTTCCACATCCAGCTTATTGTCGGCTCCCGGAGACAATTGTTTCATCAACTTTCGAGCTGTTGGACGATCATAAATGGATATCAGAGGCGCATCCAAACCAAGCCCAAACGCCTGTTCGAGAGCCCCATCAAACACAGGATCGCCTGTTTTGTTCTCAAAATCTGCGACGAGAATGGATAGCTTTACGGGGGAGTACGCCGGAAGGTTGGGCTCGGGCCGCCGGGTAAATAACCATACTCCAGTCAGCAGCATGGCCACGATGACGATCCCTCCGATTATCACAGGCACCGGGCGGAATATAAAGCGAGCTCTTCCTGCAGCCTCCCTCAGAAGTTTTTTGATGTCATCGATTAAATCTTTTATATTTTGGTATCTGTTCTCAGGCTCTTTGGCCAGGGCTTTGCGCAGTATGGGGCTGAGTATTGGATTCATCATTTTGGGCGTGATATTCACTGCGGGTGTGGCATCCCTGAGGATCGAAGTCAAAGTTTCTAATGGATTGGCTTTCGAAAACGGATGTCTTCCTGTTGTCATCTCGTAGATGAGTATTCCTAAAGAAAAAATATCACTTCTGGCATCAACCATTTCTCCTCGAGCCTGTTCCGGAGACATGTAGGCTAAGGTGCCCACTATGGCCCCTTGTCCCGTTATCGAATCCTGTGTCAGTGTTTGAGTGATATCCCCTTCACCTTCGGTCAGAAAATGTTTGGCCAGGCCAAAATCCATGACTTTGACATGCCCCCGCGGTGTGATCATGACATTTGAGGGCTTTAAGTCGCGATGGACGATGCCTTTTTCATGCGCCTCTTCTAAAGCCTCTGCGATTTCTAATGCCATTTCAAGAGAATCCCTGAGGGGGAGGACTCCCTCCTCTAATTTTTCCTTGAGATCCTTGCCTTCGATATATTCCATCACGATGAACGCTTTCCCTTCGAACTCTCCGGTCTCGTAGATTTTGCATATGAACGGATGGTCCAAAGAGGCCGCGGCCTTGGCTTCGCGCACAAGACGGACTCGTGCCTTGGCATCTATCTGCATCTCTTCAGGGAGGAATTTAATCGCAACCTTGCGGTCGAGCACTGTATCCTGAGCCAGATAGACTTCCCCCATTCCTCCCTTGCCGATCTGTTCAAGGATTTCGTAGTGCTTGACTTTGTTTCCGGAAGCAATCATTTGTTTTATGAGTGGAGAATAAGTTTTGAGGGAGGAAAGTGAGTGTGGACAGATTGAAAATTAATTATAGAAAAAAAATAACATCCTCTCATTGCAGAACACCGAGTTATTTTCTCTCTGATTTTCAAATTTCCTTGCTTTTTTTTCATTACTCTTCTCTCCCCCGCAAAACTTATAGCACAGGGGATATGGTATGTCAAATACCAAGAATGAGAAAAGTTATGAGGATTTTATCGGCTATGCACACGGAATTCACAATGCCCCATCGACGAGACTGCCGCACTGTAGCGCCAATGGCACCTTAATCCCATTTGGCCTATCTTGTGGGATTGCCGCGCTTTCCCCCAATGAGATAAAATTCGTTCCTTCATTGACGGGGAATGCATTTTTGTATATTACTTTACTGATGGAAAGGCCAAGGGGAACTTCCCAGGTACTGGAAGATTATTCCTTAGAATCCGTCCCTCTCAGCCAGAGAAAAACATGGATCCATCTGGCTGTGATCTGGATCGGTATCGCTGTCGTCATGTCTGCCATTTTTCGCGGGATGATGGTCGGTCTGGGACTGGGGAAAGTATCCAGTGTGATCCTCTCCTACATCCTTGGGGAGTTTATCCTCATCGCGATGATGGGGCTGACAGGTTACATCGGGGCAAAAACAGGGTTTTCTACTCCATTAATAGCGAATTTCTCGTTCGGGCGGATCGGCGCCATCCTGGTCTCTCTTTCTATCGCATTCTCTCTCATCGGCTGGTTCGGCGTGCAGGCCGCCTTTTTTGCCCGCACGATTCAATTCTATCTGGAAACGGATTTCCACCTGCCAGTTTTCTCTTTTGTGTGCGGAATCCTGATGATGCTCCCGGCCATTTTCGGAATTCGAGGATTGAGCGTTCTCAGCTGGATCGCCTCTCCATTCATGATCCTCATCTTTATCTGGGGAATGATCAAAATGGGCTTCAATTTTCTTCCGTCTGAAACTCTGGTCTCCTTAGCGCTCGAGCACCAGCCGAATCCCTATCCGGTCACTTTAGGCGCGGCGGCTTCAATCGTGGCGGGAGGATTCATCGTTGGAGCGATAACAAGCGCGGATATCTTCCGGTATGCCAAACCGCGAATAAAAGACATCTTCCTTGCGGCATCGGTCGCCATGGCGGCCAGCGCCTTCCTTCATCTGGTCGGCTCAGTGCTCGCCATGAACACCGGCGTCTACCATGAGAGGCTTCCTGAGCTCATCATCGACAACCAGTACCTGGGATTGGGATTTATCGGTTTCCTTGTCCTCCTCCTGGCTCAATGGACAACAAACGACAGCAATATTTACTCCTCTGTGCTCGCTTTGAATAATATTTTCCGGACAAAGAGGTGGATCATCACGATCATCGCGGGTGTGGTGGCCTCCCTGTTCGCCGCGCTCGGCATCCTGGAGGGGCTCGAGTTGTTTTTAACAATTTTAGCCGTGAGTATCGGGCCGATCGGCGGAATCTTCATATGCGACTATTATCTCCTGCGAAGGATGCGAAAGTCAGATTTTAGGGGGAAGGCATTGTCCAGAGTCAACGCCAAAGCTTTGGGCGTCTATCTTACTGCTTTTCTCATAGGCTGGACGACTTCCGGACACCCGTTCACAATCAAGATTTTTCCTTTCTCTGTCTTTGCCTTTAACGGAATTCTTGCTTCGATCATTCTCTATTACATAATCATGAAAATTTTCCCTGAAAAGGAGTGAGCCATGGCATTCAAACAGGTCATAGAAGTGTATGAACTGCTCGATGCTCCCAAAATTGATCCGGACGAGTTAAAAAACTATTTCTTTGCTCGCGGACTCGAGGAATCGGAGATCGAAATTCAGAACATCAAGGAAGACAAGGGCGAGACACTGTTTATGAAGATCATCATTCAAGGAGAAGGCGCAACATCAAAGACTCAAAAATCTCCGACATTGGGCCTCATCGGGCGTCTGGGTGGGATCGGGGCCAGGCCCCATAAAACCGGACTCGTCTCGGATGCGGACGGCGCGATCACAGCTCTGGCTTCCGCTGCCAAGATTGCGCATATGAGAAAAAGAGGAGACGCGCTTCAAGGAAAAGTGATCATCGCCACGCATCTCTGCCCCCACTCCCCCATCATTCCGCATGAACCGGTGCCGTTCATGGATGCTCCTGTGTCCATGGAAACGATGAATAAATTTGAGGTGGATGAACGAATGGAGGCGATCCTCTCAATCGACACCACAAAGGGCAACCGCGTTATCAACTGCCGCGGATTCGCCATCTCCCCGACTGTGAAGGATGGGTACATCCTCAGAGTGAGCGAAGACCTGCTGGACGTCATGCAGAATGTGACCGGCAAAATGCCCGTGGTTTTTCCCATCACAACACAGGATATCACCCCCTACGGGAATGAGATTTACCATCTCAACAGTATCCTGCAGCCCGCCACTGCAACCAGCTCCCCTGTCGTGGGGGTGGCTATCACAACAGAAGTTCCCGTGCCCGGGTGTGCAACCGGCGCCAACCACTGTGTGGATATTGAATTGGCAGTCCGGTTTGTGGTTGAAACGGCCAAAGCATTCGGAGGGGGAAAATGTTCTTTTTATGACGATAAAGAATTCCAGAGGCTCATTTCTCTTTACGGCTCATTGGAGCATTTCAAAACAACCGGCAAAGAATAACAGGCTAAGGCTGGAAAGTAAAAAATATGGATCAATTTCAACAAAAATAAACAAAAAAATGGCCATAATCCTGTTCTAAAATTGACTAAACTGTTATATATATAGCGAACACCATTACGAACATCGAGAATGCAGGATGGATCCAGTTAAAATCGGACTTTTCACAATCGGCCAGTCTCCACGAGAGGACGTGATTCCTGAAATGAGGCCTTATCTTCTTCCCCAAATAGTGATTGATGAGCAGGGATTATTGGACGGCATGCCCCCTGAGGAAATCGATCTGTTCAAGCCTGAATTCGGAGAAGTCTCTCTGGTCACCCGGACCAAAGACGGGAGCCAGGTTCAACTGAGTGAAAATAAAATCGGTCCTTTTTTCCATGAAGCCGTTGATCTCATGAGAACAAAGAGGGATGTCAGAGCGGTCGGAGTCCTCTGCACGCATGAGTTTCACGAAACACAGTTTTCCTTTCCGGTAATATTCCCTCATATTTATCTGCACTTTCTCGTCACTCAAGCCTTACAGATTCACAATCTCGGAGTGGTCGTTCCTCTGGAAGGCCAGATGAAAATTTCAGAGAAAAAATGGGACGTTGAAAAAGTCACAGCAGTAGCGAAATCTCCCTACGGCGAAGGGAAAAGCTGGGAGGAAATCGCTCAAAACCTGAAAGAAAATAAAGTGGAGGCGGTTGTTCTCGACTGTATCGGATACACGGAACAGGATAAGCGGCAGCTTCAAACTACTCTCCCCTGCCCTGTTCTCCTCCCCAGGATAATACTTGCGCATGCCATCAACCAGATCGTTTAACGGCCATTGAAAAAAATTAAAAAGGGGCCAGGCCCCTTTTTTTGAATAAAAATGAAGCGGTCAGAAATTAACCATCAGTTGGACGAGGGAATCGCATTCCTTGAATCCAGGAGAATTCCTCTTCCTCCTCAGGCATTCTGGAATCTTGAAGACTGGTCTGAAAACAGAGAACGCGCGGACGAGCTTGAGAAAAGAGGAATCGGATGGGATCTTACGGATTTTGGCTCGGGAAAATTCGAGTCGATAGGGCTTCTCTGCTACACCCTTTCCAACGGAATTATCGGCCCGGAGGGGCAGCCTGTTGACCAGGCTTACTCGAACAAACTTTTGATTGTCGGAGAGAAACAGATTACACCCATGCATCATCACCGCAGCAAGACCGAGGATATTATCAACATTGGAGGGGGAAATCTCCAGATAAAGCTGTTCAATGTCAGTGGCGACAAAAAAGTCGACGAAGAAACCTCGGTCAAGATCCTCCAGAACGGAATATGGACAAGCTTTGCGCCAGGGACCACGATCACACTCTTTCCAGGGGAAAGAGCGAGGCTCGATCCGGGACATTATCATGAATTCTGGGGCCAAGCCAGTCAGGGCAAGGTATTAGTCGAAGAAGTTTCTTCGGTCAATGACGACAGAACTGATAATATTTTTTTGAGCGAATTCGGAAGATTCCCGGAAATCATCGAGGATGAAATCCCGAAATATCTCTTGTGCACTGAACTCCCAGGGACGGCAAAATTCGATGAGCTGGTCCAGAAATACCTGAAAACCAGGTAAATTTTCTTATAGACCATCACATGATAAATGTTCCAAGATTCTCCTGAGAAAAAACTCACAGAAAAAAACCTGACAGAGCTATCTCTCTTGGTTGCGGGAACCACCTGCTGCGACATGACAAACCCTGAATTCGATTTCCTGGACGATATTGCGGGGGACGGACTTGTTGTGAACAGAGATCGCATGGTTCCTGTCCGTCCGGAATGGCTCAAAATAAAGAAAAACTCTTATGCCATGGGGGGAGGATCCCTCAACATTGCTCCACTGGTTTCACTCTCGGGTGCAAAGGCAGGAATCCTGACTTCTCTGGGAATCGAGAAGGACAGGTACGATATCCACGGAAGATATATGATGGATATCATGGAAAAAACAGAAACGACTCCCCTGATCATCCCTCACTCCACCCTGCCGTCTGCAGCCTCCTTCATCAAGCCATCTCAAGAAGACAGAAGAGAGGCCATCCTCCATGCCCCTAATGCGGTTGATGACCTGGATCTTGAGAAAAAAGAGATCTTCGACATGATAAACCGTCTGCCCAACGGGGCCATTATTCACTACGTCTATTCCGGAGCTGCCGAAACGATGGACAGTGAAGACGGGGAAAAACTGGGAAGAGTCATGGAAAAGCTGAAAAAAAAAGGATACATCACGATGGTCGACCCTCATACGCTTTCCAAAAATCCTCAAGACTCGATTAAACGAGGAGAAATCATCGAGGGATACAACTTCCTCAAGCCTGTTTTGCCGCATCTGAGCTGGTTCTTTGCCTCTGAAGCTGAAGCGATGATGATCGCGCACACCTTCGGTTTTTTCTCGCATCAAGGGAGCCAGGAAGAGAGAAACCGTGAGTTCATTCAAAAAATAGCCGGAGATTACTGCGCTGATCTTTCACCCCGGATCTTCGGTATCACAGCGGGCACGATGGCTTACATCATGACCATTCATCCAGAGGGAAAACAGGTGGGACCGATTCCTGTTGAATCGCGATATGTTATCGCGGATGCGGACAGGTTCATCGGAGCCGGAGATTCCTTCAGAGCCGGCTTTGAGGCTGAATGGATAAAAGGCCAGGACTATGCAGAGAAATTCTGGACGAGTGGTATCGCGGAAGAGGACTTGGAACGATTATGCCATGCAGGACATCTTATGGCCGCCTGCTATGTCACTCGGACACCTTCTGACCAGTACAGGAATATTCCCAAACATCGAGACATGGCCAGAGTCATAGATTCCGGGAGGGTGTTTTCGGATAAAGAAACCTTGCTCTCAAACCTGAATACAAAGAAAACTCAACCCAAAAGCAAGGAATCAAGGAAATCGGATTGAAATTGATACATTTTTATTATTGATATTGAATATATTGGTGTCATTGCGAGCTTGCGCGGCAATCTCTTAGGGAAAAATGGTTTTATGTTCTAGATCTACTTCTTTATATTCATAATGATGGATACATTTCATCTTATGAGATTGCCGCGCAAGCTCGCAATGACACAATATCAAACTTCAGTGTTAAATTCGCAATGAGATTATTAAATTGGCGAGCGTAGGGGGAAATAGGATTAATCTTGAAAAGAAAGACTATTCACATCGCTGGATGACGACGAGCGTCATATCATCCATACGTTCAGCTCCAGCCGTGAATTTATCGACTTCCTCATTGACTTTATCCAGGAGCTTCTGCGCGGACAGTTTGACATTTTTTTGGAGCAGTTTAATTAACTTCTCTTCAGTGAACTCTTTATTGTCTTTGTTGCGGCTTTCGGTGATTCCGTCTGTAAACAGCACAGCCGTATCCCCAGGATTCAATGTCACATTCTGCACTCCATAATCCACAGAAGGAAACATCCCCAAACACAAACCACAGCTTTCCATGCGATACACTTTGCCTTTTTTATCCAGGACAATCGGAGGATTATGGCCGGCGTTGATGTATCTCAATTCGCCGGTTTTCTTGTCCAGCTCGCAGAAGAAGAAGGTGATGAAGCTGTTCGGGGAAGAACTGCGGTGGACAAAATCGTTCAGTTTGCCCGCCATCTCATCCACTTTGTATTTGGGAAAAAGCTCGGACTGAAGAGCCGCTCTCAAGGAAGCCATGAGGAGGGATGCGCTGACACCTTTTCCGGAGACATCAGCAATGACAATGCCCAGGCGTTTATCATCAATCGGGATAAAATCATAGTAATCCCCTCCGACCTGATAACACGGCACATTCGAACCGGCAATCTTATAATTCTTGAGCTTCGGGCTCTCTTTAGGGAGAAAATCCTCCTGAATTTTCGCAGCCAGAGCCAGCTCCTTCTCCATCTTTTCTTTCTCGATAGCCTGCTCAATCAGCTTCGCATTTTCTATTTTAACCGCCGCTAAATTGGACAGAAGAGTCAGCATCTTGAGGTCCTCATCCGTGAACTGATCCATCAGAGATATTCGGTCAGAATAAATGATTCCTATGATCTCTCTGTTATTCCACAGGGGAACGCACATGGCGGAATGGATGTTGAATTTAATGATGCTCTCTTGAGCCTTGAAGCGCGAGTCAGCCTGGGCGTCAGACGTGAGGACCGAGGAGTTTTTATTCACTGCCATATTGATAATGCTCTGACTCACCTGAATCCGCTGATTCTTCAGCCCCTCATTGTTGATCCGGACCACTTTCGGAATAAACTGCGGAGGATTCCCCTCTTTCAACATCAAAATTCCTCTGTCCATCGGGAGGTTTTCGCAGATGAGGTCCATGATGCTGTCCAGGAGTTCTCCCAGAGGCTTATGGAGAATAAGGGCTTTACTCACTTCACTCAACACCGAGAAGGCTTTGTGCTCCGTCTTGACCTTTTCCATGTCCACCGAGGCAAAAGTGGCTTTCAACGTCGTATCGATATCAGACTTCTTCAGGACATCCTCCACATTGATTATGGTGTTGATGTTTGTTGTGGGAGATGTGGCTTCCATCATTTCCACGTTCGTGGAAAGCCTGTCGTCAAAGATGATCCTCGTCGACCCGATAAGAACCTCATCGCTCTTTTTCAATTCTGTTTCGGCGACAAGTTTTTTCCCGTTCAGGAAAGTTCCGTTTTTGCTGCCGTTATCCCTGACCGCATACCCTTCTTCTTTGGGATAAATGAAGGCGTGATGCCCTGAACAGAATGGATCGAGAATCGGAATGTCATTATCAGCAGACCGGCCTATGGAGATTTTGTTATCTTTGAGAGGAATAACGAGTTCCTCTCCTTTTTTTGGGTAGACGAATAACTTTGGCATTTTTAATGGTTGTTATTATAAGCCCAATAAAGTGAGATTTCAAGAAGATTTAGACTTTTCTAAAGTTTTGAGTACTTTCTTGCCCTTCCTGGCTTTATCTTCCAGGGGAATATCTTCTATAAGGGGAAGAAGAACTTCCATGATTTCTCTTTTCACAGTGTTATCCAGAAGCTCCAGCGAATAATCCATGGCTTTTCTCGTTCCGGAACAAATATTCTGGTAAGCTTTGATCATATCTTCATAAGGATATATTAGACTCAATAGCTCAAAAATCCGTCTGATCGAGCGGTCCAGATCATTCTCAAGATTTTTAGCGAGAGGCTCAATTTTCTTTCCTCTCACCAACTCGTCTATTTCAATTAGAATCTCATGACTTTCTTTGATTTTCTCCATAATTTCCGGCAGTACGACCATTTCTTCGAAAACCAGTTTTGGATTCTTCGATTTCATCTTGTAGATGGCCGCAATAATCTCAGGCTCGACATCTTTATTTTTCTTTTTCAGTTCCAGAGTCAAGATATTGGCTGCTCTCTGAGTACTCACTCGGGCTATGATATCGGGGATCGCTTTTCTCAATGACAGGTCTTCTCTGTTGTCTCCCAGATAATCTCTCAGTGTTC
Source organism: uncultured Eubacteriales bacterium (assembly GCA_964348015.1). Taxonomy (GTDB): domain Bacteria; phylum Acidobacteriota; class Aminicenantia; order Aminicenantales; family Aminicenantaceae; genus SOIA01. The sequence goes on along the minus strand of CAYGBC010000050.1, from coordinate 77,302 downwards.
CGATAATCTTTTCACCGTATCCCACCAAGGCATTTTGGGCAATTCTCTGAATGAATGGATTGTTCAGGTGGCGGACGATAAACGGGACGAGTTCCTTTCTTCTCAATTTCCCCGCACTCTCCACCGCATAGCTGACGACCTCTGGTGACTCATCCCTGATCAACTTGCTGAGGCTCTGGATCAGGGGAGGAGAGGCTTCCATCATCCCCATGACTTTGGCGGCCTCCATCCTGGAGATCTCCGCATCTTTTCCCTCTTCACTGACAATCCTATCGATCTTGTCCTTCATCAATTCCTGGTAAACGTCCAGAGACATGATCTCCTGAATCTGGGCGTTCAGGTCCGCCTCATCGAGAGTGTCCTCCATTTCAGGCACTAAAACTTCACCCTCCATTTCAAAAAGCACATCCATGGAAGTCGCTTTTATCTCGTCTGATTTTTGAGAGATAATCTTTTTCAACTCGGGGCTCATCTTTTCTTTCTTGACGAGGTCAAAAAGATTCATGGCGTAGAGGACCGAACTCCTGTTTTTGCTCTCCAGAGTGTCAAAAACCAGCTTTGTCATATCCACATCAATCTTTTCTCCGATCAACTTGTCCGCATCCCGCCATTTTATTTTCAGGCTTCTTTTCACGATATTCACGTACTCTCTGGTGATCAACAGGTTGAGTGCGATCCACAAGGCAGCGAAAATGACCACCATGGCACTGATATATCCGACAATGCCCGCAGGTTCTTTCCCTCCCAAGCCAAAAACTGTAAAAGCCCCCAAAAGGAGAAGGGCACCGATGCCCCGGGCAAGTTTATTGACGAACATATCGATGAACACCTTGGCCTTGTATTTAATTTCAGGAGGAATCGGGATATACAGCAGTTCTCTGACAGATTGATTGAGCGAATGCGCAAAACTTTTGTCAGTGAACTTGAGAACTACGGCCCAATAAAAAAGTGCCCCCATAAGGAAAAACACGGCTCCTGAACCGAGAAGTAACAGGAAAGGAGCGATCAGCAGAGCGATCTGTATCCCAAATTTTCTCAAAATCCGGCTGGTCAGGAAAGTGTGAAGCAAAAAAGAAAAAATCATCAGCGCAGCGAAAAACGCGCTGAAAAAGGCCGTCTGAGCGTTTTTATCAACAAACCGATGATCTATGATTGAATTGAATTGAAAATCAATCAGTGTCGTGACCACAATTGCCGAGATCATGATCCCGCTCAGAAAAATCAGATGACGGCTTTTTTTGAGTAAGCGCAGACTCTCGATGTATCCGACTTTTGGCTTCTTGAATGCGACTTCTTTCTTTTTTTCGTCTTTGCTTTCTTGTATTTGGTACTTCTTCACAAAGACAATAACGACAAGGCACAAAGCCAGCAATAAAGGGCAGACTAAAAGTAATCCTTCGGTCCCTATGACCCGCGATTGTATCAGCAGAAAAGAAAGCAGAGACCCGCAAATTCCTCCTAAAAGCCCTCCGCTGACTAAAAAACCGACCAGCCGTTTGGCCTGGCGGGGATGATAGATGTCATTCACCAGGATCCAGAATTGCGTCACTGTGGTCACCATGAATATCTCTGACCACAGCCAATACGCTAATGATGTCCACTGCCATTCTATCCTAAAAAGTATCCAGAACAGGAAAAGATTCGCCATAAAAAAAGCCAGGCTGAGAGAAATGTACACGTGCCTCTTCATGGCGCGCAATAACCGAGTATTCAAAGATACAAAGAATCCCATGAATACTGCGGTCAAAAGATAGGCAAAAGGCAGTTTTTCAAAGGTGAGCTGGTCCAAGAAAAGAGAAAGCTTGACCGGTTTGATGATGCCGGCGGAAGAAGTGATAAAGAAAAAATAAAGAAACAGAAGGATAGAGGAAGACACTTCTTCGGGTCTGACATCAATGACCCTTGATAATATCTTGTGAGTCGAGTTCTTAACCATTTTATTTATTCGACCTCGTAAAGTACTTCAGGCAGTTTCTGCATCTTTTCACCCGTTCTTCAAGCGGCAGGTCTTCCATCAGAGGAACGATGAGCTCTCTCATCTCTTTTCGTATGGTGTTATCGAGAAGCTCGACAGCATAATCCACTGAATCCTTTGTTCCGACTCGTATGTTCTGATAGGCCCTCATGATATCTTCTCGAGAGTAAATGAGTCCCAACAGTTTGAAAATATTCATCAGCAGGACATTTAAATTTTCAGGCAGCTCTATGATCTTCTCCACTTTTTTCCTTTTGGATTTTGCGCCAAAATGCCTCACAAACAGCTGACAGTATTTCTTTACTTTCTGGAGTATTTTTGTCTCTACCGCAGTAAATCCAAACCGAACTTCAGGATTTTCCGAACGGATCCGGTCCAGAGCATCAATGAGTTCCGTATCGATCTCCCCCTTGCCTTCCACCAACTCCCATGTTAAAAAATCTCCGGCATCTTGAGTTCCGATGCGGGCCAGGACAGATGCGGCGGCGTTCCTCAATTCCACATTTTCCTCTCGGTCGCTGAGATAATCCGACAGAGTGCCAGTTATCGTATTTCCATATCTTTTCAGTGCACCGCTTGCATCTTCCCTGGTGACGGGGCTTGTCAGCTTTTGGATCAGCGCGGGAACATACTCTTTCCTCCGGAGCTTCGCGGCGCTCTCGAGTGCGTATTTGCTCACTTCCGGAGACTCCTCCCAGAGGAGGTCTTCCAGCTTCTGGGCAAGAGGAGAATCAGACTCCATCAATCCGATCGCTTTGGCCACTTCCATTTTGGCTGTCTCCGACTCGATGCTCTCATCTTTCAGCGCTTTTTCGACATAGCTTTTCATCACATCTTGATAGACATCCAGGGACATGATCTCTCCAATTTCTTTTTCCAGGACATCTTCGCTGATGATCTCATCCGTTTCGGGGAGAAGACCGAACTCGCCGGACTCAAATAGGCCTCCCAGCGCAGACACTTTCACCTCATCTGATTTCTGGGAAATCAATTTTTTCACTTCTGGAGTGAGCTTGTCCTGCCTAATCAAATCAAAGATATGCATCGCATACAGGACCGAACTCCGGTTCTTGCTCTCCAGGGTATCAAAAATCAATTTTGTATAATCCACATCCACTTTTTCCGCTACCATCCTGTCTGCCCGGTCCCACTTTATTTCTAATTTGTTTTTGACTGTCTTGGTGTATTCTTTGCTGACTTTGAGATTGAAGAAAATCCAGGCTAAAATAAAAAAGACGGAAATAACGCTCACAATTCGAATTCTTGTTTCTCGTATATCCCTCTTTTCCAATTCATCCTCCACCTGCTGGCCCCCTGATCTTTTCTCCGTATCAGGCTCTGATATGTCGGATTTTCCTGGCATTTCAGTCTTTTCCACGACACCAGGTTTTCCTAAAGCCTCATTGTCGATCAAAGTATTTGATCCCGCTCCGCCCCTGAAAGCGGGAATGAGAAGAGGCAGGAGTATGAGTATCGTCGCGCCTAAGCCTTTGGCAAACCTGTTGAGAAACATATCGATGAATACTTTGGCTTTGTATTTCATCTCGGGCGAGATAGGGATGTAGAGAAGTTCCCGCACAAACTGGTTAAGAGAAAAGGAAAGGCTTTTATCGCTTGTTTTGATGAAGATGGCTAACGGAAGAATAGGCCAAATTGCGATTCCACCTGCACAAAAGAGCAATATCAGCGGGAAGAGCAGCAGTGTCAGACCAATCCCAAATCGCCTGATAATAGCGCTGGTCATGAATATGGAAATAAAGAAAGGGAGGACCAGCAATCCCGCATGAAAAAACCCGAATATGAGGAGCATGCGGTCCATCCTCTCCTCATACACATCGATCACGGTTTTGGATTGGTAATCAATGAATGTGGCCGCGATAAAAGTGAGAACCACGACAATAGCGAGAAGCAGCAAGTATTTGTTTTTTCTTATCGTGTTGAAACTATCCAAAAAACCCACCTTTGCAAGCTCTGCTCCACTCGTTTGGCCCTTATGACTTTGTGTATCAGCCGGAGGACTTTTCTTTTTCTGCCAGATGAATATGAAATTCACTACAACTACACACAGTATCAGCATTCCAAATGCGATGATAAGAAGTTCATTAGGGTATTTCCTCCCGAGCACACCCGTTAAAGAGGCTCCGCAAATTCCCCCCAGGAGTCCGCCGCCGCCAAAAAAGCCGATCATTCTTTTGGCTTCCCTCGGATTGAAGACATCATTCACCATTATCCAGAATTGGGTTCCCAAAACCACGACGAAAAGATTGGCCCATATCCAAAATATCAGCGGCACATTTGAATATTCCCGCGGTCCTGTAAATATCTGGTGAAAAAGGAAGCAGGTCACGATAAAAAATATGAGGCTTCCGATGACTAAAACGCGCATCGGAATCTTGACTTGAAGACGGGAATAAAAAGCCACAATAATCCCTACCGCAACCGCTGTCGACAGATAGGCAATCGGGAGTTCTCCTGATCCTTCCCTGACGATATACTTCGCATCCCTGTAAGGTTTGATGATGTAGTAAGGGAACATGATGAAAAAGAAATACAGGAAAAGGAGGGAGGCAATGATTTCTTCGCCAGGCTTGATATCGACAATCCGCGACAGAATTCTGTAGAGGCGACTTTTAGCCATAAATTGCTATAACCCTAAGAAATCTGCGGCGAAGGCTATTCTTTTTCGAAGCTGTCTAAGGCCACGTCTTCTTCATCGAATATTTCAAGAACCTTCGTGAGCATTGTGACCTGGAAAACAAGATAAAGTTTTTTGGATATCTTTGCGATCTTCAGTTTACCGCCCAAATTGTTAGTGGAAATATAGCTCGCCAGTATTTCCCCGACTCCAAAACTGTCGATGAATTCAACATTTTGAAAATTGAGGAGGATATTTCTCTTTCCGGAGTCCAATTGGTCTTTAACGAGCTGGTGAAGAGTGATGTCTGATATATCCGATCTTCTGATTTCCCCCTCAATATCAAAGATTACGACATCATCTTTTTCTCTTGCGTTTATTTCCATATCATTCTTCCTTTCTGAAGACCTTATTTCTCTATTATTTTCGGGCAGTTCCTTATCAGACTGCTTCTTCTCTTTAGCTTTTTATCAAAAGAAAAATTTAAAGTCAATCCATTATTTATATCCATTGTTTATATTATTTATAATGTTTATTTTCCGAATGAATCCAAAGGATTCCAAAGAGAAATTGAGTCTTGAATTCAGAGATGATTATTGCTGCTCGTTCAAGCACATCGTCACAAGGATGAACTTGTAGAGGTCGGGCTTTTCTGTGATTTCCAGCTTTGTGAATTTCGTCCCGTACCTGAAGAGATCGCCTTTCTTTTCCTGCCAGATGATTTTTCCGAATATGTTGAATTTAAACTCGCACGGCGTATCAAGGCTGAACACCAGATCAGAACCCACTGAGGCAGGCAAATCGGTCTCCACGCACAGCCCATCGAGTGTAATATTTTTAATTATTCCTTTTGACTTTTTCTCGACTTTCTCATCTCTGCACAGCCGCAGATTGACCTCGACCGGAACCCTCGGAGATATCCGCCTTTCCTTTTCAACCACCATTTGATTTTATATTACTTTTTTTACATGAAGATGTAAAGATTAATAATATCTGTAGGTAAGGCTTAATTTTTCAAATTCTCGAGTATATACAAATTCCCTTCTCGGGATTCCAGCGGGATTATCAGGTGTGTCGGAGTCACAGCAAATTTGGTGAATAAGCCTGCATCCGGAAGTCCTTGAGACTGACCGCTATAGTGAGTGACCTGGTGAATCTCGCCACTCTCTGTCGCCCTCGCCCAGACATTAAATACTCCCCCGCGATTCGAAACAAAATAAAACCATCGTCCATCCGGAGACCACGAGGACCAGCATTCTTCAGCCGGGTGCTTTATATAGGGCCGGGGGTTTCCTCCGTCCGAATTCATTATCCATATATCCGCATTTCCCTCTTGGGTCGTTTTAAACGCAATTCTCTGCCCATCCGGGGACCAGCAGGGATACTGCTCATTGCTTTCCCAAGGAGTGAGCTGCTTGGGCTGGTCCGCCCCGCCGACCTGAACGGTCCATATATCCCAGCTCTGACTTCGATTCGAATAAAATGCGATGGTGTCTGCTTTCGGAGACCAAGCGGTCAAAGTGTCCCGCTGCCGTTCGTCCGGAGAGGTCAACTTTCTTGCGACAGTTCGCAAAGACGGAAGGATCCAGAGCTCATAGGAGCCATTAATCGTCGAAGAATAACATATCCGTTTGCCATCGGGAGAGAAACTCCCGCCGACTTCCCTGACCTTCCGTCCCCATTCCAGAGTTGTTTTGCTCTCTTCGCCCTCTCCAAGGTTTTTTGTGCACAATACTCCTTTGCCTGCAAAATGCGATGTCCAAACTAACATCTGTCCATCTGAAGAACACGCAGGATAGTAATTGAGCTGGCTCTTAAAAGTGATTCTTCTTCCCTCCCCTTTGAGTGAACCTTCATCTGTGTCTAATGGAAAGGCCCAAAGGTGACGCTCTAACTGGGACGCTCTGAAGGCCAGCCTGGTCCCATCCGGAGAAAGAGCACATTGAATATCTTCTGTGGAAGTGACAGAGAGATGAGCCGGGCTCCCTATGGGTTTTAAAGTCTTGGGATTGAGATTCACTCTGAGCAGGTTTTTATTCCCTCCGAAAGAACCGCGGCTCATGACCAACACCCGTCCATCATTCGATAAGGCCAGGCCGGAAATTTCCTGCCCAGCGGGAACTAATCCCAACGGCTCTGAATTCCCATTCTTGAGAGAACGCACATAAACATCCCCTTTGGTTCGATTCCAGAAAAGAATCCTTTCCCCATCCGGAGACCACACCGTGTACGGAATGCCGCTTGTTCCTCTCACCTCAAGCCTGGGCTCATTTTCTGTGGAGGGGGTGAGATATATATCTCCGTACAGATCAAAAGCCAGAGTCTTTCCATCCGGCGACCAGGAAGGGCGAACTCCAAAATCTGTTAAACGGAATGGGGTTCCTCCTTCTGCGAGAATGATGAAAATTCCACTGCCTTCCCGATCGCTGGAAAATGCAATCTGACGCCCGTCCGGAGAAAAGGCAGGTTCATTTTCATTATAAGGGCTGGATGTGATTCGAATCGCTTCACTCCCTTCAATCGACTTTTTCCAGATATCCAGATTTCCTCCCTCATCCGACGCGTAGACAATCCACATTCCATCCGGAGACCAGCTGGGAAACACGGAAACCTCGTCTCCTCCTGTAAACGGAAACAGATTGAATTCACTTGTGGGCTTTTGAGGCTTGAAGAGAGAAAAGGACAACGCGAGTAAGAGCGTCACTGCACAAATCGAGATGGCCACCCATAGAATAATCGGAGACACTTTACTCCTCTTTCTTTTCCGCGGTTTGGCAAGAATTGTGGTGGCCACAGACGTGACTTTTTCTTTTTCGAAATCTCTCTTCATCCGCTTGAGGTCCGCTTGAAGGTCAATCGTGTTCTGATACCGAAAGTCCGGATCCTTCTCCAGGCATTTATGAATAATCCTTTCAAATTCCAACGGGACTCCGCTGCGAAGAGAGGTGACAGGCAGCGGCTCGTCATTGATAATCGAATAGATCACGGCCTGATCATGTTCTCCGAGAAAAGGCAATTGGCCCGACACCAATTCATACAAAACAACTCCCAACGACCAAATATCAGACCGCTGATCCACTGCTTTACCCTGGGCCTGCTCAGGTGACATGTACGATATGGTTCCCAGAGTTGTTCCTTCGCGTGTCACCATGGTGCTCCCGATAAGCTTGGCCAGTCCAAAATCCATCACTTTTGCCTGGCCGTTTTTTTTGATCATGATATTCGAGCTCTTGATATCCCGGTGAACGATGCCTTTGTCATGCGCATGCCGGAGGCCGTCTGCGATCTGAATCCCGATCTCCAGAGCTTCGTTGAGGTTCAGAGGTCTCATCGCCGTTTTTTCTTTGAGTGTTTGGCCTTCGATGTATTCCATGGCAATGAAAGATTTTCCCTTGGATTCATCAATTTCGTACACCGTGCAGATATTCGGATGGTTCAGGGCAGCGGCGGCTTGAGCTTCGCGTACAAAACGGACTTTTGTTTCGTCTCCCAGGAGTTGGGGGGAAAGAGATTTCAAGGCGACTTCTCTCTTGAGTTTGGTGTCTTGAGTCTTATAGACGACCCCCATTCCTCCTCGCCCCAACTCTTTGACGATCTTGTATCGTCCCGCGAACGTACTTCCCACGTTCAATTCCTCGGATGGGACTTCGACGGTCTTTGTGGGATGGGCCGGAGGCTTATCCGGTGAATGAACCTTGGATCCACAGTGACTGCAAAAATGGCTGTCGTCTGGATTCTCTTTTTGACACTGCGGGCATTTCATCTTTCAGGATCCCTTGAAAGCTTGTGAAAAGAAAAATACCAACTCCAGAGAAAATAGTCAAGCAGAACCGCCAAAATGGAATAAATTCAATGAGTTATAAAATCAATGTCTATGAAGAACCTTGACATTCCCCTGCATTAAATTACTATATAAGTGAAGAGATGAATTTCAGATAATGAGGGGAAATACGCGAGATGCGCGAATTAAATAAAACTCTGGCGCCAAAACTCTGTCGTTTCACAATCATTTCTGTATTCATTTTAGTCTTTTTCACAAATCTGTTCTCCGAAGACATCCGCTGCGAATGGACCGGCGTGGAGAGGATTGTGGCTGTCGGAGACCTTCACGGAGACTATGATAACTTTATCGAAATATTGAAAGACCCAGAAAATGGGATCTTAGATGATAACCTCCGCTGGATAGCGGGAAAAACCCATCTCGTGCAGATCGGCGATATCATGGACAGAGGCCCTGATGCGAAAAAAATCTTTGTTCTTTTGAAAAAGTTAGAAGAGGAAGCCGAGGAAGCCGGGGGCAAAGTCCACATGCTGATCGGCAACCACGAAGAAATGAATATCAGCGATATCGCCTTCGACAGAAGGGGCTACGTGCCTGTCGAGCAGTTGATGTCTTTCCTCCCTGCTGAATACATCGAGAAGGAAGAGAGAAAAATCAGAAAAAGGCTCAGGATCCCATCCTCCGATGAAGATGACAGCAAATCCGAAATCAATCCAAATATCAGAGCCTTCTGGGAGGAAAAAATTCGGAATTCTATGAATGTCACTCTCTTGACAAGGCGTCATGTGCGGTGGCATTACATCAGAGAATTCAATAAAAATTACGCCCCATGGATCCTTCAACACAATGCTGTGATCAAAATTAACGGCATCGTATTCGTCCACGGAGGAATCAGTGAAAAATATTCAACCTGGCCGTTGAAAAAACTGAATGACCGTCTCCGCAGGGAACTCGATATGTTTCGGGTTGCGCGTTTGCTCGGCCGAGAACCTCGTCCCACTTATGAAATTGTCTTCGATGAGAATGGACCGCTCTGGTACAGGGATTACTCCTACAGGGGTCCTGAGTTTGAGCCGATTTTGGATAAAATATTAAAAAATCTCAGTGCCACATCCATCGTGACGGCTCATACTCCTCAGCAAGTGAAAAACGAAGCAGAGATGAGCCGATACAGCGGAAAAGTCTGGATCATCGACACCAATATATCCAGTGTCTACCCACAAGGTAAACTCAGCGCTTTGATTATCGAGAGCTCTGAAAAACAGCTCTTTAAACCATGGCTCAAACCCCGGATAGGTGAAGAGGCTTCGACCTTTGTCAACGGCAAGTCAAAGGAGATGCGTCTTGTCTTTTCAATAACAATTAACGCGCTATGGCTTTCTATCAAATCCTGAACCCGAACACAGATTTATATACCTTCGCAATGGAGGAAGGATCATGAAAACCGAAAAAAGTTTAGAACGCGCTTTCATTGCCTTCTTTGTCATCGCTGTTTTAACATTTTCCAACTTTCTCTGGGGCAATCAAGAGAGCTTCGATATTAAAGAAACCGAAAAATATTTGAAAAAAGCCACCATAAGCAACAGGAGACCGAGTGGGACAAGAGGAGATTCTTATTTTGTGCATCTTGATGTCGGCGGTATCAAAAAAAGAGGATTTCTCAAATTTTCAAATTACCAGAGACCGAGAGTGCCCACCGACAGCTATATATACGGACTCGCTGCGTATGAGCTGGATAAATTGCTCGACCTTAACATAATCCCACCCGTTGTTGAGCGAAATTTAGGTGGGAGAAAGGGCTCGCTTCAAATATTAGTCAGTCTTCTTTGGGATGAAGGAGAACGCCGGCTAAAAAAAATCGCGCCCCCCGATCCTGAGAGTTTCTTTAATACGCTCGAGGAAATTAAAATATTCGAGTATCTCGTCTATGACACATCACTCTGCCAGCAATCCGACCTTCAGGATATTTTAATTACAGACGAATGGAAGGTCTGGAGAGTCGATTTCTCCGAGGCTTTCAAACCTTTGCCGAAGCTCATCGAAGGATGCGAAATCACTCGCTGCTCGAGGAAGCTCTACCAGAACTTGCAGAAAATAGAAGACAAAAAGATAAAATCAAAATTGAAAAAATATCTGAATAAAGACGAGATTGATGCGTTGCTGGGACGGAAAAAACTGATTATTGAAACGATTCAAAAACTGATCGAAGAAAAAGGGGAAGCCGCAGTCCTTTTTTAATGCCACACCTTCTTTTATCAGCATTAAAACCCTCATTCTGACCCGTAGCTGCCCGTCATTTTAGGACTCATTTCACAGCAAAAATCAGGTGACCAAAAATTGTGCAACTTCCCGGAATTGTAAAAAAATCAATTTTTTAAAATGCCCCACCCTGCATTTTTCAACAAGGATATTCACAGGAATAGTGGAAAAAATCGGCGCAGATTTTGTTCCTTTGATGGTTGACATCCCTTCTCGATTTAAATATAGTGCTGATAAATTTATTCCAAACGCTTTGGTTGGAGTCTATTACCATCTCAACTCAACCCACCTTAAAAGCAAAGTATTCCAGGCCAAGAAAAAGGGATTTGCATAACCATTGCATTCAAGAAAAAAGGAGGGGATTCAATGAATAATGATAATCCTCGAGTCGCGCTTGCATCTGGAGCCAAATCGGGAGGAATAGGATACAAAATTCTCAGACTTTTCACAGTCATCCATCCTGGTGAAGCTCTCACGGCTTTTCTTTTGATGTTCAACGTCTTTCTTCTTCTGGCAGCTTATTACATCATAAAACCTGTGAGAGAAGCCCTCATTTTAGCCGGAAAAGGGGCAGAAATGAAAAGCTATCTTTCTGCCGCCATTGCCGTCTTGCTTGTTTTTGTGGTTAAAGCATTCAGCGGCATCGCGTCCAAGTTCCCGCGTCAGAAGTTAATCACATGGGTGACTCTCTTTTTTATTTCTAACTTAGTCATCTTTTTTGGATTGTCTTACAGTGGGATTGATCTCGGCACCATGGGTATTATCTTTTTCATTTGGGTGGGAATATTCAACGTCATGGTAGTGGCCCAATTCTGGGGTTTTGCCAATGATCTCTACACGCCTGAGGCAGGAAAAAGACTGTTTCCTTTAGTCGCTTTTGGTGCAACCTTCGGAGCTTTTTCTGGAAGCGCGATTGCGGAACGGCTCGTGGTGCCCCTGGGCCTGTACCAAATGATGCTTGTGGCAGGAGCAGTCCTTGGAATATGCATATTATTGACTTGGATTATTCACAATAGAGAATCAAAACGATCAGATTATGCGGAAGCAAAAATCAGCCAGGAAAAATCAGAAAAAAAAGAGCAGGTCAAACCGCTTGAAAAAGGAGGTGGATTTCAGCTTCTTTTCAAAAAACGTTATCTTCTCTACATTGCCTTTCTTGTTTTGCTCTTGAATTTTATTAACACGAATGGCGAATATATATTAGGGGAATTTGTCAAACGCGTCGGAGTAGAAGCTGTGGAAGCTGGCCAAACAGGAGGATTAACTTTAGAGGAATTCATCGGCCAGTTTTATGCTGGATTCATGAAATATTTTAATCTTGTTGCGATGTTCATCCAGCTTTTTCTTGTCTCTCGAATCTTCAAGTGGTTTGGCGTCAGGATTGCCCTTCTCTTCCTTCCTTTCATTGCTCTCGGCGGATATTTTCTCATCGCTCTCGGAGCCTCTCTGATGATGGTCCATTGGGTTAAAGTGGCTGAAAACGGAACAGATTATTCGCTCATGAATACCACCCGCCATTCTCTCTTTCTCATCACTTCACGAGAAGAAAAATACAAAGCCAAGGCAGCTATCGACACTTTCTTTCACCGAAGTGGCGATGTTTTATCTGCCATACTCGTTTTCCTCGGAACCACTTATTTGGCACTCAAGACCGAAGGATTTGCGACATTCAACGTCCTTTTGATTGGCATCATGATTGTAATTTGTTTTCTCGTCATGAAAGAGCATAAAAAACTATCAGCAAAAGGAATAGAACAACAAGCGAAATAATTATGTCCAGCCTCAATAGCTCAAGAATAAAGATGCGCATAAGATAAATAAAAAAACGAAGCATATCAGAAAGTCTAGACGGGGAATTCAGAGCAGCCTTTGGCAAAAGAAAAAATGATGACAGCTGAAGAAAAACCGTCTGGATTCATTTATAAAATTTTTAGGCTCTTCACAGTCATCCATCCAGGTGAAGGCCTGACAGTCTTTTTTTTGTTACTCAATATATTTCTGATTATGGGCGCTTATTCTATTCTGAAACCACTCAGAAAAGGACTAATCTTAACAAAATACGAAGCCTCTCAAGAAGCGTATCTTTATGCAGCTGTGGCCATTCTGCTTATTTTCGTTATAAAGATATTCAGCTTTCTCTCTTCTAAAATTCCACGCAACGTTTTAATAGTCTCTGTAACCTCCTTCTTTATCTCGAATTTAGTGCTTTTTTATATTTTAGGAATTTTTAATACTCCATTGAGTATTCTAGGCGTTGTTTTTTGGATTTGGCTAGGAATTTTTGGTGTTTTTGTTGTCGCCCAATTTTGGGGATTTTCCAACGATATATATACAGAACAAGCAGGAAAACGCTTATTCCCGATAATCATGATAGGACAAAGCTTAGGTGCTTATCTTGGAGCAAAGGTAACTAAAAATCTCGTGCAGCCAGAGGGGCCACTGAGTGTTTATCAATTTATGCTTCTGGCTGGTGCTATCTTAGTAATTTCCATTGTCTTAACGATTATTATCCATAAAAGAGAGGTTAAAAGAATCAGACAAAAGGCATCGGCTCGTATTGTTGAAAGCGAGGTTGGAGAAAAAACCCAGGAAAAACCACTCCAAAAAGGCGGGGGATTCCGCTTGATCCTAAAAAGCCGCTACCTCATTTTTGTTGCTTTTATGATTCTGATGCTCAATTACGTTAACACCACTGGGGAATACATTAGATCTGATGTATGGAAACAGTCAGCTAATGAAGCTCGATTAGCCGGAGAAATTGAGGATTCAGAAGAAGCAACTGTACGATATTTCACTAAAATAGAATCCGGTTTTAATGAGATTGTCAATCTTCTGGGCATGTTGATCCAGCTATTCCTTGTTTCACGGATTTTCAAATGGTTTGGTGTCAGAGGAGCGGTTCTCTTCCTACCTTTCATCGCCCTCGGAGGATACTTTTTAATCGGCCTCGGAGCATCTTTTGCTGTAGTCAGGTGGACCAAAACTCTGGAAAATAGTACGGATTACTCCCTCATGAACACAACCAAGGGAGCCCTTTTTCTTATCACTTCAAGGGAGGCTAAATACAAAGCCAAGGCAGCCATAGATACTTTTTTTGTGCGAACAGGTGATGTATTGGTCGCTTTGACTGTATTTATCGGCACGACATATCTCAACTTCCGCAACGAAAACTTTGCAAGAGTCAATGTTGTTGCAGCAGTAATCTGGATAATCTTTTGTTTTTTAATAAGACGAGAACATAAAAGACTATCCGCACAAAAAGCAGAATATCAGGTGGAATAAAAGGCAAAAATTACATATTCATCTCTGAAATATTCTCTTATCTTAAATCTTTGACGTGGATGATTCCTCCGATATCCTGGGCGATGTACAGGTAGCCCTCCTCATCCCATGCGATCCCTTCCTGGTCATTCCCGAGAAAGGCGTATTCTTTGACCATTTTGCCGTCCAGAGTGAGCTCCACGAATATATTATCCGCATCGTTGACGACGTTGAGCAGACCTGTTTTTGGGTCATAATACATGGCTGCGGGATCTTTGATATCAAACGGCAAAACCCGGAGAATCCGCGCCTCGGCTGTTTTCGCTTGACTGGATTTTAGGGGAATAAAGACCTCCATGATGCAGGAAGGATCATACTGGTTACCCATATAGAACGTCCCCCCCTCCGGATGCTCCTCATCCGGGACAAACGTGATGGACTCGATGCCGTTATCAAATTCTTCTTCTTCCTGTTTTTGGAGAAAATTTGCATTTCCCTGGTATTCTCTGTTTACGGGAAACGTCCGTATGACTTTCTTTGTATCCGGATCATACTCGAGAATGATGTCATCTCCTTCGACCACCAAGTACAAAAACCCTGTCTCTGGATGAACCGTCACATCTTCTAAATCCAATCCTCCCGGAGGGATCTCGACACTGTCCACCGGCGTCCCATCCGTCTCAATCTCGAAGAGCTCTCCCTCATCACTCACCACAAACAACGTCTTCCTGAACGGATGAAAACAGATGCCCGATGGCTCGACAATGCCCTGCTGGTCTATATCTCCTCCAAATCCTGGCTCATCCAGCCACAAGTACGGAAAGGCAATTGTCGGCGATCTCTTTGCTGGATTGCAGGAATAATACAAAACAAAAAAGACAGTTAATAATAATGCACTCATTAAAAATGACCGAATTTTCATCATAATCCTCGCATTACGAATCGAATCTTTATAAACGATAACGCATCACCAGTTCTGAATTCATTCATTCAGTTTTATGAAAAAATTATCACTGTTCACTAAAGTTGTGTCAACCGAAATGACTTTTGGGTTTGATTTTTTTTCTAAATGATTCTATATTAAAAACACAATCTCAGGGGAGAAAAATGGAAAAGGAGAAGAGACATAAAATGAGGACAAAGACCTTACTGGTGCTTTTTCTATTCCTTCTCAGCATACAGATCTCTGGGGTGAACGGACAGTTCTCACCGGCTGAAGTCAACGAAAGGCCCCAGTGGGAAGAATTCCTCAAGACGGCAGAGATCATTGAATACAAAGATGTGGGTGAAGGCGTGACAAAACCGATCTGGCTCACGTTGAAAAAAGGAGACGTCGTCCGAAAAGGCCTCTGGAAAAATCCAAAGGGAATGCAACAGGGCTTCCTTGAAGGGTGGCAGTATGAGATCGCTGCCTACGAGATGGATAAGCTTCTCGACCTCAACATGATCCCCCCGACCGTGGAGAGAGAATTTAACGGGAAAAAAGGATCCCTGCAGCTCGGAATCGACAAGCTCTACAGCGAGCTCGATGTCATGGAGGAGAATATCAGGATTCCAAAAGAGAAAAGAGATAACCGAAACAACATGAAATACATCACACGCGCGTTTGACTGCTTGATCGCGAATGATGATCGGACTCAACAGAACATTCTGTTCAACACGGAGTGGCGCATTATTCTGATCGACCATTCCCGGGCTTTCCGAAGCACTCAAAAATTCACAAAGCAGCTTGTTTACGGAAAAAACGGGATCAAGGGCGCACTGCTGTTCAGGCGGCTTCCGCGCACATTCGTGGAAAAAGTCAAGGCTTTGAACTCCGATAATCTTATGCAGACACTTAGGCCCTGTCTTAAGAAAAAAGAGATCAAAGCCATTCTCATCAGAAAGGACCTGCTGTTGAAAGAGATCCAGGAGATGATTCGAGAACAGGGCGAAGATAAGGTCTTGTATTGAAACTTGATCAGGAAGAATACGAAGAAAAAGAAAAGAAATAAATTCAACCGAAAATTTATCGAAAGGAGATCAGAAAAATGAAAAAAGGGATTCTTATTCTTTCCATTTTAATCGTAATCTTGGGATTCAGCAATCCACTCGCCGCCCAGTTCACAGAAGAAGAAGTGGCTGAAAGGGAGAAATGGGAAAAATTTCTGAAGGAGGCAGAAATTATCGAACAGGAGCAGATGCGAAGTCGGGAAGCCGTGACCAGTCCCTGGGTTCTCAAGCTGGAAAAAGACGGAATCCAAAATCAGGCATTGTGGAAAAATCCGGAAGGCCGGATGAAAGGCTTTTTAGAAAACTGGAGATGGGAAATCGCCGCGTACCGGTTAGACAAGTATTTGGGACTGAATATGGTCCCTCCCACTGTGGAGAGAAGATTCCGCGGGAACCGAGGTTCTATCCAGCTCTGGATCGACGCCGAAATGAGCCTGAAAGAAAAATACGAAAAAAAGATCAAAACTCCATCTTATAAAGTCTTTCCCTGGAACAGAGCGCTCTACCTGCAGCGCGCTTTTGACAACCTGATCGCCAACGAGGACAGGCACCAGAATCAGTATCTCATCATGGAGGACTGGCGGATGATCCTGATCGACCATTCCCGCAGCTTCCGGACCTCCAAGAAATTCACCAAAAATCTGATTTACGACGAAAAGTATAAGGAAGGCGCAAGGCTCATGAAGCAGCTGCCACGCGCTTTGGTCGAAAAATTGCGGGCAATGACTCCTGAAGTGGTCAGGGAAGTCGTTGGAGAATACCTGACAGATAAAGAAATCGAGGCCACACTCATTCGAAGAGACCTGATCATCCAATGGATTGATGACCGGATTTCCAAACTGGGAGAGGATGCCGTTTTATACGATTAAAGAGAAGCCTCAGCTCTTTTGATATTCTTAGATATGGTGAGGACGTTCTGGTCGTTTTCCCTCTTATAATCAAAACCATCCACTAGCGAACGGGAGAGGTAAACTCCTAATCCCCCCGTTTGTTCCTTTTTGATGCTTTCTTCTATATCCGGCTCTTTCAATTTTCGAGGATCAAACGGAACACCACTGTCTCTTATCTCAAAAAACATCTTCCCCTGATCCTGCCAGATTTTGATCTGGATATCGCCGTTGCTTTGAGGGTAGGCGTACCTCATGATATTCACGCATATTTCCAGGAGCGCAAGCTCAATCTTGAAATAGTCTTTATCTGATATCTTCAATCCATCCAGGTATTCTTTTAAAAAACTCCTCATTCTGTCCAGCTCAGACAATTCACTTTTTATCTTTAAGGTTTTCATGCGCGGATTCTTTTCTTCTGTAAGATTACTTACAAAATTTTCTACTTTTCCACCGCAGGTTTTTATCTTAATTCATACAATTTATACAAAAGAAATATTGATGTCAAATGCTAAAAAAATTCACCTGAAAAGGCCGCTTTCGTGCGCGAAAAATGCCGCCCATCGATACGGCGGATTCAACTTTATCGCCTTGCGGATGTACTCCCTGGCTCTTGTATCATTCCCGAGAGCATGGCAGGCCATCGAGGCCCAGAGATAATGCTGTGGTCCGGCTCTTCGGTTTCGGTGGATCAGGTTCTCGCACCAATCCTTCATTCCAGCGAACACTGTTTCTGCCTCTTTTTCCTTTCCAAGCGCTCTCAATGCTAATGCTCTATAATAGGTATTTACGGACGCAACCCCTGTTTTCTGTATCCCCGCTTCCCTGAAATGTTTTTCTGCAAGATCTTCCTTCCCCAATCCCCTATAACATAATCCGATATAGTAATTTTCTCTGATGAAGACAGGAAATGCCGGCCTCCCTGTTCCCAAATTCTTCGGATACTCCATCGCCGCGATGTAATCATTGAGTGCCTTTTGGTATTTTTTGGCCTCTCTATAGGAACGGGCCCTTTTTAAAAGGGCAAGCACGTACACTCCTCTCGCTCTGGTCCATCCTTCCCAGGGGAGAAACTCATGGGCCCTCAGGATTTCCAGTGCCTGGGTGGGTTGGTCCGTGTCCGTGTAGTACTGCGCTCTTTTGATCACGTAGTTGAAGTTCCCCTTGATCTGAGGAGGAGATTCTGCATAAAGTTTTTCCCTCTCAGAATGTTTTCCGTTAATCGCATACAGTTCATCCAGAGCCACATACAGCCGGAAATCGTTCGATGAAAAAGACACCGCCTTCTCGAACATCTTTTCGGCCTTTTGAAAATCCCGAAGTTTCTTCCAGTAAATCTCTCCAAGATTCCTGTAAAGAACAGGAAATCCGGGAGAAAACCGGGCGGCTTTTTCATAGCTTTCCAGTCCTTCCTTCCACCTGTACTTTGCAGCAAGAAAGTTCCCGAGATAATAGTGCGCCTTCCAATCCGAGCGGTTATATTCTAAAGCGAGTTTGAGGACGCTCTCGGTCTCGACTCTGAAAGGGAACACAAAATCTGGGCTGCTTGCAAAGGCTTTCTTGAAATATTTCTCAGCCTCTTCTTTATCATCCAGCCTGTCCTTTAGATATCCGAGATAGTAATACACGAGAGCATATTCTCTTGGCTTCTCTCTCTTCAAGTAATATTCAAGAACACGAACCGCATCCTCCATCAGATTCATCTCCATGTAATCCGCGGCCGCCTCAAGGAAGTATTCCGGATCGTCGGGTAAAGGCCCAGTATCATCTTCTCCAGTCAACAGGACTTTTTCGATCAGGATCAAAGGAGAAATCGGGTCCTCTCTCAAAGCGTGATCGAGAAATCGCTCCGCTTCTTTTGTATTCCCAAGATGCCTGTCCACGGCCGCGAGCATGACTTTCGCTTTAATATCATCCGGATTATTTCTGATCGCTTTTTTCAGCGCACCTCTCGCGTTCAAATACTCTTTCTCTTCCAACTCCACGGCCGCGACAACGTACGGTGCCACATGCCTGTATTCGGCTCTTCTCGAGACCATGTGGAGATCTTCTTTCAAGCGCTGTTCGATCCCGAGTCTTTTTTTGGATAACGCCCTATAGTAACGCGCCGTATGATCATCTTCATCTCTTTGAATGACACTTTCAAAAAGACTGAGTGCCTCTTCGGTCTTCCCGATCTTGTAATGGAGGATGCCCAACCATCTCATGGCCGGTGTCAGCTCGGAATCCATTCCCAGTGCTTCTTTGAAGTGACGGATAGCCGCTTCAAGATTCCAGTGTTTGAGAGAATAATATCCTTTGAGAAAAGCCACTTCCGCGGACTGGGGCGCATCATCCGGAAAATGCGGCTGGAGCTCAGGAGCTGGGATTTCAGGCTTCTCAGTTGAATAATCGATGATTTTCCGGCCCGTTTCATCCAGAAGCTCAAGCCTGAACACTCCTGCGTTATCATCTCTCTTCATATTCTTTGTGTAGAATCCTTCGGGCGAAATATCCAGTTTTTCCGAAAAGATGAGATCACTCCCGCGATGCAGCCGGATCTCTGCATTCCGGAAGATTCTGGTCGTATTCAGAGCCATGAAGACCTGACCCTTTCCTATTTCAAGGTTCACGGCCGCGTCTGGATTGGCTTTCACAAAACCACGCATCCTTTTTAAGGGATACCACCATTCATCCCATTCCTCGACAAGATGAGGCTCGAAAATCCAGGTGTCTCCCTGAGTGGGAAGCCTTCCGGCCTGAATTTCGATGTACTGGCCGTCTTCATCTGTGAGAAGGTCCTCCCAGATCGTTCCGCTGGGCGCTGTGCCCCAGGTCCAGAACTTTTTCCCCGGGCTCTCAAACCGGGAAGCGTAATGGGCAGTCCCGTTGTCTTTTTCATAATTGTACGCGCCATTGAAATCGCCTGGAGTCCCGCAAAAATAATCATGGGCATAAGGAGTATTCTTGTACCAGGAGACGTCCCTTCCCTCATACACAGGCCAGGATCTGGGATTCCTCCGGCCTCCCGCAAAAGTGTGATCGGTCGGAGGAAATATGACTCTCGTATCCAGCCAGGCATGCGCAGCGGCATTGACCCAGAAATAGCCGTTATTGTGAGTCAGCGTTCGGTTGTATAGCCTGATCTTGGTCTTGAAATGAGACCTGTCTGGATACAGAGTGATGAACACTTCCCACTTCATTCTTCTCACCCATTCCTCAGTTCCGACAACGCATGTCACGCTCCCATCCTTATTATTCAAGATTTTGTGGTTCACGGGCGAAAAAGTGTTCACCGTATGTCCCAGAGTCGGGAAATTCCATTCGATACCGCCGGAAAGCCAGGCTCCTCTTAGCGCAACAAGACCTGGCTTTATGACATGATTATGATAAATGAAGTCGAAGTTATTGTTTGTCTTGTCGAGGGCCGCCAAAATTCTTCCTCCGATGTCGGGCAGAATCAAGAGCTTGATGTAGTCGTTCTCCATCTCGACGACTCTGTGAATCTGAACAATCTTATCTCGAGTGATATCCGTCTGCATCGGATAAGGATAGGCTCTCGAATTCCAGAGTGGAGGGCTTGGGTCATCGGGTCCTGAACGGTACGTGGGAATCTTCATTTCAATCTCACGGACTGTCACCGCCCCATAAAAGGACGAGGGTAAAATAAACAGAACGGCCACGCCCAGAAGGATCGCTTTCTTCATTCTTTCCTCCCTTTTAAGAAACTGAACTCTCCACTCCGTTTCTCCTGCGTGATGATGACCGGCACGAAAGAGATAAAGAGGAATCGCATCCTTCTTGAGTTTGGAGAGTTAAAACATCTCACTGTGTCGCTCAGTATACACCACCGAAAGTACCGAGATAAAGCGAAACGTTTTTGACAATGAAGATATCCTGTGCTATAAGCTTTTTGGCTTAAAACACAGAAGCCATCCCTGCTCAAAAACGACCTTCCTGCCGCAAGCAAGAGAGATAGAAAACAAGTGAGACCCTACAGAACAAAGAATCGACTGTCCCTGTGTATACAGAAATTCTTTCTTCTATCCGCTCTGTTGTTCATTTCATCCCTCTCTGCGCCCTCGGCTGCCTTTTCCACAGAAAAGATCGAAGTCAACGCCTCATTCGATTTCTGCACAGACTATGTCTGGCGCGGGCTTGTCATCAATGACGATCCCGTGTTCCAACCCTCTGTGACCGTCACCAACGCCACAGGCGGGACCGGCTCCCTTGCGTTCAACATATGGGGAAATTATGATTTTACCGATGTATACGGAACGAAAAACAAATTTTCTGAAATCGACCTGACCGCCTTCTACTCACTCTCCTCTGGTTCTCTCAGGCTTGATACCGGGATCATTCATTATATGTTTCCCAATACAGCCTCCGGAGCCACAACAGAAATGTTCATTACCGCAGGATATGCGCTTAAAGCCTTTCCGCTGGCCTTTTGGCTCGGCATCTTTTACGATTTTGATGAAATTGATGGATTCTATTTATCTGGGAAAATCGCATCTGATATCCCCCTCCTCTCCCGTTTAAGCCTGGAAATGGCGATTTCTGGAGGTTACGGTGATGCCCGGTATAACCGCGGATATTTCAGCGTCTCTGATCCCTCATTCATAGACATCCTCTTGACCGCAGACCTGACCTTAAAGATGACGGATTCAGTCTCTCTTGCAGCCCGTGGACAGTACATGGCGCTTCTGGATAGAACCTTAAAAGATGCGGTTTTACAGAGCGAGCGGACTCATTGGATTGGATGCCTGAGCGTTACAATTGATTTTTGAGCCCGGTATAAGGTGAGGACTTTTGTGCAAAAATAACTGGTTTATTCTGAGAACTGGATTTTTGCTTTATTCGGTCACGACTCCGAACAGCTGAACTCTGTTGTTGTCTTTTTCGACAATATACACATACCCCCGGGCATCCACAGCGATAGAGATTGGACTCATCATCTGGCCTTCTCCGGTCCCGGTGCTTCCCCATTTTGCGATCTGTTTACCGTTTTCATCGAATTTCAGAATTCTGTTGTTGCCCGAATCAGCAATATACACAAAATCGTCTTTATCTATGAACATTCCCTGGGCACTCTTGAATGCGCCGTCGGATGTGCCCACTCTTCCCCACTTTGCGAGGAATCGTCCGTCATTCGTGAACTTCTGCACTCGATTCCTATCCAGTACAAAGACCTCGTCTTTAGAATTCACGGCCACCGCAGTCGGCAGGTAGAATTCTCCATCAGCAGCGCCGCGCCGTCCCCATATTCTCAATAACTTCGCTCCGTTCCCGTATTTTTTGACACGGTTATTCCCATAATCAACGACATACACATTGCCTTTGCTGTCCGTGGCGATACCTTTTGGCTCAGAGAATTGATGGTTCTGCTGTCCGAGTGCACCCCATTTGAGCTTGTACTTCCCCGCTTTATCAAACTTAAACACGCAATTATTTTTGACATCCGTCACAAAGATATTTCCCTGCTTATCGATGGCAATGCCCCCAGGGCTCCGAATGGCCTTTGCATCTTTGCCTCCTCCGCCCCAGGCATTATCGAATTTCCAATCCGAAGTGATTTTCTGTATTTGCCTTGCCCCTTCGTTTGCGATATACACATTGTTCTCGCTGTCCACAGCTACGCCCGCGGCATCCTTGAAGATTTGACTCACAGCACTTCCCCATTTGTGAATGAACTTGTAATTGACCGGAGTTAACGAAACCGAGAGAGAAAAAGCTCCCTCTCCAATCGGGATATTCACCTCTCCTTCCCACTCTGCATAATTTTCTTTGACAATCCTGACTCTGTGCTTACCGAACGCTACAGCCTGCAACACACAGTTTGTCGCGGCATTCATATCTTGACCATCCATGAATACTCGAGCACCGACGGGATTAGATTTGATGTCAAGGTCTCTTCCGGCTCTCTCGAGAGTATAATTTTTTTCAAACGGAGTGTGAGTGATGAAAAACTCGTCCCGGACAGGCTTATAACCTTCTTTTTCTATCTCTAAAACCACCTCTGGTGATGTGGTCCTGTAAATTTCAGGAGACAAACCGATTTCGTTCCCGTTGATCGTTATCTTCGCTTCTTTCGGGTCGGTTGAGATCTCGAGCGAATATTCTGTGATCAATCCCCTGAATTCTTTGTCAGCCTGGTCAGTGAGAGTCACGATCCTCGGGTCTGGATTCAAACGGACAATTGTCTTTGCATAACTGTAATCCACTTCATACATATTCCTGAATTCTCTCAAGGCCGACAGCGAATCTCCCTTGCTGGCGTGAGCCACTCCCATCCAGTAGAAGATCTCAGTCGCCAATTCTTTCTCTTTTCTCTTGTCTATGACCGTGAAAGCTTTGGCAACCAAGGGCCAGAGAGAATCAATGGCTTCATCATACTTTTTCTCCTGGCTGATCTTCTTCGTGCTCTCATTCATTTTAACACCGATCTCAGCAACGATTTCTGGCTGAGTCTTTGTTTCCATGCCCGGTCCTCCAGCCACGGCTCCCGTGACCTCTTCAACATTCATCGAATGGATGTATCCGGAGGCTCCTTGATAGCTGACTCTGTACCAGGATCCCTCCCTCTGCCCATCCAGTATAGTATTCAAAGGAACCCGGGCAAGAGTCCTTCCTGCGATGGCTTTGGTGGCTTTGATGCTCGCGTTGTCCAGCTTGACTTTAATCTTAACAGGGGCGGCCACCAGAACACCAACGAGAAAAAACAGGAGAAACACTCTGGTTAAGGTTATGCCTATTCTGAGTTTCTTCTGTACCATCCTTTCCCTCCTCTTATAGGCAGTGATTCTTTTAAAAACGGCTAATATGCCGAGTACTACTATTGTCTGTCTTCTTTGATTATTTTCCAGTTCTTCCCTTGTCTTTCAATCGTCCAAGTGATGTTTCCTTCGTAAATCTTTTCTCGTTGAGCTGTATACTTGTTGTCAGCCGTGGATAAATTATAAAATTTCACTTCTACGTGTGTTCTATCCTGGAATTTTATTGTTATATTCTCGTTATAAGATTGAATATTGTCGTAATTATTAAAAATTTCTGTTGCGTCTAATTGTTTCTGATTTCTGAGATTTGCAGATCCGATATAGTAAAGAATCGCCGGGAGCTCCTTATCCTGCTCAGCCTTCCTTATACTTTCCACAACTCGAGCGATATCCCTTCGCGCGCCGATCTCGAAAATAGCCTGATCCGCCCTGTTCCAGTATGTCTTGGCTTCTTTGTGGCTTGATTCCAGTTTTAATATTTTATCCATTTCCCGTTTGCACTGTTCATATCTTTTGTTGTTGAAGTGATTGATTCCTGTCTGGAGCATGCTTCCGATCGTTATTTGGGTTTCTGCTCTATTCTTATAATCCATAGCTGTTGAATCACCCGGATTCTCGGCAAGAAAAGCATCAGCCAGTTTGACCGTCTCGTCGTAGTCCCCTTTTTCAAAACTCTGTTTGATGCTGTTGAGCGCAAGCACTTTGGGGTCGGTAACCACGACCTCAGAATCAGGGGGTGGTTTCGGTTCAACTTTCTGACCGGGCTGCCCCCCTGCCATCTCCAACTGTTTCCGGGCTTTTTCCTTGTAGTCTTCAGCAGCCATGTTGCCCGCATCTTCAGCCAAAACTTCTTCAGCCAGACGGATGGTTTCCGCATAATTTCCTTTTTCTAAATTTTCTTGGGCCATGATCAATTTCTCTTCTATGGTGAGCTTCACCCCAGGGTCTGCTCTGCTCGGCGATGCGCCCAGCATTCCAGCTACTTTCTGGACAACCTCTGTCACAAAAGGCAATTTCCCGGTTTGCTCATTGTAAAAATAAGCTCCACCCGCCGCGATGATCAAAACAGAAGGTATGGTGATCCCGAGGATGAGTCCCAATCTGCTTTTCTTCTTTTCTTCAACTTTCTTTTCTTCCTCTTTTTCCTCTTCTTTTTCCTCGATTTCAGGGATTTGAGCTTCTTTGGTCACGGTAACGGCTATGGTTTTATCGGACAGTTTATCTAGGTTACGCAAATCCTCGGCAAGCTGAATGCAATTCTGGTAGCGGTTGTTCGGGTCCTTGGCTAAAGCTTTGGCGATGATCTTCCCAAATCCAGCCGGGAGCCCTTTTTTGAGCTCACTGATGGCCGGAGGCTCTTCGTTGATGATCTTATAAATAACAGTCGTGATACTCTCGGCTTCAAAAGGCCGTCTTCCCGTTAAAATTTCATACAGGATACATCCCACAGAGAATATATCCGAGCGCTTGTCTACCTTCTTTCCCATGACCTGTTCAGGAGACATGTAGCTCGGAGTTCCCACGGCTGTTCCCGATTGCGTTAAGGTCGAAGTGTCAACGCGCGCCACACCGAAATCACAGATATACGGTTTTTTATTGTTATCCAACAGAATATTTCCAGGTTTAATATCCCGATGGACGATCCCATTCTGATGGGCATAATCCAGAGCACTGCAGACCGACTCCATGAGCTTGGTGATTTCTGGGATAGAAAATTTCTCGCCTTTGGCGATGAGCCTCTGGATACTCGGACCCTCGATAAACTGCATAACGATATAGGTCAGGTCCTGCTCTCTTCCCACATCAAAGATCGTGATGATATTGGGGTGAGTCAGTTTTCCCGCGGCCTGAGCTTCTCTCATGAACCTCTGCATAATTTCTTCGGTATCAGTCTCTTCCGAGGATAAATCGAAACGAATGGTCTTGATGGCCACTTGGCGGTTGATATCGGGATCAAGAGCTTTGTAGACAATCCCCATGGCTCCCTTTCCCAGTATGCTCTGGATTTCGTATTTGCCTATTTTCTTCATTTTGACCTAGTCGGTATTATCAATAATTCAAACACACACAGCCCAGTTGCGTTCTATGATTGCAAATGACGCGAACAGTGTCAATCATCGGTAAGGAGGATTTGAGGGGTGAATTCCGAATTCATCATCTCATCGGTGAAGACTATCACTTCCATCTCTCCAGTTGAAGAGTTTTTGGTTTGAATTAATCCCAGGTGCGCAGGAACGGGCTCCGCCTCTCCTTCAAGCTGAACTCCCGGATGGCTATAACACCGCGCACTTCAGCTTTTTCTCTAGAATTCATTAAGAAAAATATAATACTCAAATACCGATGTCAAGAAGAGTTTAGAACTTTGCTTTGCCAAAGGATAGTCAATCGTGCTAAAACGGTCTTGCGCATCGATCAATGAGGAATTATTGACGTATGAACCTCTTGTGTAATGCCCAGGCATTAAAAAAACGAAGGGAGAACGCTGTCTGCACATAAATGGAAGGTCTAAACACAGGCACATCCTCATTCCAGAGAAAATTGTTGCTCTGGTACAAACGGCATCACAGAAATCTTCCATGGAGAAAGGACCGTAATCCCTACACGATCTGGGTTTCTGAGGTCATGCTCCAGCAGACAACCGTCCAAGCCGTACTTCCCTATTATCTGGAATGGATCCAAACCTTTCCGGATATTCAGAGCCTCAGTCTAGCTCCGCTCAGAAGAGTTCTCAAAGCCTGGCAGGGCTTGGGATATTACCAGAGAGCGAAAAATCTCCATAGTGCTTCAAAGATTATTATGGAGAAATTCAACGGACAACTTCCCCAGGACTACAAGGAATTGAACAAACTCCCTGGATTCGGCCCTTACATTACGGCTGCGGTTCTCAGCCTGGCCTTTAACAAACCGTTTCCGGTTGTAGACGCCAACGTGCGTAGAATTCTCATGAGGCTGAAAGGCGTACGCAGTGAAGCCAACCCTCAAAAAGACAAAGCCTTACTCGATTTTCTCACTCCTCACTTCCCGCACAAAAGGCCCGGGATCTTTAACCAGGCCATGATGGAGCTGGGAGCCCTGGTTTGCCGGCCTAAAAATCCCTCCTGCCTTCTCTGCCCTCTCAGTGATCACTGCCAGGCGTATAAAGACGGTCAACAGGAGGTCATTCCTCTCCCCAAAAAAAGGAATTATCGAAAGATTGAAACAGTTGTGGCCATAATCCGAAAAAACGGAAGATTCCTCATTCAAAAAAGACCCTCCGAAGGACTCCTGGCTGACCTCTGGGAATTCCCTGGAGGAAAAAGAAAACAAGAGGAGACACTAGAAGAGGCTCTTCATCGAGAGATAAAAGAGGAGCTCAAGGCAGAAGTCCAATCCGAAAATCTCCTGATCAGAGTCCGGCATTCCTATACTCAATTCCAAGTAACCCTGTATGCCTATGAATGCAGGCTAAAAAATGCACCCCTCATGACTAAGAACCATCACCGCTGGGTAACTCTCCGAGGAATGCGGAGCTATCCTTTTCCCTCAGGAAGTGCAAAAATCATAAAATTTCTCGAGCAAAGATATTAAGGGCCTTCTAATGGGGAAATTCGATGGCGGAGAGGGTGGGATTCGAACCCACGGTCCCGGCATTAACCGAGACAGTCGCTTAGCAGGCGACCCTGATCAGCCACTCCAGCACCTCTCCGCTTACGAGTCAGAGTCTGAAGCTATTCTATCATTTTTCCGGACAGAATTAAAATATCGTTTGGATGGGATCTCCTGTTGTGTGGGGCTGGCGGAGGGAGAGGGATTCGAACCCCCGTCCCGGTTGCCCGGGAAGCGATTTTCAAGACCGCCGCCTTAAGCCACTCGGCCATCCCTCCGGATATGTGCTTATTTTCTCTGAATAACCTTCTGTATGTCAGTTGTGGGTCACTTTTTCAGCCTATCTTCTCGAGGCCGTCCATATAAGTCCGCAGGGCTTCCGGGATCGTGACCGTGCCGTCCTCATTCTGGAAGCTTTCCAGGATGGCACTCACAGTCCTCCCCAGAGCCACGCCTGAACCGTTCAGCGTGTGGACAAATTCAGTCTTGGATTTTCCTTCTCTTTTAAACCGGATGTTGGCTCTTCTTGCCTGAAAATCCTCGCAGTTGGTGCAGGATGAGATTTCCATGTACTTTTTCTGGTAGGGCATCCAGAGTTCAAGGTCATAGGTTTTGGCCCCCGCAAAACCCAAATCCGCCGTACAGAGCACGACAACGCGGTAATGCAATCCAAGTCTTTTCAACACCTCTTCAGCATCCAGGGTCATTTTCTCGAGCTCTTCATAGGACGTCTCGGGCAGAGTGAAACTCATCAACTCGACCTTGTTGAATTGATGCTGGCGTATCAGTCCTCGTATATCTTTCCCGTAGGAGCCTGCTTCCCGCCGGAAGCACGGCGTGTACGCCACATACCTCTTGGGAAGAGACTCGCCCCCGAGGATTTCATCCTGGTACAGGTTGGTCAGAGGAACCTCTGCCGTGGGAATCATGTACCAATGATATCCGCGCAGCTTGAAAAGGTCGTTCTCGAACTTCGGCAGGTTTCCCGTTCCGGTCAAGCTCCTTTCGTTCGCGATAAATGGGGGAATCACTTCCTTGTAATCCTTTTCCCCCGTATGGAGATCCAGCATGAAATTGATCAATGCTCTCTCCAGTTTTGCACCGGCCCCAAAATACACCGCGAACCTTGAGCCGGCAATCTTGGCCGCCTTCTCAAAATCAAGGATTCCAAGATCTTTCCCGATTTCCCAGTGAGCTTTGACCGGAAAAGAAAATTTCGGCTTTTTTCCGAATTTCCGCACTTCGACATTTTGATCTGAGCTCTGACCTTCCGGAACAGATTCATGAGGAACATTCGGAATCGCCAGCAAAACCTTATTCATCTCCTCCTCAGTCTCCTTCAACTTCTCTTCGAGGCTTTTTATCTCATCAGAGACCTTTTTCATCTTCGAGATGATCGACGAGGCGTCCTTCCCTTCTCTTTTCATCTGGGCAACGCGCTGGGAAGCCTTATTGCGTTCAAAGCGCAAATTTTCAGATTTCGTCAGGTGATTTTTCTTTTCCCGATAGAGCTTCTTGAAGTTGTTGAGGCTGATATCCAGCCCCCGGGCCTTTGTCTTTTTTATGATAACATCAGCGTTTTCTAACACATATTTCGGGTCTAACATGCCGCAGATTATAGCACAAGTCATATAAATTTAAAATTCCTTGGAAGCAGGCGGTCAGGCCTCAATTTTCTGTATATGATGGTCAATTTTTTCATTTTTTAAACCTAACTCCTCCGATAAAAAGAAAATTTGATACAGAGCTTTTTTTTTAGACAGATATGGTCATTGACTCAGGAAAAGGTTTAAAATATAGTGGTTAAGATGGACGAGAAGAAAAAACGAAGAGGATACATCCAGGTCTACACTGGAAACGGGAAGGGAAAAACTACCGCTGCTCTGGGGCTGGCTTTCCGGGCAGCCGGACATAAACAGAAAGTTTATATCGGGCAATTCCTCAAGGGCCAGTTGTACGGAGAGCTTCTCTCTGCAAAGAGTCTTTCTCCGTACATCACCATCGAGCAATTCGGCCGAAAGGGCTTCATCCATGTGACAAAAGACCCGGACAAAGAAGACATCCAAAAGGCCAGAAAAGGACTGAAGAGATGCCGGGAGGCTATGCTTTCATCAAAATACAGGATAGTCATCCTGGACGAGATCAATGTCGCGGTCTACTTCAAGCTCTTATCGGAGAAGGAAATCCTGGCTTTCTTGGCCGAAAAGCCTGACGATGTTGAAGTCATCCTGACTGGACGATATGCCCCGCCCTCATTCCTTAAGAAAGCGGACCTTGTCACCGAAATGAAAGAGAAAAAGCATTATTACAAAAAAGGCGTCAAAGCAAGAAAAGGGATCGAAAAATAGGAGAAAATTCTCAAGGAGCCATATGCCTGATGGAACGCGAAAAGTTTGAGAAGCTCGTCGAAGAGGCTCTGGCTGAACTCCCAGAAAATTTTAAGGAACGTCTGGAAAACATCACGGTCATCGTCGAGGAGAAGCCTTCCAGAGAAGTCTACAATCGTTTAGGAGGCTCACCCTTCAAGCTGATCTTGGGGCATTACCATGGTGTGCCGTACAAGCACAGAGGTCCCTTCTACGGAAACGTGCCTCCTGATGTGATAACCATCTATCAGAAACCCATAGAAAAGATCTGCTTCACAGAAGACGAAATAAAACAGAAAGTCCAAGAGGTGGTGATTCACGAGATTGCACACTATTTCGGTTTCGATGATGACGAGTTAAAGAAGATCGAAAATCAGTAAAAATTGTGTGTGCCATTTTCAATTTTGGAGACAAAAGACCTGTTATGGCCCGGCCGGACTTGAGGAGAGATGAAGATGCATTCTGATTTCAAGGGCGTGTTCGCCGCTTTGACAACTCCTTTCACAGGAGACGAGATATCCCCCCAAAGGTTCAAGGCAAACATCGAAAAATACAACCGGTTCGGCCTTTCCGGTTACGTCATCCTGGGTTCCACTGGAGAAAGCGTCTATCTCTCTGACGACGAATCGGAAAAACTCGTTCAAGCGGCGAAAGAATCAACTTCTCAAGGGAAAAAAATAATCGTCGGCACGGCCAGAGAGTCCACCAAAGCGACTATCACATTCACAAACAGGATGGCGGAACTCGGTATCGACGCGGCTCTGGTCCGGACCCCCAGCTATTTCAGATCTCTGATAGACCGGAAAGCTCTGATGGCTCACTATCTCACGATAGCGGAAAAGTCCAACATCCCTGTGATCATTTACAATATTCCGCGGTTCACAGGCATCTCAGTCGACTCCGACCTTATGGTCGAACTCTCCAAGCATAATAACATCGCGGGAATCAAGGACAGCTCTGGGAATTTATCGTCCGTTGGAGAAGCCGTCCCCCGCATTTCGCCTCAATTCAGCATTCTTCTTGGGGCGGGAGGACTTTTTCTCCAGGGGCTTCTTCTCGGCGCTCAAGGAGGCATTCTGGCTTTAGCCTCAGTCGCACCGGATCACTGCGTCAGGTTATACAACCTGTTTCTAGAAAAAAAACTCGAGGAAGCGCTCAAACTCCAGCTTGAGCTGATGCTCCTCAATAAAGCCATCATCCAGGTTCACGGAATCCCGGGAATCAAGTACGCACTCGACATGCTCGGGTATTCGGGCGGCCCTCCCCGGCTTCCGCTTCTTCCACTGGATGAAAAAGGGAAAAAGAACATAAGAAGTCTGCTGAATGAGCTAAGCCTTTTGAAAGATTAAACGAAAGGATCTTGATGATGAGTATTGACACGCCAGACCACAATGTATCTTCTGGAAGACGAACTTTTATCAGGAACTGTGTTTTAGGGGCTTTTTCAGCCTCTCTGGCACCTGCAAAGCTTCTTTCAGGTGATGAAAAACAGAGTCCCAGAGTGAAAAAAGGCCAGATGTATTATCGCCGCCTGGGAAGAACCAATCTGCAGATCTCCGAAATCTCAGTGGGAGGAAGCCCGGTGCCGGAGATGCCGATCCTTCATCAAGCGTACGAAAGAGGAGTGAATTACATCGACACATCCCATGCCTATCAGAACGGCAACAGCGAGCGTCAAATCGGCCAGCTCCTCAAACGTGCGGGAAGGGATAAAGTGCACGTGGGAACGAAATTCCATCTCAGACGGAACTGGAGCGAAGAATCCATCATAAGCTCTGTGGAGGGAAGCCTCCGAAGGCTCGACACAGACTATCTGGATGTTCTTTTGATTCATGGGGCTTCAAATCCAGAAAACCTCGTTGATGAAAGAGTTCTCAATGCCTTCGAGAAGCTCAAAAAACAGGGGAAATACAGGTTTAGAGGCCTTTCCTGCCACTCCAACCATCATGAGGTTGTGAAGAAAGCTGTTGAGTGCGGCCATTACGACATGGTCCAGCTCGGGTATAACGTCTTCGACATCCAGAGGACTGAAAAAGAAATCCAGACCTATGACGATTACCTTGGAGCCAGCGGAACCCGCCGCCTGATCAAACTGGCCCATTCAAAAGATGTCGGGATCATCGCCATGAAGACCCTGAAAATCGGGGGGAGAAGACAGAACCTGGAAAAATACAAGACCGGTGAGACCACGATTTATCAGGCCATGCTCAAGTGGGCACTCGAAAATAAGGAAATCTCTTCAGTCGTAATAGAGATGCTGACGTTTGACCAACTGGAAGAAGACCTGGGAGTGATCGGCAAGTCCCTCACAGAAGGAGAAAGACGAAACCTCTTCTGCCATGTGGCGGAAAATTCTCAAAACTACTGTCATATGTGCGGTCTCTGTCGGAAGAGCTGCCCCTCCCATATAGAAACCACATCCATCCTGCGCTTCCTCGCTTATCATGAAGGATACGGAAAAACAGGTTTAGCCAAAGAGTCCTATTCCCGACTCAGCCCTTCCCAGACAGCATCCGCATGCATAAGCTGCCCTGAATGTGAAAGGGTCTGCCCCTACGGCGTGCCCGTAAGGGATAAAATACGAGAAGCGCATTTTTTCCTGGGTTAACCGGCAACAACAGGAACCAGCGGAAAAAATCCAAAAAAAGGACCGCGCACCCTGCTCCGACTGAACTTTCCCTGCGTTATCCGAGCAGTTAGCTCAGGCCAGGCTGACCTGCAGCACAAGAGACCGCTCTGCTACCGCTGCTACCTCCCGGTCCTGACGGGATTCACAGAGAGCTCTTTGCGCAGAGCCCAAACCCTCAACACCACTTACTCAGACACTGACCAGACAAAGCACAGCCTCGACAGGGAATTCGACCCCACTGGAGCGGATTGTGGGCAACAGGGCACCGCTAGCTCCCCATCTAGCACGGTCCGTCTTTGAGTTCCTTGAAAAACTTCTTTCTTCTGAACGCTCCGTTTAATGTTGAAAACAACGAGGCTGATCAACTCGAGGTGTACAAGAAAAATCGTATCTCTATCGCCTCTCTTTGTCAATGGAATAGCCGTTAATTCCCAAGTCTCTTCGCAAGCTGGACTTTTCCCTTGACAGAAAAAAAACCAGGTGATAGAAGAAATCTAATCAAAATTAAGGAGGCTCACATGAGGCGATACAAAAGAGGATTGAACATAGGGGTGCTCGTGTTGACTTTATTCCTTCTCCCCAATTTTCTTCTTTCGCAGACACCCCCGGAAGAATTTCTCGGGCATAAAGTCGGAGCGGACCGCAAGCTGGCGGACTACAACCAGATACAAGCGTATTTCAAAAAGCTGGACCAGGAATCGGATAGAGTCAAGGTCATAGAAATCGGCACGACCACACTGAAAAAACCGATGATCATGGCCGTCATCACTGCAAAAGAGAATATGGGTAAACTGGACACCTACAGGGAAATCGTGAAAAAGCTCAGAGACCCTCGGATCACGGCTCCTGAAGAAGCCAAAAAACTCGCCAAGGAGGGAAAAGTCATCCTGCTCGTCACATGCAACCAGCATGCGACTGAAATCGCGGCTTCTCAGATGGCCATGGAGTTGGCTTACAATTTGGCAACGGATAAGACCCCATTCGATGCGGAGAAAGTCCTGAATGACGTGATCGTCCTTCTTGTGCCAACCTCGAATCCTGATGGGCAGCAAATGGTGACAGACTGGTACCGGAAATACGTGGGCACCAAGTACGAGGGCGGCCGGATGCCATGGCTCTACCATCACTACGCAGGGCATGACAATAACCGTGACTGGTTCATGTTCAACCTGGCCGAGACGAGAGCCGTGACCAAAATTTTGTACCATGACTGGCTTCCTCAAGTCCATATCGATCAACACCAGATGGGTTCGACGGGCGCCCGGCTCTTCATCCCGCCGTTCATGAATCCTCCGATACCCAACGTTCAGCCCCTTCTTTGGCGCGGCGTGAACCTCTGCGGAGCGAACATGGCCTATGACCTCCAGAAGAATGGCTATAAAGGCGTCGTTCATGGAAGAAGCTTCACCGCGTGGTGGATCGGGGCCTGTGACGACACCTCCTGGCTGCACAACGTTGTCGGCTTGCTCAGTGAAATGGCCTCCGTCCGCGTCGCTTCTCCGATATACATCGAGCCGACAGAAGTCCCCCAATCCTACTATGAGAAACGCATAGAATTCCCGGACCCCTGGCCGGGGGGCTGGTGGAGGCTCAGAGACCTTGTGGACTACGAGATTGTGCTCACGATGAGCTTGATCAAGACTGCGTATCTTCATAAAGAAGATTTCCTGTATAACTTCTACAGGATGTACAAGAATTCCATCGAAAACAGAGAAAAAGGGGAGCCGTTTGCGTTTGTCATCCCGAGCAAGCAGCGCGACTATCCCACAACGCTGAGAATGCTCAAAATCCTGAGGCTCGGAGGCGTGGAAATCCAGCAGGCTAAAGAAGAGTTTATCGCCGGAGGAAAAGTCTATCCGGCTGGTTCTTTTGTGGTCAGGATGTCACAGCCTTACAAGCCCTATGCGCAGGCCCTGCTCGAAAGACAAAAGTACCCGGATCTCCGACAGTACCCCGGAGGTCCTCCCGTCCCTCCGTATGACAATGCGGGCTGGACTCTTCCACTGCAGATGGGTGTGGAATGCGACCGGATCGAAAAGCCGTTTGAGGTCAAAACAGAAAAACTGGAAAAAGTCCCCGCTGTTTCCGTTTCACCAGTTCAGAAAGAATCTGCTCCGGCTTACATCGTCCTGGACAGCCGGATGAACGCTTCTTATTCAATCGCCTTTGCTCTTCTCCAGAACAAGATCGAGTTGTCCCGCTCAAAGGACAAAATCAAAAGAGAAAATTTTACAGCCGCTCCCGGAAGCTTCATCACCAAGAACACGGCCGCCGTCCAGAAGCTTCTCCCGGACCTGCTGAAAAAATGGAATTCCAAAGCTTTCGGACTCCTCAGCATTTCCAATGTTCCCGTATCACCCCTGAAGAATCCCAGGATCGGCCTCTACCAGTCCTGGAGGTCCAACATGGACGAGGGATGGACACGGTACGTTTTGGATGACCTGGGAATCCCGTTCACAACTCTTCATAACAAAGACTTCAAACCCCCGGTTAAAGATAAGAAGGGGAAGAAAACAGAAAAATCGAAAAAAGTCGACCTGAAAGCGAAATATGACGTGATCGTTTTTGCGAGTGAAAGTGCTGACATCATCAAATCAGGAAAGCCAAGCCCGACCTCGCGCTATGCCCGCTATTACTCAGAAGGCCCTCCCGAATATGAAGGAGGAATCGAGAAGGAAGGGGTTGAAGCTCTGAAGAGTTTCGTGGAAAAGGGTGGAATTCTCGTCACGTTGAATGATGCATGCGACTTGGTTTTTAAAGAGTTCAAGCCCCCGGTGAGTAACGCGTTGGAACGCGTGGAGCGCAGCAGATTCTTCTGTCCGACCTCTCTTTTGAAAATTAAAGTTGACAGTACATCGCCCATCGGCTACGGGATGCCCGGTGAAGCGGCCGCCATGTTCTCCCGCAGCATGGTTTTCAACACCAGGGTTCCACGCGCAGAGTGGGACCGAAAAGTGGTCGCCAGTTTTCCCGACGAAGACATTTTGTTGAGCGGATGGCTTCTGGGAGAAGAGGTCATCGCTCGAAGGGCCGCCGTGGTGGATACGAAATATAAAAAAGGTCACATCATTTTCATCGGGATCCGCTGTCAGTTCCGCGCCCAATCCCACGGCACATACAAGTTTCTGTTGAATTCACTGCTCTATCCAGGAAATTAAATAAAAGTTAAATTAAAGAGGACAGGCTACTTTATTAAAAAAAATGCCTGCCCCCTTTTATACATCGTTCTGTTCGCGAAAGAGAGGAGCCGTTTCTCTTCATACAAAAAGAAACTTCTCCTGCATATCCTTTCATCCTCGCAATACGGTGCTTTTCCTTCGATATATCCTCCCCCTTCCTTGAAAAGAGTCAATTTATGAGTTAAAATTTGTATATTCGAATATTGTAATGAAAGAGGGTCAATAAAGGACAACACAAATGAAAAAAAAAGACTTCTACAACATTCATTCCGACATCTGTAAAACTCTTTCCAATCCCAAAAGGCAGGAAATCCTGGACAACCTCCGTCAGAAAGAGATGTCCGTTAACGAACTTGTGCACAAAACGGGAATATCTCAGGCCAATCTATCCCAACACTTAGCCATATTGAGGACAAAAGGAATTGTGACAGACCGCCGCGCGGGGATCAATGTCTATTACTCAATTTCCAATCCTAAAATAATCCAAGCCTTCGACCTGATCAGCGAAGTCCTTCAGGAGGCCCTCTCTTCGCAGTCCAAAACGATTAAGGCCGCCATCGAGCGCAAGCCTTAATCCAAGGAGATATTTCTCACGATGCCAGACGAAAAAAAGAAAAAGTTGGCCATGGTCGTTTTCAGCGGCGACATGGATAAATTATTCGCAGCATTTTCCATAGCTACCGGAGCAGCAGCCTCGAACATGGATGTGACCATGTTCTTCACGTTCTGGGGTCTTCGCGCACTCAAGAAAAAAAAGAGAAGCGGGAAAAGCTTCCTGGGACGCCTGCTCGGTCTTTTTTACGGAGGTGATATCAGCCGTTCGAGTCCGAGCAAAATGAGCTTCGGAGGAATCGGCCGCTGGATGTTCAAGAAAATGATGAAAGCCAAAAACGTTCCCACATTAGCCGAACTCAGGCAGGCCGCCATAGATCTCGGAGTCAAATTCATCGGATGCCAGATGAGCATGCAGGTCATGGAGATTCCCAAAGACACCATGATCGATGAAGTCAACCAGTGTGTGGGAGTCGCATCCTTCATCGAGCAGGCCCAGCAAGCTGATGTGACGCTTTTTGTATAAAAAAAGACTTTTTATGCGGACTTTCCCTTAACTTCCTCATATTAAGGAAGATAGGGACTGTCTCCCTTCCCAAAAAAGGAACGTATTCCCTTTTAAAACTCCTTTTCCTTCTTAAATCAAATTTGATATACTGATCAACGGACAATGCGCCGAATACGGAGGGGGTTCGAATGAGTAAAAATTATAGGCCTGAAATATCATTTGCCCTATATTCAGTTTTGAGTCATTTAAAAGCGGCTCAAGGAGAAATCGAGCGCTTCGATGAATTGGGATGGCTTTCCGAAAAACTTCAGGCATTGCGGTATGAAGTCGACCAGGAAATGATGAAACAGGGATATAAATTATAATCCCAGAAAGAGCATCCAGCCTGCTTTTTAATCTCCTATGATCTTGACCAGGATCCTTTTTCTCCTCCGGCCGTCAAATTCTCCATAAAAGATTTGCTCCCAGGGACCAAAATCCAGCTTTCCTCCTGTAACAGCGACCACGACCTCTCTTCCCATTATCGTCCTTTTGAGATGGGCATCCCCATTATCTTCGCCTGTCCGGTTATGCCTGTACCGGGAAATCGGCTCATGAGGTGCGAGTGCCTCCAGCCACTCTTCAAAATCGCGATGCAGCCCGCCTTCGTCATCATTAATGAAGACGCTGGCTGTGATATGCATGGCATTGACCAGGCACAATCCTTCTTTGACACCGCTTTTCTCGACGAAATCCTCCACATCACCGGTGATGTTGATGAATTCTCGCCTCTTTGCAGTGTTTAATACAAGATATTCAGTCAGAGATTTCATTCTTTCCTCCTCAAGCTTATCCGCACTCCCCCACTTCCAAGAGCGAGCAGAATAAGCCCCTGAACCAGAGTCTTCCACTGAATCTGTTCAGCAAGAAAAAGGGAAGAAATTATGAAATAGATGCCGGCCAGAGCAAACACAATGTATATTCCGAACATGATCTTCCAGGCACGGTGGTTAGTTACAGGCGTATCCTCGACAAAAAATTTATTATAGAGCAGCATACCTAAAAGACAGACCACTCCGAGGACAGCGAAAATTAGCCAAAAAAATCTCAATTGGCCAATAACTTCAGGAGAGAGAGAAACACCAGAGGAGAGATCCTCAGCATTTGGCACAATAGGATTGAGCAGCTTCTCGTAGAGGACAGCGCCAAGATTGCTGCCAAACAAACTTCCAAAAACACCATACAAAAACGCGTAGCCCATGTAGACGGCCTTTTTGTCTTGGGGAGCGACGATCCCGACGTAACTGTAGTATTTGGGATGGGCGGTCATCTCGCCGACGGAAAAGACCGCAATACCCAGGATAAACATCCAGGCGCTCCGGGTAAAGGCCAGCACCAAAAATCCTCCTGACCCGATGATGATCCCTGCGGCCATGACAGGGATGACCTTTAAATTTGTTGTGATCCGACTGACGAGTATCACAAGAAGCACGATAGTGCCGGCATTAATGATCGTGACAAACTCCGCATCAAACGTGAAAGGTCTCAAAAAAAAGATCTTCTGCATGAAATCGTTCACTGGCGTTCTGTCGATAAAATCCCGCAAATACCAGAGAATAGAACCGAACATCTGAAAATACAGAATCCAGAAACAGGAGTACACGACGATCAGCAGCATGAATCGAGAATTGCTCAGGACAAGTAGAGCTTCTTTCAGCACCTGGCGTATGGGCTTTGTGCTCTTTGGTCTCTCAGGGTCTCTGTAGACGAATATCGTCGGAAGGAGCATTAAAAAACACCAGGCCGCAGAAGACAGGAAAACGTAACGCCAGCTGAACCCTTTGATGTAACTTACCCAGAGAGGCGCGAGGAATGCGCCAAGATTGATGCTCCAATAGTACACTCCGAATCCGAATCCGCTATTTTCTTTGGTCGTGGTGCGGGCTACAGTTCCAGTAATAATCGGTTTGAAGAGGCCGCTTCCTGTGGCCATGATCAGCAGAAAAAGAAAGATCAATCCGTAAATGTCGGTATGACCGGCTGCAAAATAGCCAACCGTCAATAGAGAAAAAGCGACAAGCAGCATCCTCCTGTAGCCGAGTCGGTCAGCCAGTGCTCCTCCGAATATGGGCAGGATGTAAGTGAGAGCATACACAAATCCCTGCAGGAGCCCGATCGATTGCTTCTCAAAATGAAGATGGTCGGCCAGGTAGACAGCCAGAACAGCGTTCAATCCGTAGTAGGCTCCTCTTTCGAACAGCTCCATCATATTGGCCACCCAGAAGGTCCGCGGGAAAGTGAAAAGAATATTCTTTTTCTTTATGTTTTCATTCATGGCTCACTCCTCAAAGGAAATGATTAAAATAGAATCAGGGCGAAGCCAAAACTCAAAGGAACACCTGAATCATCTTACGAGATTGCCACGCTTCGCTCGCAATGACACATGGAATGTATATTTTCGAACGGAAAAGGTCAAGCTCGACCTTATCAAAAGAAGTATTGGGATCAGGATTCTATTCCCAATCCTTGACTATGGCCACGATCAGCCGTGTCAAAGCTTCGAGGTCGTGGCGGTGAATCTTTTCGATAAAAGAATGAGAATACACCCCAGGCCACGAAAGAGGAATATCGGTCGCTCCTCCTGGAATGAAGACAGAGCCGTCATTCCCACCACGGGTGTTGCCCAGTTGAAACGGAATACCGTTGCGTTGTGCAATCTTCATGACTTTTTCTAATTCGATCCTCGGAGCGATATTGCTGCTGTCGATAGCACGGAGAACCGCTCCCTTCCCCAGAACGATCCGGGCAAATCTCTTTGAATCCAGAGGCGCATCGGAAGAGACAAAAGTATCCACGGGGAAAACATAGTCCGGTTTGAGCGTCTGGGCAAGACGCGAGGCGCCGATCAGGCCGATCTCTTCCTGCACATCCCAAGCAAAAGTGATGGTTTTCCCTTTAATCTTTTTCCAGTCAATGTCAAAGGCGGCGGCCAGAAGGGCTGCGCACCCGGCCCGGTCATCCACTGCCCGTGTCGCGATCAAGTCTGGAGAAAGCTCGCTTATTCTCTTTTTTATGGTGATCGAGTCTCCTTTTTCAATCCCCAGGCTGCGCGCTTCTTTCTCCGAGGAGACTCCTAGATAGACTTCGATGTCACTCGTCCTGAAAGATGAGGACGCAGCTTCCCGTTTGAAATAGTCCGGCCGGAGAGCCACGACTCCGTTGACAGCTCCTTTTCCTGTATACACCACTACAGGGCGGCCCTCGTACATTCGAGATAAAAATCCTCCTCTTCCTCTGACTTTCAGTGTCCCTTCAGGTGTTATCTCTTCCACCACCAAGCCAATCTCGTCCGTGTGCGCTACAAAAAGAAGATGAGGACGTCCTTCCCCGACAGTGAACCAGATATTCTCGATGTCATCTCTTTGAGGCTGGATATCCCGCGGGAAACGGGTTTGGATAAAATCAGCCACTTCTCCTTCATACCCGGACACACCGGGAATCAAAACCAGCTCTTTCAGCAATTCCCATGAAGACATGGGGCCATTCGGTTTGCTCCAAACAACAGAGAAACAGAGACA
Source organism: uncultured Eubacteriales bacterium (assembly GCA_964348015.1). Taxonomy (GTDB): domain Bacteria; phylum Acidobacteriota; class Aminicenantia; order Aminicenantales; family Aminicenantaceae; genus SOIA01. The sequence goes on along the minus strand of CAYGBC010000050.1, from coordinate 37,381 downwards.
CAGTGCCATAAGAGAAATCCAATATTTTGCCCTCATCTTTTTCCTCCTTCAAGAAGGTTGGAAATCAGTTTTTCCAAAGCCTGGGCATCTTTCAAATCCACCACTTCAGCAGGAGTTGAAGAAAATTTTACGGGCAGCCCTAGAGTCAGAACATTCATGTTTCCAGCGGCGAACGGACTCATCAGGCTGGACTCAAAACCCGGGAAATGCTGAAGAGAAATTTCTTCCTTTTCTGCGATCTCCTTAATTTTTTCACTGAGGTCGGAACGGCCGTCCTCTGGATAAGCCAGGACCGGCCCCGCTCCGAGTGCGATTTCAATCTGTCCGGCTCTCTCGACTGGTATGATTCCTATGAGGAGAACATTTTCTGGATTGAGATTCATCTTCACTCGAAGTGCCCCCATCGCTGCCCTGGGCCTCGAACCGCGGGAATAGAAATTCGTTTGAGCCATCCAGATAAACGTTGTCCTATTCTCCAGCTTCCTCGTATCGATTTTCCGGACCAGGTGCAGGAGCAGCGCCGAACAGGCTTTGTTCCCGAGTGAGAAACCAGAAATTCTATCCCCTGCGAGACGGGTGAGGTCCCGAAACGGGATCACAGCATCCAGCATTCTGATCCCTTTCTTTTTGATTTCTTCTTTTGATTGAACGCCCACATCCAGGAATATCCGGTCAAGGGAAAAGCTCTGCAGCTGTTGTCTTCCTTCTCGTGAAAGGATATGGACAGAAGGTAGAGCCATCACCCCAGAAACAGCTCCTTTCTCTGTCCAGATCAGCATCGGATGTCCCAAGTGGAAGGAATCATAAAGCGGGTGCGGAGCCGGCACGACTCTGTCCAGCAGCAGATATCCCTCATCGTTTATGCCGCTGACGATATACCCCATCTCATCCATACACGCGAGAAGGACCATCTGTTCCTTTCCTTTTCCCGCGGCCACATACAGGCTTCCCAGGTTATCCTTCTCCGCAGCCAAATTGCGCGGCAGATAGTGCTGGATCTTCTTCGCCATCATATGTTCATAACCGGAAGGCGAGGGCACAGAGTAAACTTCCTCTAAAAGTATCCCCAGAGGAATCTCGGCAGAATGAGAAATCCCGATGAAAAAGAAAAGCAGCAAGAGAATAAAAATCTTTGATCCTTTGTTCTTCATGCGGACCTCCTTCAGATAAAAAACGGGGTCAGGCTTTGATAGCTTTGATAACTGAGTGAGTTAAGGGCCTGCCAGAATCTTTACCAGAGGGATGCGTTCAGATTCAGCCTCTTGATATCTTGTTAGGGCTGGACTCCTATCATTTGATTTATCAAAGCTATCAAAGCCTGACCCCAAGATTTTTTATTTTAATATCTCGAGAGCCCTGCCGATGTCTGAAACATCTAAAATCACTGCGGTGGTATTGCCTTTCTTGCTAAGCGCTCCGTAACAGTATTCGATATTGATTCCTTTATTTCCCAGCTTCGAGGCCACTTCAGCCAGTGCGCCAGGTCTGTTTTCAAGGTCAACCTTCAAAACATCCCTCTGCTCCGTCGTGTAGTCCAATTTATCGAGTACCTTCATTGCTTTATTGACCTTTTTGACATAGATCTTGGCTGTATCCTGGAAGACGCCGATGGCTTCGATGTTGATCTTGTGTTCAGCCAGGTGGCTGCACAGCTCACCCAAAGTGGAAGGACGATTTTCCAGTACGACAAAAATTTCAGTGATTCTTTCCATTTTTTCCCCCATTTTTCATTTAAAAGGGGCCAAGCTCTTTTTTAGAGCACTGTCTCTCTTCTTTTAAAAAGAAGCCTGTTCCCTTTTTTTTATATATTAATCTATCTTCTCCCAAAATCCTAGAAAAGGGCTGGAAGAAATTCACGGGCATCACAGAAAGCTGATTTGCGAAAATTCCTCTCATTCCTCTTTGAGTGTTGCATAAGCTTTTAAATACTGAGCCCGGAAAAAAGCTTCGGCTTCACCATCTCCCTTGAAAGCCAATTTCTGTTTTTTAAAAGAAAGTTCGCCTCTAAAATCTTCGACAGCCGCAAATTTGTGATTGTCCATCCATTCTTCGATTCCTTTGACAAGGTCTTGAATAGCCTTTATCCCTTTCTGGAAAAAGAGTGTACTGGCCTGGACGGCAGAGGCTCCGGCCAGGATCTGTTTGATCACATCCTCAGCTTTCTTCACTCCTCCAGAAGAGGCCAAGTCACACTTCACCCTCCCGGCCAGAATCGCCACCCATCTCAAACAATGAAAGAAGTTTCCTTTGCCGATGATGTTTGTTGTCTTGAGGGTATGTGTGTCGATATCCGGCTCAACGAACCAGTTAAAAAGCACGAGCGCGTCGCATCCCGCATCCGCCAATTTTTTTCCCATATGGGGGACGGAGGTGACCTTCGACATCAATTTCACAGAGACCGGAATGGAAACAGCCTTCTTGACTTCCTTGAGGATCTGGACATGATGCTCTTCGTACGTTGACCCGGGTGTATCCAGGTCAAGCGGAAGAAAATAGATATTGAGCTCGAGCCCATCCGCACCGGCCTCCTGGAACTGCCTGGCGAAGCTCGGCCAGAGTCTGGGGGACCGGCAGTTGATGCTGGCAATCACCGGGATATCCAATTCTTTCTTCACTTTACGAATCATGTCACAGATGTCTTGAGGCGCATACTCGAGCAATCCTCCCATTCTCAAATAATCCAAAGCTTCCGGGTATATCCCGGATTCTTTCTCAGATACATCGGCTAATTCCTGAAACTGTTCCTCGAAGATCGATTTCAAAACGACCGCTCCAGCACCCGCTTCATAACAGCGAAGAATCCCCTCTGCGGATTTGGTCAAATCGCTGCTGGATACGATCACTGGATTCCGGAGTTTCAATCCCATATATGAAGTGGTCAGGTCTGGCATTCCTCTCTCTCTCCTTTATTTTTCTGAGATCTTGATAGGATCGGGAAGAATGAGAAGAGGCACCTGGAATTTCTTGAATGTTTTATTGAGGTCCATGGCGGACTGGCTCAGGTAATCGTTCACATCTTCGATGGCTGAATTGAATTCCTCTTCCAGTTCGCGAAAATAATCGATCTGGGCTTGCGTCGGAGGAGCATGCACGCTATCGATGGACCCGAACAGTCGGCTCAGCCTCCCACTCAAACGCGGTCCTTCGCTCCAGAACGCTCTTCCTTCAGGTGCAGCCAGAATGTTCTTCAAGGACCCGATCTTTTTGGAATGATCCTCTATCGCATCCGTCACTTGCTCCGGAACGTTTATCCCTTGTTGGCTCAAGGTGTCCTTTCGTTCTTCGATCTGCTTCTCCAGAATATCCAGCGCCCGTAGTCCATCATTCACGAAGGACTGCATGTCTCGGAGTTGAATGGAATACTGCTGTTGAATCTGGAGCTGGTCCGGGGAAACCGAGACAGTCGGGTCGACTCGGACTTCAAAGGATGTGTCATAAGTATTGTCACCCAACGTGAGCTTCACCGTATATGTTCCTGGAAGAACCAGCGGACCGCGGGGTCCTCTGAAGAAAAAGTCCTCTTCCCTTCTCTCTTCGCGGCGCGGGCGAGGTCCTTCAAGGCGCAGATCCCAGGCAACGCGGTTGATACCCGCTTCCCTTGGAATATTCTTGATTGTCCGAATGACTTTTCCGGTTCTATCGAGAATCTCAAGCTTGACTGCGACTTTTTTATCGGATTTTTCTTTAAGAGAGTACGTGATTAGGGCTCCATACGGAGGGTTCGGCCCCCTGTAGGCTTTATCCCCGATTCCGTATCGCGTGGGTTTAGTGGCATAACGGAGTGCAGGACGGACAGTGAAAAGATGAGCCGGGCTGGTGAGTGTACTGGGGGTCAATTCCTGGAGAAACGAAACATCATCAAAGATCCAGATGCTCCGGCCATGCGTTCCCAGGATGAGGTCGTTATCCCGAGGATGCACGAGGATATCATGCACCGAAACTGTGGGAAGATTCTTCATCCGGAGTCGGAACCAATGATTTCCTTGAGTCAACGAGACAAAAAGACCAAGCTCTGTTCCAGCATAGAGGATGTTTGGATTCTTCGGGTCTTCCCGCACGACCCAGACATAAGCCTTCTCCGGAAGATTGCCTGTCACGTTTGTCCAGGACCGTCCAAAATCTGTCGTTTTGTACACAAGTGGCCGGAAATCATCGAGCATGTGCCGGTCGAAAGAACAATAGGCCACTCCCGCAGATGTGCGGGATGGCTCGATGTGAGAGACTGGTGAATAGGCTGGAACCTTTGGAACGTTTTCCACAACGCTCTTCCAGGTATCTCCCCCGTTCATCGAAACATGCAGGTTCCCATCGTCTGTTCCTGCCCATAAGACTCCTGGCTGCAGCGGAGATTCCGCCAGGCTGATGATCGTGCAGTGGTATTCTGCTGTGGTGTTTTCTGTCCACGCCGGCCCACCGGCTGTTTTCTTTTTTTCCGGGTCATTGGTGGTGAGGTCCGGGCTTATGACCTCCCATGTTGTGCCGAAATCCGTTGATTTGAAGACGACATTGCCGCCAATGTACACTGTCTGAGAGTTGTGGAGCGAAAGAATGATGGGCGTATTCCAGTTGAACCTGTATTCCAGAGTGGAAACGGGTGCACCATCCGCCCGGCGCGGTTGAGGGCTGACGATCTGCTGCTCGCGAGTTCTCATATCTGTTCTCATGATATTGCCTCCCTGAGATTCACTCAGGAAGAGCTCCTGATTCATCGGGTGAACGACGATATGAAAGCCGTCACCAAAACTGATCATCCTCCAGTCGTCATTCAGGATCCCAAAAGGCTCTCTGTTGCGGCTCGGTCCGTACCAGGTTCCGTTATCCTGCATTCCTCCACCCACATAATAGAAAGGTTCCCGGTCATCTGCGTATATCTGATAGAACTGCCCGACAGGGAAGTTATTTACGTAATCCCAGGTCTTCCCCCTGTCATAGGATACACACACTCCTCCATCCTGTCCCTGCCACATCCTGTTGGGATTCTCGGGATCTATCCAGAGCGAGTGAAAATCCACATGTGTTTCCCGTGAGATGCGCTTGAAATTTTGCCCTCCGTCGATTGAAAGAGACAGCCGGGAGGAGACCGCGTAGATCCTGTTCTCATCCGCAGGATCAACTCTTATATCGGTGTAGTAAAAGCCTCGAGAAACGATCTGCACGTTTCGGGAGACATTCCGGAACGTTTCTCCACGGTCATCAGATCGATAGAGCGTTCCTTCCGGAGATTCTGTTATGACATAAATCACGTTGGGATTGCTTCTCGCGACTTTTATTCCAATCCGGCCCATAAGCTTCGGGAGGCCTTGTGTCATTTTTTCCCAGCTCTGTCCCCCATCTATCGACCTGAAAACTCCGCCGTTTTCATCTCCGCTGGTGAACGTCCAGGGTTTCCGCTCGAATAGCCATAACCCGGCATAAACGATATTCGGATTCTGAGGATTGATATCCAAGTCTGCCACGCCATGTCGGTCATCCGTGTAGAGAACCTTATTCCAGGTTTTTCCGCCATCAGAGGACATGAACACTCCGCGTTCATTATTCGGCCCAAAAGCATGGCCCAAGGCTCCCACATAAATGACATCGGGATTTTTCGGATTGACCACGATTCGCGAAATGTGCCTGGTGTCTTCGAGTCCTATGTGCCACCAGGTCTTTCCGCCATCGGTGGATTTATAGACACCATTCCCGAAGGAAACACTGTTGCGGACGTTAGACTCCCCGGTCCCGGCATAGATGACATCGGGATTGCCGGGTTCCAGAGCTAAATCTCCTATCGAAGCAACCGGTTGGTCGTCAAAAATGGACGTCCAAGTGACACCCCCGTTAACAGTTTTCCAGATTCCGCCTGAAGCCGTGCCGACATATACGATATTGGGATCTCCGGGGACGCCTTCCACATCTGCGACACGTCCCATCATATTGGCCGGTCCGATGTTTCGGAAGACCAAATTCCTGAATAACTCGGGTCCAACGAGTGCTTCCATCGAATTGTTTTTCCGGCTTTCTTGTCTGGCTTGAACTGTCGGGATCATTAAACCTGCAATCAGCAGAACCACAAAGCACAGGACCAGGAATTTCCGAATGCGCATTTGTTCCTCCTAATAATAACAGCAGTCGTGAATAACGTATTTAATCAAAGATTTTTCCGGGATTCAAGATGTTTTGAGGGTCAAAGTGCCTCTTTATGCCTTTCATCAGCTCGATCGTCTCCTCATCCAGGACATAAGACAGGTAAGATTTCTTGACAATGCCGATCCCATGCTCCCCTGAAATCACTCCTTGCCTGTCTCGGCAGTCTTTGTAAAGCTCCCTGCGCACTTTCTCAAATTTCGACTTCCATTCCTCTTCGGGGATAGAGACGACCTTCCCTCCCTCAAAACGGGCGGACATGATATGCGTGTGTACGTTTCCGTCAGCGGCATGGCCGAAGGTCGGAAGCCACATGTTGTATTTTCGCGAGACTTCCTGGACCTTTTTGACGTGGCGGGCGATCTCTGCCCTCGGAATCGAAATATCCAGGACTTCAAGCGTATGAGACTTAATCGCCTCGTAGATCTTGCTGCGGATATCCAGGACTTCCTCCTGTTTTTTCGGGCTGTCTGCCACATAAACGTCCAGAGCCCCCTTTTCCATGCAGGTTTCAGCCACTTCTTCGGATAATCTGTCTATCTCGTCCTCACTCGAAGCATCGAGAATGATCAAAAGATGAGTGCACCCCTGGGTGCATGGCCATCTTTTTTTCAGGAACCTCTCTGTGATCTGAATGGCATCCCTGGGAACGAACTCCACCGCAAGCGGAAGGATTTTCTTCTTGATCAATAATGGAACAGTCTCGATCGCCTTTTCCAGCTCATCATACGGAATGATCAAGGACCTCATCACCCGGGGAGCGGGCATCAGCTGAATCGTCGCGCGAGTCACGACACCGAGTGTTCCCTCAGAGCCGATGATCAGATTGAGCAGGTTATATCCCGTGCTGCTCTTCATGAGTTTTCCTCCGAGGCGAATAACAGAACCAGTGGGAAGGACCACTTCTAAACCGCGTATATAATTCCTGATCACTCCGTATTTAACGGCCCTCGCTCCCCCGGCATTGGTCGCGATCACTCCTCCGATCATCGCGCTTTCCTCTCCGGGATGCGGGGGGAAGAAAAGTCCGGCTTCCTCGACAGCCTTATAGAATTCTGATAAAGTCACTCCGGCTTCCACGATAGCCATCTGATTATCCAGGTCGACCTCGAGTATCCGATTCATATTCTCCAGCGACAGCACAATGCCTCCATACTGAGGAACACAGCCGCCGGTTAGGCCTGTGGCTCCCCCACGCGGAGTCACAGGCACCTTCTCTGTATTCGCCAGCCGAAGAACCTCTGCCACCTCCTCAGTCTTTCCCGGCTTCACCACCAGCTCTGGAAATTTCGCAAGATCTTTCAGTGAAAATTCGTCGTGGCTGTAATCTTCCATTTTTTCCCGGTCATGAGTCATATTTTTCTGTCCGACGATCTTTTCCAGCTTTTCAATTATTTCTTGCGTTATCTTCTTATACATATTTTTTCCTGTTGATCCTTATATTCATGCAGTTTTGCAGGCGAGGGACCGAATACCTATAGTAAACCTTTTTATTCTTTAATGAAACGGGAGTTTTTTCATTTTTTGTTTTTTATCTTAAATTTAAATAGGAAAGATTAATCCATTCCAAGCGTCATTTCGAACTTGTGAGGCAAGGAATGGCTCACGGATGTCACTGTTTCCCTGTTTGGCAATTCCATGTGGAATGGATCTGAGTGTCATTGCGCGTCTGCACGGCAATTTCATCCTTATGTCATTGCGAGCCGGTCGAAGCAATCTCGTAAGGGAAAATGGGGCCTGGCCTTTTTTTTAATGGGATTGCCGCTCTCCTTTTTGAACGACAGATGTCGGCTTTGCATACTCTGCCAACAAAGACATCTGAAAAATGTTATCTAATAATGATCGCAGGAATTTTCGATTTCTTCACTTTATCGTTGAAGTCAGGAAGGTCTTTCTCCATAATAGACTTCAATTTGGCCAGCTGTTCGTCTGCCTTGGCAGACAGCTCCTTGAAAACTTCGTAAGACTGGTCCGTCGGGCGGGAATCGGACGCGGCCACCACTGATGCCACTGCAGCGATCTTGTTGTCCAGCAGGATCGGATAATTGAGCGGGTCCTGACCGCTCTTGGATTTAGACTGGATGAGCACGTCCTCAACAGAAGTCAGTTTGGATCTGAGCTGCCGCGCCGCCTCAATGACTTGTTTTCCCTTCTCATGTCCTTGAATCTTTCTTGTCAGCGTGTCCAGTTGGCTTTTAACATCTCTCAGCCTAATGATCGCTCGATTAATCTCTGTGACTTTGTCCCGGATTTTTATGAGGAAATCAAACTGTTCCTGGAATTCTTCCTGAATCGTGGAAAGACGCGGATCCTTTTGCCACATCCAGCTCTGAGTCATCGACTTCTCTCCCACAGTGAGCTTGACCTTGTACACTCCCGGCACGGCTACCGGTCCACTCAGCATTCCTCCCCAGAGAACAGCTCCGGGCACCCGCTCGGCATCAGGATAACGCATGTTCCACGCAAAGCGGTTCATTCCCACCTTCATCGGCACTCGCATGGAAAAGCGTCCTGTTCCCGCCTCCTCTCCTGCCCTTCCTGTATATTTCTTTATGACATTATCCTCCCGGTCCACGAATTCAAGGATAACGCCTTCATCGGGCTTTTCTTTGAGGTAATAGTAAATGACCGATCCGGAGGGCGGATTCTGTCCGACGTTGGGTCGCGGCCATCCCCATCCCCTCAATCGATAGGCATCCCGGGGCTTATAAAGATGGAATTCTGACCTGGCGACCTTCGCGTTAATCTGGTGCAAGGGCGTCAGGTCATCCAGGATCCAGAATGAACGTCCATGGGTTCCCGCCACAAGGTCGTTCTCTTTGATGACCATATCGTGAATCGGAACAACCGGCAGGTTGAGCTGCAAAGACTGCCAGTTCGCACCTTCATCGAACGAAACAAACACTCCGGTTTCTGTCCCTGCGTAGAGCAGCCCCTCTCTCTTCGGGTCTTCGCGCACGACTCTGACAAACGTGTTGTTTGGGAGTCCGTTTGTGATCTTCTTCCAGGATTTCCCGTAATTTTCTGTCTTGTAGATATAGGGCTTGAAATCATCAAGCTCGTGCCTGTCGACCGCGAGATAGGCAGTGGCCGGGTCGAACGTGGAAGGCTCGATCATACTGATGAGGCTCCACTCTGGCAAATCTCTCGGAGTGATCTCCTCCCAATTTTTACCGCCATTCCTGGTGATGCTGACCAAGCCATCATCCGTCCCGACCCAGAGTATGTTCGGATTGTGGAAGGACTCCGCAAGGGCAAACACAGTGCAGTAATACTCAACACTCGTGTTATCTTTCGTGATCGGACCTCCGGAAGATTTCTGCCTGGACTTATCATTGCGCGTAAGGTCAGGACTGATGATCTCCCAGCTCTGTCCTTCATTTGTTGTCTTGAAAATGACCTGAGCGGCATGATAGAGGACATTCGAATCGAACCTGGATACGACGATAGGAGCTGTCCACTGATAGCGATATTTTAAATCCCCAGCTCCCCATCCCATCGGATTCTCTGGCCAGGCGGTTATAATCCGTGCCTGGCGGGTTCTGTAGTCCCAGCGTGTGATCAGGCCTCCGTAGCTGCCCGCGTACACGATGTTGGGATTATCGTGGCGGGGGGCGATATGACCGCTCTCTCCACCCCCGACCGAATGCCAGTCAGGCTTGTCAATCCCGAATCCTGTTGTCCGGCTGGCGATACGCACAGTGGAGTTATCCTGCTGGGCTCCGTACACGCGATAAGGAAAATGATTATCCGTTGTGACATGGTAAAACTGGGCTGTGGGCTGATTGTCCTGATCAGTCCAGGATATCCCGCCGTTGAAGCTCACGTTCGCCCCGCCGTCGTTTGAATTGATAATCCTTTTCGAGTTCCCCGGGTCAATCCAGAGATCATGGTTGTCTCCATGCGGAACACGGATCGAAGCGTAGGTCCTGCCCCTGTCTACCGAACGGTACAAACCGGTGTTCAAAACATAGACGGTTTCTGCATCCAAGGGATCCGCGTAAATCCGAGTGTAATACCAGGCTCTCTGACGCAGCCGGCTCTGATCATTCATCTTGCGCCAGGTCTTGCCTCCGTCGTCCGAGCAAAAAACACCCCCCGCATGGGCTTCAACAATGGCCCAGACTCGGTCCGGCTTCGCCGGCGAAACAGTGATGCCGATCTTTCCGAGCAGTCCTCTAGGGAGCCCCGGGTTTCGAGAGATTTCCGTCCATGAGTCACCCCCATCCGTCGACTTGAAAAGGCCACTCCCCGGTCCTCCGCTGGACAGGCTGTAGGGCGTTCTGAAGAATTCCCAGAGTGCAGCATAGATGATCCTCGGATTCGAGGGGTCCAGGATGAGATCAATGGCTCCGGTCTTATCATCCCTGTAGAGGACTTTTTCCCAGGTCTTTCCTCCATCCCGACTCCTGAATACGCCCCTTTGCTCGTTTGGACCGTACACATGACCGAGGGCTGCCACAAAAACACTGTCCGGATTCCGGGGATGGATGCGAACTCTGGAGATCTGGCTCGTATCTTCCAGTCCGATATGCTCCCAGGTCTTCCCCGCATCCGTGGATTTGTACATGCCATCGCCATGGGAAACATTTCCGCGGATCGGAGCCTCCCCCATGCCCACATAGACTATATTCGGGTCATATTCTGAGACTGCTATGGCTCCGACCGAACCAGTCTTGAAAAATTCGTCGGATACGGGTCTCCAGTTCAGTCCTCCATCTTCGGTTTTCCAGACTCCGCCCCCAGTCGCTCCGAAGTAATAGGTATACGGTTGACTCGGAACGCCAGCCACTGCAGTCGCGCGCCCGCCTCGATAGGGACCGATACATCTCCACTGCATCGCTTGATAAAGATTGGAATCATACCGGTATTCGTTCTTTTGCGCCTGAGGATTACTCCCGGCCCGAAGAACCAGAAAGCCACAGATCAGAGTCAGCATGCAGAATACAACCCCCATAACTTTTTTATTTCTCATGAGTGAACCTCCCTGTGTATTGAGTGTTCCATTTCCAGGCTTGCATCAAAATATAAGGATTTATAAAACATATAAAAAAGAAAATCAATAAATCAAAGCCTGACTCCATTTTTCTTTTTCCTGAAGGCCCAGATAATGAGAGGCGGGGTGATCAAGGTAGTTAAGAGAGACATCCCTAAAACTACGGTGTAAATTTCTTTTGTTATCGTATGAAGGGAGAGCCCGATAAGGCCGATGATGATCCCCACCTCTCCTCGAGGAATCATGCAGACTCCCGCCTGGATTCTTGTCTTCCAGTCTTCCTTTATGCAGGCCAGAGAAGACCCGGCCATCTTGCTCACCGCGGCCACTGCGGTCACAATCAGTATTAAAAAAAGCAATCTGGGATCAACAAAGGCACGGGGATCGAGATGGGCCCCCATCATGACAAAGAAAAACGGCAGCAGGAATTCGTTGACGTACTTCACCTTGTTTTCCAGGTCATACACACCCGCCAGCTCATCAATCACTATCCCTGCCATGAAAGACCCGATTATGGCAGCGAGACCGATCACATCGGCCAATTCTGCCAGCCCTAGACAAAGAATGACGGAAAGAACAAAGGGTCCTTCAGGGATGTTCAATTTCTCGATCCAGTGGCGTGTCCGGGAAGCCAGCTTCGGACCCCACCAGGTTAAAAAGCCGACAAAGGCGATGGATTCGAGGACCAAGAGAGAAAATTCCAGTGTGTGAAACTCTCCTCTGGCCAGGCCTTTCACCAGAGCCAGGATGATCAGTGCCAAAATATCATCCAGCACTGCTGCGCCAAGTACGATATACGCCACCTTATGCTTGATCAGGCCTAAATCCTGGAGGACCTTGACAGAAATCCCCACGCTTGTAGCCAGTATGGCTGTGGCGACGAACAGACTCTCGACAACCTGATACCCCAAAAAAGACATGGTGAGAAAGCCCATGATCAAGGGAATCAAGACTCCGAGGATCCCGACAAACACCGCCGTTCGCCCGACTGCGAAAAGGTCTTTCACCCGGATCTCCAGCCCGACGTGAAACATCAGGAATATCACTCCGATCTCGGCAAAAGACATCAGGACGTCGTTGGAATTGTCGATGATTCCCAGGACATAATTTCCCAGAAGGATACCCGCCATCAGCTCCCCGATGATGGGCGGCACTTTCAACCTGATGCAGATTTCGCCCAGGATCTTGGCAGAGGCAAAGATGATAAAGAAATAGAAAAGAAGATTCCCCGCTTCCACCTTACTGGCCTTTTATCTCGATCTGGGGGGGCAGGAAAACCATGATCTGAGGCTTCCCTTTGTAATCCTCCAGGAAGCCTGTGACATGCAAAATCTTTTTCCTGTAGGATTGATGCAGCGGGAAAGAGGAAATATTCTTTTTGGGGATGAGAGCCGAAAATTCTCCCTCAGATGGTTCTAGATAGACATACTTGCGTTTAGTCCGGACATTCGCGCATCGGAACTCTACAGTCACGACTTGACCGATAAATCTTTTCGTCTCCGCGACCTGAATACGCGTATAATCTTTGCGCTTCCAGGTCCCTCTTTCATTATTGCGCGCAGCTCTTTCCGCCTCTCTGAACTCCTCACTGTATTCAAAGGGAAAAGTCAGAAGAGCGGAAGCATACCCTTCGTTGATGATGAATTCATTGAAGAGCCCTTGCTCCTCTGTCCAGATAAACGCCAGTACACGGCCGTATTGATCCACAAGCTCTCTCCCAAAAGACAGCCTGACCTTTTTGTCGTAAAGATGGTAGAAGACGAATCTCTTTGACATTTCTGCTCGAAATTTCCTCTCTTCACTCCCCGTTCCCATCTCCGGTGCATTGACACCGATGAGTCTGACCGTATGCTCCTGCTTATCCTTGAATCTCACTTTAATCGTGTCTCCGTCATAAACAGCGATCACCCGGCCAGTCTCAGGCAGAGATAAACTCCCCGCTTGCGTGAACTGGAGCACTCCCTCTGCAGAGAGTCCGGCAAAGCCGAACAACACCAGCAAGATCAGGGCACATTTACAAGTAAGATTTTTCCTCATCATCATTCCCGACGCTAAAACTTATCCCGAGTCACGGGATTTTGACAGTCCAATGTAACGCGGTAATCCATCCTCTTCGCTTCCTGCGTTTCCTTTCTTTCCTACTGTTTCAGAAGCTTTTTCACGGCGTTTTTGATATGCCTGGCATTGATTCCGTATTTGTCCAGCAGCTCATCCGGCTCCCCTGAGCGGGGAAGGTCCTCAACGGCAAGATGGAGAATCTCTGTTTTTCCGCTTAAAGCCATCGCCACCGCATCTCCCAGCCCACCATTCGGAAAATGGTCCTCGACGACGACAACCTTTTTCCCGGATTTCTCGACTTCTCTGGAAATGCCGGATTTATCGATCGGTTGTACCGAATAGGCGTCGATTATTCTGACAGAAATTCCTTCTTTCTTCAACTCTTCATAGGCTTTCAGTGCTTCATGCACAGTTATTCCAGCGGCGATAACCACTGCGACATCTTTCTGGCTTTTTTTGAGGATTTTGGAGCCACCGATCGGAAATTTCTCATCCTGACTGTACAGGAGAGGAGTCGCGGGCCGGGTCGTTCTCAAATACGAGAGCCCTTTATGCCTGGCGAGTGTTTCCACACAGGCCTCAGTGGACGGACCATCACTCGGATAAAGAACCGCGCAACCGGGAATGGGTCTGAACACCGCCAAATCCTCGAGGCCCATCTGTGAGGGACCGTCTGCCCCGATGCTCACACCCACGTGTGAGCCGACGAACTTAATGTTCGAGAAAGAATACGCGGCCATCCGTATCTGGTCATGAGCCCTTACCAGGAAAGCAGAAAAAGTTGCGATGAAGGGGATATAGCCTTTGGCAGACATTCCGAGGCCCATCCCGACCATGTTCTGCTCGGCAATATAAGACTGGATCGACCGTTTGGGGAATGCCTCGAAAAAGTCCTCGGCATATGTGGAATTCTTCACATCTCCATCAAGGGCCACGACGGCTGCGTTGACCTGCCCCAATCTCTCGAGGGCATTCCCGTAGGCCCTGCGGGTGGCCACTTTGTCCTTGTACGGAGTTCTTTTGAAAGTGAATCTTTTTTTTAGCTGTAGGGATGCGGTCTTTCTCGGCTTTTTGACGTATTTCTTCGAATCGATCGAAGGCATGGGGCCCAGCTCTTCCAGAGCTCTTTGCATCTGATCCGCTTTCAAAGGCTTTCCGTGCCATCCATTCCTGTCTTCGACAAAAGACACTCCTTTCCCTTTAATTGTTTTGGCTAATATCGCGGTGGGATTCTTGTTGTCTCTCGCTTTCTGAAGCGCCCTGAGAATCTCAGGGATCCTGTGTCCGTCTATGGAGATGGTATCCCAGCCAAAGGCCTTGAATTTCCTCTCGTATGATTTGATGTCATGGCCGTGCATGGTTTCCCCTGATTGGCCCAATCTGTTTATATCCACAACAGCACAGAGATTACTGAGCTTGAGATAGCGAGCGGTGTTGCAGGCTTCCCATACAGAGCCTTCCGCACACTCCGCATCTCCCTGCAGAACATAGACTCTTCCTGGCGATTGGCCCAGCTTCATGGCTGCAGCCATTCCGACTCCAGCCGACAGGCCTTGACCGAGGGAACCGGTTGCCGCTTTAATCCATTTCATCCGGGGAGTGGGATGTCCTTCGAGCACGCTGGTGATCTTTCTGAGAGTCATCAAGCTTTTTTCGGGGATAATCCCCGCTTCTGCATACGCAGCCCAGAGAATCGGCGCGGCATGACCCTTTGAAAGGACAAACTCATCATTGGCCCAATCATGAGGATCTTGGGGATTGAACCTCATCTCATCGAAAAACAGGCAGGCGATCAGGTCAGCCATGGAGAGGCAGGTGGTCGGATGGCCTGACGCGGCTTTTGTTGTCATTTTGACAGAGTGGATCCGCAATCTCTTGGCGATTTGACTTAAAACGACTTTCTTATCCATCAAGATATCCCCTCCTTGTTTCAATTCCATGCAAAGGCGCGCGGCATATGCAGCTCAGGAACTGAAAATTTTGAATTTTTTGTTGAGCTTTCTCTTTGAAGTGCACGAATTCAACCATTCGTGTGTTTAGTGAACGGACTATTATAACGTCTTCACCCAAGCTTAACAACAAAATATTACTGAAAAACGAAATTATTTATAAGAAAAGAGCCCGGTTATCATTTTTCATTTTTTCTGTAGAGATGTATAATTCTATTCTTTGTGTTGACATGGCAAATCACACGAATGGAAATTTTAGACTCGACGCAAATAATATGAAAAGAGAACCGACTCCATTAGCTTTCACAATATGAGGATAGATTGATGGCTGAAAAAAAAGCGGACGTGCTGGTGGTGACACCCCATCCCGATGATGCAGAATTTGGCGTCGCAGGAACCGTGGTTCACTGGGTGCGCCAGGGAAAGACGGTGGTCTATGTTGTCTGCACCAACGGCGATAAAGGAACTGACGACATCCACATCCAACCGGAGAAACTGGCTAAAATCAGAGAAAAAGAACAGCTCGCTGCGGCCAACCTATTGGGCGTTAAGGAAGTTATATTCCTCCGGCATCCTGACCAGACTCTGGAAGATACTCCCGATTTCAGAAAACAGATCGTCCGGTTGATCCGTGCATACAGGCCGGAGATCGCAGTCACTGCAGACCCCTACCGCCGCTATGTCTGGCACAGGGACCACCGTGTCGCCGGCCAGGTCACTCTGGATGCTGTATTCCCCTACGCACGGGATGTCTGGGCCTATCCGGACCTCTTGGAAGAGGGTCTCCAGCCGCATAAGGTTAAAGAGATCTGGTTCTGGGCCTCAGAAAACATCAATCACCGTTCTGACATCACCGAGACATTCGATATAAAGCTCGAGGCTCTGCGCTGCCACAAGAGCCAGATCAAGGAATCCTTTGCCTCAGAAATGGAAAAGTGGCTGTGTGAGCGGGCCAAAGACATGGCTGAGGGAGAAAATTTTAAGCTTGCCGAGGGATTTCACCGGGCTGAGATATGGTGGTGAGAGGGATTTTCTTCCCTGAGATCTTTTCAAGAAAGGCGTAGGTTTTTCCGGCCGTTTTTTTCCACGAAAAACTTTTCAGAATATCCGTGCGAATTCTTTCTTTCCCCCAAAAGCTCTCCTGAACGGAAAAGAAACGCTTCAAACTGTCCGCCAATGATGCGGGGTCTTCTGGATGAAAAGACAAACCGTTCTTCCCATCCTGAATTATAGAATCTAACTCACCAATCTTTGATGCGATCACAGGTGTCCCGCAGGCAAGGGACTCCACCGCCACAAGACCAAACGATTCATACAAAGAGGGAACGACGAGGACATCAGCGGCGGAATAGTACTTTCTCAGTTGGCTTTGCTTTTTCGACCCGAGAAAAATCACCTTCTCCGCAAGTTTTGTCTTTCTGACCGATCCTGCGAGACGTTTGTATTCCTTATTCCGTTGAAGATCCTTATCTTTCCTCCCTCCTCCAATAACGATGAGCTTCATCCGATCGTACAGTGATTCTTCTTCTTTCCTCAACTGCAATAACGCATCAATCACCGTCACCAATCCCTTAACCGGGTCTATCCGCCCGACAAACAGGAGAATCCTTTCCCCTTTTTGACGCTGGATATCATGAGGAGCTCTTCCGCGTTCGACAGGAAAGAAAAGTGTCGGGTTGACTCCGGGGTAGATCAACTCTATTTTTGAGGGTGAGATTTTATACTCGTCATCCAGATTTTGCATTTCATGCCGCGAAGAAGAAATGATCGCGTCCGAAACACGAGCCAAATGCGCCTCGCTCTTCAGACGGCAGGAATGTTCTCTGTTTTCCGATTCCAGTACTTTTTTCTTCATGAACGCCAGGGTGTGATAGATATGAACGAGAGGAAGGCCGAATGTCTTCTTCATTGTTTCTCCCACAAGCCCGGACAGCCAGTAATGCGTGTAGATGACGTCATATTCTTCCTGATTCTGGAGAATGAAGGACTCCATATTCCTCATGAATTCAGGAAGATAATCATAGAGTTTTGTTCGGTCCACCGGACGCTCCGGACCCCCTTTCAAATGGATGACCCGCGCGTGAGTCGAAAAATGCCTGATTCCCCTGAACCTGGGATTCTGGATCCGCGTAAAAATATCTATCCGTGTGCCAGGAAAATCCTCCGCAACAGAGCAAAGCTCTCTCAAATAAACATTCATCCCTCCAGTGCCGTCTCCCCCTAAAAGAGAGAAGGGACAGCAGTGAAAACTGACAGTGCAGATATTCATGTTCTGCTCTTTTCTGGGTTCAAAACCAGACGGAATATTTTACTATCTTCGGCACCGAAATAATACTTGTATTCCTCTCTGCCACGCAAAAAATCAGCAACTTTCTTTCCGTTTGAAATGGCTTCCTGGATGCAGTGATTGAAAAGATATATTCCAGGGCTGTACCAGGCAAAGTTCCTGTCAAAGGTCACGTTGTAGAAATATACCCGGTCCGAATAATCAAAACTAATCAGAGCCGCCAGGATCCTGTTTTTGTATAAACAGACATTCAACTCGATCCATTTTTGGCAAGAAAACCGGCGGGCGATTTGATGAAAAAACTCCTCCATGTGCGGCTCTTCCCAAAATTTGTATTTGGACGGATGCCCCTGTTTATGAAGAGCGATAAACTCATTAAGAGAGGATTCCAGAGCCTTCGTCTCTGTGACTTTCTCCACACGGATTCCTTCAAGGGAACCTATCCTTTTCAACTTGCGACGCAGCTCATGACGATTTTTCTTGCTCAAGCTTTCCAGGTAATTCTCATAAGAAGCCGGAAGCTCAAGAACCGGAGCGACTTCAAAGTCCGTGCAGGAACTGGAGTATTTGTATTCTGAAGCCAGGCGAGGCAAAAAATCCAGTGTGGGAGAAGTGAACCCTATATTTATCAGATCGATCTTTCTCACTTCGGGATGAACCATTCCGAGATAATCTCCCAGGCACCGGTACAGCTCTGGCTCGTGTCCTTTTACGGCCACCACATCACAATAATCACTGACCTCCTGGCTGGCCATAAACCGGAGAATATTTTCTTGAACCATGAAAGGAGCCATTCCCAATATGCTCCCCGCCTCATCTTTACAAAGAACCACATCCAGAGAACAGCCTTGAGAGAAACACTCCCACCAGGTCGATAGCCATTCATGGGTCAAGAAGGGACTGTTTTGGTCTGATGAAAAAAGAGTCTGATTCCATGCGTCTCGAATCTTTTTGAATTCTTTATACTCTCGGATACGTTCGACTTTCATGAAACTCTCATTTTACCCGTTGTCCTGTTTGTTCTCAACAACAGGATTCAAATCTTAAAATTAATAAAAAAATGGACAGATGCGCTTGAGCATTGATCGGGTAAACTTCCGCTACTGTCATTGCGAGCTTGCGCGGCAATCCCGTATGGAATACTCTCTGTCATTGCGAACACAGTGAAGCAATCTCATATGGAGAATATTTATCATTGAATACATTAAAACCCCTTAAGGAAAAAATGAATTTCTTTTTATGAGATTGCCACGCAAGCTCGCAATGACACTATTTTTATTCCAACAAGACATGATTGTTTCCAAATTTCTTAAAATATAGAGCAGGCAACTTTATTTCCAAAATCAATGAAATTGTAAATGTCGAATGTTGAGACGCGACCGCTTTTGCCCCTTTTGCCTTTTGCTTCTTTAAAACGTGTAGCCAACCTTCAGAAAAAGCGTATTCCCGGGGCCGTAGCTTTCTCCGAACCTGGCTCGGCCTATCTGATAAACCAGCTGGGCATACCCCGAAGGCGGCAAAAAGTGATAATTGATGAGAAGTTCCACATTAAATTTATCTATCCGTGTATGAATCTGATAGAAAAGCTTCACAAAAAGTTTCTCGTTAAAATAATTTATGGCCTTGAGAGAGTGCAGGAAATCATTCCGGCCCGAACGTCCGTATGTGAAATAGGTTCGCGCCAACATCAGCTCCATGTCCAATGTTGGTGTCACATGGAAATTTTTTCTCACTTCCAGCATGTTGAAATCCCAGCCAAAATTTTTCCCCATCGTGACCGCCAGGAAAGCGCTTTCCCACTCCTTGGCGTTAAGAGTTACTCCCAGCGTGGTTTGACTATTCCTGAAATCCGTCTCGTAGAGAAGGTCATCCTGGGCTTTGAATTCCTGGGTGTGAATGACTGAAAGCGCGAATTTACTTTTAAACGCGACCGTTAAACTTTGATCGACCTGCCAGCTCCGCAACTCCTTGTCCATTCCCCAGAAAGCGTTGTAATTCGAGTCGTATCTGAACTCTGCCAGGTTTCCCTTGCCTCTCAAAATAGTGATTCCTAACCGGGAATCCAGTTCCCTCCGGTTATCATCCTTAATGTACCCGACTTCATTCACATTATTCCCGAAATTTTCCTCTAAATGAAAATATCCGATATGAAAGCGAAAGTTCTTGGACTGATAGCTCGGACGAACGAAAAAGCCGATATTTTTCGACTCAGAGATTCCGTAGCTGTACGCATACTGGCCGGCAATGCTGAACGCTTTCGTGAATTGGATAAGGGTATCCACACCAGCGGCCCCGATATTTGTCCCGTTAATCGATTTGTTCGATGCCAGAATACCGATGAATGACGATTTGAGAAAATTGGTCCTGAAACGGACTGCCGAAAAATTCGCAGGATCTTGATTTGTCAGCACATCCTCCTGCGCCTGGACACTCATCCCTGAAAATTCGAATGCCCCTGACCTCCCGTAGAGTTTGACACTCCCGTCAATATCGTGAATTCTTTTGGAATAAAATAGCCTGATATCCTGGTCATAAACACTCGATCCCTCAAGGAAGAATTCTCTCTTTTCCGGGATGAAGAGCTCATATCGCGTGAGATTGATCACCTCC
This sequence comes from uncultured Eubacteriales bacterium, assembly GCA_964348015.1. GTDB lineage: Bacteria > Acidobacteriota > Aminicenantia > Aminicenantales > Aminicenantaceae > SOIA01. Next base: position 17,355 of record CAYGBC010000050.1, on the reverse strand, counting down.
TCGTCGGCCTCAACAGTGGCAAAATCAGGATAGACGGATAAGCGCCCATACACATTCCGGCTGAAATCATAACGAAAATCGAGTCCAGCTTCATACTCTGCGTCCTGTCCCTGCTCGTAGGACATGATCACATGAGGCGCGATTTTGGCTTTCCTCTCCGCCCTGGCAAGATCCACGGCCTCAAGCTGGCCGAGCTGGGAGACCTGGAAAGCGGGATCGAGTGCTCCGGCCCAAAAGCTGCTCTCCAGCATTCGGGGCACGATCCTGGACAGACTGATCCCCATGGCTTTGTCTTTTTTGGCTTCATAACCCAGGATAGTAAGGTCGATAGAGAACTCCACACTCCATCCAAAATCCGTTTTCTGAGCCGCGCGCGTCCAGGCTCCATCCCAGGCGGTGTCCGCGACACGGCCATCCAGGCTGACTCTCCCGTCCAGCTGAACAGCGTTCAGGTTTGTTGCGAAGTAATAAAAGAAATTTCGCTGCCGAATCGTGTCAATCAGGACATACACAGAATCATCATCCCTCAGATCTTTATCCTTTTCTGTTACAACTGACTCGATCTTATCCGGTTCGGGATCATAGCAGAGGAAACCGAAGTAAATGAAATTATCATCATACAGGATTTTGATCGAAGTCCTGACTTCCTCGGGCCCCTTGACCTGGAGCAGATCGCTGGCCTCTGGTGCCTTGGCCCAGACAGGCTCGTTGAGAAGGCCGTCAATTTCAACCGGCTCGATTATCCTCAAAGCATACTGCGGCTTGAACTCTCTCTGGGCAAAGATCTGGAAGGTCAGCAGTTGGAGCAGAAGACTTGTGAGAACAATCTTTTTGATTTTATTCGGCATGAATGAGATTATCTACCATTATTTCAAAAAAAGTTCAACTCATCTTTCAGCTGTTCCCCCTCCAAGCTGTCGCTGGGGAAAATCCACGGGCTGACGAATCAGTTTGCCTGGCTGTTCCTTTATCGCAGAAATAAAAATGCTTCCTTCCGATTGGTTTCGCGGCCGTTAAAACATGTACGCAATCTTCAAGAAGAGCGTATGCCCCTGCGTTCCCGCTTCCCCAAACGCAGCAGTTCCCTTTTGATAAACCAGCTGGATCAATCCGAATGGGGGTTGAAACCTGTACACGAACAGAACCTGGATATTCTCTTTATCGATGGATGTGTTCACCTGGTAAAAGAGTCTAAGATAAAGGTCTTTCGTGAAGGAGTGGGTCGCCCGGAGAATGTGTATCCAGGTGTTCTCCCCCTCTGGATCAGGTTCATACAGCAAGCGGGTCAAAGAATACTCTAAGGATAGGCTCTTGGAAAATTGGTAATTCAGGCTTCCCTCGATCAGCGTGAAGTCCAGGTTGAAGTTCCTTCCAAACCCGTAAGAGACCGCGGCGTGCTGCCACTCTCTTGTATTGTATCCCAATTCGAACTCAGTAATATAATTCGTGAAATCTTCTTCAAACCGGACATCGTCCTGAGCTTTAAAATCCGAATGGTACTCGGCACTCAGAGAAAACTTATTCCGGAGGTCAAAAGTCAGCTCTTGATCAATCCTCCAGCTTCTCAAGTTCCTGTCTATTCCCCAGTAAATATTATAGTTCGAATCATACTTGATCCGGTCAAACATTCCCTTTTTCATCCAGAATGTTTTCTCAATCGCAGAATCCAGCTCCCTGCGGTTGTCGTCCCGGATAAATCCGACTTCATTCGCATTGTCGGCAAAGTCTTCCCCCAGCTGAGTGTACCGAAGATGGATGTGAAAAGTTGCCGAATCGTAACTCGGACGGAGAAAGAAGGCGATATTCCGGGCATTGTCCCCGTAGCTGAGTGCAAACTGACCGGTGAATTTGAATGTATCCGTGAAGTAAAGCGAAGTGTCAATACCGGTCGTACCTCTGCTTATCCCGTTCACAAGCTTGTTTGCGGCAATAAAACCCAAAGTGGAGGATTCCATAACGTTCTTCTTGAGACGGAAAACCGTATAGTTAGCCGAGTCAAGGCCCGCCGATTCATCCGCTTTTGTTTGTGTGCTCAAGGCCGCGAACTCATACCCCCCAGCCTTCCCATAAACCTTCGCTCCTCCGTAGATATCGGAAACTCTCCTAGAATAGAACAGCCGGATTCTCTGTTGGTAAATCTCGGCCTCTTCTAGAAAGAAATTTCTTTTCTCGGGAAGAAACAGCTCAAAACGGGTCAGATTAATCTGTTCTTCATCTGCCTCTACAGTGGCAAAATCGGGATTAATGGTGAGATTTCCGGAGACCATCTGGCTGAACGCATACCGCAAATCAAGGCCACCCGAAAAATCGGATTTTTTGCCTTGTTCTGCTTTAGAGATGATATGCGGGATGATCTGGGCTTTCCTCTCGGTTTTTTTCAGGTCCAGGCCACTCAATTCCCCAAACTGAGAAACCTTGCGCGGGGATTCAAGCGGACCTGTCCATAAGCTGTTCTCAAGAAGTCTGGGCACTACTCTGCCCAAGCTCAAACCCCAGCTCCGGTTTTGACCCGGCTCATATTTGAGGCTAACCAGGGCTATCGCAATCTCCGCTGTCCAGCCAAAATCAGTCCTCTGTGCCGCAGACTTCCATATACCATCCCAGGTAATATCCGCTGTTCTGCCGTTTTCTGTCACCTTGCCGTCCCGTTGGGTCCCGAGAAGATTCGTCGAGAAAAAATAACAACTCCTTTTGTCATGATAGGTATCAAGCATGACATAAACCACATCATCCGCTTTTAAATCATCATCTCTTTTTGCGACTCGTGACACTATCTTTTCAGGTTGAGAATCATGACATACAAATCCAAAATAGATTAACTGCTCGTCATACATGATTTTCACGCGAGTATTCACCTGAGATGGTTCTCCTCTCTGCGGCTGAAACTGGATGAAATTTCCAGCTTCAGGAGCTCTATCCCAGGCAGGTTCATCCAATGCACCATCAATATTGATGGGCTCTTCGATTTTAAGGGCAGTAGTCTTTTTTGGTACGACCTGGCTGATTAAAGGAAAAGAGAACAACGCGAAAAACACAAAAAGAGAAAGTGATTTTTTCATCCGGCAAATAAAGGTATTTCTATCATAAACACTACTCCCATTCAACACAAAGGATGTTGACACAATTATTTCAATTCAATGCGCTTCAAAGAAAAATGCAATTCTTTTTATGGGATTGCCGGGCTTCACTCGAAATGACACTTGGATTAGATCCTCGTGTTCCGAATGAAATGTCATAGAGGTAGAATTGCTTCTCAACTCTCGCAATAACATCCTTTGCATTGTCATTGCGAGGAGCACAGCGATGTGGTAATTTCATAAAAAATATTCTTTGTCATTGCGAGCTTGCTCGGCAATCTCTTACAGAAAAAACTCAGAAGAACTTCTCAGGAGACTCAATCCAATGAATCGTGGAAAAAAGAATGTTGCTTATCAGTTTCTATCCCCAAAGCCTGTCTCCAGCCAAGACAACTGCTGTTTTGCCCAGAGATGGTTGATATCCAATTTCACAGCTTTCTGAAACTGCGCTCGAGCTTCGCCTTTATTCTCTTTGCCCAGGTATCCCAGTCCGATAAGGTAATGGGCATCGGCCTGCCGCCGCATCGCAGACTGCCTTTCTCCAAATTTGGCAAAGAAGTCCATAGAAGGCGCTGATTGGAGCCTTTCTTTCCCGAATTCGATCAATCCTTCGAACATCCGGTCGGCCTTCTCTTCCTGTCTGAACTTTCGAAACACCAGACCCTGATAGTAAGAAATCTCTGACCAGCCGTGTTTCATCGCTACCATGTCCTCGTAATACTCCTTGGCCTTTTCCACATCGTCCATGGCCTCGCACGCTAATCCGATATAATAATAGACCTGTGCGGTTCTCCCGCCACTGTACGGTCTTCCGACTTCCAGGTTTTCCGGATACTCGAGGGCAGCTTCAAACGACCCGAGAGCCTCTGCGTATTCGCCTGCGGAGAAGTGCTCACAGCCTTTCAGCAAATGCGCATCCACATAGACATTGTGGATGCGTCCGCCGCCTTCCCAGACATGAAAATGATGACCGGCCAACAAATCCACGGCACGTTGATACTTTCCCAGTTGAACAAGAAGCATGATCTCGCGCGAAAGGGCATCATCCCGCTGGAGAACGGTCTCGTGATTCTTCTCCAGAAGGGACAGCCTTATCTCAGGAGATACGCCGCCTGCCTCGTAAAGAAGGTCTAGCTCATAAAAGAACCTCGCATCTTTTTTATTTAATGACACCGCCCTCTCCAGGCTGGCAGTCGCTTTGGGCACGTCGTCTTCCACCCGCGCATACGCCAGCCCGAGGTTTCTGTGAACGATCGGGAATGTCTCATCAAAGCTCCGAGATCTCTCCCACTCCCGGATTGCCTTTTCGGGTTGAAGGTCATAAAGAAGGTTCCCCAGATAATAAGGGGCCCGCGCATCCGCAAGATGGATCTCCTGAGCTCTTCGAAGCACCTGAATGGATTCCAGCCGGAACGGAAAGCAGTAGTCCGGGGGCATCCGGGACGCACGCAGGTAGCACTCCCGGGCCTCATCTTTATCGCCTTTTTTCTCGATATAAAATCCCAGGTAATAGTGCAGCATCGGGAAGCCCGAAGCCCCTTCCCGATTGACCTCGACAAGACGGGAAAGAACTTCAACGGCTTCCTCCACAAACCCGCAGCTGCCGTAATCCACAGCCAGCTCGAGGTAGGACTGGACCGCATCCCGCATTTTGATTTTCAGAGTATTCTTTGCTGCCCGGGCGCTCTTTATGGATCCTCTCTCGGTTAGTGCCAGATAGAGCTCGTTCCAAGCCCAGAAATCCAGGGGATCGAAATCCAGGACTTTTCTCACAGTCCTTTCCGCATCCTCAGGTCTATCCAGTCTCCTGAGTAATCCCGCTTTGATATTCAACGCTTTCGTGTTCAGCCCATTCAGAAAAAGAGAACGGCTTAAAAATTCCAGGGCCTTTGAATAATTCCCGTCCTGGCTTTCCAGCTCAGCCAGCGAATAATAACTCGCTGCCCCCCATGCCTGACTCCACGCGGCTTTGGCAAACGCGTCATAGGCCGCACCTTTCTTTCCTAAGGCTCGCAGCGCGATTCCTGAATAGTACAAAGCCTCTCCGTCTTTGGGGCTCGTGTAATCTTTGGTGATCCGTCGGACTGCTGTTTTCAGCTTCTCTTCAGCTTCTTTAAACATCCCTCTTTTTAAATACAGCATGCCCAGGGCGGTGTTGACTCTGGAGTCACCCGGGTCTCTTTTCAACGCCTCTTCATAATACGGATACGGTTCGAAAGCCGGGTTATGAAACTGCTCCAGCCGCAACCCGGTGAGATACAGCTCCTCGTTTGACTTGATCTTTGCCGGTAGTGGTGGAGGCATGACCGGGTCCGGCATCGGAGCCCCTTTTCTTTCTTGAGGCTGGTAGCTAAGGAGGATTTGGCCCTCAGGAGATATCAACTTGGCGCAAAGCTCTGCTTCACTCGTTCTTCGCGGGAGTTTGATCCTTTCCAGGAACGATTTTTGCGGCGATATGTTTATTCTCTTTTCAAAAATCACCTTGTCCCCCGCTTCAAGGATCACACGAGCGCCTCTGTGTTCGCCCGTCGTGCAGAATCCCACACGAGCCGTGTTCTCCGGGATAATCTCCAAGTTCACTGCAGCCCGTGTGTTCGCTCTCTTGACTCCGCCTATGCGCTTGACCGGAAACCAGTACTGCTTGAACGACTTCACTTCATACGGCTGAAGCCAGCTGTAATCCGGCTGATTGTCCGAATACGCGCCGACCATCAGCTCGATGTAGGGACCATCGGTCTCTGTCAAAATCTTTTCCCACATCCGGCCTCTCTCTCCGGTCCCCCAGGTCCAGAACTTTTTTCCGGGAACGACATGATGATCACCGACATGAACCACGCCCGCTTCTTTTCCGTGGTCATAGCCTGCAAGAAAATTTTCCTCATAATTCCAGGCGAAAAACGAGGTGGGCCGCGGATGATTCTTCCACCGGCTCACATCCACACCTTTGGAATAATCCACACGATTGAACTCTTCATAAGAAATCGGCCAGCGGGAAAACTGGTTTTTTCCGTGGAATGTGGCGAACTCCGTGCCCGGAGGGAAGATGATCTGATAATCTTCGTTCGTGTGGACAGCCACGTTGGCCCAGCACAGGAAGGAATGAGCCAAAGGAGTCCGGTTGAACAGTCTGATCGTGGCTTCGAGGACAGAGCTGTCCGGACGGAGAGTCAATCCGATAATCCACTTCATCCGGTGGCGGATCTCGATCTCTCCCACCCAGATAGTCTGGCTCCCATCCGAATTCTCGGTGAGTGTGTAGTCAACCGGTATGAAACCCGTCGCCCTGTGATGGTGGGGGAAATTCCACTCCACACCCCCCGAGATCCAGGCTCCGAGCATCCCGATGAGCGCTGGCTTGATGACATGCTGCCGGTAGAAAAAATCATAACCGTTAGTCTTATCCTGAGCGGAGAAGATCCGGCCTCCGATCTCCGGCAGTACACAGACCTTGATGTAGTCGTTCTCCAGATAAACCGCTTTGTAAGTCTTCGGTTCCCGGATATCCGTCAGCTTATCCAGCAACGGATACGGATAGATCGCCCCTTTTGCCCCCTGGTAGGCGCGGCCAGAATAAAAAATGGGATTCACATCAGGCTTCCCTGTACGATAGGTCGGTATCACCAACGGCTCTTCCCAGGCTTTGACGGATTGTCCGGCACACACGGGAATGATAACAACGAACAGAATGGTCAGGACCGAGGTCAAAAAAAAGAGAGGGAAATATATTTTCTTAGACACTTTAATCCTCCTTCATCGGCGTTTCTGTGTTCCCCATTCTACAGTTTTTGCTGCGGTTTCTTCAACGTCCGCGTTCTCCACAAAAAAGGGGCCTGGCCCCTTTTTCAAAGAAAATTTTTCAGGACATCGAACCTTTCACAGATGAATCCCGTATAATGAATAAAAGATGGATTCTGTCTGTACAAAAGAACACAGAATGAATACAAAACTGCAGGAGGGATAATACCATGAACAAAGCATTCCCAAAAACTCTATTCGCACTGGTATTTGTCGTTGTGTTTGCTTTGACTTCAACAGCCTGCCTTTACGGCATTTCTGGAGACAGCATCGAAAAGTCATTCCAGGTCAGGCCTGGAGGAAGTCTGAAACTGGAGACGGTCTATGGTTCGGTTGAGGTCAACACTTCGAACACCAGCACTCTGGAGATCGAAGTCTTCAGAGAAGCCAAGTCATTCAGTTCGAGCAGAGCTGAACGAATATTGGATGATTTTGAGGTGAACTTCCAACAAGAAGGAAACACTGTCTTAGTCACGGGGAAATACAAGGGAAGAGGATTAGGATTATTCAGGAACAACATCGGAAAGTATGTCCGCATCAAATTCGTTGTTTCCGCCCCCCGGGAATTCAACGTCGACCTGGCCACCCGAGGCGGGAAAATAACAGTCGATAACCTCGAAGGAGAAGTCCGCAGCCATACATCCGGCGGCAGTTTGAGTTTCAGCCGCATCCAGGGGCCTGTCTGGGGAAAGACTTCCGGAGGAAGCATAAAACTGTTGAGCTGCACGGGCACGGCAGACGTGAAAACCTCCGGAGGGAGCATCACGATCGGAGAAGTCAGCGGAGATGTCATTGCGCACACATCCGGCGGTAGCATCCGAGTCGAAAGGGCCAAGGGCAATGTGGATGTCCACACATCCGGAGGAGGAATTACAGTCGAGGAAGTCGCGGGATCTATCCAAGCCAGAACTTCGGGAGGCAGTGTGAAAGCGTATATTGCCAAGCAACCAGGTTCAGACTGCAGCCTGAAAACGTCCGGCGGCTCTGTGACCGTTTATCTGGCTGATCACATCGCAGTGGATGTGAACGCCAGCGCAAGCGGTGGCCGAGTCTACACAGATTTTCCGGTAACCATCCAGGGTGAAATCCACAAGAGTTCATTGAAGGCCAAAATTAACGGAGGCGGTCCGGAACTGTATCTGCACACTTCCGGAGGAAGCATACACATCAAAAAAGCGGATTAAACCTTTCAACCGCTATCTGACCTTCTAATACAGAAGATTATCTAAAAAAGAGATTTCAATCAGGGTGAGATTCATTCAAAGTATGGATTTCTTTGGATCGAAAAAATTTCTGAAGCGGGATTTTTAAGGAAACGGATAGAATTCATCTCTCATTAGGAGATAAAATCCTATGTGAGCTGCGATCGCCTTTCGCTGACTTCAGATTTATTTCCTCAAATAGCCAATTTCTTCGAGCTTTCCGTATTTGGTCTTGCAGATGAATTTGGTCGCTTTTTCCTCTTCTCCCTCATCCTGTTCGTAAATGATAATTTTCGTAAGCAGTCCCTTTTCGAGTAAATATTCTTTTGCCTTGAGGCTTGCTTCTTCCAGGGAATAGGTCTCGTCGTCATAAAAGACGGGTAAGTTGGCCACTTCGTTGTAGCCACGGAGGAAAAATTTCTTTTCCATCCTTGCCTCCTCTTCCAAGTTCAGCAACCCTGGCATTCCTTTCACCCATAAAATTAGTCGGTTTCGTATGATTAAAATTGAGTTTTATGCTTATTTTTCCAAGCAGAAAAAATCCGTTCGCGAATTCCTTTTTTTCTGAGGAAAATAAACTGAACAGGACAACGGAACAGAGAGAGAAACGTTGAATAATTCCTGTTCAATAAGATAATGGATGCGATGGCAGATTGATAATCTCATTGAAAAAAGCTGCGATCACGGTTTTAATGAGGCAAATCTATAGAAGTGAGTTTCGAACCTGCTCTTTCAGCTCTCCAACGATTATTCTGTGCAGAATCCTTCTCTTTAAGGATTCAAGGCCACGTCATCAGAAATTTTGAATTCGACTGTATCAATACTGGAAGATTCTTACGCGGCCGAGGTTCTGGTACAGGCCGCCACTCGAATTGATGCTTTTCTGCAGTGTTCGAAAACCCTGTTTATAGACATAGAAATTGAGATTCTGACCGCGGGGCACGCTGGTGAAAAAGAATCCGGATTTGTTCGTGTCCTGGCGCTGATAGAAAAACTCATTTTTGAACAGCATTCTCTGAGCATCAGAGGAAACTTCTACGGTATCCAGGTTAATGCTGAGAATCTTATCCACCTCTGCGGCAGTCATTTTATAATAAGCGGCGATATCAGATTTGCTGACTCCTTTTTGAGCAAGGGACTGAACATTGATAATCAAGGATAAGAGCTGGATTTCATTATCGAGTTCGATGATCTGGTTCAGGGTGCGGTCTGCCCGGTAAATCAAAACCGCCGCGCCTTCGACTGGATAGTTGGCCTGGGCGTTGTAGACCTTGCCACCGACATAGATGTAGGTTTTTGTCGCCTGGACATTGTAATCACTTGTGATCCATTCCATCGGAATTTCAGGAATTTTCTCCCCATATGCAATTTGAGCGATGGCAAAAGAACCTGCAGCCCAGGTCACAGGATGGACATAGCCAAAATCAAATCCCTTCTGTTCCTTAGGTGATCCCCTGGTCGGAAGGCCGATCAATTTGTTGCTGTAAAGAGCCGTTCCTCCACTGCTTCCTCCGGCCATGGTGGCATCTGTCTTGATGGATCCATCGACCGCATAAGGCACATTCGATGTATAGCCTAAGAATTTCCCCTTGGTCAGAGTTAATGTGTCTCCGCCCTTGGCCGGATATCCGATAATCGTCAGGTCAGCATTGAATGAGATTTGAAAAGGATTGCCGAGTTCGATGTACGAAAAATCCGTCCGTGTCACCTCTTCGCCTGTCCTGTAATTGGCAATGATCTTCAGTACACATATATCCAGACCAGAATCATAAGCCAGCGGCGTGGCAATGTATTTGGCCACCGGCGCTTTAAGAGGATCATTATCGACCAGCTCGTAAACCAGCATGTCCTTGCTTGCCGGGCCGTAAACGACGAGCTGATTATTCTTCTGGTCATATTCCTGAGCACCCTCAAAATTGTAGACATGAAAATTGGTGATGATCAACCCCTCTGGGCTGATGACTGTTCCCGAACCCAGTGGAAATTCCATCATTCTCCTGTCTACGAGCTTTCCGCGATTCACGACTGTATTGTCTGAAATAACAGGATTCTGGTAGTACTCAACGATCAGCTCATATCCCAGGCGGACAAAAGGCTTGAAATCTTCCGGTACTGTCTGCGCCGCGATAAAAGTGTATAACCCAACCAGGAAAAGGACAAAAACCAGTTTAAACGCGTTCATTTTCCTATTCATGGCTGCCTCCTTATTGGTTCATCCATTGAATTGTCTTCAGGATATCCTCGTATATCTTCACAGTCCGGTCAAAATTCTTCGGATTCGCCTGAAGAATGAAAACATACGTAGTGTTCTTCACAGGAATGATATCCGTGCAGACCCAGTAAATATCCGGAAATTCCCTGGCCCCAAGCTGAGTCTCATCCACATAGCTGTATCTCAAATGTAAACCCGTCTTTCCCGTGACTTCACTCTCCTCGACATAAAAGCTGCTGGCATCTATATCACCTGTGTAATGAAGCGTGTTGATGTCGGCTGGGTCGACCGTCTCCTCTTTCACTTTGACAGAAATAATGAACTCACCCTCATCATCCCCGACTGCTCTAAAAATAGTCTTACTGAACAGAGCGTCTGTGCCGATGGGGGAAAGGCCTGCCGAGGGCAGAAGAGACAGATCATGAGGATTATATTTAAAGGTGATCCCGTAATCCTCATCCTCGAAATTAACGTCCTGCATGGCCATGTTTCTGGTTATCCCGCCGACGATCAAAAAGACTATGACCAGGATAAACACCAAATAATCGGGCTTGACCTTGACTTTAACTTCCTTGTGCAGGGGCTTCTGGGTCAGTTTTCTCATCATCACGTAGACGAAAACGAGGATGACGACAGCAAAGACGATGGTCAGGAGAAAAGAGAGCCAGATAGCGCTGCTGACGCCGGTCAGAAAAACGAACTCATTCAGGATGTGATAGAGTCCGATGAGCAGCATCCCGACAATTATGGCCAGAATAGAAGCGGGCTGGGCTTTTTTCTTCTGGAACTTCACGCGTCCGATAATATATCCAACAAGAGACCCCACGCTGGCATAGATCAAGATGTTGGTTGTGGCTGTGTAGGCGATGGAGAAGAGCGTGAATTCGGGATGAGCGGAAAGATAAGTCAGGCTTTTGATGAGAGCGAACCCGGATCCGATAAATGCTCCGTAGACCATCCCGTCAACCGGTTCATCAAATTCTTCTGTCCCGTAAAAGCCGTAGCGTATGACAAGATAAAACAGGAAGCTGGTCGCGATTCCGGTGACGAATATGGAGCCTAAAATCAGACTTGCCATTGAATCGGAAATCCAGGAACCTATCCCAAATACGGACTTCTCCAGGGGAAGAGTCAACAGAGCTGCTCCGGCCATTCCGGCTATAAAAGAAACTATCACATACGATGCCGGCTCAGGCTCGATCCGGTCCTGAAAATAGAAGAACAATGTCCAGATGATGCTCGGGATCAAAACGAAGACCAAGAGCAGAATACTCCTCCAGACACCCCCCATACTGAGATAAGCATGACTTCCGACCAAATACAAGACCAAAAGAAAAATGACCTGGAACCCGACATTCAGGATTCCAGACTTGGAAAAGTTTTTTACTCGAGTCATCCTCCCTCCTTCTTTTTCATAGTGATTATTGGAATATCCAATTTCAGGATGAAATATAACCGGCATTCAAGGCGGTTATACACATCCGTGTGTATAAGTAGAAATACTTCTTTAATGAATTTTTGAAACTCTGGATTCGCATATTTTCCTAGATTTCGGATAAATGATAATTTTATAAAACTCAGATGTCAAGAGAAAGCACTTGACATCTTTCTCGAAGTTAAGATAATTTCTCTTGAAAATGCTGGGCTGCCGGAAAATTATTCCTCTCATACTTACTATCCTGACCATCTGTCTTTCTTTCAGCTGCAAAAAAGAGGGCGAAATCTACATCGGCCTTGTCGGCCCCCTGACAGGATCCGGAGAAGCCTACGGAAGATCGATGTACAGAGGAGTCAGCATGTACATCGATGAGATTAACGCCAACGGAGGGATCGACGGGAACCGCATTATTCTGATCCCAAAGGATGACCAGAATAATAAAGACCTGGCCAGGGCCAAGGCAGAAGAGTTTGTCAGCGAAAATCTAGTGAGTGCTGTCATCGGTCATTACTACAGCTCGTGCTGCATCGAAGCCCAGCCCGTTTATAAGGATGCGGGGATTCCGAGCATAACTCCCGGTGCAACCAATGTCATGGTCACTAAAGGAAGCCCCTGGATGTTCAGAGTGACATTTAACGATGACTTTCAGGGTAAATTTCTCGCTTATTACACGAGGCAGATATTTCAGTATCAAAATGTGGTCGTTATCCACGACAGGGATGCCTACGGGAGTGGACTGAGAAATTCTTTTGCGGCTGAGGCCCGAAGACTCAATCTCAAAATCACCAAAACCTTCTCCTTCGATAACCAGAATCCCGACTATTCATTCATCGAGAAAGAACTGAAGCGCCTTAAAACTAACATAATTTTTCTCGCAACACACGCTCCGGAAGGCGCCGAACTCGTCAATCTTTTGAGGGACAGCGGTGTGACACTCCCCATTCTGGGTCCGGATTCACTCGGGCGAGCGACCGTGGCCAAGGATTTGAACGACACGAGCAATCTCTTCGTGGGTTCCCCCTTCATATTCGACATCGGCGGCAAGGAGGCCCAGATCTTCAGAGAAAAGTATATAAAGCTGTATAACGAAGAACCGGACTGGGTGGATATTTTTTCATACGACGCCGCCATGGTCGTGGTCGAAGCCATTAAAACCGTGGGCACAGACCGGGAAGCCATAAAAGACTTCCTCCTCAGCCGGAACAGTATCGCGAACAGCATACTCACAGCCACAGGATTGACTTATTTTGATGTGAATGGAGACTGCTCAAAGGCCATATCTCTCGGGGAGTTTGAAAGAGGAAAACTCATCTCCTACCATCTGCAACTGCAGACCCCGACCTCTTTCCTGACCGAATCCGAGATTGAGAGAGCTTTGAGGGATGTTAAAATGTTCAGGATCGGCAACCTTCATCTGTTCCTCACTCACGTGATCTACACCGGGATGGATATCATCGAGCTCCAAAATTTCGACCAGAAGGAATCCAGTTTCGACCTGGACTTTTATCTCTGGTTCAGGTGGAAAGGCGATATCGATCCCACCAATTTTGAATTCATCAACGGGAGTACGTTTTTCCGTGAGGAGGTCAAGGAGAGCTTCGAGAACGGCCTGCGGTACATCTGCTTTCGCATAAAAGGGAACTTCCGAGGGGAGTTCCCGATGCAGAAATACCCCTTCGATTCTCAGATTTTACGAGTCCGGTTAAAGCACAAAGACCTCCCTATCGAGAATCTTGTGTACGTCGTGGATGTGCGCGGGATCGAGAAGGAAGGGAGGGAGGTCGAAATATCAGACTGGAAGTTCCGGAGATCCTTCCAATTCTCGGACATACTGAAGACGATCACCAGCCTCGGTGATCCGTGGCTTCTGGGAAAAAAAGCTTCGGTATCCTACTCGATCTACAATTTGGCTGTCGAGATCAACCGGTTGCCCCTCCCCTTCCTGATCAAATTCCTGATTCCCCTCATCATAGTTGTTGTGATTTCCCATCTCGTTTTTTACATTCACCCGGACGAATTCGAAGCACGCTGCGGTATCGGCATCACAGGGATACTGAGTGCCATCGCCTTCCACATCACGCAGGGAGAAACACTTCCTCAAGTCGGATATGTCATCACCGTGGACAAGTTTTTCATCCTCTCTTACGCCATGATATTCTTCACCCTGTTGGAGACCGTTATTGTCAGCCGCTATTTCAAAGCCGACCAGTTGAAAAAGGCCAAGAAAATCGACCGCACCTCCAGGTACACTTTTCTTCCTTTCTTTATCATAGCCGCCACTCTCCTGATCATCTTCAGCCTGTAACGCTGTGATCAAAAGTCCGGAATACTCCATTCTTTTTTATGTCAGGCTTCTCAACGGAAAGGGGCAGTGAAGAGAATCACCATAATCTATTCTGAAAACACCGCATTAGGCGGAATCATCTTTATTTTCACTCTCATTCTCTTTGTCTTCTCTTTGATCCAATTTACACCTCCTAATCCTAAGCCAGAGAATGCGCCAGAGGATGCATTTTCTGCACGCAGAGCATGGAAACACCTGGAATTCATCGCCAAGGAACCTCATCCCTCAGGCTCCCCAAGACAACAGGAAGTGTATGAATATTTAGTCGAGACATTGACCTCCATGGGATTGAAGCCGGAGACACAATCCTCAGCCCGGCATATGCCAGGCGATGCAGCCTTGAAGAACATCCTCGCGAGAATCAACGGAGAGAGTTCGGATGGGGCGATCATATTGATAGCTCACTACGACTCGGCGATAAACGCGCCCGGAGCCACAGACAACGGCAGCGGAGTGGTGTCCCTGCTCGAAGTCACAAGAGCTTTACAGGTCAACGGGCCCTATAAGAATGACATCATCCTCCTCTTAACGGATGCGGAGGAACGCGGACTTATAGGAGCATTCACTTTCACCAGAGATCATCCATGGTTCAAGGAAGTCGCATTCGCCATAAACCTGGAAATGGCGACAACCACTCCGGTCTTTATCATGGAAATTTCATCTGATAACGGATGGATCATCCGACAATACGCCCGTTCGACAACCCGTCCGTTTGCCAGCTCAGTCCTTTATAATGTCCATTCCTTTCTTGGATACGGTGATGACCTCATGCCTTTTCTCAGAGCGAATATCCCTGGAATCGGATTCTCCACAGTGCATGTCTTTTCTGAGTATCACACCAAGGGCGACTCACTGGCAAACGCAGATATAAGAAGCATACAACATCAAGGGGAGCAGACTCTGGCTTTTCTCAAACACCTCGCACAGATTGAGTTATCAGACATCAAAGAAGAAAACAGAGTGAACTTCAACCTATGGGGACCGGTTTTCATTCATTATCCCCAAAGTCTCGTGATCCCGATGACCTCCGTAATCTCACTCTTTGTGCTGGGATTTCTAATTTATGGACTCATCAAGCGTAAACTCCGCATCAGATTCGTGGTTTTCTGTACTCTCCTCTTCCTCCTGGGGCTTTTTTTCCTTTCGCTGCTGATTTCAAGATTGAGTGAGATGACGAAATTGATCATTCCGGGTGAAAATTTCGCATCTTACAGCCCACACTTCAAGAATGACCAATTCTTAATTTTTGTCTTTGTTCTGCTGGCTATATCTCTCACTCTGTCTCTGCTCGCCTATTTCATGAAAAGGACTGATTACGAAAACATCCTCGCTGCCGCAATGAATGCGTGGCTTATCCCTCTTTGGGTAAGCAGCATCCTCTTGCCTGAGTCCAGCTATATATTCTCATGGCCTTTACTTCTCTTCATAGTATTTGTGTTCTCGGATGAACTGGTTCAGGACCGCGCAAAAAAACAGAATGGGGGACCTTTTGTTTCATACATCCTGCGACTTGCCGCAGTTGTGCTCTCTCTTCTTCTGATCGTTCCACTGCTGTATCTCGTTTATCTCGGCACTGCTTTAGAATTCGTTTCAGTGATTTGTGCGTTCACATTCCTCTTGGCCTTGATGTATCTTCCTCTTATTCAACAGATTCTGAGCGGCAAAGTGGGGAGAATTCTGTTTTTCGCTATAGGCTTGACTGTGCTCTACTTTGCGGGGAATATGATCTATTACTACTACTTCGCTTAAATTGTTTTCGCTATTTTGTTTGAGTGAAATGATCACTCTTTTTCAGGTAGAGTCCATTCATATGAATGGTATTTCCAGCTAAACTCATTCCCTTTCACGTCCACGACGACGAAACCGTTCGAATGCCCCAGATAGGACGGAGCATCCCACTTCGCACCACTGAGCATTCCTCCGGTAATGTAGGAAGTATTTTTATACTTGATTTCCTCCACGATATGCAGATGCCCCTGGAGGACGAGCTTGACATTGTACTTCGACAACAGCTTGACGACTTTCGTCCCGTTATTCACGACTGCAAAACCCGGAGGGGCCATCATGCTATCTCTTTCGAGTTGAATGAATGATGTCACAAGAGGGACATGAAGCGCAACACAAACTGGCCTCTCTGTTCCAACCTTATTAAGCTCATCTTCCAGCCAGTTCAACTGGTCATCATCTACGTATCCCCTGTATCTCAGTCCTTCAGGGAGCCCGAGAGAATCCAGCAAAACAAAATGCCAGCCTCCATGATCAAAAATGCGGTATGTCGTTCCTCCTCCCAACCGCCTCCGGAAAAGGCCTTTGCCATAATCCGGATGAGAGGAATCAATTCGAGTTCTGCCAGACCGGATGATGTCATTATTCCCCACAACGTTGTGCACCGGCATCTGAAGTTTCCCGCTGGCTTCCTGATAAAGGTCAAACATCTTCTCCGCATTTGCGAGCGTTTGTATGGAGTTATCCTCGATTAAATCTCCTCCCACAACCACGAATTCGGGCTTCGGATTCAACCCGTTGATGGCTGCGATGGCCTGGTTGAAACCTTCAAGAGCCCGTTCATCCGGCATGAGATGGACATCCGTGGCAAAGACAAACCTGAAATCTGGAGCGTCTTTCTCGGAAAGTGTTCCCTGCTGGCACGCCCCAAACCACAGAGCGATGAGTATAAGAACAAAGGGAATGAAAAATTTCCTTTGCGACATTTTCGTATTCCTCGCTTCTCCCCTATTCAACAGGAATCTTAACCCTTTGGTTCTTCAATTCCGCCAGTTTCCTCTATCCCTTATCTGGCGAAAGAATATCAATTAGAAGGATAAGAGTCAAATCGTATCATCCAATCCACCAAGAATTTTCCCTGTCGTGCGACTAAATAAATGAGGCTAAACGGAGGACTGCTAATGAGTGAACTTGTGGGAAACATAACCGTTTTCTCCATAATTGTTATTGCGGCAGCAATATTTGTGGGAGTCGCGGTTTTTGTCATGTTCGCTATTTTATGCACGAATGTGGCTCAGATGAAAAAATTACTGCGCAAGATCCATGAAGAACTGAGGAAAAGAAAAGGCCAGATTTCCGTGGATTATCTCGGTCCCAAAACACGATAAGAAACAGTCATAAACTTTTAAGGTCTTCTTTCTCGCCTCTTTTAGGCAGCTCTTTTATTTATAGGCTTAACAATCGAAAGAAAAATAAATATCATTGACTCGGCTGGTTTCCTCTCGTTAGCTCTTGAATTCGCTTATCTTTCTTATGAGCTCTCGGAGAACTTTCTCTTCTTC
>CAYGBC010000049.1:0-44374 GCA_964348015.1 uncultured Eubacteriales bacterium | reverse complement strand
GAGAGGATGCGTCCCAAGTCTCTGGACCGGTTTTACGGACAGGAACATATCATCGGAAAAGGGAAGATCCTGTCTCAGTTGATCAAGGCAGACCGCCTGGTGTCCCTCATATTCTGGGGACCTCCGGGCTCTGGAAAGACCACTCTGGGGTATATCCTGGCAGAACATTTTAACCTGCCCTGCATGTTTTTCAGTGCGGTTCTCTCAGGGATTAAAGAAGTCAAACAGGTCATGGCCAGAGCCGAGAGCCACAGAAAGATCTACAAACAGCCCACGGTCATTTTTATCGATGAGATCCACCGATTTAATAAAGCCCAGCAGGGCGCTTTTCTGCCCTATGTGGAAAAAGGGGACATCATCCTGTTTGGTTCGACGACAGAAAATCCCTCTTTCGAAGTCATCGCTCCTCTTCTTTCGAGGATGAAGGTTCTGGTTTTAAATCCCCTTTCGAAGGAGACTTTGACCCGGATTATCCAGGAGGCTCTGACAGATGAGGAATACGGGTTGGGTCAACTCCACCTCAAGCTCGAAGGCCAGGCGCCTCAGATGATCATTGATTATGCGAACGGCGATGCCCGCCGGGCTTTGAATACCCTTGAAATTGCTTCCAGCCTGGTCAAAGGAAAAAAGATCTCCATCAAAGAAGTCAAAGAAGCCCTTCAGAAGAGGATCCTTCTTTACGACAAGAAGGGAGAGGAGCACTTCAACCTGATTTCCGCTCTTCATAAGAGCCTGAGGAACAGCGATGTGGATGCATCTCTGTATTGGCTGGCCCGGATGATCGCCGCTGGAGAAGATGCTCTCTACATTGCCCGGAGACTGGTGAGGTTTGCGTCGGAGGATATCGGGCTCGCCGACCCTCAGGCATTGGCCATCGCACTCAACGCCAAGGAGGCTTATGATTTTATCGGCTCTCCCGAAGGGGAGCTGGCTTTGGCCGAAGCTGTGATTTACATGGCTTCAGCTCCCAAAAGCAACCGCGCCTATGTGGCCTTCGGCAAAGCCATGAAGGATGTCGAGGCCAGCCCTTTTGAACCTGTTCCACTCCAGCTCAGAAACCCAGTGACTCGTTTGATGAAAGACGTGGGGTACGGAAAGGATTATGCCTATGCCCATGATTTCGCGTTCTCGACAACTGATATGGAGACCTTTCCCAAAAAATTAAAGGGCCGGAAGTACTATGAACCCGGGAACTTGGGCCTGGAAAAAGATATTCAAAAAAGAATAGACTGGTGGAATTCGATAAAAGATAAGATGAGAAAAGAGGGGGCGGAGAACCAGAGCCGAACGAAAAAAGAAAAAGAAGAAAAAAAAGAGAATAAAAATAAGAAATTGAAAAATAAAAGATAAAAAGGGGACAGGCTACTTTTTTTTAAAAAAGTTGCCTGTCCCCTTTTTTAATTCTTACCGCTCTTGTCTTCTTTAAGAAGGTAATAGATTTCCCAGCTGATGTCATCCGCCACACAGCCCACGCAGGATGTCGGCGTGGTCGCCAGTTCATCTTCGGCGATTTTTTCCTTCAGAATCCTTTTGACTTTTTTCCGGATTTTATAGAGCATAATGTAGTTAATCATTGCTCTCTCTTTTGAATGATATCAGCCTGCTCAGCTTATGTAAAGATGGAAGAGAGGGGGAAGAAAGAAGCATTTCCTATGTGTCTCACGCGGAACATAAAGAAGACCATTCCTCTATGGTTGCTTTTTTCCCTCCTCAGCTCGTGTTCTGTGTTCAGTCCCAAAGATCCGTCTTATCCTGTAGGCGTTTTTTTCCCTTTAGAAAAGGATGGGGAGATTGCCTACTCAGGGAAGATCATCGATCGTATCGAGAAGGAAGGGGAGAGGCTCTACCTTTCAACACAGAACGGAAAAGTGTATTGTTTTGATGGCGTGAAACGTCAAATCTTATGGGAAACTCAGGTGTCCGAAGATTTGATCAGCCCTCCCTCCCTTGGCACGGAAAATATTTATGTCTGTGACAACAACGATACACTGTACTGCCTGGATAAAAAAGGGAACCTTTTATGGAAGATTGATGTGGGGGAGGTCATTACCTCCGGAATTGCGGAACTCCATACGGCTGTATGCCTCGGTACAGAGAAAGGAAATTTTTATGCGTTCGGCACTGCGAACGGGAAGGAACTCTGGAGATTCCAGGCAAAAGACGCCATCCGCTCTACCCCCATTTATGCGGACAATAAGATCGTATTTGGCTGCGATGACCACAATCTGTATATCCTCTCCCGGGAAGGATCTCTCATCGGGAAGATCAGAGTCGACGGGAAGATTCAGGGCCCTCCTCTTGTCGAAAAGAATCTTGTGTATTTTGGTGCGGATGACCATTATTTTTATTGTTTCGGTCTTCAAAAGAAAAAAAAGAAATGGAAAGTCAAGACTGGAGGGAAGATCTTTACGTCCCCTGTTCTTGCCAGGAAGAAAATTCTTTTTCTCTGCTGGAATAATGTGGTGTACTGCCTGCACAAGAAGAAAGGTCATATTCTCTGGTGGCAGATGATCCCCTCCAGGAGTTTTTATCGGCTCGAGGTTTCTGGAGAACGGGTGGTTGTTTCCTCGCTTTCTTCTCTCCTGGTGAGCTTTGACCTGGAAACAGGAGAGAAAGTCGGGGAGTTTGATGCCAAGAAGGAAGTCAAATCCAATCCCGTATGGTTCGCTCCTTATCTTCTCTTCAGCCTCTATGACAACCAGAAGGATAGAGGAAGAATTCTCTTCCTGAAGAAGAGAGTGAGGGTGTCCCTGAGAACATCCAAACAATCGCCTCAACAAGTGGGTGAGGAAGTCAAATTCACCGCATCCGTTCGAGGTTTTTTCATGCCGCAGTACGAGTTTTATCTGAAAGAAGGGGGGGAGAGAGTTGTGGTTCAGGAAAGCTCAGAGACCAATTCCTGGGTGTGGATACCGGAGAAATCAGGAGATTACATTGTCGGTGTCAGAGTTTTCGACGGAAAAGAGAATGCTGCAGCCGAAATTCCGTTTTCAGTGCAAAAGAATCAAAATTTGAAATAAATGAGAAAAAGGAGTGAGACGAATGAATAGAGAAGAAGCTTTAGAGCTCGTAAAAGAACACCTCAAAAACAAAAATCTGGTCAAGCATTCTCTGGCCGTGGAGGCCTGCATGAGGACTGTGGCCCGGAGGATCGGCCAGGATGAGGAGAAATGGGGGCTGGCGGGAATTCTCCATGACATGGATTATGAGATTACAGAGAAAAGCCCGGAACTCCATACCACTGAGACAGTTAAGATCTTAGCGGAACATGGAATCGATGAAGAGATCATTCATGCGGTCAAGGCCCATGCGGCTCAGGTGCCCTGCGAGAACGCAATGGACTGGGCTATCTTTTCCATTGATCCCCTCACCGGACTGATCATCGCCGCGACATTGATGCATCCCAGCAAAAAGCTCAAGGAAATCGACTTGGGATTCGTACAGAGACGTTATAAAGAAAAGAGCTTTGCACGGGGTGCGCGGAGAGAAGACATCGAGCAGTGCACGAATATCCCGCTCGAGCTGGATGAGTTCATTTCCCTCTGCATAGAAGCCATGCAGGGCATCGACCAAGAACTCGGACTCTGACGAGATTCTTGAACTCCACAGAAGAAAATAATATAGTAGTGAGTCATCTGACCGAATCCTATTAGTATTCATAAATTAATAAAAACATTTACTATCGGTAAAGGAGGACATTGAGATGAATGCCATAATTAACATTCCTACCCCTTTCAACGAGCCCGTGTTCAGTTTTGCACCGGGCTCGCCAGAAAAAAAAGCTTTGAAAAAGCAGCTGGAGAGAATGCTGGGCGAGGAGATCGAGATTCCTCTGATCATCGGAGGAAAAGAAGTTCGTACGGGAGATTTGGCGGACTGCCGCTGTCCCCATGACCATCAACATCTTCTCGGCCGCTACCATAAAGCCGGACCCAAAGAGCTGGATATGGCCGTGAAGGAGGCCAAAAAGGCCTGGAAGGATTGGTCAGAGATGGAATGGACTTCACGGGCCGCCATATTTCTTCGAGCGGCCGAACTCCTGGCGACGAAATACCGTGATGTGCTCAATGCGGCAACCATGCTAGGGCAGTCGAAGACTGCTCATCAGGCGGAGATTGACTCGGCCTGCGAGCTGATCGATTTTTACCGCTTCAATCCCTATTATATGAGCCAGATCTATGCCCAGCAGCCGGATTCTTCTGCCGAGACGTGGAACTATATGGAATACAGGGCATTGGAAGGTTTTGTTTTTGCGGTGACACCTTTCAATTTCACATCCATTGCCGGAAACCTTCCGACATCGCCGGCCATGATGGGAAACACAGTCCTGTGGAAACCCGCCTCATCCGCAGTCTATTCGGCCTATTTTCTGACCCAGCTGTGGAAGGAAGCCGGATTGCCCGACGGAGTGATCAACTTCATCCCCGGGCCCGGTCGGCATATCGGGGATCCGGTCCTCGAAAAGCCGGAATTGGCTGGCGTTCATTTCACAGGAAGCACTTCTGTGTTTCAAGGAATGTGGAAGACCATCGGTGCCAACCTCATGAAATACAAAAGCTATCCGCGAATCGTGGGAGAGACTGGTGGGAAAGATTTTGTCTTTGTCCATTCCTCTGCAGATCCTCAAGCTGTGGTCATCGCTCTAGTCCGCGGTGCCTTTGAGTACCAGGGCCAGAAATGTTCTGCGGCCAGCCGGGCTTATATCCCTTCCAACCTCTGGCCAACCATTAGGGATGGACTTTTAAAAGAAGTGAAATCCATAAAGATGGGTGACATCACGGATTTCACGAATTTTATCGGAGCAGTCATAGACAAGCCGGCTTT
This sequence comes from uncultured Eubacteriales bacterium, assembly GCA_964348015.1. Taxonomy (GTDB): domain Bacteria; phylum Acidobacteriota; class Aminicenantia; order Aminicenantales; family Aminicenantaceae; genus SOIA01. Next base: position 39,550 of record CAYGBC010000049.1, on the reverse strand, counting down.
TGACAGCATCGTTGAATACATCGAGTATGCCAAAGAGTCGAAGGAGGCCGAAATTATTCAAGGCGGATCCTACGACGACTCCACAGGATATTTCATCGAGCCCACCCTGGTCGAAGTCACGAATCCCAAGCACAAGCTCATGGAAGAGGAGATATTCGGGCCGGTTCTCACCATTTATGTCTATCCCGAGGGAAAATACAAGGAGACTCTCAAAATCTGTGACAGCACCTCCCCTTACGGTCTGACGGGTTCGATATTTGCAAACGAGCGGGCGGCCATAGATGAGGCGTTCATTGCCCTCCGGCATGCCGCCGGAAACTTCTACATCAACGACAAACCCACAGGAGCCGTGGTCAGTCAGCAGCCTTTCGGTGGAGCCAGGGGTTCCGGGACAAACGATAAAGCTGGTTCTTACCTGAACCTCCTGCGGTGGACGAGCGCCCGGGCGGTGAAGGAGAACCTGAATCCTCCGAAAGACTACCGTTATCCCTTCATGCAGGAAAAATAGGAAAGAAAGGACTCAAAGAGGAAAGACAGATGAAAAAAATACTGGAAAAATTAAATATCAAAGACGTGAACACCGGTGCGTGCTCGGGCGGAGATGCCTGGTTTGAAGACCCTCAGGGCCAGGAGCTTGTCTCCTATAATCCGGCCACAGGAGAGCCGATCGCCAAAGTCCTCCAGGCCACAGACACGACATACGATCAGGTCATCGCGCATGCGGTTCAAGGATTTAAAACGTGGCGTATGACTCCAGCCCCAAAGCGCGGCCTTTTTGTCAGAGATTTGGGTGAGGCTCTCAGAGAACTGAAAGAACCTCTGGGTGAGCTGGTAACTCTGGAGATGGGCAAGATCAAAGCCGAAGGTGTGGGAGAGGTCCAAGAGATGATCGACATATGTGATTTTGCCGTGGGCCTTTCCCGTCAACTCTACGGTTTGTCCATGCACTCCGAACGTCCGGCCCACAGGATGTTCGAGCAGTGGCATCCGCTGGGAGCGATCGGCGTCATCTCAGCCTTCAATTTTCCCGTAGCGGTCTGGTCCTGGAATGCGGCCATCGCCGCAGTCTGCGGAGATACGACTGTCTGGAAACCTTCATCGGATACGCCGTTGACTGCCGTGGCTGTCCAGCACATCTGCAACAGAGTTATGGCCGACCACGGGCTTCAGGGAATCTTTAACATCGCGATCGGCCGCGGCGCTGTCGTCGGGGAGAGAATGATCAATGACGAGCAGCTTCCTCTGATTTCCTTCACAGGATCGACCCAGATGGGGCGAAGAGTTTCGGAGGCAGTGGCCAAGCGGTTCGGGAGAACGATTCTCGAACTTGGCGGGAACAACGCCATTATCGTTTCCGAGGATGCGGATCTGGATATGGCCGTCCGGACGATCCTGTTTGGAGCGGTCGGAACCGCAGGTCAGCGCTGCACGACCACTCGGCGGATCATCATGCACAAGTCGATCGCTTCTGAACTGACCGAGAGGATCGTCCAGAGTTACAAGCAGGTGAATATCGGAAATCCGATGGAGGAAGGAATCCTGATGGGTCCGCTGGTGACAAAGGCAGCGGTGGAGGATATGATGGCGGCTCTGGAGAAGGCCAAGGAGCAAGGAGGAGAAGTCCTTTGCGGGGGTCACAGCCTTGAGAAATTGGGCGATCAGTTTGTCGAGCCCACCATCGTGAAAATGCCGGCTCAGACGGAGATCGTGCATGACGAGACGTTTGCCCCGATCCTGTATCTCCTGGAATACGAGGACATCGAAGATGCCATCCGGCTCCATAACGAAGTTCCGCAAGGATTATCCAGTGCCATTTTCACCACGAATCTACTGACTGCGGAAAAGTTCCTCTCGCATGAGGGTTCGGACTGTGGTATTGCCAATGTTAATATCGGGACATCCGGAGCAGAGATCGGAGGAGCCTTTGGCGGCGAAAAGGAGACCGGAGGAGGCCGGGAGTCTGGTTCGGACGCCTGGAAGGGATACATGCGCCGTCAAACCAACACCGTCAACTGGTCGAAAGAACTTCCTCTGGCCCAGGGCATCAAATTCGGGGATTGATGGACATCGAAGTTTCGCTGGAGACTCCGGTTGAAGCCCTTGTCGAGAAATACCCTGAAGCTGTGGGCTTTCTTTCGCGACATGGAGTCAGATGCATCCGATGCGGAGAACCTTTGTGGTGCACTCTGAGAGAGCTGTGGCGAGAAGAGGGAATCGAGAATCCTCAGCATCTCTTTGAGGAACTCATCGAGTTTCTCAAAGAGAGAAAAGAGCGAGACAGAGCCTCGAAATAAAAGGGGTCAGGTCTCAATTTTCCATTTTTTCTTTATGGAAAGAAAAGGAAGAATAAGACCTGCATCAGAATCTAAGCGAAATTGGAAAATTGAGACCTGACCCCATATTTGTACGATTGACTTATCCCTTGATGTGGGTTATTTTGTAGGCTTCCCGAATTCGCTCCATCTGGGGATACGGGTTTCTGATCATGTCAGATAAGGAACAAATCATCTTCAATCACATCGCCGTGGAAGGTGTCTTCAGATCCGGAAAACACAAACTGGCGGATGTTCTCGCCCGGAAGATTGGTGGAAAGGTTGTTTCGGACAGGGTGGATAACCCGTATCTCAGAGATTTCTACAATGAAAAGGAAGGCGCGGCTTTTCTCACCCAGCTTGTTTTTCTGGTGAGCCGGTACCACCAACAGATGAATCTCATGCAGCGGGATTTGTTCGAGGAAAGGATCATCTGCGATTACCTGTTCGAAAAGGACAAAATATATGCCTATCAAACTCTCACGGATGATGAGCTGATTGTTTATGAGAGGATATACAGCATATTTGAAGAAAGAGTAGCCAAGCCTGATCTAGTCATTTACCTCCAGGTTTCTCTACCGACCTTGATGAAACGGATTGCCAAGCACGGAAGCCCTCTCGAGAAAAACATCTCGAATAAGTATTTGGAAGACATTCTTGAAGCTTATGACTATTTTTTCTTCAACTACCAGGCTACTCCTCTTCTGGTGGTAAAGGCCGACGACTTGGATTTTAGCCGGGATGAAGATATAATGGATTTAGTGGGCCGGATCAAGAAGATGAAGAAGAGTCCGCTGTATTACGTGCCCCTGGGTAAAGAGAACAAAGATTCGAAGAAATTGAAATAGACCAAAGATGTTTTTCTGAAGCCTGTCGTTGTGAGAGATTCATAAGACTTTACCTCAATCTCGGTATCAAGGACGGGATGGGGAGAAAGGATAGAACATGCCTGAAAAAAAACCCCGAAAAGTGACTATTCCTGACCTTCAGTCCAAGAAAGACAGGAATGAAAAAATTGTGGCCCTCACGGCCTATGATTTCCCGGTGGCCAAGATCGTGGATGCCAGCGGGATCGACTTGATCCTGGTGGGGGATTCGCTGGGCATGGTGGTCTTGGGGTATGAAAACACCATCCCGGTGAGTATGGAGGAGATGATCCACCACACCCGGCCTGTGGTCCGCGCAGCCCAGAATGCTCTGGTCGTCGGAGACATGCCCTATTTTTCGTTCCACCTCTCCGAGGAGGAATCGGTGTACAATGCGTCCCTCTTCCTTAAAGAAGCGGGTGCTCATGCCGTGAAGATCGAGGGGGCTTCCAGGAAAAGAATCAAATTGATCGAAGCTCTGATCGAAGCCGAGATTCCGGTCATGGGGCACGTCGGATTGACGCCTCAGTCCATCCATCATTTCGGTCAGTTTAAAGTGAAAGGGAAGGACGTCGAAGAGGCCGAGAAGATCATCCAGGATGCCTTGAACCTTGAAAAGGCCGGTGTCTTTTCCGTGGTTCTGGAGTGCATTCCGATGGAGCTGGCCAAACTGATTACCGAACGATTGCGCGTACCCACGATCGGGATCGGGGCAGGCCCGTATTGTGACGGACAGATCCTTGTTTTTCACGATCTCGTGGGCTTTTCAAACGGATACCTTCCCAAATTCGTGAAAAAATATGTCGATATTCATGAACTTCTCCACGCCGCGATCCAGAAGTACAGGGATGATGTCAGAGAAGGGAAGTTTCCGGCGGACAACCACTCGTATCATCTCAAGCCTGAGCTGCTTCGAAAGTTGAATGAAAAGAGTGCCGGATCCTCCGGAAAGAAAAAAGGGAAGTGAGGATCAGGCAAGATTCCGCATTTAAAAACGCATTCCGCCATGAACACTATCACGAAAGCCAAAGAGATGCGTAAGGCCGCCTTGGAAGAGAAAACCCGCGGCAGAAGCATCGGGTTTGTGCCCACCATGGGATTTCTCCACGAAGGACACCTTAGCCTGGTGAGGGAATCCGTGCGGCGGGCCGACGTGACTGTCGTCAGTATTTATGTCAACCCGGCACAGTTCGGGCCTCAAGAGGATTTCCAGCAGTACCCCAGGGATATCCAAAGGGATGTGGAGCTTTTAAAGAATGAAATGGTGGATTATCTGTTCCTCCCTGATAATCAGGAGATTTATCCCGAAGGATACAAGACGTATGTCGAAGTGCATGACCTCCAGGACAAACTCTGCGGCCGTTCGCGTCCGGGTCATTTCCGGGGAGTCTGCACGGTTGTGTTGAAACTTTTCAGCATAGTGAGTCCGGACAGGGCCTTCTTCGGCCAGAAGGATGCCCAGCAGGCGATCATCCTCAAAAGGATGGCTCAAGACCTCAATCTTGGAGTGACGATCGAAGTCATGCCCATAGTGAGGGAAGAGGCCGGCCTGGCTCTGAGCTCCCGGAACGCCTACTTGAATCAGAAGGAAAGAAACGCAGCGCGTGTTCTGTCTGCGAGTCTGGAACAGGCGCGAGTGATGGTTGAGAACGGAGAATCGGATGCAGATCAGATCATCGAGCGGATGAAAAAGATGATCGGTCGGGAGCCGCTGGCTCAGATAGACTATGTGGAGATAGTGGACATGGAGAATCTTGATCCAGTGCAGAAGATAGAGAATAAGGCTCTGGCTGCACTGGCTGTGTTTATCGGAAAGGTCAGGCTTATCGACAACACGATTCTCCAGGTAAAGGAGTGAATCACGATGAAAAGAACAATGCTCAAAGCGAAGATCCAGAAACTCACAGTCACGGAGACCAACCTGGAATATGAGGGGAGCCTCACGCTGGATTCAGGTTTGATGGAGACTGCGGACTTGAAGCCTTTTGAGCAGGTGCATGTCTACAATATTTCTAACGGGGAAAGGTTTTCCACGTATTTGATCAAAGGGCCGAAGGATTCAGGAGTTGTGGGTGTCAACGGAGCAGCTGTTCACAAGGCTAAAAAAGGGGACAGGCTGATCGTGGCGTCCTATGTCGTACTGGAAGAAGAAGAGATTGATTATTTTAGGCCGAAAGTTCTGATCGTCGGAGAAGACAACACGCTTAAAGAAATAAAATAAAAAAAAATCAAAAAAGGAACAGCCAAAAAAGGGGATAGGTGCTTATGCTCAGTAATGAGGTAACACTTTTTTTATTCATCGAAGAAGATGGTGTCATTGCGAGCGAGGCGCGGCAATCTCATAAGATAAATTTGTCATTGTGAGCGACCAAGGGGAGTGTGACAATCTCATAGAGTCAAAATACATTTCTTTTTGTGAGATTGCCGCGCCTCGCTCGCAATGACAAGAGTTAAATGTTACGTAATTATTGAGTGAGTGCACCTATCCCTTTCTGTCCCATCCCTTTTTTTGTCTACTTCATTGCCCAATCTATGAGTACTTCGTACTCGACCTCGCCGCAGATGACGTCGTTGGTCTCGCTGTCAAAAAAGGTGGGGGTGCGGAGCTGGCCGCCGCATTTGGGCGCGATCACGTCCTTGAAAGAGCGCATCAGGTCCGCATTTTCCTCGTTGTGCCAGATTTCGAGTTTTTCGATTTCGATTCCTTCTTCATCGATCAACCTGTCCACCAGAGGCATCATGTTTTTGCAGTGAGGACATTCTCTGGCCCAGAACATAATCTTTTTTTTCATTCTATTTTCTCCTTGTAAAAAGCCCACACCAGCATTCTCCGTTTTTTTTGTAGGTGTCGTGGATGAGGAAATTGCAGGGGCAGACAAGCTTCAGGTCTTCCTCAAAGTCTTTGGTGGTCAGCCTGCAGGGACAGTATTTGAGGCCTTGGTTTTTCTCGTTGTTGAAGACTCCCTCCAAGAGCATGTTGACTTTTTCTCTATCAGGATTCATCTGGAACTCGTTTTTCTCGGTAAATTTTTCGATTGCCTTGAGGAAAACCTCTTTGTCAAAGGCGGCCTTCTCTGCTTTGGCTGTTCTGCAGAGTGTTTCAGCTTCTGCCGCTGAGACCTCGACGTAAGCGTTCTTCACCATGCAGGTCGGGCAGATCTCTGGAGGGTTGACTCCGTAGTGGATGTCGTTGCACACAAAGCACCGCCAGTGTTTTTTCATTCTTTTAGCGTTCGAACCCGTCTATTCATCGGATTTCAAGAAGACCATCTTAATCCATTTTGGCCATCTGCTGCTCCATTTCCGATTTTCTCGTGCAGTAATAGCCGAGTTTAAGGCTCATCTGCTTATAGACCGGACAGTTGGGGCAGACACATCCTTTTTCCTCGGTAATGATCTGGCTTTTCCCGATGAGAGGATGGCAGAATCCGTTTTTTGTTTCCTCAGGCACGTATGTGGGGCAGGTCTTGCAGATGCACATGGTCTTGACCATGGACACCTTTTCTTCGAATTCAGCGATCTGGATATCCGCCTCTTCTGCGGTCAGGCCTTTTTTCTCCACCAGTAATTTTTTGATCACTTCCTTTTGGTTAATCTCTTCTTCAGCCGCCTGAGCAGCAGCGGGTTCCTCCGTTGGAGTCTCGCCTTTCTTGCAGGATGTCAGCCCGAAATAAGCCATCATAAGTCCGAGCAGACCGCACCCGCTCATTCCGAAAAAATCTCTCCTCTTCATGAGTCCCTCCTTCATGACATAAAAACTATTTAATACGAGAAAATCTCGCGTTTGTCAAATGATTGGAGGCAGAACTTAAAGTATCTTCAAGTAGGACAGAAGGTCGGCTGTTTCCTGTTCAGACAGGGAGGAGAAGGAGGGCATGACACGAAAAGGCTTTTCCAGCTGGAGCAGAATGTTTTCGACAGTGGCCGGACGTTGGCTGGCAGGAAGCCTGTCCCTTTTCAGGAGATTTTTCAGGCCTGGGCCGTGCTTGGATTCTTCTCTATCAGCATAGTGACAGGTAGCGCACTTGCTTTTGAAAAGAGCTGCGCCCTTATCTGTCTCCCCTTCAAGGACTGGAGAAGAAAGAGCGGAAATTTTAGAAAACTCAACATCCGCACAAAGTGTTCTCAAAAAGAAATACCCTGCGGAAGTCTTAAAGACGATGAAACTCAAAGCAAAAACTGTCAATCCCATAACTGGTACAAATTTGAGGAATTGTCTGTAGAAACGCGCGATCAATAGCTTCAAAACAAAAATAATGATAACCGCGAAGGCCAGAACGCCATGGATAACAGCTCTGGTCGATATCTGGTCTCCCGCAGACGCCCAGTACTTCACGCAGAAATAGCTGATGACCAGAAGCAGGATCGCAAAAACAAGCCCCGCGCCCTTGTGCAGTTTTCTCAGGAGTTTCGCGTCGGCCTTCCTCTCTGTCTTCCCCATCAACGTGAGCATGCTGAATAGAGCAATGGTTCCTGCCAGAAGGAAAAATACTGCCAGAATGGACTTAAACATGAAAAAAGACATCACGCCCTCCTCCTCTATATGAATCACAATTTCAAAATATGGAATGAAGCGTCTTGATGATAAGGAATTTTATATTATTTATTTTTATCAATCCAAACGGTAGTTGGGAGCTTCTTTGGTGATGATCACATCATGGACGTGGCTTTCTCTGACTCCTGCGGCTGATATTTTAATGAATTTGGCTTTCTTCTGGAGTTCTGGGATGGTTTTGCACCCGGCGTATCCCATTCCCGCTTTAAGCCCCTCCACCATCATTTGGATGATGTGGGCCACGCTTCCTTTGTAGGGAACCCGGCCCTCGATTCCTTCGGGAGCAATTTTATCCTCGCTTGTCAGAGTGTCCTGGAAGTATCTGTCCCGGCTACCCTGTTTCATGGCTTCTATCGAGCCCATCCCTCGATAGGTCTTGTACGAGCGGCCCTGGTATATGATCACTTCACCCGGTGATTCTTCAGTTCCAGCGAGGACATTGCCGAGCATGACAGAGCTGGCACCAGCTACGATGGCCTTGGTGATGTCTCCAGAATATTTGACCCCTCCGTCTGCGATAAGCGGAACTCCTTCGGATTTGGTGATTTTGAACACGTCGGCAATGGCTGTGATCTGAGGGATTCCAGCGCCTGTCACTATCCGGGTTGTACAGATCGAGCCGGGTCCGACACCGACTTTCACGGCATCCACTCCATGCTCGACAAGATCTTTGGCGGCCTCTGTTGTTCCGATGTTTCCGGCAATGAGCTCTTGTTTTGGGAATTGTTTTTTCATCATTTTGATTGTGTCCAAGACCCTCTGGGAATGGCCGTGGGCGGTATCGATGACCAGAACATCAAGTTTGGTCTCGACTAAGGCTTTCACTCTGTCTAGAGTTTCTTCTCCTACGCCGATAGCCGCACCGACCCTTAAACGGCCAAAGTTGTCCTTGGCCGCTCGAGGGTACTGAATCCTCTTGAGAATGTCCTTGTAGGTAATCAATCCTTTCAAATGGTATTTCTCATCCACCATCAGGATTTTTTCGATCTTGTGCTTGTGAAAGAGTTTTTCCGCTTCTTCAATAGACGTGCCCAACGGCACGGTGATCAAATCTTTGGTCATGACTTTTTCTATCGGAAGATTAAGGCGAGTTTCAAAGCGGATGTCCCGGTTGGTGAGTATCCCGACCAATTTATTGTTTTCATCCGTGATGGGTAGTCCGGAGATTCCGAATTTTTCCATAACTTCCTGAGCTTCAAAGATCTTGTTCTGCGGCTTCATGGTGATCGGGTCAACGATCATCCCACTCTCATGACGTTTGACCTTATCGACCTCTTCGGCCTGTTTGTCTATGGGCATGTTCCTGTGGATGATCCCTATTCCGCCCTGTTGAGCCAGAGCAATAGCCATTTTTGATTCTGTGACAGTGTCCATGGCCGAGCTGAGCAGCGGGATGCTGAGGCTGATATTCCGGCTGAATTGAGTTGAGACATCTGCCTGAGCGGGGATCACATCGGATTTAGCGGGCAGAACGAGAACATCGTCGAAAGTCAGTCCCACTTTTATTTTTTGATCTGTCATTTTAACCACCTTATCTTTTCTTTTTTTTCTTTTTTCTCTTTTTGGGAATCATGGACCTGGCCTTCTTGGTTCTTGGCGCGGAAGACCCTTGTGGACGTTGGTAGTAAAGGGGCTGTTCTTTCCTTTCCGGTATTTCTTCTTCCTTAACGGGCTGGAGAAGGAAAAGATAGCGAATGGTCTCTTCTTCGACCCTGTCCATCATCGCCTGGAACATGTCATAGCTTTCTTTTTTGTACTCAATTAGGGGATCTCTCTGGCCGTATCCGCGGAGGCCTATTCCTTCTTTGAGATGGTCCATCGCGAGTAAATGATCTTTCCACTGGGAATCGATGAGCTGAAGCGTGATGACTCTTTCAAATTCCCTCATCCGGTCTTCACCGATGATCTGTTCCTTTTCCGCATAAGAATCTCTCAAAGACTTTATGATTTTTCCTTTCAGTTCATCAAAGTTGATGGTGTTCCAATCTATGCCGAGTTCTTCGATGTCCAGGCCGAATTGGGCGGCGATTCCTTTCCTGAGTCCTTCCGCATCCCAATCATCGGGAGATTTGTCCTTGTTCGTATGGGTTTCCATCATCCACTCGACAAGGGTCTCAATCAGCTCCTGGATGAACTCTTTCATGTCTTTTCCGCTCAGGATTTCCCGCCTTTGCTTGTAGATGGTCTCTCTCTGTTTGTTCATCACGTCGTCGTATTCGAGGAGATGCTTCCGGATGGAAAAATTATGGCCTTCCACCTGCTTTTGTGCTCTCTCGATAGCCTTGCTCACCATGCCGTGTTCAATCGGGACTCCCTCAGCCATCCCGATTCTCGCCATTATGCCTGAAATGCGGTCGCTTCCGAATATGCGCATCAGGTCATCTTCCAGAGACAGGTAGAATCGGGAAGAGCCTGGATCTCCCTGCCGTCCCGCTCTGCCGCGGAGCTGGTTATCGATTCTTCTCGCTTCGTGGCGTTCTGTGCCGATGATATGAAGTCCGTTCAGGTCAATGACTTTATTATTCTCCATCACTGTGACAGTCTGTGCATCGGCCAGGGCCTGTTCCCATTCGTCCTGAGAGGCTTCGGAGGGATTTATTCCCTTTTTCTTGAGATGTTCTGTGGCCAGGAAATCTGGATTTCCTCCGAGTAGAATATCCACACCACGGCCGGCCATGTTGGTAGCGATCGTGACAGATCCCACTCGTCCGGCCTGGGCAATGATATTAGCTTCCATCTCATGGTGTTTGGCGTTCAAGACCACATGCTTTATGCCTCTTTTTCTCAGGAGCGAGCTCAGGTGCTCCGAGTTTTCGATGGAAATCGTGCCGACCAGGACAGGCTGTCCCTTTTCGTGGCATTCGGTGATTTCCTTAACCACGGCATCCCATTTTTCTTTTTGCGTTCGGTAGATCACATCATGGTATTCGTAGCGGACGAGCGGTTTGTTCGTCGGGATTTCCACTACATCCAGCTTATATATGGATTGAAACTCAGTGGCTTCTGTGACGGCTGTTCCGGTCATCCCGGCCAGCTTGTCGTACATCCGGAAATAATTCTGGAAAGTGACCGAAGCCAAAGTTTGATACTCCTCCTCTATCCGGACTTTTTCTTTGGCTTCGAGGGCCTGGTGCAGTCCGTCGCTGTAACGTCGTCCCGGCATCAGGCGCCCCGTGAATTCGTCCACTATGATCACTTTTCCCTCCTTGACCATGTAGTCCACATCTTTTTTGAACAGATTATGAGCCTTGAGGGATTGGTTGATGTGATGGACCAGGTCCATGTGCGCCAGGTCATAAAGATTGGGGACCTTGAGGAATTTTTCAGCTTCAGCAACGCCCTCTTCGGTCAGGGTCGTAGTCCGGGTTTTTTCATCCACCTGGTAGTGTTTTTTATCGAGGCGGCGGATAAGATTGTCCACCTTGTAGTAGAGTGAGGTCGATTCTTCAGTCGGGCCGGATATGATGAGCGGTGTCCGGGCTTCATCGATAAGGATACTGTCCACCTCGTCCACTATGGCATAATTGTGCTCCTTTTGAACAAGGTCGGAGCGGCGAAATTTCATGTTGTCCCGCAGGTAATCGAAACCGAATTCGTTGTTCGTGCCGTAGGTGATGTCTTTGCGATAGGCCTCGTATCTTTCGGCATCTCCCATATCGTGCTGGATGGTTCCCACTTCAAGTCCGAGGAAGTTATAGATGGGGCCCATCCACTCTGTATCTCGTTTGGCCAGATAGTCATTCACGGTGACGATATGAACGCCTTTGCCGCTAAGGGCATTCAAATACGCGGGAAGAGTGGCGACTAGAGTTTTTCCTTCCCCGGTTTTCATTTCAGCGATTTTTCCCTGATGGAGGACGACACCGCCCATGAGCTGGACATCAAAGTGGCGCATGTTGATGGTGCGTTTCCCCACTTCCCGAACGACGGCAAAAGCTTCAATCAGGATATCGTCCAGCGATGCCCCTTGTTCGAGTTTTTCTTTGAACTCTGCCGTTTTGGCGCGGAGCTGGTCATTGCTGAGGCTCTGAATTTGAGGCTCAAGCTCGCTGATGGCAGAGACATAGGGCTGAAGCCTTTTCAGGTCTCTTTCGTTTTTCGTGCCGAATATTTTCTGGGCCAGCCATCTGAACATTTGAATAATTTGTAGCAGAAAGCCCTGAGCTTGTCAATTTCAGAAGAGGAGAGGCTCTCGCCGCAAAGACACTTTTGTCCTCAATTTCATGGAGAAGATGTGTCCGAACGACTGAGCCAAAGAACAGGGCTCTATTCTTAAAACGTTGACAATGAAGAGGTTATCCTGTACATTCAATGGACTCAAGTTTCCGGAGGAGAGATTTTGGGATTGAGACTGTCTGAAAAAACCAAAAAGCTGGTGATCATCGGCCTTGTTATTGTGTTCTTTCTGCTCGTCTACATTTTTATCGTCCAAAAGGATATGACAGATTTTGGAGTGTGTTACCAGAGCGGAGAAAGGATCGCCCGAAGTGAAATGCTCTACCAAGTCTCGGATGGCCATCTTCAGTTTAAGTATTCCCCCGCAGCGGCCGTGTTTTTTTCTGCGCTGGCTCTCTTTCCGTATGAAATGGCGAAGGTACTCTGGTACTTCCTCGAGCTTTATTTGCTCTTCCTCTGTTTGACTGCTTCTTATGATATCCTTCCGGCTAAGCATAAGAAAAAAGGATGGGTGGTGGCTCTGTCATTTTTGGTTTTGCTCAAATTCATCGGCCGGGAAATGGAACTCGGACAGGTGAATATTTTTTTGGTCTATTTTTTGATCATGATGGTCATATCTTTTCTCGAGAAGAAAAACGTGCAGGCGGGTCTGTTCTGGGGATTTTCCTTATTTTTCAAGCCTTACGCATTGGTTTTTCTCCCGTATTTCATCCTCAAGAAAGGAGTGAAAACGATCGCCTCAGGGCTCGGCACTCTTGTCGTAGGTCTGATGCTCCCTGTCTTTTTTTATGGCTTCCAACAGAATTTCTTTGTTTTGAAAGAGTGGAAGAGAACTCTGTCTCAGTCGACTCCTTCACTCCTGGCCCATTATGACAACGGTTCTATTCACTCTTTTTTCTTGAAGAACCTTCCCGCTGATAAAGACGGATGGGTATGGATCTTGAGTATCTGTGCGGCTTTTCTTGCGGGTTTAACTCTCTTGGGAATGATGGTATGGGGCAAGAAAAAAGGCGTGACACAGCCGGAAGTTCTTGAATTTTCTTTCTTGTTCGTACTGATTCCGCTTTTTTCCCCTCTGTCCTGGTACTACAATTACCTCTATCCCATTCTGGCCGTGGTTTTTCTCATGAACTGTATCGATAAATTTCCGCGTGTAATGAAATATGTTCTCATAGCCAATTTTATTTGTATCGGAGCCAGCTTGAGAGAATTCTTGGGAAAAGCGGCGTTTCGCTTTTATACAAAGCACTCTCTGGTCGCCCTCAGTTTTTTGATCATCCTTTTTTTTCTTTTTTATGTAAGAATTAAAACGGGGTCAGGCTTTGATAACTTTGATAGTTTACGGAATTCTCAAAAAAAACTTTCGTATCTCGATAATTAATCCGGGTATCCAAAAATACTCTCCCTGAATCTAAGATCTTACAATTTGAAGAAGATGCAGATTGTCGGAGTATCTGATGCTTAATCCTTAAATGAAAAAATGAATTTCCGAATCACGTGAGCTTATTCTATTTATCAAAGTTATCAAAGCCTGGCCCCAATGGGGGTATTGATTTTTTTTGGGGATTATTTTATCATCAAGACGCACAATTTTGAGAATGATTCTCAAATTGAGCCCCGAAAAAGAGAAAGACATGTCTGAAGTGATCAGCTTGATCCAGGCTCCTGCAGACACCCCCTTGAAAATCGTGGATATACTCGGTGGGCATGGTGTTCGAAGGAGATTGATCGTGATGGGATTTCATAAGAATGATACTATTGAACTGGATTCGCGAGCCATCCTCCGGGGGCCAATCCTTGTGAAGAACCTGACATCAGATACATCAGTCGCGCTGGGGAGGGGAGTCGCCCAAAAAATTATGGTCGAAATAATTGAGTAAAGAAAATAGTTATCCCGATGTCATATTCATCGGCCAGCCGAATTGCGGAAAGAGCACGCTCTTTAACGCGATCGCGGGGCTGAAAGCGGACACATCCAATTTTCCCGGGACATCCATAAAGCATACCCACAGCAAAGTCAATGTGTGGGGGAATATTTTTAACATCATCGATTTACCGGGAGCCTATTCCCTGAATCCATCCGATCCGGCTGAAAAAGTCGCTCTCGTTCATCTCTTCCACGAGAAACCAGACCTGGTCATCAACGTGATCGATGCCTCCATTCTCGGGCGAAGCCTTGAGCTCACGCTGGAGCTCATCGAGCTGGGCTACCCGATGATCATCGCTTTGAACATGGTTGATATGGCGGAAAAAAAGGGAGTTGAAATCAATATAGAAAAACTCGAGAAAATTCTGGGTGTTCCTGTGATTCCGACCATTGCGACTCATGGTCGAGGAATCAAGGAGCTCATGGATGCGGTGCTCCGAGGCCTGGAGAAAAAACTAACAGTATCCCCGATCAAATGGTCCAGAGATGTCGAGCAGAGGATTGAAGAGTTAACGGATCTGCTCCCGGATGATTTTCCGGTCGTTTCCAACAAGAGATTCACGGCCATCCATATGATCGAGGCGAATAAGCTTTTTTTCGATAAAATGCTCAAAGACATCCATCCCCCCTTGAAAAAGGCCCTGGATCGAGTGAGGAGTGAACTTGAATCTCTGCATAACGTCCCGGCCTATGAAGTCGTTTCCGCCGAAAGGCATCATTTAGCCCTCAAAATCTTTGAAGATTGCTGCAGAGTCCGCAGAGGAAAAAGAGTGCGCTTTGAAGAAAAAATCGATAATGTCATAATGCATCCCTTCGCAGGGTACCTCATTCTTCTGGCTGTGTTTTGTGGCTTCTTTTTTATCATTTTTAAGGTCGGAAGCCCCTTGGAAGAGCTTCTTCTTGAACCTCTGACAAGCTTAAGGCATTCCCTTTCGCAGAGTCTCGGAACAGGGGTGCTGTTTTATTTGATCGATGGACTCCTCGCGGGAATCGGAGGGGGCGCCGCCATTGTTCTCCCTTATTTTCTTCCGTTGATATTTTTAATGTCCTTTTTGGAGGATGTGGGGTATCTGGCAAGAGCGGGCTTTTTGATGGATACCTTTATGCACAAGATCGGGCTCCACGGAAAATCCATATCCCCTTTTATCCTGGGTTTTGGCTGCAACGTTCCGGCTATTGTGGCTACACGATCTCTGGAATCCCGCAGAGACCGAGTCATCACGTCTCTCCTGATTCCGTTTATTCCCTGTTCAGCCAGGACTACGATCATCCTGGCCCTGGTTGCGTTTTACTTGGGGCCTCTCTGGGCCTTTGGATTCTATGTGTTTAACATCCTTCTGGTCGCAGTCCTCGGTCGCATGATCACATTCTTTTTCCGGACGCCTTCCCCTGGATTAATGCTGGAAATTCCCTCTTTAAAGATGCCCTCCTTGAAAAACATGATGAAGAAAACATTCTTCCAGGTGAAATCCTTCGTCAAGTTTGCCTGGCCTATCCTGATCGCGGGGAGCATCGTTTTGGGATTTCTCCAATTCCTGCATTTTGACAAGACTATAAACCTGATTCTTTCGCCATTGGTCGAGAAAGGACTGGGCCTGCCGCGAGAGCTCGGAGTGACTCTCGTGTTTGGGTTTCTGCGCAAAGAGCTCTCTTTGGTCATGATGCTCCAGGCAATGGATGTCAGCTACAAAGATGTGATGACAGTCATCACCAAAGAACAGCTCATCGTTTTTACCGTGTTTATCAACTTTTTTATCCCCTGCCTTTCCACAGTCGCTCTCCTCTGGAAAGAAATAGGGAAAAGAGTGGCGCTGATCTCGATCGGATTGAACACGGGTGTGGCCGTACTGCTCAGCTTGATTGCACGGTTGATTCTGGGGAAATAGCCTGGAATTTACTGTTTTCCTTCCAGGATTACAGCCGCCACAGCGTAATCCTTCAGGTGCGAAATGGAGACATGCGCGTGTTCGACACGAAATCTTTCTTTATTCTTGATTTTTAATTCTGGCTTTCCGGAAGAGAGATTAGTGAGTTCGACATCGGTCCAGTTGATCCGTTTTCCAATGGCCTTGAAGAAAGCCTCCTTGGCTGCGAACCGGGCGGCCATATGTTGATACGTGTTCTTTTTCTTCAGGCAGTAGTCGATCTCTCCGGTTGTGAAGATTTTTTCCAGGAAGCGAGGATGTTTTTCTGCGACTTTTTTGACACGCCCCACTTCGATGATGTCAATCCCGGTTCCGATTACCATTGGCGTCTCCCGGCAAATAAACCTCCTGCCCGGTGAAGTGAAAACAGGAAGAATATTTCATATATATACTTAATTTAACTTATTTATACTCAAATATACTTTAATAATCTTATAAAATTGCAGCTCGTGTTTCTCTAAGTGAAATTGGTATCATTCCGCTTTAAACTTGTCAATAAGACTTTGAGCGGCCTTTCTTCCGATTATCGCTGACAATTCATCGATTGAGGCGTTTTCGATTTCCTGAATGCTTTTGTATTTTGCCAGCAAGGCGGTTTTTTTCTTTGGTCCTATACCGGCAATTCCATCCAGACGGGATGCAAAGCTTTTTTTCCTCCTTCGCATCCTGTGGAATGTAAGAGCGAAGCGGTGGGATTCGTCTCTTATGCTCTGGATGAGCTTAAGGGCAGGGGAGGTCTTCTCCAGCCGTATCCCATTCTTGTGGGAAGAAGTGAAAATGATTTCTTCCTTCTTTGCCAACGCAGCGACCGGAAGATGACCCAATCCCAGCTCTTGAAAAACCGCCCTGGCCGCATTCAGCTGGCCTTTTCCTCCGTCCACAAGGATCAAATCCGGGAATGCGGCCTTTTCCTGGAGGAGTCTCGTGTAACGTCTTCTGATGACCTCCTGAAGGCTGGCCACATCATTCGGGCCCTCGACGCTCTTTATCTTGTACTTTCTGTAATCGTCCTTTTCGGGGAGCCCGTTCTCGAAGACAACCAGAGAGCCCACGGATTCATCCCCTCCGGTATTCGAGATGTCATAGCCTTCGATGCGCACAGGAAGGGTTTTGAGCTCGAAGATTTTTTGTGTCTCCTGGAGAGGGGAGAGAGCTTCGGATTTCTTCCGCATCAGGATTTCTGCGTTGGTACTGGCCATCTCGACTAATTTTTTGTATTTTCCCTTGAGAGGTGTGAGTATCTCGACTTTCTTACGCTTTCTTTTGAAGAGAATCTTCGAGAGTTCTTCCTTTCTCTCAAGCGCAAATGGGAGGAGGATTTTATCCGGAATATCCTGGCGGCCTCTGTAGAATTCATGTAAACAGGAAGAGAGAATTTCTGTGTTCTTGACCTCCTCTTTTTCCTGAAAATACAGATCTTCGGATTCGATGACTTTTCCGGCTCTCATCAAAAAAACATAGACAGCCACGTTTTCGTTTCTCCGTGTGAAACCGAATATATCGATGTCTTCCTTCCGGACTGAAATCAGTTTGGGCCTCTGTTTGATCTCTTCGATCGTATGGATGAGGTCTCTCCAGTGTGCCGCCTGTTCGAATTTCTGATTTTCTGATGCCTCGCGCATTTTTGCCTTCAGGGACCTCAGCAGCTTTTCGGTTTTCCCTTCCAGGAAGAGGAGAGCATTGTCCACGCTCTCCTTGTAGTCTTTTTCGGAGATATAGCTGACACAGGGTGCGGAACAGAGCTTGAGGTCATAATCGAGACAGGGCCTTTTCCGTTTTCCCGGAATGGATTCCTGACAAGTCCTCACACCGAAGTATTTAGCGATAAGATGACTTGTCTGTCGTGCTTGTTGAGCAGGACTGTAAGGTCCGTAGTATTTGGCCCCATCTTCCTCCACTCTGCGCGTTAATGTGAGCGCTGGGTATCTTTCCCGGCGAGTCATCTTCAGGTACGGAAAGCTTTTGTCGTCCTTAAGCCTCAGGTTGTATTTGGGCTGGTGCTGGCGGATGAAATTATTCTCGAGGAATGCCGCCTCTTTCGTGGACTCAGTCAGGATAAAATCAATATCTCTCGTCTCGGAAAGGATTTTTTTAATTTTCGCATCAGAAGTCTGCTGAAAGTAAGATTTCACCCGGCTTCTTAAAGAGCGTGCCTTGCCGATGTAGATCACTTCTCCCGTTTGGGTTTTGAAGAAGTAGATGCCTGCCTTATGCGGAAGGGATTCCGCTTTTTTTCTCAGCCTGCTGGTCATAGGTCTCTTTCAGTCGAGGTCAATCGGTGAAGCGCATTCTTCACGCGACCAACTCCAACTCCCTTTTTTTCAGTTTATTGAGCTCATCCCGCCATTTGGCGGCCTTTTCAAACTCCAGGTTGCGTGCAGCCTCTTTCATCAGCTTCTCCAGCTTCTCCATCCGTTCCTTTCTCTTTGGAGGCGAGAGGTAAACGTCTTTCTCCTCGGATATGCGTGAATAATCAAAATAATCCCTTTCGTAGACGCTGGTCAAGACCTCGTCTATCCTTTTTTGTATGGACTGAGGCGTGATGTGATGCTTGGTGTTGTATCCCTGCTGGATCTTTCTTCTCCTGTTGGTCTCCGTGATCGCTTTATTCATCGAGTCTGTCATGCTGTCCGCATAAAGAATGGTCCTTCCCTCGACGTTCCTCGCCGCTCGTCCGAAAGTCTGAATAAGAGAGGTGGATGAACGGAGAAATCCCTCTTTGTCCGCATCCAGAATGGCCACCAGGGAGACTTCAGGCAGGTCGAGCCCTTCTCTAAGAAGATTAATCCCTATCAGGGCATCGAATTTCCCTTTTCTCAAGTCTCTGAGTATCTTGACGCGTTCCAGCGTATCGATCTCTGAGTGGAGATAACGGACGTGGAGACCGAGTTCATGGTAATGCCGTGCGAGATTTTCGGCCATCTTTTTGGTCAAGGTCGTGACCAATGTCCTTTGGCCCTTCTTTGCTCGTGTTTTGATCTCCGCCATTAAATCGTCGATCTGGCCTTTGACCGGACGGACTTCGATCTCCGGGTCTGTGAGTCCGGTGGGCCGGATGATCTGTTCCACGACTGTGTTGTTTGTCTTTTTCAGTTCATGCGGGCCAGGAGTGGCGGAGACATACAGGCTTTGATTTATCCTTTCTTCGTACTCTTCGAAATTGAGAGGCCGGTTGTCCAGGGCTGAGGGCAGCCGGAATCCATGTTCAATCAAAGTTTGCTTTCGTGAGCGGTCTCCATAGTACATCCCTCCGATTTGAGGGATGGTGACGTGGGATTCATCGATTATGGTCAGAAAGTCCGGAGGAAAATAATCGAGAAGAGTGTAAGGCGGCTCTCCGGGTTTTCTCAGCGAGAGATAGAGGGAGTAGTTTTCAATCCCGGGACAGTAGCCGAATTCTCTCAGCATCTCCAGGTCGAACAGAGTTCTTTCCTCAATTCTGTTGGCTTCGATGATTTTGTCCTGTTTTTTAAAAAACGTGATCCGTTGCTCGAGCTCCTTTTCGACACTGCGGATCGCATAGTCGAGAATATCCGGGGGAGTCGAGAAAAAAGTTCTCGGGTAGATAAGGATTTTTTCGTACGTATCCAGTGTTTTGCCCAGAAGAGGATCGATGGCGGATATTGTGGATATTTGGTTTTCACCAAGCTCGAACCTGTAGGCAAAATCCTCATACGAAGGGAAAACTTCGATGACATCCCCGCGCACCCGGAACGTCCCTCTCCTCAATTCCGTTTCCTCTCTTTCGTACTGGATCTCGACTAAGTTTTTGAGGATGTTCTTCCTGGAAATTTTCTGGCCTTTCTTCAGCGTGAAACTCATGGAGAAGTACGTTTTGGGAGAGCCGATGCCGTAGATGCAGGAGACGGATGCGATAACGACAACATCTCTTCTCTGGAAAAGAGAGTTTGTCGCGCACAACCTGAGCCGGTCAATTTCGTCGTTGATCGTGGCTTCTTTCGCAATGTAGGTATTCGAGGAGGGAAGGTAGGCTTCGGGCTGGTAATAATCGTAATAGCTGACAAAATATTCCACTGCGTTCTCCGGGAAGAAATGGCGGAATTCCTGGTAGAGCTGGGCCGCAAGAGTTTTGTTGTGGGATATCACGAGGACCGGTCGATTGGACTTCTCGATGATGTTGGCTATGGTGAAGGTCTTCCCGGAACCCGTGACACCCATCAGGACCTGGTGTGCAGCTTTGTCTTCCAGCCCTCGATAGAGCTGCTGGATGGCTTTTGTCTGGTCTCCTTTCGGTGCGAAATCAGAGAAGAGTTTGAATGACTTCATAGGCTTTATTATAGCAGAAATGACCTGTGGATAACTTCGCTCTGCGGATTATGAAGGAAGAATGAATAGGTTCAGAAGGCCAGTTGAATCCGATGCTTAATAATCGCTAAATTTTGGAGAGGATTCGTCTTTAGTGTCTTCTCTTCTTTTATTCCCTTTCTCTTCTTCAACAGGATGTTCCTTAGCAAACAGGTTTCCCGTCTCTGTTTTCGGAGAAGACACACCCTCTATTTCTTTCCCCATCTTTACACTTCCCAGGAACCGGGCTCCGTCCATGATAGAGATTGTGGGCGCGCTGATATCTCCTTTGAGCTGCCCTTCTTCAGAGATAAAGACTTTTCCCGAAGCGGTGACATTTCCTGTGACACTTCCCTTGATAGAGATGCTGTTGACTCGAATATCCGCTTCGACATTCCCTCCTTCACTCACAAGAATATTATTGTGGGTCAGATCGATTTTGCCCTTGAAGCGTCCTTCGATCACCAGGTCTTCCTCTCCGGACAGTTGGCCCTTCAAATACATCGATGGACCAAATCGGGCTATGTTTCGCGGAATGACTTCTTCGGGGGCCTGTGCATTTTCTGTCTCTTCGTGCTTTGGCTTGGTCATGTGTCCTCCCGATTTTCCCCTGGCTGTATCGTTAGGATTATAATGGCGAGACTTTTATAAGTCAATCAATACCGTTCCGTTGGTCTTAATTGGCTGAAATCAATACTCAGATTTTTGTTTTTCCTCCAAGACTACTTTTTGCTCGCCCATTCAGGGAAAACCCAGTCAAGGATCTGTTCCTTGATTTTTCTGTCGATCTCTTTGATCTTCAGGCCCGCTTCGAGCTTGCTGTCCGTGAACCGGCTCCACACGGTTTCCGCTGTCAAAAAAGTGAGAATACTTTTTTCTGGAATGTAGAGCTTTAAGTCCATATTCGATCCCTGTGCAGGCTGTGCGAACTTAACGACTAATTTGAGGCCCTCGTTTGAAATATCCTGGACGCTCACTCTTTCCACAAGATTCGGACTTCCTTCAGTCTCGACGAGCTCTGCTGGAAGTAGGCATTTGAACCGTGGAGATTTTCGTCTGTTTTGCGCCATGTTGCCCCCTTTAGGAGAATAAGTGATTTTTGAGAGAAGCTTGTGAATTCTGAATCATGCTGGGAAAAAAAGTCGAAGCTCTTGGAAGAAATGCTGTTGTGGATTCTATTCCTTGACGGATCCTTTTTGTGCTGCAAAAAGTGATGCGGATATAAAGGTAGTGGCTTCTTCCCCTCATTGTTATTGTTTGAAATTCTCCTCTCATTAATAGAGTCGGTCATCTCCTGAAAAAATTGAAAAAAGGAAGCGCTCAAACACGATGATTCATCTCGGCACCTGAATTTTTTCCCGGGCAAAAAAATCAAACGTTAGTTTTTCTAAATCATTTGACTGCGCGGCAGTTGATTATTATTGTATACTCGAATAAAATGATTGACCATTTCCTGCGATTTTCACTGAGGAGGCTTCTCTTCAGTCTGAAATTACAGAATTCATTCAAGTTTGATTCTTTGAATGACAGCCGGAGGACAATCGATGAAATCAGGCAATATCCCGATATTGAACGTCGAAGAGGATACGATTCCCCGAGCTTATGAAAAAGCCATCGAAGCTGTCTGGGAGAAAGGAGTGAGTATCCGGACTGAATACGACCGTCCTGAAGACCCGCCCAGCCGGGATGCCACGGTGATCATCGTTGTCCGCCACCCCTTTGGTCAGCCCCGGTTTCACCGTTCGTTTGCAGATGGCCTGGGGGGATTGGCCGAGTACGTGATGGAAGTGGTTCACGGCGCTCATGATTATTGGGTTAAGCCGGTGGAAGAGATCATGAAAGGAAAAGAGAGCCAGGACACCCGGTGGACCTATACCTATCATGAGCGGCTCTTCGAGTACAGGATCGAGGACAAGGTTGTGGATCAGATTGGATACCTGATCGATAAGCTTTCCAGCACCGGATACAGCCGGCGAGCTCAGGCCATAACCTGGAATCCGAAACTCGACCCGCCCACGGATGATCCCCCCTGCCTCCAGAGAATTTGGGGAAGGCTCTGCGAGGACGGGAAGGGGGGATACACCTATAACATGAATACCCACTGGCGGAGCCGGGACTTGTTCAAGGCCTGGTTCGAGAATGTCATCGCCCTGACTTCACTGATGCGAAATATTGCCGAAGCGATATCCAAGAAAACCGGAAAAGAGGTCCGAGTGGGCCGGTACGCGGATATCAGCGATTCCCTCCATATCTACGGCTCCTACTTCAGGGAGATCGAGGGGGATCCGGAGAAAGGGATCAAAAGTTTCTTCGAGAAGTTGAAGAGCCGTTCCTTCGCGGAAAGGACATGGGATTCGGGTTTCATCAAGCCGCATTTCATCGATGACGGTTTGGGAAAGGGATTGAGGCCGATGCTGGAGAGGGAAAAAGACATGCCGAAAAAAGTCAGAAAGGCCGTTGAAGAAGAACTCCGGAAGATGGAGAAAAAAGATTATGTTGTTTAAAAAAAGGGGCCAGGCCCCTTTTTCCTGTTTTTCCTGCAAAGGAGGAAGGGATGAAAATATTTGAGGAGATATCCGGAGAAATTCAGAAGGGGAATGCCGCGTCTGTGGAGGACCTCACCAAAAAGGCCCTGTCCCAGGATATATCCGCAGAAGATATTTTAAACAAAGGTTTAGTGGCGGGAATGCATGTCGTCAGTGAGCAGTTCAAGAACAATGAAATCTTTATCCCCGAAGTTTTGATATCCGCCAGAGCAATGAACTCCGGGTTGAATATCCTGAACCCCCTCCTCGCGGAATCCAAAGTCAAATCCCAAGGAAAAGTCGTTATCGGAACTGTCAAGGGTGACCTGCATGATATAGGGAAGAATATCGTGGCTATGCTGTTGAAGGGAGCGGGATTTGATGTGGTGGATCTCGGCGCGGATGTGCCTAAAGAGAAATTCATAGAATTTGTTAAGAAAGAGAATGCAGATATTGTCGGAATGTCGGCTTTGCTGACGACCACCATGCTGTACATGAAAGACACGATCGAAGCTCTTCAGGAGGCCGGCTTGAGGCAGGGTGTCAAAGTCATCATCGGCGGGGCTCCGGTGACGGACTCGTATGCGACTCAGATCCAGGCAGACGGATATGCAGCGGATGCCGCATCCGCCGTCGATCTTTCCAAACAACTGCTGAATAAATAAATCTGTTCTTAAATTAGGGGAGAATCTATCTTTATTGAAATTGCTCTTTTATAGAACTATAATTATGGCCTGGAAAAGAGAGCGGACATAACTCAGCGGTAGAGTACGAGCTTCCCAAGCTCGGGGTCGCGGGTTCGAATCCCGTTGTCCGCTCTTTTTTCTTATTTTTTTGGCAATAGAATGTGATATCGAATATGATTTTTTCTTTAGCTAAGGAATAGAGAACGTTGAATGATGAATAAAGCTCATCAAAAAGAGTGGACGCTTGTCTTGGACACAGACCCGCTTCCCGGTTCCTGGAACATGGCTGTGGATGACTTCCTATTTCAATCCCTCAGCGATGAGCCGCAGACCTATCTCCGGTTTTACAGATGGGAACGGCCGACAGCGTCTCTCGGATATTCTCAGGACATCCAAAAAGTCGTCGACATCGAATACTGCCGGAAGAATGGTATCGATGTCGTCAGACGGATGACAGGAGGAAAACTGGTGCTCCATCACAAGGAAGTGACCTACTCTCTGTGCTCTTCGGATGTCGGGACATTCACGTCCACGCTTGTCGATTCGTACAGACTCATATCCGAAGCCTTGATGCGGGGTTTTGAGAAGATGGGGCTGAGTCCCTGCCTGGCAGATGCCCCGCCCGATTCGTATGTCAAAGGACATCTGCCCTGTTTTTCCTATCCTGCCAGGGATGAGATTGAAATCGAAGGGAAGAAAATCGTGGGCAGTGCCCAGAAAAGAACGGGTGAGAAGTTTATCCAGCACGGCTCCATTCCTCTTGAAGAGGATGAAGGGCTGCTCAAATCTGTTTCGGCTTTGGAAAAAAATCAGAGTCAGGTCCGGATGATCTCTCTTTCTCAAGTCTTAGGGAAGAGAGTGGCGTTCGACTGGGCCGTGGAGCGTTTGATATCGGGGATGTCAGAGTTTTTCAGCGTTGGTTTGAGACCGAAAGTGTTTAATGCCGAAGAAAAGAAACGTATCGCACAAATCCAGGAAGAACGGTATGCGCACGACGACTGGACTTATGGGATCAAAGCTTAGTCACTTCTGTTGTTTCCTTTCCTCAAGAATTCAAATTCGTCTGTTGACCTTCCTCATTGCGAGTGTAACCCATGTCTGGCTCCCGTGCTGAGTTCGTCCTATTTGTTCGGGCAGGTCCTGATCCCAAATAGCTTGATTCTCCATTCCGACGCTCTCGAACAGGCTTGATTTTTTTGTTTTGAGATGGTAGCATTTTTTTGAAAAAAAGGAAGGGTTATGGCCGTATGAACGAAGTTGAAGAACTCTCCAAAATCGAGGTGAAAAGCCTGCCTCCTCTACAGCATATCCTGTTCAACGATCTCCATCAGCGAGTCCTGAAAAATCTTTACCTTGAACTCGGCACAGGCCCTGTCCTTTACCTTCTTTCGCCCTCTTACTCTGTTATCACTCCAACACCTAACGAGACCATTAATGACTTTCTCAGCAAGAGTGAGGACCTCCTCAATTACGTCAAGGAGTATATCGTCCAGAATTTAGCTGTGTATTCATGCCTGCTGGATGTGAACAGCTATTTTGCCGAGCAAAACAATTATCTCGTACTCGCCCGGTTGAGAGAAAGAGATTCGGGAGGGAGACGTTACGAGATCAAATTTTACACCCATTCCCCGCGGGAATTGATGACAAACTACAGGGACAAAATATACATCGGAAGAGATTTCATCGATCTCTTTCATTTCAGAAGAAAATGCTTTGGAGTCAAAGAACTTGTGAATTCAGTAAAGGACCAGTACGAGGTCCTGCTCGATAAAGCGGAAGAAAAGCTGAATGAGCCGATGGAATACAAATCTTTTTTTCAGGAGATGAAGGAGTCCGTGAACGAATTGCGCAATGAGAGCCTTGTCATCCTTCAGTCTCTCCCTCCTTATCTTGATTTCAGCAAGCTCAAAGGCAAGGATCTGATCGAGATAAACGCCCAATACCGGACCATCAATCACTTTCTGATCGAGCTCACAGATGAGGTGGCCGAGTTCGAGAATCTCTTGCGTTATAACAAAGAAAATAATTTTGTCCGTTATGTCACGAAATACAAAAAGGACCTGGCGAATGCGATCTCCTATTTCAACATCAAGATCATCGGCTGTTTGAACGATAAGATCCTCAGCTTGAAGTTCAAGCAGTAATCACTCCCAGTCCTCTGCCCCTCATTTCTGTTTCTTCTTCTTCATTCAAATGCTGTATCTGAATGTGCAATTTTTTTGTTTACTGAGCCTCGTCAAAATGGAGGGGGACGTTCTTGACTGTCCTTGGTGAGACATAAAAAAAGCCCGTTCCGATGAACGGGCTTTGAACTCTGCGGTTTATCCTCCAGGCTCTTGCCTGTGTTTACTCATTCACCCAGATAGTGCGGTAACTCGTGTACAGGAATATGGATGGGACTTCAGTTTCTTGGGGGAAGGCTTTGAGCGTTTGTGTGTGGTCTTCCTCGTGAAGGAATATTTCTTCAGCAAGCCCCCATTCTATTTTTCCGTTTTTCACCTGGGCCTCAAAAGGGTATTTTTTTCCCAAAGGCCAGGAGAGTTCTATCGTAGCGTAGTTGCCTTTGACTTCCAGGGGATGAGTCAGAGGATAAGGCGCGAGGGTGACCTTCCCATGAGAGTGGGTGATCGTCGTTCTTCCCGAGAATTCAAAAAGCTCTATGTCCCGGTAAGACGATTTGATGTTGATCTTTTCTCCGACGATAGTCTCTCCTTTGACTGCCAGATTTTTTCCGTCAATCATGAGGTCACCTTGGAGATCGGTAATCCATACCTTTCCATAACTGTTCTGGATATCGAGATGACCGCTGGCTCCTTCGACATCTATTGTGCAGTTGTGACTTCTGATCTTCGCGGGGCCAACATTCAGGAGAGTGATCTTTTTGTAAGAACTTTCCAGATCCAAAGGTCCTGTCAGCTTTTTAACGGAGATCTCTGAATGGGAGCCTTCGATAGTGACTTCTTTGGAGATATTGTCCATCCGGACTTTTCCATATCGGTGGACGACATGTGCTTTGCCTTTGACTTTACCGACATAGACGTTCGAATTGCGGCTCTCCAGGTAGAGATCGGATGCGATATTCCCCACTTCAACATCTCGGTAGCTGTTGTCCACGCGGAGCTCCCCGGATATGTCTTCAGCGATTATTTCCCCATGGCGGTTGGTGATTTCTGCGTTGCGCACGTAGGCGACATCGACAGTTCCGTAGGAGCTCATCACCTCGATATCTGTCCCCGAGGGGATGGAAATGACGAAATTTGTCCTGAAGTTCTTTTTCCTGAACTCGTGCCTGTTCGTCGAGATGATCCAGCGATTCGTCTCTCTGTCAATCTCCATCTTCAGCTGTTCAGCGATTTCCTTGGCCGCCTCCTCTTTCCTGCGCCATATTTTTTTCCGCAGGGTGACGGTCATTTTTTCCTCGTCAGTCCCGAGGATGTCGATGTTTCCATGAGAATTCACGACCTGGATCTGAGAAGGGAACGGGGGCTCGTACTCCTGGTAGTCCTCGAAGTCAAATTCGTTCGAGAAGATGATGGCATCATCATCAAAGTCAAAGTAAACATCGATCTCTCCCGTGTAAATTTGATGAAAGAGTATACCCACCACGATGATGAGAATCAGGAGGATGATTTCCTTTGCTTTCATTTTAGACCCTACTCCAGTCTCGCTTCTTCTTTCTTCTCTTTGATCCCGTAGTAGAGCTTCCAGGCTCCCCAGACTATGAGGATGACCGGCCAGAGTCGAGCAAAGAATTCCCAGACATCCCATCCTGCGATGTGAATGTTACTCAACAGGATGACAACACCGATAATGATGAGGACGATTCCCCATGCGAGCGGATCTTTTTTTCGCTGTTTTGCCATTTTTTTCTCCTTTAGCTGCCGTTGATGTTTTTCTTGGTGACGAAATCTGCGACGAGTTTCACTCCGACGACGATGATCACTACCGGCCAGAAATCAAAAACGGTGTCATAGCTGATGATGTCAAAGTTGGCCATCAGTAGTATGACGCCCAGCGCCAGCAGAACGATTCCCCAGAAAACGGAACCGGTTTTGACGAACTCCGGGAGTTCTTCCTTGACTTCTTCCACTTTCTCTCCAGACAAGGCTTTGCGGTTGATGCTTTTTGAAGTCTGTATGGCTTCGATGATCTGGTAGATGTAAAATCCTCCGAGGAGAATTCCCACAAAAGGCTGGGCACTGCCTTGTCCCTGTACCGTGACCAGCGCGGCGAAGGTCAAAAGGTAAATGAAGCCTCTTACGGGTTGACCGTTGTAGAAAGCGCCCACTCCGAACGGAAAGAAGAAGGTGAGGATTCCTGCGAGAGCGGGAGATTTCGGGGGTCTTGTGACGACGACTTTTTCTTCCATGGTATACCTCCATTGTTATTTGATGTTGATTCTTCATTTTCTCTAGACCCAGTGATGCTCTTGAGAGAAACGAGAATAGTATCTTTGTATTCGCCAAGAGACGCGGTAAAAGATTCGGCCTTGGCGTAGAGTCTTCCGACTTGACTGTAACCGAGATGAAGCTGCCGGCTGATCTCTCGGTCGAAGGACTTTTTATTCGGGTTGAAAAAGTAGAAAGACACCAGAGTCAGCACGATCGTGAGGGCGGCCAGAACAGGCTGGAGCGATGGACGCAAGAAGAAATCCAGACCCAGGCTGAATTTTCTCTTTTGTGCGGGAATTGCGTAGAGTCGATCCCTCAGGCCGTCACTCACTTCGAGTTCAGGGAGACTGACCAGAGACTCCGCAGTTTCCTGGAGGGAGGAGAGAAGCAGAGAACAGCTTTCGCATGATTTCAAGTGCTCTTCGACAGCTTTCCTGTCTTCTCGGCTGAGCTCGTCCTCTAAATAAGGAGACAAGAGTTCTTCGGCGTGTTCACATTTCATTTCTTTTCTCCTTTTGTTCTTTAAGGATTTTCGCGAGCTGGAGCCTTCCCCTGTTGATTCGAGATTTTACTGTTCCTGTGGGGAGGCTCATGATCTCCGCAATCTCGTCGTAACTTTTTCCCTGGAGATTTCTGAGAATGAGCGTCATTCTGATTTCAGAAGGAAGTGCGTTGAGGGCTTGCCAGATCGTTCTTCTGGTTTCCTGTTTCATGACGCCTTCCTCGGGACCTTCTTCTGCTCCTGACGCGAGATAGTGCTCATCGAAGTTGTCCCGTGATTTCTTTTCCCATTTTGTCCTTCGGTATTCATCGATAAGATAATTTTTCGCGATGGTCAGGAGCCAGGCTGTGAAATTCTTTTTGAAGTCGAATTTTTTGAGCGAGTTATAGAGCTTAAAAAAGATATCCTGCGTCATGTCCTCCGCCTCTTCGTAGTTTCCCGCGAACTGAAAGGCCATGTTGAATATCTTTCTGGAATACGTGTTAACCAGCATTTCCCAGGCTCCTTCTTTTCCTTCTAAGCATTCTTGGACTATGGCGTTTATCTGCACTCAATTCACCTTGGTAGACGAGATTCGCTCTCAAAAAGTTCCGTGATTTTTTTTATTCTATTTGGGGAAGAATGTGGTGTCAAACGTAGATTTCAAGTTTGATTCAGGTTTCGATTTTCATTCATCTTTAGAAGATTCTCAATAAGAAATGATAATCCTGAGTGAAAGATGAAGAAAGTGAGATTCCTTCTTTTCTTTTAGTAATTATTTCTTAGCTCAGAGTGAAAACAATTTTTTAAAAAAAATATTTGACATTCATTCTGTATATGTTAACCTGTTTATGTAAAGTTAATAATTGTTAACTTGCTAATATTTAGTTAACAAACGTTAACTAGCTATGCCATGGTTAACAATAATAAAAATATACTTAGGAGCAAATATCATGAAGGCGAAGGGCGCAGAAGTGGACAAGTATTTTACAGTTTCTCAGCTCGCAGACATTTTAGGTATCAGCAGAGTAGCCGTCCATAAAAAAATAAAAAAAGGAGAAATAAAAGCAGAAAAGATTGGCAATATGTATGTCATTCCAAAATCTTATGTTTCAGAAATTTTTAGCCACGCATTAAGCCCTCATTGGAAAAGAATCATTAAACAAGCTGTTCATAAAGCAGTTAAAGAATATGGCGATGTACTTATAAAATTAGGAAATGAATAGTGAAAATTATTACGGTTATAGAGGTTGAAGAAATCGCATTTAGGCTTGCAGAGGAATTGCTCACTTTAAATGAGCCTATTCCTGATTTTTCAACTCGCTTTCCCAATATATTAGAAAGTTGTCTTCTCACTCCGTTTCAAAGTTTTTCCCACCAGCAGCTTTATCCAGGTTTTTTATCAAAAGCCAGTATATTGTTTTATTTAATGACAAAAAATCATCCTTTTCAAAATGGAAACAAGCGTATTGCACTGACCACTTTATTGGTTTTTCTTCATATGAATGAGAGATGGATTAAGGTAGACCTGCAGGAGTTACTCAATTTCACAACTTGGGTGGCGTCAAGCCCTGCTCACGTTAAAGATGAAGTCGTTAAAGCCATTGAAAAATTCTTAAAAAAACATGTTGTTAAATTAAATTCCCATTCTTGAGAATCAATCTTTATTCTTGAACTCAAAACCGATTATTCTTGACTTGGAGAGCGATATGTGCCACGATACTTTTTCACGATTGAGAGTTCATTTTTTCGATTTTCAACACTCACCCATGTCTTTTGAAAAACTCTTTCACATCCAAAAAGGGAGGCTATAAATGGAAGGAATCGTAGGCTACGGGGCGTATATTCCGCGGAACAGGATCAAGGTGGAAGAAATCGCGAAAGTCTGGGGAGCCGATGCACCCAGCTACAAGAGAGGACTGATGCTGGAGGAAAAATCCGTTCCCTCACCTGACCAGGACACGATCACGATGTCCGTGGAAGCGTCTAAGAGTGCCCTGAAGAGAGCCTCTATAGATCCCGCGGATATCGGTGCCGTTTATGTCGGGTCGGAGTCCCATCCGTATGCGGTGAAACCGAGCGGCACGGTTTTGGCCGAGGCCTTAGGGTCTACGCCCGAAGCCCATACAGCAGATTTTGAGTTTGCCTGCAAGGCTGGAACCGAGGGGATGTTCGTGGCCCTAAACCTCGTAAAATCCGGAGTCGTCAAGTACGGATTGGCTGTCGGTGCGGACACTTCGCAAGGGGCGCCCGGAGACGCGCTGGAGTACTCCGCGGCTGCCGGAGCCGCGGCTTTTATCTTCGGTCGGGATAACCTTGTCGCCAAAGCCGTGGAGACCTATTCCTACATGACCGATACGCCGGATTTCTGGCGCCGGGAGTACCAGTATTATCCACAGCACGGAGGCCGGTTCACCGGAGATCCCGCTTATTTCAAACACATCGTGGGCGCGGGCAAAGGCATCATGGACAAAGCCGGGATGAAGCCATCCGATTTCACGTATGTCATTTTTCACCAACCCAACGGCAAGTTCCCCTTCCGCGTCGGAAAGATGCTGGGGTTCAAGAAAGAACAAATAGAAACAGGCTGGCTGGTCAATAAACTCGGGAATACCTATTCGGGGTCTTCTCCGCTCGGACTGACCGCTTGCCTGGACGTGGCGAAGCCCGGGGATAAGATCCTGATCGTCTCCTACGGTTCGGGGGCGGGGAGCGATGCATTTGTCTTTGAGGTCCTGGACAGGATCAAAGAGGTACAGGGCCTGGCCCCGAAAACCAGAGACATACTGGATAAAAATAAACATTACCTTGAGTATGGCGAGTATGCCAAATTCCGCCATAAGATCAAGAAGGCAGATTAGGAGGAGCCGAGATGAGAGAAGTGGCAGTTATCGGTGTGGGAATGACCAAGTGGGGAGAGCTTTGGGAAAAATCCCTGAGGACGATTTTCGTTGAGACCGCCCTTGAGGCTCTGGATGATGCCGGGGTGGATCAAATCGACTCCATGTACGTCGGGGCCATGTCGTCCGGACTCTTTGTCGGCCAGGAGCATATCGCTTCCATGCTGGCTGATTATCTGGGCCAGTCTCCTGTCCCTTCGGCACGGGTGGAATCGGCCTGTGCTTCAGGCGGGCTGGCTTTGCGGCAGGGATTCATGGAAGTGGCTTCAGGCATGAACGACGTGGTTCTTGTCGGAGGCATCGAAAAGATGACTGATGTCAACGGGCATGAAGCGACTTTTGCCCTGGGCACGGCCGCAGACCAGGAGTACGAAGGGTATCATGGAATCACGTTTCCCGGTCTTTATGCGTTGATCGCCAGAGCTCACATGGAAAAGTACGGGACAACGCGCGAGCAGCTGGCATTGGTGTCTGTCAAGAATCACCGCAACGGCGCCAAGAATCCACTGGCTCAATTTCCGTTTGAGATCACAGTGGACGCGGTCCTCAGCTCAGTCATGGTCGCCGACCCGCTGAGAATCCTGGATTGTTCGCCGATCACGGATGGAGCTGCCGCGTTGATCCTTTGTCCTGTGGAGATGGCCAAAAAGATGAAGAAGCCTGTCGTGAAGATCACCGGCACGGGCCATGCCACGGATACGATCGCCTTGAATCAGAGGAAGGATATCACCTGGCTGGAAGCCACTCATCAAGCGGCGAAGCAGGCCTACGCCATGGCGGATAAAGCGCCAGAGGACATTGATTTTTTCGAGGTTCATGACTGCTTCACAATCGCAGAGATCTGCGTGATCGAAGCCCTGGGACTGGTCAAAAAGGGTGAAGGTGGAAAAGCATACACGGAGGGGATCACCTCGCTTGAAGGAAAGATTCCCGTCAACACGAGCGGAGGATTGAAATCCAAAGGCCATCCAGTCGGAGCCACGGGGGTGGCTCAGGCCATAGAGATCGTGAAGCAGCTCAGAGAAGAGGCAGGAGAGAGACAGTTGAAGAATCCGAAGGTCGGACTGGCACAGAACATGGGGGGAAGCGGAGGCAGCACAGTGATCCATATCTTTGAAAAGGAATAAGGAGGAAGAAATGCCGACACCATCGAAATACTGGAGGGAAATTCCTCAAAGATACAGGCTGGAGGCCCAGAAGTGCAAGAAATGCGGCAAGGTGCTCTTTCCGCTGCGAATGATCTGTCCGGAGTGCAAGAGCCGTGAATTCGAGGAGACGAAGCTGGCGGAAAAGGGAAAGATTCTCACTTACACGATTATCCGCGTTCCTCCCCACCAGTTCGTCGACCAGGCGCCTTTTGCCGTGGGGATTGCGGAGCTGGATGACGGAGTGAGGCTGACCGGCCAGATCGTGGATTGTGATTTTGAGGATATGAAAATCGGCCAGAGAGTCAGAATAGAATTTCGGAAGATTTACGAAGAGGGAGAGGCCGGAATCCTCTGCTACGGCTACAAATTCGTCCCCGAATAAGAAAAAAAGGGCCAGGCCCCTTTTTGCCTTGATAATGAAGTGTCATTGGCAATAAAGTGTCATTGCGAGCGAAGCGTGGCAATCCCTTAAAACAAAATATTATATTTCTTAAGAGATTGCTTCACTCCGTTCGCAATGACATTTTGTACTAGGGGATTGCCACGCTTCGCTCGCAATGACACAGGATTGAAATTGCTTCACTCTATTCTCAATGACCTTATTTATTTTGTCACTGCCAATGACTGAAGGGAGTGTGGCCGCTTCACCTTTTTTAATGTCTAGCCAAGTCAGTCAATCTTGTGATAGGCTGGAAAAGCTGTGTGAATAGTCTAAAACCTGGAATATTGATAAAATATGCTGACACTTTATATCATGAATAATGCATGATACATAGGGGTAAGAGCCATGTATAGAATCGAGAGCAAAGTCGACACTCAAAGTCCTGAGTACAAAGAAAATGTAAAAAAGATGAAGAGGGTGGTCGCGGAGTACAAGGAGAAGCTGGCAAAGGTCCAGGAAGGGGGACCCAAAAAATACAGAGACCTCCACAAGTCCCGGAAGAAACTCCTTGTGAGAGAAAGGCTGGACAAACTCTTTGACCGAAACACGCCTTTTCTGGAGCTTACCCCGTTGGCGGCCTATGATATGTATGACAACGAAGCCCCGGCAGCAGGGGTGATCACGGGAATCGGAGTCATCCACGGACGGGAGGTTCTGGTCGTGGCCAACGATGCGACTGTCAAAGGCGGCACGTATTACCCGATGACCATCAAGAAGCATATCCGGGCGCAGGAGATCGCTCTGGCCAATCGGCTGCCCTGTATTTATCTTGTGGACTCAGGCGGGATTTTTCTTCCTCATCAATCAGGTACCTTTGCGGACAAAGAGTATTTCGGCCGCATATTCTACAACCAGGCCCGCCTTTCTGCCCTGGGAATACCTCAGATATCGATCGTCATGGGATCCTGTACAGCCGGCGGGGCGTATGTGCCGGCGATGAGCGATGAGACGGTGATTGTCCGCAAACAGGGAACGATTTTCATCGGCGGTCCTCCTCTGGTCAAAGCGGCGACAGGCGAAGAAGTGACAGACGAAGATCTGGGCGGTGCGGATGTGCACTGCCGGATATCCGGTGTCTCGGATTATTACGCGCAAAACGACGATCACGCCCTGGAGATCGCCCGAAACATCGTCGAGACTCTGGACCCGCCGAACAAATTCCAGCTGGATGTGGCGGAACCCGAGGATCCCTATTACGATCCTGAAGAGGTATACGGGATTGTTCCTGCGGATCTGAGGAAACCTTTTGACATCAAAGAAGTCATCGCCCGGGTCGTGGACGGAAGCCGGTTCCAGGAATTCAAGGAGCTGTACGGCCAGACTCTCATCTGCGGGTTTGCCCGGATCATGGGCTATCCCGTGGGAATCCTGGCCAACAACGGAGTCCTTTTTTCCGAAAGTTCCCTCAAAGGGGCTCATTTTGTGACTCTCTGTTCGATGCGCAAGATTCCGATCATTTTCCTCCAGAATATTACCGGGTTTATCGTGGGGAAACAGTACGAACATGGGGGGATTGCCAAGGATGGAGCCAAGCTGGTTCATGCGGTGGCCAACGCCGATGTCCCCAAATTCACTGTGATCGTCGGTGGTTCTTACGGGGCAGGGAATTATGCCATGTGCGGCAGGGCGTATGCGCCGCGCCTCCTCTGGATGTGGGCGAACGCGCGCATCAGCGTCATGGGAGGAGAGCAGGCTGCGAACGTGCTCGTGACAGTGAAGATAAAGAGACTCAAAGCACAGGGAAAGAAAATGACCAAAGCAGAGCAGCAAAAGATGATGAAGCCCATCCTGGAAAGATACGATTATGAAGCCAGCCCTTATTTCAGCACAGCCAGGCTGTGGGACGACGGCGTGCTGGACCCTCTGGAGACCCGCGAAGCCCTGGCCTTGGGAATATCCATGAGCTTGAATGCACCGATTCCAGATTATAAAGTCGGGATTTTCAGGATGTGAGATGACGCGACCTGCCTACGAAACCATCGTTTTTTCCAAAAAAGACAAAATCGCCCGGATTGTTTTCAACAGGCCCGAAGTTCACAACGCTTTCGATTCTAAGATGATCGGCGAGATCGCTGAGGCATTCGAGAAGATCCAGTCCGATCAATCCGTTCGAGTAGTTATCCTGACCGGAAAAGGGAAATCCTTCTGCGCGGGTGCGGATATCAACTGGATGCGGGAGATCATCGCTTATTCTTATGAGCAGAATTTAGAGGAATCCCTCCAGCTGGCCGAAGTCCTTCACAAGATTTACGCCCTGCCCAAATCCACGATTGCCATGGTCAACGGGACAGCCATTGGCGGGGGGAACGGATTCCTTTCGGCCTGCGATATTTCTGTGGCTTCTGAAGAAGCCAGGTTTGGATTGAGTGAGGTCAAGATCGGGCTTGTCCCTGCGGCCATCTCCCCGTATGTGATGCGCCGGATCGGGGAGAGCAAAGCCCGGGAGTATTTTTTGACAGGGAAAAGGATCTCGGCCCGAAAAGCCCTCGAGATCGGGCTCGTGAACGAGGTCGTTCCGCAGGATCAACTGGAAGAGACTGTCCAGGATATGGCTGATCTTCTCCTGACCTCTGGTCCGGAAGCAATCGCGGCCTGCAAAGAGCTGATCGACAAAACGACACGCATGAACTTCGAGGAAGTCAAGAAGTTCACCGCTGAGATGATCGCCAACCTGAGGATCAGCCCGGAAGGACAGGAGGGCATGGCCGCTTTTCTGGAGAAAAGAAAACCCAAATGGATGAAAGATGATAGCTGATAAGCAAGAGGCCAAGGAAGAATTGAAGAATCATTGTTTAAAAAGCTGGATTAATAATTGTTGAAAGAAATGGAAAAGGAAAGGATGATTCCTTGTCATTGCGAGCCTGCGTGGCAATCCCGTAGGAAAGATGGAAAGGATTGTGGGATTACTGCGAGCCTGTGAAGCAATTTCATCCATGTGTCATTGCGAGGAACGAAGTGACGTGGCAATCTCATATGAATAAATTTTCGTTATGAGGAGAAATATAACGATGCAATCTCATAAGAAAGAAATCATTCTAGATTTTCTTAAGAGATTGCCGCGCAGGCTCGCAATGACAGTTTTTTCTTCGAGATTGCTTCTTCGCTCCGCTCATCGCAATGACACGGAATAAGTCCTAAAAGAAAATAGATATGTTTAAAAAGATACTGATTGCCAACAGAGGGGAGATCGCGGCCCGGATTATTAAAGCCTGTCAGGAGATGGGCATATCGACTGTCGCCGTGTATTCCGAGGCGGACCGGGAGAGCCTCCATGTACAGATGGCGGACGAGGCTTTCTGCATCGGCCCGGCTCCGGCCGTAGAAAGTTACCTGGATATGGATGCGATCATCCGGACAGCTCATGCGGCAGGTGCCGAAGCCATCCATCCGGGCTACGGATTTCTGGCAGAAAACGCGGAGTTTGACCGTCTCTGCGAGAAAGAAAACATCGTGTTTATCGGTCCCAATTCAAGAGCTTTGAAGCTTGTCGGGGATAAGGTCCGTTCCCGGCAGACAATGGAAAAGGCGGGAGTGCCGATCATCCCGGGAATGAAAGGAATCCCGAAGGATCTCTCAGAGTGTGAATCGGAAGCCAAAAAGATCGGCTTCCCCGTGATGATCAAAGCCTCTGCCGGCGGCGGCGGAAAGGGAATGAGGATCGTCCACAGCCTGAAAGACCTGAAATCCGGCCTCGAAGCCGGGATGAGGGAAGCCAAGTCTGCCTTTGGGGATGAGTCGGTTTATCTGGAAAAATATATCGAGGAGCCCAGACACGTCGAATTTCAAGTTCTGGCCGATAACCACGGAAATGTCGTGCATCTTTATGAGAGAGAGTGCTCTATCCAGCGGAGACATCAGAAGATTGTCGAGGAGACGCCTTCGCAGGCGTTAACTCCTGAGCTTCGCTCCCGAATGGGAGAGACAGCAAAAAAAGTTATGCAGGTCTCTGGTTACAACAACGCCGGAACAGTCGAATTCCTGCTCGATAAACAGAAGAACTTTTATTTTCTCGAGGTCAATGCGCGCCTCCAGGTGGAACATCCTGTCACAGAGTTGACGACCGGTGTGGACCTGGTCCACCAGCAAATTCGGATCGCTTCGGGAGAGAAGCTCCCGTTTCAACAGGAAGATTTGAGTCAAAGAGGTCATTCCATCGAATGCCGGATCTATGCCGAGGATCCGCTGAATAATTTCCTCCCGTCTTCCGGCAAGGTGCTCTACCTGAAAGAGCCGAAAGGACCAGGAGTTCGCCATGATTGCGGAATTTTCAGCGGCAGCAGCGTGCCGATCTATTATGACCCGATATTGGCTAAACTCATCGTCTGGGCGGAAGACAGGGAAACAGCCTGCCGGAGAATGATTCATGCTCTCGAGGATTATGTCATCCTGGGGATCAAAACAACGATTGATTTTCTCAAGGAAGTGATCGCTCACCCCCAGTTCCAGGCGGGAAACACCACAACCAGCTTTATCGAGAAACATTTAGACGGATGGGAAGGCACGAAAAAAACCGAAGAAATCCTGAAACTGGCTTTGATCGCGTCAGCCTTCGATAACCTCGATAAAACACATGCGGGTCCGGTTGTGAACAGGGGAGACGTCCGGAGAGAAACACACTCTCCCTGGCAGTCACTCGGCAAATGGCGTCTTGGAGGAAAAAGATAAAGTGGAATTTGAATTTTTAATAGACGACAAACTGCACACACTCTCTCTCGAAAAAAAAGAAGATGTCTTTATTGTTTCGGACGGGGAGAAAACGTATGAGGTGGACATTCAATATGTCTCGCCGAATGTATTGTCCATATTGATTGAAGGACATTCCCATCTCGTCTATCTGGCAAGAGATGAGGACAAAAAATTTCTTTCCCTGGAAGGACAGCAGTTTATCGTGCAGGAATCTCAGGCCGGAGAAGCGGCCTTCGGAAAAGGAGAGGAGAGATCTGCCGAAGATGAACTCCTGGTGAAAGCTCCGATGCCGGGGAAAGTGATCAAGATAAACGTTTCCGAGAATGAAGAAGTCCGGAAGAACCAGACTCTGGCCATCGTGGAAGCCATGAAAATGGAAAACGAAATAAAATCCACGATCGAGGGTTATGTCAAAAAGATATTGGCCTCTCCCGGAGACCTTGTTGATTCGGAAAATCCCATCATCGAACTCGCCCCCAAAGACTAAAAAGGGGACAGACCTTTATGCACATCCATTCAGTGGCATTATTTTCTTTATAGAGGAAGAAGAGTTGTCATTGCGAGCTTGCGTGGCAATCTCATGAGGAAAAAATGTATTTATACTTTGATATGGCTTCATTCCATTTGCAACAGCATATATATTATTTCTTATGAGATTGCCACACTCCTTTCGGTCGTTCGCAATGACACTTTCTATTTAGACAGATAACATATAAGTGTAACTTATTCACTGAGCATAAACACCTGTCTCCTTTTTTCGAGTGATTGTCTATCCAGAGGTAATCGGTTAAACTGATAATATCCAGAGATTGCGAATCTGCGAGTCAAAAAAATAGGAAAAACTAAGCAAAATTTGCAACTTTTTTAAATGAGTAAAGGTTTAAAGAAAACGAGAATGGATGAACAAGAGCTGGTGCGCCAGATCCAGAAAGGCGATGAAATGGCGTTCGCAGAGATAGTCAAGATATACAAGGACAAGATAGTCAATTTCCTGTGGAAGCTCACCGGAGATTACCAGAAAGCCGTGGAATTATCTCAGGAGACGTTCATGAGAGTGTATTTTAAAGCGAATAAGTACCGACCCGTGGCTCCGTTTTCGTCCTGGGTCTACACTATCGCTTCGAACCTGGCCAAAACAGAGATGAAAAGATCGAGGAGGTTTGCGGCTGTTCCTCTCGATGATGTCCAGAACCACCTTCCGAAGGAAGCCTATGCCAGCAACCCGAAGGATTCGGGCCTGCTCACGAATTTGAGAGCAGCGTTAAGTTCACTCCATCCCCGGTACAGGATCCCTGTGATCCTCAAGGATGTCGAGGGCTTCTCCCAGGAGGAGATTGCCCAGATCCTGAGATGTCCCCTCGGGACTATTAAGGCAAGGATCAGCCGGGGAAGGGATTATTTGAAAAAAGAATTGGAAAAAGCCTCGAGCGAAGACAATTCTTTGGCTTTTGATAAGGAGTATCAAGATGGATGAGCTCAATCTTTTACAAAAAATGGGGGACGTTAAAGCGCCGCCCGGATTCGAGCAAAGAGTCCTGTCACATCTCTCTTTGCGAAAAAAGAAAAAGGCAAGAGTGAGGACCCTCAGCCTTTCACTGGCCGGAGCGTTCAGTGCCGCTCTTGTGCTTTTCGTTGTCTTGAATATCTTTATTCTTCCTGAGAGAGCCCCTGTGGGAATCGCGGATTTAGACAAGAAAAGCCTGTCTCCCGGATACAGCGCAGAGGAAGCCCCGCAGCCAAGGCCGACTATTTCGATTACCGAGGCCGTGGATTACGGGGAGGAGGTCCGGAGTCTTTCTCAGGAGCCGAGGACTATATACTTGTTGGAACAGGTTTCCGATGAGGTGAGCTCGACAATTAAATACTAGGAGGTACAGCCAAAATGATGAAAAAAATTAAACTCATGAGCATCCTGACAGTCTTTATATTCGTGTCTTCCGTTAGCTTGATGGCGGCACCGAAGTCAGGGGCGATTGATGAAGTCAAGATTGATGAAATCACAAAGAAGGTCTTCCCGTCCGTCGTTAAAGTCGTCGTTAAGAACGGATTCACAAAGGTGGCCACCGGTGTCGTTATCGATAGGGAAGGACACATTGTCACGACTGCTCTGATCTCACCCCGCGATGAAAAAATCACTGTCATCACGACCAGCGGGAAGAAAATCGAAGCCGAATTCCTTGGTATGGATTCAGTAACCCACCTGGCAGTCGTCCGGGCCAAAGAGA
>CAYGBC010000048.1:0-19566 GCA_964348015.1 uncultured Eubacteriales bacterium | reverse complement strand
GTGTAGAATATCCCATACAGGATTGAATAGAGAAAGATGGAGGAGGGGATCGGAAGGTTGTGCACGATCTCTGTCTTGAAATTGAAGTTTTCAAGGTCTGGCAGAAAATGATACAGGGCCTGAGCCATGGTCTTCCCAAATCCGGATTGAATTTTATCGATCAGAGTCTCCAGCCCCCAGGCTGTATGACCGATTACGTAAAAACCAAGCGTAAACAGACTGCTCAGTATGGGCGTGGAAAAGCAGGAGAACAAGAGCGCGACAGAAGTGATCAGACAGAGCTCCAGGAAGATGTAGAAAATAGCGACGAGCATGTTCCACTCGATCGTGAACGTATGGAAGAAGATCAGGGCCAGGAAGATGATGCTCATCGAGAAAAGCATGATGAAGAGCGTCAGGACTAGTCCGAAGAATTTTCCCAAAAGGAACTGGTACCGGTGGATGGGCTTAGAGAGGAGCGTGTAGATCGTTTTTTTATCGATCTCCTTGTACACCAGTCCTGTCCCTATCAGGATGGCCATCAACGCTCCGAAGAGAGAGAGGGAGGCCAGCCCCACATCCTTGATGATCTTGACCCGGTCTCCTAAAGTGAGGAGGGCCAGCAGGCGCGAGAACCCGATGCAGACGACCGCGAAAAAGAGGAGGAGATACAGGACTCTATCCCGGATGGCCTCTTTGAGAGTGTGGAGGGCGATGGCTTTGATCTTCATCCCTGTTTCACCATTCCGACAAAAAGGTCTTCCAAAGTTTCTGTCCTCGGGATCAGGGAGTGGACTTTTCCTTTCCTGGACTGAACGAGCTCGAGGACTTTATCGACGTTTTCCTCTTTGAGGACTTTGAGTAGACCCCGTCCCCCAGGACCGGAGAGGAATTCTCCCAGTCCTGCGAGCTCTTTCTCTTCCACCCCGGAGAGAACGATCTCTATGAAATGGATTTTTTCGGAGACGAGTTCGTGAAGAGTTCCCTGATTGACGATTTCTCCGTTGACGAGGATAGCCACTCGGTCGCAGATCATCTCGATATCCTGAAGAATATGCGAGGAGAGGAAAACCGTTTTTCCCTCTTCTTTAAGCTTGACGATGATGTCCCTGATCTCTTTTCTTCCGAGAGGGTCCAGTCCTCCGAGCGGTTCATCCAGGAGAACGAGAGACGGGTCGTGAAGAAGAGCCTGCGCCAGGCCGATTCTCTGGAGCATGCCTCTTGAGAATTTCCGGAGCTGAAGGTCAGCTGACTGTTCCAGACCCACCATTTGGAGGAGACGTTTGATCTTGTCTTCACGTTCTTTCTTCTTCATCGTGAACAACTGGCTGTAGAAATCCAGGAATTCGGAGGCTTTGAGATGGTCGTAGAAATATGGGTTTTCTGGAAGAAATCCGGTTTGCGCTTTGGCACGAAGCGAAAGATGCGGATGGCCGAAGAGCTCGATCTTTCCTTGATCGGGGAATATCAGGCCGAGGATGCACTTGATAGTCGTCGTCTTCCCTGCGCCGTTGGGTCCGAGGTAGCCGAAGATCTCACCCTGGTTGACCGAAAGGGAGATGCCCTTCAGGATTTTCTTTTTTTTCGGGATGAATCCCAGAGAGAAAGTCTTATGGAGATCTTCTATGTGGAGCGCGACGGCCATTGAATTCTTCCCTATTATACGGAATTCGCCTCTTATTTCAAATTGTCTTCGAAAAGCTTGAAGATCCGCTTATACTCGTCGGCCCAGGATGAACTATTGTGGAAAGAATGTCCCTCGACCGGGTAGATGGCGGCTTCCCAGTTCTCCTTCCGGAGTTCGATCAAGCGCTGCACCAGTCTCACGGTGTCCTGGAAATGGACGTTTGTATCCACCATTCCATGGCAGATGAGGAGTGCACCTTTTAAGCCCTCGGCAAAATAGATAGGTGAGCTCTGTTTGTAGGCCTCGGTATCTTCGTGGGGAAGATTGAGAATATCCACTGTATAGCCCGGATGATAATGGGCCCAGTCGGTGACCGGACGCAGAGCCGCACCCGCTTTGAACACATCCGGTGCGGTGAACATGGCCATCAAGGTCAGAAATCCGCCGTAGCTTCCGCCGTACGTGCCGATCCGCTCCGGATTCACGCTGTATTTTTTGACCAGGAATCCGGCGGCATCGACGATGTCATCCAGGTCTTTTCCACCCATATGACGGTAAATGGCTGTCCGGCAGTCCCGGCCGTAGCCTGCACTTCCTCTGTAATCGACATCCATAACAAGATAGCCATTTTTCAAGAGGATGTTGTGGAACATGTATTCCCGGTAATAACTGCTCCAGCCCCTGTGGGCGTTCTGAAGGTAGCCAGCCCCGTGGATGAAGATGACTGCGGGTTTTTGAGGGTGCCATTCCTCCGGCCTGAAGAGTCTGGCATACACATCGACTCCATCACGGGCTTTGAAGGTTATGACTTCCGGGTCATACCAGTCCACAGACCGGAATTCTTGAGAGGTGGAAAGTGTGACCTGGTGGGCTTTGGCTTCGGGTTGATTCGGCTGGAAATACAACTCTGGAGGCCTGGTGCTGTAAGAATGGATAACCGCCAAGTGGGCTTCATCCGGTGAGAGAATCACCTCATTCCGTCCTTTCAGAGAAGTGATCTTCGTGCGCTTTCCGCCGTTCACCGCCATGGAGTAAAAATGGATCTCTCCAGGATGCTCTTCGTTCGTGGTCAGGAACCATTTTTTTCCGTCCCTGGAAAGCTGAGCTCTGGAGACCTCGAATTTCCCTTTGGTCAACTGCTTTTTCTTTTTTCCGTCAACAGATGTTTTATACAGATGTGCATACCCATCTTTTTCGGAGATGTAGAAGATATGCTGACTGTCCGGATGCCAGGAAACGCTGCTTATATCGTACCGACCGACCCAGGCTTCATCATGGACATGCTCGATGACAGAAGTTTTTCCGCTTTGGGGGTCTAAAAGGAGAAGCCATGTGTCTTTCCGGTCTTCGGAGCTGGCGGTTAACACGCATTTTTTTCCGTCTGGAGACCAGAAGGTCTGGTACGAGAAGATCCTTCTTTCCCCCTGACCGTAATCGACCCATACGACTTTTCCTGAGGAGACATCCATGATCCCGGTTTTGTATGCCCTGGAGGATTGGGCCGCCTTGGTGTGGGAGTCGATCGTCTCGGTGTATCCGGTGCGGGTGACGTAATTGGGTACGATCGTCTGTTTGGCTTCGGGCAGACTCTCTGAGAGCAAGAACGTCGCGTATTTTTCATCCGGGGAAAGGTTGATGCTGAATATGTACTGGTCTTCTTTGATAAAGAACGGCTTTCTCCGGCTTCCGCCGCGGATGGAGGGGAACATTCCCATCCGGCCCGATCTTCTTCGTGTCTGGCTGAATTCCTGGAAGAGTTCTTTCTGCTGGTCGCGGTACCACTTTTCCACATCATCCGGTTTTTGCGCTGGAGGAGGAGT
Organism: uncultured Eubacteriales bacterium; assembly: GCA_964348015.1. Lineage (GTDB taxonomy): Bacteria > Acidobacteriota > Aminicenantia > Aminicenantales > Aminicenantaceae > SOIA01. The sequence continues at coordinate 16,140 of CAYGBC010000048.1, read as the reverse complement.
TCTTTTTGTGAAGGATGTCATCTGGCGGAGGCTGTTATCTTTCAGAGAGAGGAGAAAAAGGTTGTCTTGATATGTGAATGAGATTTTTTCCTCGTCAAAAGTGAAGTTGATGTTGGATTCGCGTTCATCAGTGAATGTGAGCTGGGTGATCTTTCCCGTGGATACATCCAGAAGACTGATGTCTCCGTTGCGGAGGATGAGTGCCCTTTTCTTATCTTTGGTGAACCGAATATCCATGCCGGAAGAGAAGCGGGAGTAGCGGGAATAGAATGCGCCGGAAGAGACGGGAGGAAGCTTGAGAAGGTCGTCCGCGTCTATCTTCTGAGGAGTCAGTTCTGACGGGGTGATCGCATAGAGTTCGCTTTTTTCCTCTCCGGGCTTCTGCCAGCGGAAATAGAGCTTTGACCCGTCCACAGACCACATGATATTCGAGGGAGAATTGCCCACCAGCTCGGGCCCTTTCATGATGTTATCGATCGTCAGTTCAAATTTTGCGGCTTCGGAGCCTTTTTCCTGAGTAAGAATCGCCCCAGATAAAATGAAGATCCACATAAAGACAAAAAGAAAGAATTTTGGTGTTCGTCGAATCATATCAACCTCCATATTTTTTTCACTGATATTTTAATTCTCTGTGCTATTAATTTAACTTTTAAAAGGTTCCTATAGCCCTTGAAATCCAAATGTAATCCTTTAAAAAAAGAGATCGGGTAACAAATTGAGCTGTCTTTTGTGTTCATTTTCAGAATTCAGTCGCATCCCACAAATTTCATTGCGAGCATACACGGCAAACTCATAAGATAAAAAGAAAAGACGAATGGTGTCATTGCGAGCGAAGCGCGGCAATCTCCTAGGATAAAAGGAATAGATCCAGGTGTCATTGCGAGCCTGCGCGGCAATCTCATAATAATAATGAAATATGCCTTTCTTCATGGAAGAACATGTTTCAGCGTATCTGGGTCAATCGTGATGTAGAAATCGCTTCCCAAGTAGAGAAGCGGCCGGATTTTTCCTGTGTCAAGAACTCCGTCTGCATTGAAGCATTTTTCTTCTTCATGGATGGCCAGGACCGCGCCCACAAACAGGTCATGATCTCCGGTCGCACGGATATCCGTCAGCTTGCATTCGAAGGCGACATAGGCCTCCTCCAGGACCGGGGATTTGATGATCTTGGACGGGGACAATCTGACCTGAAACTCCTTGACTTTGTCCATATCCAGACCGGATTTTCTTCCCATCTGAGCGGAAAGCTTCACCCGGTCAGCGCTGATGAAATTCACCGTGAAGTTTTTCGCATCGGAAATCACCTGGTGCGTGTATCTTTTTTTGGCGATCAGAACGCCAAAAAGAGGAGGGCTGAACGAAAGAGCGGTGTGCCAGGCGCAGGCCATATAGTTGACCGCGCTCTGGGACTGGGCGCCCACAATCGCCACGCTGTACGGATAAAAGTACTGGAATTTTTCAATTTGAGTGATAATTTTTTTCATCATTGCCTCCTTGCAGTTTGAATGTGAGCAGATTCAAACATTAATTTGTATAAAATTATTCCGACGAAAAGTGATTAATTTCAGCTTGAGTGACCAGCGGAAGGGTGCTGCATTCATAAGGGAAAAGATATTTTTTATGAGATTGCCGCACTCCGTCTGCAATGAAAATTGAATCCTACTCTTCTTCATATGAGATTGCCACGCAAGCTCGCAATGACACCCAAATGAGATTGGATGGTTGGTTCTGAGATCAGCTTTATTTATTCGATTCCTTTGATTTTTCTGGCATTTTGGAGAAGCCACTCCTGGGTGAAAATATGCTCTCTGTTCTGGCCGAGATGCAGTTTGAGCTGTTCTTTGATATCGCTGTCCTTCAAGAGAGTGATGAGCTTCTCGTATTTGGCCTTGAGAGCCTCTTCGGCGGGGATCAATGTTTCCAGGGCAGAGAGGCGGTTGTCTCCCGGATACAGGTCTGGCATCGGCTTCAGGCTTTTTTCCACTCCCTCAGAATCAGTCTCCGCGTTTTCGACCTGTACGACATCTCCCATTTTGATGAGAATTCCGGAATTCTTATCCCAGTGCCTCATGTGGTCGATAGAGTTTTTGAACAACCGCTGGCTGAGGTCCTGATGCTCGCTGAAAAGGATGACGTATTTCAAATACCGGTGCAGAAGCTCGTTTTCCATCCGCATGATTTCGTGAAGACGCTGGACTTCTTCCTTCTCGGTGCTCTCCGGGCTAGACTGGAAGCAGAGGGCGTTTTCGGCTCCTTCTTTTTTCATCGCGTCCATCATGGCGGCGAACTGATCGGAATGCCTCACTTCATCATAAGAGATGTTGAGGATCATGTTTTGGATCTTCGGAAAAGCTCCTTCCTTAAATTCGGCGGATTGATAGAGGCTGGTCACCATATCCTCAGTCATTTTGTCTCTCTTCAAATTATCCATGATCTTCGGGAATCGCATGACTTCGTCTGTCTTGAAGGACGGTGTTCCTCCCATTTGAGTGATGATGATCCCGAGCTGGAGAGAATGGTACATTTCGTCGATTCCTATCTGGATGGTTTGAGCGCGGGCGTCTGTCTTCATCTTCATGACCGGATCCTCATACCAGAATTTGGCTTTGGGCATGGAGTAGGCGTGGATGGTGTATTCAAAACTGACCGCCCACTCATGCTCGAGAGCGATGTTCAGGAGCTTTATCGCGTCCTCCTGTGTATTTATGCGTTCTATTTTTTCCATATGACCTCCTTATCTCTGTTGATGGCGTCTTCGCATTATAGTCATTTTTCTCCAAAAAGAAAAGGATGGCTGAAGTCTAACGGCTTTTATAGCGTTCCCTGTTTCTTGCTTTCGTATTCTTGGATTTTTCAGTATAATCTTTGTGCATTTCATGTCGGAGTGGAGAAGAATATGACAGATTTTGGGGGCGCCATCCAGAAGAGTCAGGAATACGATATTGCCATCCTCGGGATTCCGTATGACGAGAAATCCTGCTACCTGAGAGGAACAGCCAAAGGGCCTCAGGCCATTCGAGCGGCCTCAACGGGGAGAGCCATCAATCCCTGGACCGAGCTCGGTGTCAATTTGGAGAAGGAGACGGTTATGACTGACCTGGGGGATGTGGAGGTGACCGGTGATTATAGAGAAGTGTCGTCCCGGATCGAGAAGAAGGTCCTGGAAATACTGGAAAAGAACGCATTCCCGATAATTTTGGGAGGAGATCACTCCGTCAGCTTCCCCGCCGCGAGGGCCTTTGCCAGAAAGTACCAGCCGATGGATATCCTCCATTTCGATGCTCATCCGGATCTCTACGAGGAGCTCTGCGGAGACCGCTATTCCCATGGCTGTCCTTTTGCGCGGATCATGGAAGAGGGCCTCGCTCAGAACCTGGTCCAGGTTGGGATCAGAGCCGCCACAGGAGAGCATAGAGAAAGAGCTGCCAAGTACGGAGTCCGAATGATCGAGATGAAGGACATCCTGGAGAATCTTTCACTGAGGTTTGAAAATCCCCTGTATGTCTCCTTTGATATGGATGCACTGGATCCTTCTGCGGCTCCGGGAGTCTCCCATCACGAGCCAGGAGGTCTGTCCACACGACAGGTGATCCGCATCCTTCAGTCTTTGGAGGCGAAAATTGTCGGATTGGACGTGGTGGAGGTCAACCCGGAGAGAGATGCCTCGGGGATCACCGCCTCGGCTGCCGTGAAGATCATCAGGGAAGTCGCAGGAATAATCGTTATTCAAAGAAGACAGGAGACAAAGGAGCAAACATGAAACGCACATTCATTTTTATCTATCTAACCTTCTTATCTCTTGGAGTCCTCTCTTCTGTCGACCTTCAGCGTGAGGAATCTCTCTTCAAACCGAAGATGGTGAGATCTCGATTTGTTCAAAAAATGTTTACTTATATAGAGAAGAGGCGGGAAAAAATCATCAAAGAGTGGATTTCTCTCACAGAGATCCCTGCGCCTTCCGGATATGAGAAGAAGAGAGCCGTTTACATGAAAAAGCAGTTTGAAGCGTGCGGCTTGGACGAGGTTTTTATAGATTCATCAGGTAACGCTGTCGGCATTTGGAGAGGCTCCCCCCAGGGGAAGAAGATCATCATGTCCGCTCACATGGACACGGTGTTCCAGGAGGTCTGGAAGATCCAAGTGAAACGAGAAGGAAATCTTCTCAAGGCTCCGGGGATCGGCGATGATACTGCCAGCCTGATCAATCTTCTCTGGTCCATTCGGGCACTCAAGCACGCGGGATTCAATCCCAAAAACACCTATTATTTCATGGGCACTGTGGGAGAGGAGACCGGGTTTGTGGGGATGCAGGCGTTTCTCGATTCAACCGAAGAGAAGTTTGATATGGTGGTTGCGCTGGATGGAGACCTGGGGGGTGTCCATTACGGCGCTTTGGGTTTTGGCGGCGGGACGGTGACTTTTCGAGGGCCCGGAGCTCACACTATGTTGAGCCGGGGCGTGCCCGACCCGAATCTGGCTGTAGCCAGATCTGTGGAAAGAATATTGGAGATTGAACTTCCCTCAGAGCCCATAGAAAAATGGACAATTTTGAATATCGGGATGATCGGCGGGGGACGAGTCCGGAATGCCGTCTCTCAGGAGTCCTGCTTCACAGTGGACCTCCGCTCGGCGGACCAAGATGAGCTGGAAAAGGCCCAGGACAAAATCCGGAGAATCTGCCTGGATGTGGCTGAAGAAGAAGGAGTGATGCTGGAGATGAAGCTCAATGATGAATCCAAGGCCTACCAGATTCCGGGCGCGGGGGATTCATTCCTGGTGAAAACAGTCGTGGATATTCTCGAGTATCTTCAGGTCAAAGGGATTGAGGCCAATCCGCTCGGCTCGACCGAGGCCAACGTGGGAATAGAAAAAGGAATCCTCTCGATAAATCTCGGACGGACTTACGGCCGGTACAAACACACCCTCAATGAGGAGGCAGAGATAGACGGTCTTTTTCTGGCCATGAAGCAGATCCTTCTTCTGGTGTACTGCTTGAAGTAAAGAGGGCAAAATTAGGGTTAATCCTTGATCCTTTCCCCTTGAGCGTTTAAATGAGTTTAACGATTTTCTCGAGCCATTCCTTGTCTGTATCCGAGAAAGCTCCGAGTTTTTCGCTGTCCACGTCCAGAACGCCGTAGACTTGATTGTTTTCATCGATCAGAGGGACCACGATTTCAGAATTGGACCGGCTGTCGCAGGGGATATGGCCGTGAAATTTATGAACGTCAGGGACAACGATGGTCTGTTTTTTCTCTATCCCCGCCCAGCAGACTCCTTTCTGTTTTTCGAGGACCTGACAGGCCAGGGATCCCTGGTAGGGGCCGACAGTCAGCTCGTCGTCGATTAGTGTGTAAAATCCAGTCCAGAAATAATGGGGCATCTTGTGGTGGAGGACCGCCGCCGCAGTTGCCATCCGGGCGATCTTATTCTCTGTTTGAGTGAAAAGATCCCGAAGCTGTTCAAGAATTCTCTGATATCTTTTCTCGAGATTTTGTGTATCGTCCATGCCCTTCCTCCGACAGAATGGAGATGCTCACAAGCCGTTTTGAGAGGCACTGCCAATGTAGCACCTGAGTCAGGAGGAGTCAAATACATACAATTTTATCTTTTGAGTTTGCCGCGCTTCACTCGCCATGGCACCTTTATCTTCGGTTTGACACAATGAAGTTTTACTGAATCTATGGAGAGAGAGGGCTGATCAAGATTAATCTTTAGACTCGCATAATCTCAAAATGAGTGCAGCTGAAGAGAGGGGGGAAGCGCGGGCTGTTGTCAGCAAAAGGGGGGTTGATGATGGGAACCAAAAAGGTGGGGGTTTTCTCCAGCCCGCAAAAGAAAACCATATCCTATTATATTGAAAAAATAAATATTGTAAAGAAAAAAATTCAATATTTTAAAATTTTTTTTTTAAAAGAAGAGAAGGACTCGTTCAATTGTTCAGCAACACTTTAGCACTGTCATTGTGGGCGAAGGGTTTTCAATTCGCAACTCCAGAGAAAAAAGCCGAATTTTAACGAAAATTATCCTTGACATTGTCGTCTGTTTCTTATAAATACTTGAGAAAGACCAAGGAACAAAATAGATTTTACTCATATGAGGCGCTCTCAAGCGGAGGCCCAAACTACATTTTTTGGAGGTAAAGATGAAAAAGAGTATTGGTACGACAGCCTTAGTCGCTCTTCTGATTTTCGCCTTCAGTTCCTCAGCCCATGGATCTGGCTTTCTCATCTACGAACACGGCGCTGCAGCCATGGGAATGGCAGGCGCTTTCGTTGGCCTCGCGAATGATGTGACAGCCATTTTTCACAATCCCGCAGGTATCGCCTGGTTGGAAGGAACGCAAATTTCAGCCGGAGCCACTCTGATCTATCCCAACACCACGCTGGCTCTACCTAACTGGCCAGATCCGAATTACCAGTCCATTGATTTGGCAGAGCAAGTGTTTTATCCTCCGACGTTCTACATCTCCCATAAATTCAGCGATAAGATCGTCGCGGGTTTCGGTTTCTTTGCTCCCTACGGGTTGGGAACAGAATGGCCTGATCCTGAGAATTTTCCCTTGAGGTATATCGCGACAAGAGCCGAAATGAAAACCTTTATTTTCAATCCCACGGTCGCGTATAAGCTCACGGATAATTTATCTGTGGGCGTTGGCGTGTCTTATATTCACTCGACTTTGGAGCTGGACCTGACCTATCTTCTCGACCTGACGGCGATACCACCGTTGGGTTTCTACGATGTTCCGGTTTCGGCAGAGGACACGACGGGGAGTGCATGGGCCATGAACGCAGGAGCTCTGTACAAGGGAGAAAAGTTTTCTCTCGGCTTCAACTGGCGAGGAGGATTTACGATTGATTATGATGGAGTCCTCGACCTGGATATGTCCAATGTCCCGATTGTTCTTCCAGAGAATGGAACAGTGGTGGCCCCTTTTAGTTTTCCTCATATTTTCGGCATCGGCGCGGCTTTCAACTTGAGTGAACAGTTCATCTTGACTGCTGACGTGCACTATGTTCTCTGGAACGCCTTCGATGTCATAGAGGTTGATGCGGATGTGCCAGGTTTGCCTATTCCTCTTGATTTTCCGCCGATTGATGAAGACTTCGAAGATTCTTTTCTATTTCGGGTCGGACTGCAGTACATGCTGAATGACAGAATTGCTCTCAGAGCTGGTTTTCTGTACGATGAGACGCCTCAGCCTGTGGATTCGATGGATCCGATGCTTCCCGACGCAAACCGTTGGGCGCTGACCGCTGGATTTGGCTACAGCACCGGGAAATTCACCGTAGATCTGGCGTATCAATACGAGCCTTTCCAGGACAGAGAAAGCCCGAACAGGGATATTTACCCCGCTGACCTCGGAGAGGGGACATATTCCACGACGGCTCATCTGCTCGGAATCAGTTTCATTTTCAAATTTTAGTTTGTGCCAACAAAATTCAATTTGGAGGTAAAATAAATGGCTTATGAATTCACCAATTCAAAAGGGGTTAAGTATTATCTCCATTACAAGGATGTGAATCTTAAAGGAGGACGTCAACAGAGAATTTACTTTTTTGCTCGAGATGTCAGACCCGGCTCACTGGATGAGGTTCCTGCTGGTTACAAGGTTATGGAAACCGAAAGAACCGGCATGCCCATCCTGAAAAAAGCATAGCATTTGCGTTAGATTAAACCGAATTCTACAAAAGCCTTGATTGAGGGGGGAGCTTGCTCCCCCCTCACAGGCTTTAACCCTCCCAGCGGGAATTGAGTCTGCACCCGTGGACTTCTTTCTAGCTTCCTTCTCACTCATGTTTTTTCCAAGTTTTTTTTATTTTTGTCCTGAAATTTCCATTTAGAAGTATTTGACTCAAAAAATACAAGAGTGTTACCAAGGAATGCCGGTGTGTCATTGTCTAATCTACTGAAAAGATAATTTCAGGAGGTACGAGATGAAAAAGTATATTGGGTTGACAGCATTGACTCTTTTCCTGGGCATGACTCTTTTCTCTTCCGGTGCGCTCGGACAGGTATCGGATGGACAAGAAGAGGAAGTCAAGGTGAGAGCGGTTCGGACTCAGAGGGATTTTCTTGAACTCACCCCAGAACAGAAGGCCAGGTTAGAAGAGCACATGAAATCATCAAGAGAAAAGCAGAAAGCGCACTTCGAGAGCATGCGGCAAGCGCAGCTCGAAATGAGAGAGCTGATGCAGGATCCTGAAGCTAACGAGCAGGAGATATTGAAACTCTACGATCAGATGGCCCAGCTTCGCGCGGACCGGTTCAGAAACTCTCTCCTCGAAAGGAAGGAATTCAGGAAGATCCTGACGCCTGAACAACTGGAAAAGCTGGATGGCTTCAGGAAAAGAATCGGTCAGAGAAGACATCTGATGAGAGACCGGTTCCGAGGAGGAAGAGGCTTTGCCAGACACAGACATTTCTCCCCCATGGGGAGGATGAGTTTCGGCAGGAGAGGAGGCACTCATTTTGGAGGCCGCCGCTTCATGCTTTGCCGGTGGTGGTGGTGATTGGAACGGCTGGAGAGAGAATCCAGCCCATGAGATTCAAGAAACAGGAATGGCCCGGTCCCTGATCGGGCCTTTTTTTTGAAAAAGGGACATTCCCCAAAGGCACACCTTTTTTCCGGTCAGATTGCAGATTGGGATCTAGTCTCATTTTTCGACTTTTTCTTCAGGATTGAGATTCTGTTTTGTATGATTTTTTTCTTCTCTCAGGCAAAAGTGGGATACTGAGACCTGACCCCATTAAGGCGCATCTGTCCTGAATCCAGGACAGGATAAGAGAATCCGCTGTCCCCGTTTCCAGGGTAAAGAGGAGTTGGCATATTTCTTGCCAGTAGAAAGTTGGAAGAGGAGGAAACAATGAAAAGGCTCTGCGTTCTCATTGCCTGTTTGGCTTTTTTGGCTTCTCTTGGTCTTTCTTCAGAGGAGGGAAACGCGTACAGATACAGCTATGCCCGTTTGAGCTTTGTGAAAGGAGATGTCTTCATAGAAAGAGCCGGAGACATGGGTTATGATGAAGGAGTTGTCAATTTACCCGTTGTCGAGGGAGACAAGCTGGGCACTCGGGAAGGACGAGCTGAAATTCACTTTGGCCACAAGAACTACATCCGGATCGACAGCCACACTCAGATTGATTTTGCCGGGCTCCCGAGAAGGGGAGATGACACGATCAAGCTCAACCTGCTTTCCGGGAGCATATTCCTCAGAATAAGTTATATCGACAAAGATATGAGCTTTGGAGTCCATACCCCGGATGGGTCGTTTTACTTGGTGGAGGAAGGTCTCTACAGGTTCAATGTCAAGGAAAACAGGGAAACAGAACTCCTGGTCTATGAGGGCGCGGTGGAAGCCGCGGGAGAAGAGGGGTCCCTTCTTGTGGAAAGCGAACAGAAGCTGATTGTTTCCAACGGCTATTTCTCTTCAGACCCTGTCAACTTTTATGCCCGTCTGGATGACAGTTTTTCAGAGTGGAACAAGGAGAGAGACGATCTCCATCTCCGTCCTGCGAAAACCAATTATCTTCCGTCTGAACTGAATGAATACGAGGAAGAATTGGCAGATAATGGCCGTTGGGTTTACGAGAGGCCTTACGGATATGTTTGGGTTCCTTATGTGGTCCATCATGTTTGGCGTCCGTATCATTACGGACGGTGGTCCTGGTATCCTTTTATCGGATGGACCTGGGTGTCGTACGATCCCTGGGGATGGTGTGTCAGCCATTACGGAAGGTGGCACTGGAGATGGAATCTCGGCTGGTACTGGATTCCCACCAGAGTCTGGGGCCCGGCCTGGGTCCACTGGTACCGGGACCCGTATTATATCGGCTGGTGTCCGTTGAGTTACTACGGCCGTCCTGTTGTGATCGTGAACAATTACTTTTACGGAAGGTATCATGGGCGCCATTATCCCGCCCATTCCCGGGCTCTGACCATGGTTCGCAAAGACCAGCTGCAGGCTCCGCGTATCTCTCGAGCTGCGTTGAGCAGGGACCGGATATCACGCATAGGAAAGATATCTCTCTCTGCAAAGCAGCCCTCGGTCAGACCCCGTATCGGCTCAACATCGCTCCGGGATTCAACTGCGGCCAAGGTCCTCTCCCGGAGTAACGTGAGACGCGTGGAGAGAAATTATATCTCCACAAGCAGATTATCCTCTCGACAGAGGTCAAAAGGGTCTGTGGGGACTCCTAAGACTCTCCGCAGGAGCTCCTTAAGCGTCAAAAGAGAAAGTCTGAAGGAAAATCCCAGAAGAATCACTGATGCCAACAGGAACCGGCGGAGCTCTTCGAAGGCGGAGCCCTCCAATCTCAGGAGATCTGGCACTCCTGCCAGAAGCTCATCTCGCATCTCGAAAAGCGGGGCTTCTGAGCGGAACGTGAAAACTTATCCTTCGAGAAGACGTACGGTGTCCCGCTCAAGCGCATCTTCTTCTTCGGGACGCTCGAGTCCTGTGTCTCCGAGAAAGAGGAGTGCTCAAGTCGGGAGGTCGGGCACAAAAGTGTATCCGTCCAGGTTAAAAGCGGATATTGATGCTCGCAGAAGTCGGAATTCTGCCGCGTCTCCATCGCGTTCCCCGGCCGTGAGGAGATCATCTGCATCTAGAGCGCAGAGTTCCTCTGTCAGGAATCGCGTTTCGCGTTCATCCCCGTCCCGCTCCTCTTCGCGTCGGAGCAGCGGGCGGTCGTCATCCGCACGTGTCAGTACTTCAAGGTCTTCTGCGTCCAGGTCTGCTGTCAGACGGAGCTCATCCTCTTCTTCCCGCTCGAAGTCTGTGTCGTCCCGAAGGAGCTCGGGCTCCTCGTCTAGAGTGTCTTCCTCTCGGAGCGGAAGAAGTTCTTCTTCAAGAGTCAGCCGGTCTTCAGGTTCAAGATCCAGTCGGTCTTCAAGCCGCAGCTCTTCATCCCGTTCTTCCTCAGGAAAAAGAGTCAGAAAAAAATAGCACAATACAAAGGGTAAAAAAGGGGACAGGCTGCTTTTTCTTCAGGGAAAAGGGAGAGTCCCTCTCTTATTTCAATTCAAGGACTGAAAGGGACAGTCCCCAAGAAAAAGCAGCCCGTCCCCTTTTGTGTTATTCATCAGGAGTTCTGAACTTTCTTCTTTACTTTTAATCTGTCCAATGGTATAAAATATTTTAGCTCAAAGTGAAAGGAGAATGTGTTTTCTATTCGAGAAAAATGAAAATTGCGGGTTCCCGAAGCATCATCTCCCTTCCGAATGATTCAATAATGGAGGTATGAGTTATGGCTCTAAGGATAGGAAATTCAACCGAGAGAAAAAGAAGTATGGAAAAGTTCACAAGACTCCTGTTCCTGAGTACTTTAGTTTTTCTGTTAATCGCTGCCGGAAGCGTTGCGTGCAAGAAGGGAGCAGAGGAGAAGTCGGATTCTCAAGAGAATATCATCCCGTTCGAAGGTGTGGCCAAAGTCGGGATCGGAAAGTATCTGTATGTTCCCGAGGTGCAGGGATTCGATATCATTGTCCAGGGTCAGGTCGATTCTGGCGATGCGAGCGTACTGGTGGATAAAGAAGTCAGAGGTTCGGGAGAGTTTTCACCGGATAGACCGTCCATTTTAGTGGCCACCCGTATCGATGTGAAGGAAGCGGGAAGAACCTGGCGGAATGTTTTCACAAAGACAGAAGAAGTCGTTCTTGACGATTATTTCGACGTGGAAACCCGAGAGGGATTTGAGATACTGGAAGGAATTTCTTTTGATAAAGCTGAAGTGTGGGAAGGAAAAGAAAAAGGGAAGGTCTACGGCATGCTCGAGAAAGAAACCGTCACTGAGGGGGATGAGCAAAAAGATGTCTATACAATCGTCGTTGTGAACGAGAATAACGAAGAGGTGGGAAGGATTCTTGTGGACAGCATCTCAGATTCGGCTCTTTTCTATGTGAAAAAACTAAGACTCTTCGATAAATTCTGGTTTTATCTCACCATTAAAGAAACACTTCCGTTTAGGACCAGAGTGAGCACGTCCAAACTTTTTCATGCGGATGTTCTTTTCTCCGGTCTTTTCTAATTTATTTTAGTTCAACAAATTCGTTTCATAGAGAGTTGATCCCTCAAGAGATACTACTTTAACTCCTCATCGGTGTGTTTCTTCTGAAGATTCTTTTCCAGGTCAGGGTGTTTGAGGTGGAAATCAGTGGCATCCTGGTACGCCTTGGCGACCCGGAGAGTTTTGGACTCCTCGAAGAGATTGCCGATAAAGCAGATGCTTGAGGGGCTTCCGTTCTCTCTGAACCCATTGGGGACACCGACAGCAGGGTGGCCGGTGAGATTGGTGAGAAGGAGGTTGCTGCCTCCGGAGGGAGCGATGTAGACATCTATTCCTTTCATTTTCTCTGCCATCTTCTGCATGAGAAGTGTCCTGACACGGTTGGCCTGGATGTATTCCACAGCCGGGATGAGCCGTGAATTGCGAAAAGAATTCGGCCAGGCCCCTCTCGACTGCCTGACTAGAAGGTCGTCTCTGCCGCTCCTCGTGAGCTCATCGAAAGCGGCAGCCGCCTCCGCACTCAAAATGAACGAGAGATTATAGACCGGATAATCCGGAAGTTCGAAGGGAACGAGTTTTGCTCCGAGTGATCGGAAGACTTCGAGAACAGCCTTATCCTGTTCTTTGTTCCTGTAATCCCGATCGAATGCTTCTTTAAGGTAGCCGATGCGGATATCCTCGAGGTCGAGGACGGGGTTCCAGTTAAACGGAAAGTCGAATACAGTCAGGTCTTTTCCGTCAGGACCGAATATGGCGTTAAACACTAAGGCACAGTCCTCGACAGTGCGGCAGATGGGACCGATCTTATCCATACTCCAGCTCAAAGCCATGGCTCCATACCGGCTCACGCGGCCGAATGTGGGGCGCAGTCCGGTCACTCCGCACCTGGAGGAGGGAGAAAGTATCGAACCCCATGTTTCAGTCCCGATGGAAAATCCGACGAGACCAGCGGCCGTGGCTGCGGCGGATCCGGCTGATGAACCGCTGGACCCCTGCTCTGGATTCCAGGGATTCCGGGTTCTCCCCTCATACCAGACATCTCCCATGGCCAAAGCGCCCATCGAGAGTTTCGCGACAAGGACCGCTCCAGCCTCTTCGAGCCGTTTCACGACGGTGGCGTTTTCATCGATGAGCTGGTCCTTGTAGGGCATGGCGCCCCATGTGGTTTTGAAGCCTTTTGTGGCGAGTAGATCTTTGGCGCCCCAGGGAATGCCGTGGAGCGGGCCTCTGTAGCGCCCTGAGGCGATCTCCTTGTCAGCACGCCGGGCTTGTTGAAGGGCCAGCTCTTCTGTCAGAGTGACCACGCATTCTAACTTTGGCCCGTATTTTTTCAGCCGGTCGATGTAGAGTCGTGTGAGCTGGATGGAGGTGATCTTACGTGATCTGATCAACTGCGCGAGAGCCGTGACGGGATAGAAAGCGAGCTCCTCGAAGTTCTCTGGAACGTGGACATCCGCAGGCACCGAGTATTGGAAAGGCTTTTGTTGGTCCTGGAAACTCATCCCCGGAATGATGGGGCTGAAGAGCAGCGCTGGCGGGACCTTATTTTCGAGAGATGTCTCTCGGAGGCCTTTGTATCTGCGGGAATTTCTCCTCACATTATTCAGCATCATTCTGCGTTCCTTGGCCGTGAATTCGAGCGCTGTGATTTTTTCTGCGGCTGCGATATCAGTTGTGGTGATCCGCTTCCCTTTGAAGTGATAGAGGGCAAAGGCTCCTCCGAAAATCAGTAGAAATAATGCGGCCATCAAAATGAATGCCAGGGTTGTTGAGAATCCTCGGATTTTCTTTAATTTACTCATGGTGTTATTCTCCTTAATCGGGTGTGTTTTCCCCTTGTCGGGAAAAATTCTTTGAGTTCGAGTTTTTTCACTCCAAGATTGGGATTGGCTCTAACGCAGTATCTCTATCATCAAACTCAATTCTTCAACCAATTTGTCCGTGCTTCCGCCGTATCCCACGCTTTTGAAGCGGATTTTCCCTTTTCTATCGATTATGAACTTTGTGGGGATGCTGTCCACTTCGAAGGCACTGATGACTCTATTCTGCATATCCAGCAACACACGGAAAGGATAGTTGTGTGTGGACATGAAATCCGAGGCATTCTTTTTCCAATTTTCCACGCGTTCCCAGGAGTTGACAAAAAGGAATCTGATGTTTTTATCGTCTTTGTAATTTTCCACGACTCGCTTCATCCCCGGAAAAGAATCCTTACACGGATCGTTCCAGGTGGCCCAGAAATCGAGGATGACGATCTTCCCTTTGAAGTCAGCAAGAGAAACCGGTTGGCCGTCTAAATCCTCGAGCGTAAAATCTGGAGCCGGGAAGTCGATCATCGTTTCTCTCAATTCAGCTACCATCTTCTTTTTCGCGATCTTTTCCAGTTTGAGGAGTTGATCAGAAGCCCCTTTCTGGTCGCCTGTGGATTCGATATAAGCCTGCGTGAACAGTTCTTTGATTTTGGGAGTGCTGTACCCTTCTTCGATAATCTTACCGATTTCTGAAACCGCTTTTTCGAAAGACCGGCTTCGGACCAGTGCCTCAGAGTAACGCTCGTTGATTTCATGATTTTGGCCCTTGCTGAGAAGAAAAGCCTCCCCAAGAGGAGACAGGGCCTCCTCTGCTCTGTCGAGTTGGAGAAGGATGAATCCGTAGGTGTCCAAAACCATCGCGAGTCCCGCATCCATCTGCTCTTTCCACTCTCTCTCTGTGATATAAGACGGTCTTTCGCCTTTGGGATCCTCTCTTTGCTTCTTGACGAGTTCTGCGCCCTTTGCCGCAAGCTCAGCCGCGAGCTCCAGGTCTGCCCCTTCCTGGGCCATGGTCCACGCGATGTTATTGTAGAGGCTCCAGTTGACTTCTTCTGCGACTTTCTCCAGATACTCTTTAATTTGATCATACTGGCCTTTGTCCCGGTAAGCCAGACAGACATAGATGTGCATCGCAGGAATCATGTCGCTTTCCGGGAAATCTCTCCTGAATTTTTTCATCAGCGCTACCTTCTGGCTCACATCTGTGGTCTCGTAGAATTCTCTGAATCTTTCATTCTGTATAAAATTTCCCTTGGGAAATTTTTCTCGTATCAGGGCCGAATAATCCTGTGCTTTATCTGCCTGGTTCAACTGAGAGTACCATCCGACCATCATGGTGAGTTCTTCCTCAGACAGGTCGCTTTGACTGCCTAAATCCTCCAATTCCCTCATAATGGTATCTATTCCTTCGGCTCTCCGGACAGAGGCGATTGCGGTGAGATAGGGGATAATGTATTCTCTTTTCAGTTCAGGATGAAGCCCGAACTCTTCGATGAAGTAGGAGAGGGCGATTTCCTGATTGCCTTCCAGTCCCGCAAAGTAATTTCCCCAGGAAGCATAGGCTTCGGCCAGCCCGGCCAGTGCTCCCGGGACAGGATTCCCCTCTTTGTCATAGAGAGGAATGACATACCCATTTTTCTCGTTGTTATCGATTTTTTCCCTGTATGAAAACTTGATGATAATTCCACGGCTCTTCTCATCGGCCGAAAAAGAGGCTGTCCAGACTTTTCCTTTCTGACTCATCGGGTAGTCTGACGCCTCCGGTGTGCCGTGCGTGTAGGAGTAGGCGACGAGGTAGATTTCGGCAGCTTTCTCCAGGACCGTTTCCGCAGGATTGTATTGAACCGTAATCTGATCGCCGGGAGAGGGTTTTTCTGGGGAAAAGGAAAATCTCGCGGGTGGTTCTTTCGGCGCACAGAGGCTGAAGCTCAAGAGACCCGCCAACAGAAATATTGACCATGACTTTTTCATTGATATTCTCCTTCAACAATCCCGTCTATTAGAACAGAATTCATGTGAGCAGGTCAAATCAGCGAATCTCTTGCGAAGCGTCCTAATTTCCGTGACAATCTTTTTGGCAGTCAGGCAATCTGGTGAGGAAGTCATCCGGAGGCGAGTGGGCACGGTTCCTCGAGGGAAGTGCCCAAGAGGAGAGCGAGCCAAGAATATGCGGATTTGGATTGATTTGTGAAGCAAATCAATCGGGGGTTCCAAGGGGGTATGCCCCTTTGGTCGCAGGGCGAAGCCCGAGAAGGGGAGGCAGGGAGTTAGACCTAAGGTTGAACGACCGTTGGAAGGGGGAAAGCGGAGCTGTTCCCCCTCCAAG
>CAYGBC010000047.1:0-20497 GCA_964348015.1 uncultured Eubacteriales bacterium | reverse complement strand
TTTTATACTATTAAACCGCTAATGGAAGCATCTCTAAAAGCGCTATGCGGTAACAATCAGGTAAGCTGATTCATAAGCCCGCGGATTTTCCCCATGGACACCTTGGAGGGGGAACAGCTCCGCTTTCCCCCTTCCAACGGTCGTTCAACCTTCGGTCTAACTCCCTGCCTCCCCTTCTCGGGCTTCGCCCTGCGACCAAAGGAGCATACTCCCTTGGAACCCCCGATTGATTTGTGGCCCAAATCAATCCAAATCCGCATATTCCTGGCTCGCTCTCCTCTTCGAGGAACCATGCCCGCTCGCCTCCGGATGGCTTCCTCACCAGATTGCCTGACTGTCAAAGAGATAGTCATGGAAACAGGGATATTGGCTAATCCCGAGGTCGCTTGAAAATATCACTGAGGTGGTGTATATATCAGAGTTACGGTTGAGAAGGATCTTCACTTCCCATTTTATCGGCAGATACTGCTGCCAATCAAAAAGGAGATCAATCATGGATAAAGAAGATCAGAAAGATATTTCCATACCAGCTTCTTTGTACAAGCAGATCGAGGAGAAACTCAAAGGAACAGAAATGGAATCAGTTTCGAGTTATGTCACCAAAGTCCTCAGAGAAATCCTGGCAAAAGAAGACGCAGCTCCGGAAGCCTTGAGCAAGGAAGATGAGGAAAAGGTCAAGGAGAGGCTGAAAGCTCTCGGCTACCTGGATTGATTTTAAAATAATAGAAAACAAGCGGTGAATTCAAATAAACAAATAGGGAGCAGTCCTCAAGCCATTGGCTGGAAACGCCCTGTTCGATATTAATTCACTCGAGGA
Organism: uncultured Eubacteriales bacterium; assembly: GCA_964348015.1. Lineage (GTDB taxonomy): Bacteria > Acidobacteriota > Aminicenantia > Aminicenantales > Aminicenantaceae > SOIA01. The sequence continues at coordinate 19,680 of CAYGBC010000047.1, read as the reverse complement.
GTGATGCCGATGAAACCGATTTACATTGTATCTGGACTCCCAAGGTCAGGCACTTCGCTGCTGATGCAGTCCTTGAAGGAAGGAGGACTCCCTGTTGCAACTGATGGTGTCAGAAAGCCGGATGAAAGCAATCCGAAAGGTTACCTGGAAGTGGAAAGCATCATAGATAAACTCAGGGATAATCCTGAGTTTGTGTTTAATTTCGAGGATCAGGTCCTCAAGGTCATTGCTTACGGTCTGCAGTATCTTCCCTCTGGAAATTATAAAGTGGTTTACATGGAGAGGAACATCGAGGAAGTCCTGGATTCGATGGAGAGGATGGTGAATTCCACGGATGAAGAGAGAGCGGAAACGAAGCTGGCTTTCGAGAAGCTGAACGAGAAAACAAAATCCGACATCAGTCAAAGAAAAGACATGGAAGTGCTTTTCATCAGTTACAACGAGATTCTTTCAAACCCTGAAGAACATCTTGCGAAAGTTCATCGCTTCTTCGAGGAAAAACACCTGGATCTTGAAAAAATGGTCCAGGCTGTGGATAAATCTCTCTACAGGCAAAGACGAGCCAAAGGAGAGATTGGATAAAAAGGTTCTCTTCCATTTTATTTGTGTAATCTGTTGAATTGAAACGGCAGAGAAATCTCTTCGCTCATATCGAATTGAGAATGCCGTTCCTCTTCCATCTTTCAAGGCAATGCCCTGAGTTTTCCCAATCAGTGTTTGATAAATTAAGACAAAAGTTATAAAAAAAAGAGAATGCACAAGTACTTAGTCACCGGTGGAGCGGGATTTATCGGGTCCCATATTGCTGAGGAACTGGTCCATAGGGGGCATTCGGTCCGTGTAATCGATAATTTTTCGACAGGAAAAAAGGAGAATATTGATCCTTTTTTAGAAAAGATCGAGCTGATCGAAGGAGATATCAAGAATTTTAAGGCCTGCCAGCAGGCTGTGAAGGATGTGGATTTTGTCCTGCATCAGGCGGCGTTAACCTCAGTTCCGCGTTCCATCGAGGACCCTCTCCTGACAAATGAAGTCAACATCACCGGCACGCTCAACCTTCTCCTGGCCTCCAGGGACGCGGGAGTCCAAAGGTTTGTTCTGGCCTCATCTGCGGCGGTTTACGGAGACAATCCCGGCCTTCCCAAAAAAGAAGAAATGGAAGGGTTTCCGCTGTCTCCGTATGCGGCAAGTAAGCGCATGGGAGAGCTCTACTGTCGCATGTTCTACCAGGTCTTTGGTTTATCAACGGTCTGCCTCAGGTATTTCAACGTCTTTGGCCCTCGTCAGGACCCGTCGTCGCAGTACGCCTCAGTGATTCCGAGCTTCATCGGGAAGATGCTCAAAAAGGAGAATCCCGTGGTGTTTGGCGATGGAGAGCAATCCCGGGATTTCCTGTATGTGTTCAATGTCGTCGAAGCCAATATTCTGGCATCTCAAGCGAAGAATGTTTCCGGAGAGGTTTTCAACATCGGAAGTGGAGAGAGGACCTCTGTCAATTCTTTGGCAGTGAAATTGAATGATGTATTGAATAAAGAATTCAAGCCTGTATATGAGGAGCCACGCTCCGGCGATATCAAGCACTCCTATGCCGATATCTCAAAGGCCAGAAAAATGCTAAAATATGAGCCCTCGGTCTCTTTTAGCGAAGGCCTTGGGGAAACTGTTCGCTGGTACAAAAAAGGGAAATAGCCTGTGAGCAAGACAGCGATCAATTTGGAAAATAAGATAAAGAATAAAAAATCCATTATCGGTGTTATCGGAATGGGGTATGTGGGACTGCCCCTGGTCAAGACGTTTTTGAACAAAGGATTTGAAGTTGTGGGATTTGACATCGACGAGAAGAAAGTGCGGATGCTGAACAAGGGGAAGAGTTACATCAAGCATGTGACAGCGGAAGAACTGGAAGGCTTTTTAAAGAAGAAAAAATTTCAGGCAACGGCTGATTTCACTGCTCTGGGGAGAGTCGATACGATAATCATCTGCGTGCCGACTCCTCTTGATGCGCACAACAATCCTGACCTGTCCTTTGTCTTGAACACCACAGAAACAATTTCTAATAATTTGAGAAAAGGACAGCTCGTGATACTGGAGAGCACCACTTATCCGGGCACCACGGAAGAGGAGATTCTTCCGCTGCTGGAGGCCAGTGGCCTAAGAGTCGGAGAGGACTTTTTCCTGGCATATTCGCCGGAAAGAGAGAATCCCGGAGATAAGGTCCATACGACCGAGAAGATACCCAAGGTTGTCGGAGGCGTAACTCCAGAGTGCAGCCGGGTGGCCAAAATCCTGTATGATCAGATTATCAAGAAAACGGTCCCGGTCTCCTCACCCAAAGTGGCTGAAGCCACAAAGATCATGGAGAATGTCTTTCGTTCTGTGAACATCGCTATGGTCAATGAGATAAAGATGATCTTTGACCGAATGGGAATCGATGTATGGGAAGTGATCCAGGCCGCGTCGACCAAGCCTTTCGGATTCATGCCTTTTTTCCCTGGTCCGGGTTACGGCGGGCACTGCATTCCCGTGGATCCTTTTTATCTCGCCTGGAAAGCCAAGGAAGTCGATCAGCCCACTAAATTTATCGAGCTCGCTGGAGAGATCAATACATTCATGCCTTATTATGTGGTCTCGAAAACAAGCGAAGCTTTGAACGAAAGTGGAAAGTCGATAAAAGGAGCCAAAATATTAATCTTGGGATTGGCTTACAAAGAAAATATCGATGACCAGCGAGAATCTCCGTCGCTCAAGATCATCAGTCTCCTCAAAAAGCAGGGAGCCGATGTTTCCTACAATGACCCGTATGTTCCTCTGGCAAGTGGATACAGAGACTATCCCGGTCTGGAGCTGGAATCAGTGGAATTGACTGAGAACATCCTCAAAGAGTCTGATGCGGTGGTCATCGTGACGGCCCACTCTGACTATGATTTTGATTGGATCACGAAAAAAGCGTCTCTCGTCATCGATACCAGAAACGCCATCAAGAAGAAAACGAAAAACGTGGTCAAAGCCTAAAAGCCTTGACAATCGCCCTGAAAAGAATATATAGCGGTTGGAAAAACAGAAAATAATTTCCTCCGCGCCCTGGAGTGCTTTAAAAGGAGAAGGTCATGAAGATTGCAGTCATCGGCACTGGATATGTGGGAATGGTCACAGCCGTTTGCCTCGCTGACCTGGGCCACACTGTCATCGGGACCGATGTGGTACCGGAGAAAATCGACAAAGCCTCCCGGGGAATTTCTCACATTTACGAGCCCGGCCTCGAAGATCTCCTGAAAAAGAACCTGAAAAGAGGGAACCTATCTTTTCTCCATGACCTCGATGAAACCATTAGGTCTTCTGACGTTTTGTTCGTCTCTGTGAACACGCCCCAGAGGAAGGATGGGAGCGCGGATATGGTTTATGTGGAGGGCGTCTCCAGAAGGATCGCTGAAAATTTAAACAGCTACAAAGTGGTGGTGGAGAAAAGCACGGTTCCAGTCAAAACATCTCTGTGGATCAAGAAGACGATCGACCTGCATAAAAAATCCGATGTGGAATTCGATGTGGCCTCCAATCCTGAGTTCCTCCGAGAAGGCACAGCCGTCTCGGATTTTCTTCACCCGGACCGCATCGTTATCGGCGTGGAAACGGAAAGAGCCAGAGATATCCTGGTCGATATATACAAGAAATTCAAAGACAAACTTCTCGTGACCAATATCGATACCGCTGAACTCATCAAGCATGCCTCAAACTCTTTTCTGGCACTCAAGATTTCCTACATCAACTTGATTTCGGAGCTTTGCGAAAAAACGGAGGCGGATGTGGAACGGGTCGCTCAAGGCATGGGGATGGACCCGAGGATCGGGGACAAGTTTCTCAGAGCCGGTATCGGCTACGGAGGCTCCTGCTTCCCGAAAGACATCCGGGCGCTCGCCAAGATCGGAAAAGACCTGGGTATCAGTTTTAACCTTTTGAAAGAGGTCGATAAGATCAACTCGAGACGAATCGATATTTTTGTGGCTAAGATAAAGAATGCTCTCTGGATACTGAAGGATAAGGTCATCGCGGTTTTAGGATTGTCATTCAAACCGGAAACGGATGATATAAGAGAAGCCCCGAGCATTAAGGTCATCCAGAGGCTTCTTGAGGAAGGGGCTTCTCTTCGCCTGTATGACCCGAAGGCCATGGAGAACGTTAAAAAAGTATTCCCGGAAAAAACCCCGCAGGTTCACTATACGAAATCCCCGTATGAAGCCGCAGAGGAGGCAAACGCTTTGCTCCTTATCACGGAGTGGGATGAGTTCAAAGATATGGATCTGAAAAAGATCAAAAGTCTGATGGCCAATCCTATATTAATGGATGGGCGAAACGTATTTGATCCAGCGCGGATGAGAGAGCTGGGTTTTGATTATCATTCTATCGGACGGAAATAGCGGTTGAGAGCCGGCCTTAGCAGATACGCGGGAGCAGCTCTGAAGTCAAAGGCTCAAGAAGCCGCAGCCCTCCGGAGAGAGTGGACAAAAGGAGTTCTCCGGGTTTTCCGGTTTTGTCGTCCACTTCCCCGATTATTTTTGCTTTGCGCCCAAGGGGATTTTTACGGATAATATTGAGGATCTCTCCGGCTCGTCTTTTGGGGACAACGAGGACCGCCCTTCCTTCGCATGCCAGGTAAAGCGGGTCGATTCCGAGAAGCTCTGTAGCTCCTCGGACAGCACGGGAGAGGGGAATCCTCTCTTCCTCGATAAGGAGAGAGTAGGGGATCTTTTCTGCGATTTCACTGAGCACCGTGGCCAGCCCGCCGCGCGTGATATCTCTCATCCAGTGGGCACCTTTCTTCCAGAGAGGGAGGAGAAAATTCAAGGGGGCACAATCGCTTTTCACATTCGATTCCAGCCCGAAATCACCTCGAGCCAGCATGACCGCAACGCTGTGTTCTCCAAGAGTTCCTGTGAGGATGATCTTATCTCCGGGTCGGATTTTGGCGATCGTCGGCCTGGCCCAGACTTTTCCCACCCCAGAGGTGTTGATGTAGATTTTATCGGCTTGCCCGCGTCTGACGACCTTGGTGTCTCCTGCAGTGATCTCCACTTTGGCCTTTTTGGCCGCTTTTTTTATGGATTTGAGGATCGTTTCCAGGTCTTCCCAGGCCATTCCCTCCTCCAGGATCAGGGAAAGGGATATATACTTAGGCTCAGCGCCCGAGACGACCAGGTCATTCACTGTCCCGTTGACGCAGAGAGTCCCGATATCTCCTCCGGGGAAAAAGATGGGATCGACCACATAACTGTCTGTTGTGAAGGCCGTTTGACCGGGGAGATGAGCTGAATCGGAAAGCTCGTCCAGAAAGGGATTTTTAAAAGCCCTGACAATGTGTTGTGAGATGAAATCCCTCATCAATTTGCCGCCGCTTCCGAGCTCTAAGCTGACTTTTTTCATCAATGTTTCCTTGTATATGGAATTAATGGAATTTTATACAAAGTAACGTTATTGGTGTCATTGCGAGCTTGCGTGGCAATCTCATAAGAATAGACTGCAATTGCGAACGACATAAAGAAGTGCGGCGATCCCGTAAAAAGAAATATATATTTTTTCATATGAGATTACCACGTCGCTCTGCTTCTCGTAATGACAGTAGTATGAGATTGCCACGCAAGCTCGCAATGACATTTCGTTCACAGCCTTTCTAATGGACTTCCCATTATGTCTGAATTCATTGTTTTTCCCTTAAGTCTAACTTTTCCGATCTCTGTGATATTTGTAATAGATCAAGCAGGCACCCTCAAAGGAGACCATGCACGGACCGTAGGGAGAATCAGGATTGCATTTCCCGATGAATAACGGGCATTGAGGTGGAGAGATCAGGCCCCGGAGCACCTCGCCGCATCGACAACCCGGAAGGTCTCCGCTTCCTCCTCTTATTTTGAGGCTGAATTTGATCTCGGCATCATAAGACGCGTAATTCTTTTGAATCCTGAGCCCGCTCTGAGGGATGAGTCCCAGGCCTCTCCAATGCGCATCTTTAGTCTCGAGCATTTCATCCATCAAAGCCAGCGCTTTCGGGTTTCCTGAAGCCCGGACCACTCTGGAGTAAGCGTTTCGCACTTTAGGTTTTCCGTGTTCGATCTGTTCAAGCGTGGACAGTACACCGAGGAGCATGTCGCCGGGCTCAAATCCAGTGATGGCCCCGGGGATTCCGTACTTCTCTGCGATGAAGCGATAAGGTTTTTCTCCGATGATGGCACTGACGTGACCGGGGTAGAGAAAACCGTCGATTGCAATTTCTTTGGCATCGACGATTGCTTTGAGCGGAGGGGGTATCAACCAGAGTGCGGACAGGACCGAATAATTGGCCAGGCCTTCTGCGGCTGCCTCCTTAACAGTCATGGCAATGGCGGGAATGGTTGTCTCAAACCCGACTCCGAAGAAAATTACCTCTTTTTCTGGGTTCAACCTGGCCTTCTCGAGAGATTCCTCAGGAGAATAAACGACGTCCACCAGAGAATTCGGAGCAGGAACAGTTGTCTGGAGAGATCCCTTTGCGGTGGGGACTCTTGTCATGTCGCCGAACGTGGTCAGGATGAAATTTTCCCTCTGCGTGACCAATTCTATGGCCGCCTCATGGAGCTCATTCGGAGTGATGCACACCGGGCATCCCGGACCCGACACCATTTCCACTCCTGTCTCTTCGATCATGTTTTTCAAACCGTATCTGTGCACGGTCATGGTGTGTGTGCCGCAGACTTCCATGATTCGGATGGGGGAGGAAAGAGATCGGGCTTTTTTCTCTATCTCCGCGAGCAGCGCTTGAATGACTCTTTTATCCTTGTACAGCAAAAAGGGGTCGCGTCTTAACATTTGACATTTCTCAAGTTTGTGCTCTCTTATTTCCTATTTGAAAATTAAAGTTGCGTTCTTTTAATTTCAATAACCGAAGAAATGTCAAATGTTAAGACGCGACCCCTATTTTAGCCAAAGTTATTGTTCGCCTTCTTGTTGAGAGGCGGTCATTTCTCTAAGAAGCGATAACGTCTCCTGGGCTTCTTCCTCATCGAGCTTGGATATGGCAAATCCGGCATGAACAATGACCCAATCTCCGACCTTGATATCTTCAAGAAGAGAAAGGTTGATTTTGACTTTTGTCCCCAAATAATCCACCTTTCCCAGTTTGGATTCATCGATCTGGATGACTTTTGCGGGAATTCCTAAACACATTTTATCGTTTCTCTTTTGGGACCCAATAGAATACCAAAAAAGAGATGTGTAGAAAAGGGGTCTGGTCTCAATTTTTTTGACAATTTCCAGGCAAGTCCATATAATTGGTCTATGAACGAGGACCTTAAAGGCTTCATCAAACCCGGAAGCGAGGAAGAGTCGCTGGTGAACCAGCTCGATCTTTCGCGCCTCCCCCGTCATGTGGCGGTAATCATGGACGGGAACGGCCGATGGGCCAAGAAGAAAAAACTTCCTCGGATCGAAGGTCACCGCGCCGGGTCCAAATCTGTCCGCGAAATCGTGGAAACATCTGCGCGTCTGGGTGTCCAATATTTATCCCTGTATGCTTTTTCCAAAGAGAACTGGAAAAGACCCAAAAAGGAAGTCGCGACCCTGTGGAGGCTTCTGGAGGATTACCTCAAGAAGGAAGACAAGGTGCTCGTTGAAAATCAGTTCCGGCTCAAAGTCATCGGTGAACGGGAAGCCATTCCCCTCTCTGTCAAGAAAGAATTGGAGCGTGTCGAAGAGCTGACGAGAAAATTTGACCGCTTGACCATTATTTTGGCTTTGAATTACGGGGGCCGGGATGAAATCGTGGATGCAGTGAAGCGGATAGTCAAGGATAAAGACTGTGATGTGGAATCACTGGATGAAGAAACATTCGCCCATTATCTCTACACAGACAATATCCCTGATCCCGATTTGCTCATCAGGACAAGCGGTGAGCTTCGTGTGTCCAATTTTTTACTCTGGCAGATCGCCTATTCTGAGATCTGGATCACACCGGTTTTATGGCCTGATTTCCGGAAGAAGCAGCTGCTTCAAGCCCTGGTCGAATACCAGAAAAGAGAAAGGAGGTTCGGAGATATCCATCCCCATGAGAGCAGCGATTTATGAAGCATCGATCATTCTGTGTGGACTCCAGAGAAAAATATGAGACACTTCTTCGAGATGAACGTCACGCATGATTTTTCCTTGAATCCGTGTATTGTCTCACCTGAGAAAATCACCATTCGTCATGAAATCATTCCTGTATATCCATAAAGGGATTCCTCCATTTATTTATACACAATGAGTCTTCGAAAGAGATTACCGACTTCTATCGTGCTCCTGGCTTTCACGTTTGGCCTCGTCCAGTTTGTTCCTCCTCTCTGGTTCTTGCTCATCGTGTTGCTCTTGATATTGGCGGCTCTCGGTGAATTCTACAGCCTTTTCCGCGTGAAACGGATATTTCCACAAAAGATTTTCGGAATCTTTCTGGCCCTGCTGATTACAGCCTCTTTTTATTTTGAGGAATTCTCCCTGGCCTTAGCCTTATTCCTGTGCCTGCTCCTGGCCGCGGTGTATTATGTGATTTCCATCCGCACTCTCGAGAAGCTCGCGACTTTTCCCCAATCCATGGCGCTGACATTTTTCGGGGCGGTCTACCTGAGTTTCACTCTGAACCATTTTTACCTGCTGAAAATCGAGAAAGGGCCGTCCGTAATCTTTTTCCTCTTGGGTGCGATATTCATGGGCGATACCGGGGCTTTTCTCATAGGAAGTCTTTGGGGACGGCGGAAATTGGTGGCGATCGCAAGCCCGAAGAAGACATGGGAAGGCGCCATCGGCGGTATTGTTTTTGCAGTCATAGGAGCACTCATCATTTATTTCATCCTCCTGAGGGATATGGCTCTCTGGAAGGCGATTCTGACCGGAATCCTCGTCCATGTCGTCGCTCAATTCAGTGATCCGTTAGAATCTCTGTTCAAAAGGGCGGCGGGAGTCAAGGACTCTTCCAATGTTCTTCCCGGCCACGGTGGATTTTTAGACCGGCTGGACAGCCTGATACTGGCGACTCCTTTTTTCTATTATTTCGTAGATTTTTTCTGGTAAAAAAACGTGGAAATATAAAAAAATGGAAAACATCGCAATCCTGGGTTCGACAGGCTCGATCGGTTGCAGCAGCCTTGAAATCATAGAAAAACTCAGTCACAGATTCCGTGTCGTTGGGCTTGCAGCAGGCCGCAACACCCAGTTGCTCGAGAAGCAGGTTGATAAATTCAAGCCCAAAATTGTTTCCGTGGAGAAAAAGGAAGAAGCAGATGAGCTCAAGAAGAGGTTCAAGGACAGATCAATCCACGTGACTTTTTCCCAGCAGGGAGCAGAAGAAGTTGCAGGATTCGAGGAGAACGATATTGTGGTCTCCGCCATAACAGGAATCGATGGGCTGAAGCCGACTCTGGCGGCGCTCAGGACTGGAAAGAAGATCGCTCTGGCGAATAAAGAATCTATGGTGGTGGCCGGTCCTTTGATCCAAAGCCTGGTTCAAGAATTCGGCTCTCAGGTCATTCCTGTAGACAGTGAACACAGCGGTGTTTTCCAGTGCCTCGCTAAAGAAAACCTGGAACGCGTTCAGAAGGTGATCCTGACCGCATCCGGAGGCCCGTTTTTCCGTAAATCCCCGCAGGAAATGAAGGACGTGACACCTGAGGAGGCGTTGAACCATCCGCGCTGGAAGATGGGCAAAAAGGTGACGGTCGACTCGGCCACTTTAATGAACAAGGGATTGGAATTGGTCGAAGCGCACTGGCTTTTCGGTATAGAACCGGAAAAGCTGGAGGTGTTGATTCATCCGCAGAGCATTGTCCATTCATTGGTCGAGATGAACGACGGATCAGTCCTGGCCCAGCTCAGCCCGACAGATATGAAAATTCCGATCCAGTATGCGCTGACTTATCCTGAGCGCGAGGATTCTCCTCTGACTTCCCTGGATCTGAGTGAGATCAAAAGCCTTGAATTCTTCAAACCTGATGTGGAAAAATTCCCTCTGCTTAAACTTGCTCGTATGGCTCTGGAGGAAGGAGGGAGTTTTCCAGTCGCCCTCAACGCTGCCAACGAAGTGGCCGTGGCGGCTTTTCTTCAGAAGGATATCCGATTTCTGGAGATTGCAGAGATTGTCTCCGAAGCCGTTGAGCATCATAAAAAGAAAGAGATCAAGCATTTGGATGATATACTTTTAGTTGACCGGGAAACGAGATTTACAGCCCGGAATTTAATGGAAAGAAGGTCTTGAAATGGGTACGGTTTTTGGAAGTATTTTTGCATTCATAATTGTTTTTGGCATCCTGGTCTTTGTCCATGAGTTCGGGCATTTTTTCATGGCGAAGCTTGTGAAAATCAGAGTAGAGGTCTTTTCCTGGGGTTACGGGAAAAGGCTGTTCGGCATCAAAAAAGGAGATACCGACTACAGGATCAGCATGCTGCCACTTGGTGGTTTTGTCAAGTTCACAGGAGAGGATGTTTTTGAAAAAAAGGGAGAGCTGGCTCCTTACGATTTTATGGCGAAAAAGAGGTGGGAGCGGTTCCTGGTTTTGTTCATGGGCTCAGCGATGAACATTGTTCTCGCCGTCGTGTTGGTCGCTTTCATCAGCATGATGGGTGTGACCGTCCCTGAATATTCAAGGCAGAAACCTGTGATCGGTTATATCGAGTTGGAATCTCCTGCGGAGAAAGTCGATCTTCAAGCTGGGGATGAAATCCTCAAAGTCAACAACAGGAAGACAAAGACCTGGAACGATGTCGAGTTGGCTGTGGGGACCAAACCCGATATGCTGATCACGCTGGAGGTCAAACGGGGAGAGGAGATATTCACAACCCAGCTCCAGACAGAAAGTAAAAAATCATTCGATCTGGATATGGGATATGCAGGCTTTGCCCCGAAGATTTTCACGCAGGCGGTCGTCGTCGAGCCTGATTCTCCCGCGGATAGAGGGGGAATGAAGGCCGGGGATGTGATCCTGGCGATTAATGGAGAAACGGTCCTCTATCATAAGTTCGTGGAAATAATCGAGAAAAATCCCAATAATGAGCTTGAAGTACTCATAGAGAGAGAAGGGGAGCAATTCACGCTTCACATCACTCCGCGTCTTGAGGGGGAGGTCGGAAAGATCGGCATCCAGCCGTGGATGCAGTATGAGCTCAGGAAATATGGTTTTTTTGCGGCGATCGGACGGAGTGTTAAGGAGAATACAAAACTCGCTTTTGTGCTGTTTAATTATGTTAAAGATTTGATGTCCGGACAGGCTTCCGCCAAACAGGTTGGAGGTCCGATCATGATCGCCAAATATTCCTACGCGTTTTTCCGCGCAGGCTTCGTTTCCATGTTGAGCTTCATGGCATTTATCAGCCTTCAACTCGGGATTATCAATCTATTCCCGATACCAGTTTTTGATGGGGGACAGATCCTTGTCCTTAGCTTGGAGGGATTGTTTCGGAGGGATTTCAGCCCCAAAGTGAAGCAGACCGTGATGATGATCGGATTTGCGATTTTCATCTTTTTGCTTGTTTTCCTGATCCTGAATGATGTCGCCCGGACACTCCCGAATGGCTGGGACAGTTATCTCTTCTGGAAGAAGTGAGGAAGAAAGGTTGAGATTATAAGGAAGGCGAAAGCGGGGATATTTCAGCTGTGTATCTGAGAGACCCGAGTGTCTCTGCTATAATGGGCGAGAGAGATGAATAAAGATAAGGACTCGAAAGATTTTTATCCCTCTGATCCTTCTTCTCTTGTGAAGCGGAGAAAAACGAGACAGGTGAAAATCGGGAATGTCCCTATCGGCGGAGGCGCTCCTGTCGTCGTCCAATCCATGACGAAAACACACACATATGATATCAAGGGAACGGTTGATCAGATCAGGCGGATGGAGAAAGCCGGGTGTGAAGTGGTCCGCCTGGCTGTCCCGGACAGAGAGTCGGTCGAAGCCCTGGGGGAGATCAAGAAACAGGTCACAATTCCTCTTGTGGCAGATATTCATTTTGACCACAAGCTGGCCCTGGCCTCGTTGGAGCAGGGTGTGGATGCGCTGCGCATAAATCCGGGCAATATCGGAACCAAGGAAAAAGTGAAGGAGGTTGTCCGGGCCGCCAAAAATCGTACAGTGCCGATTCGGATCGGAGTGAATTCAGGATCGCTGGAAAAGACCTTACTCCAGAAATACGGGGAAGCCACAGCAGAAGCGATGGCGGAGAGCGCTTTACGACATGTGAGAATCCTTGAGGATATGGATTTTCGGGATATCAAGATATCTCTGAAAGCCCCTGACGTGCACCGTACGGTGAACGCCTACCAGCGCCTCGCCGAAAAAGTGGATTATCCGTTTCACGCCGGGATAACAGAATCCGGAAGCTTGATTCCGGGCTCTATCAAGTCTTCGGTGGGTCTGGCTATTCTGTTGACCCAGGGTTTGGTGGACACCGTACGAGTTTCTCTGACCGCTCCGCCTGAAGAAGAGGTCCGTGTGGCATTCCTCATCCTGTCCAGCCTCGGGCTCCGTTCCTACGGGCCAAATTTTATTTCGTGTCCGATCTGCGGCCGGTGCGAGGTCGACCTGATGACGATTGCCCAGGAGATCGAGAAGCGCCTCTCGTCTGTCCAAAGCGATATTCACCTGGCAGTCATGGGCTGCATGGTGAACGGACCCGGAGAAGCCAGGGAAGCGGATGTCGGTCTCGCCTGCGGCCATGGGGCCGGGGTGCTCTTCAAGAAAGGGAAAGTGTACCGGCGGTTGACGGAGGAAGAGATCATTCCCGAGTTCGTGAAAGAAGTCAAAAAATTTGAAAAATCCCAGAAGAAGAAAAAAAATTAAAGAGGGAAGTGTCAATGAAAACGTGTGCGCCAATCTCACTCCTTTGTCACTGCGAGGAGCGCAGCTATGCGGCAATCTCATGAGAACAGATTGGATGTATCTGGGTGTCATTGCGAGCTTGCGCGGCAATCTCATATGAAAAAAAGATTTTAGTTTGCTATAGGCAAAATCGACACTGAGGTGGCGAACTCAAGGAATATAAAATGAATAAAACAGACAAGAGGGAGAACACAGAAATAATCCCCACCACTCTGGCAAAATTTGAACAACTGAAGAGTCTCCTGCGCGAAATGGGAAAAGTGCTGGTGGCTTTCTCCGGAGGGGTGGACAGCTCATTTCTCTTGAAAGTCGCGGCTGATACTCTTGGAGAGAATGTCCTGGCCGTCATCGCAAGCTCCGAGACCTATCCGGAAAAAGAACGAGATGAAGCAGTCAAACTGGCGAAAAGCTTGAATGTCCGTTACGAAATCATCCGGACAAAGGAGCTGGAGAACCCTGATTTTGCCCATAATCCGCCCGAACGGTGTTACTTCTGCAAGATGGAACTGTTCTCCAAACTGAAAGACATCGCCGAATCCGAGGCCATCCCTTATGTTCTGGACGGCTCAAACTTCGAAGATATATCGGATTTCCGTCCCGGGGCCAAAGCAGCAGAGGAATTGGATATCCGTTCGCCTTTGAAAGAGGTGGGATTGGTCAAGGAAGAGATCCGGCAGCTTTCGAAATTCGTCAACCTTCCGACATGGAACAAGCCCTCTTTAGCGTGTTTATCTTCCCGCTTTCCCTACTTCACAGAGATTGAATCCGAGAGTTTAAAACAGGTCGCCCGAGCGGAGGAATTCCTGAAGCGATTAGGATTCAGCCAGGTGCGCGTGAGACACCACGGGCAGATCGCCCGGGTGGAGATCGAACCTCAAGAATTTTCCAAGATTTTGGAAGAGGCCACCAAGGAAAAGATTATCAAAGCGTTCAAGAAATTCGGGTTTGTCTACATTACGCTGGATATGGCCGGCTTCAGGAGCGGGAGCATGAACGAACCGCTGGGCCTTAACAAAAAGAAATAGAATAAATCCCTTCCACAGCGATACAGGACTCTTCGAATCGAATCCCTTGAAAGAGTGCTCTTTTCCTCTGCATCTGTTTGTCCTAAACAACCAGATTATCCGGCTGTTCTCCTCTCAGTCCCTGAACGAGGTTGCGGGCGGCCATCATAGCCATTTTGAGACGGGTTTCGTAGGAAGCGCTCCCGATATGAGGGAGGAGGACAGCGTTATCCAGTGTGAAGAGCTTTTCTTCAATCTCAGGTTCGCGTTCATACACATCCAGACCAGCTCCCCAAATCCGGCGTTTTTCTAAAGCCTGGGCCAGGGCTGTCTCGTCCACGAGGGGCCCGCGAGCGACGTTGACCAGGATCGCATCTTTTTTAATCAGAGCCATTTTTTCCCTGGAGAGAAGATGGAAGGTTTCAGGCGTGAGAGAGGCATGAATAGTGATGATATCTGCGGTAGAGAGAAGCTCCTCAAGGGAGAGACGCGTGGCTGTGTATGTGTTTTCCTCCTCGGGGGACAGCCGGTTTGGGTCAGAGTAGACGATTTCCATCTTGAAGGCCTGAGCCCGAGAAGCGACGGCCTTGCCGATGCGTCCCATCCCGATTATTCCCAGACGCTTTCCAGTGATTTCTTTGCCGAGGAAGAGATCGAGCTCCCATCCTTTGAATTTTTTTGATCGCGTGAACCTGTCGGATTCAGGGATCCTGCGGGCCACGGCGAGAATGAGGGCCCATGTGAGGTCTGCGGTTGTTTCAGTCAGAACTCCCGGAGTGTTTGTCACGAGTATTCCTTTTTTATTCGCTTCTTTGATGTCGATGTTATTGTATCCCACAGCGCAGTTGGCGATGATTTTAAGAGATTTTGTGGAATCGAGGACTTCTTTGTCTATCGTATCTACAAGAAGAGAGAGGAGCCCTTCCTTGCCACAGATCTTTTCGATGATTTCCTGCTTTGTCAGGTTTCGGTCATCCGCACCGACCTCATAATCGACATGCTCCTTGAGGTAGTCGAGTGCTTCGGGAAGGACTTTTCGAGTGATCAGGACTTTTGGTTTCATCAGACTTTCCTCCTTTTTCAGAATGATGCGCTTATCTCGCGGCTCTGTGATTTATTCATTTCTGTTTCGTCCAGTCTCTCGTGATGATCGGAATGAAGTACTCCTTGATTTTCTGCCCAAATTCGGGTCTGCGAAACCCGACTTTCCAGTCGCCGCTCCAGAGTTCATCCGAAACGATCAAAAGGGCTGCCGCATGTATACCGAAGAATTCAGCCAGGGCGAACACGGCTGAAGTCTCCATGTCGACCAGGTCTATTCCTTTTTTCTGTTTGTCTTTTAACCAGGAACGCGTTTCCCGGAAGGGCGCATCCGTAGAGACGATTGAACCTTCGAGGTAGGGAAGACCGAATGACTCCAGAATGCCTTCTAATTTCTTTCTTAGAACAGGGGAGGAGTGGAAGATCCTCCTTTTTGGAAAATAATGTCTGGAGGTTCCTTCCTCGGACAGAGCTTTGGATACACTGACAGCCTTCATCATCCTGTAATCGGAATTAAGCGAGCCGCCGAATGCAATGACCATGATTTCTTTGGCCCCGGATGCAATTAACGGTTCAAGGGAGAGGGCGGCTGAAGGAGCTCCAAGGCATCGCGTGAGGATGACTTTTTCCTGGAGGAAGTAAAAGTCTCCGAACATGGAATGGATTTCCTTGAGTGCAGATTTTTTGAGAGTGCTGAGAATAGGAAGGGAGGGAACATCCACAGGAAAGTAGACGACCTGTTTTGTTCGGAGATCCTTTATGAGTCGAGGCTTGACAATGCCTTTCTCGTGCACTTTGCTCATGACTTCTGGCTTTTCAAGATATCAGAAATTCCACGCCCAAACAACCTGCTGTATTAACAGCGAAAGATCTAACTGAATTAGATTTCGTTCTCATGAGATTGCCGCGCAAGCTCGCAATGACACCCAGATACATCCAATCCGTTCTCATGAGATTGCCGCGCAAGCTCGCCATGACACCTTGATTTATAAAATCCTTCCTCTATGATTGCTGCGCAAGCAATGACATTTTTGTCTTCATTATCATTGCATAAAATGCCACTCGGTCACTCAGCCTAAAAGCATGTTCCATTTTTTTATGAGCTCAATTTGTTATAGAATAAGAGCATGAAAAAAGAACAGCTTGCTCTAAAAAATATCTCTCTCGAGGATGAGAGGTTCCGGACATCTTACCATTTTTCCCTGGAGAAACTGAAGCTGTCTTTCAAGGAGGTCGGTCTTCTTCATCCGCCTTTTGTCACGCGCCGGAATAAACGATTTATCCTCGTTTCCGGGTGGAAAAGAGTTTTGGCCTGTCGCGAACTGTCTTTCTCGACTGTCCCTGTGTACGTGATCGAAGAAGAGGACGAGCTTCAGACTTTTTTAATTGCATTCTACGAGAACCTGTCTATGCGGGGCTTTGACCTGCTGGAAAAGGCAGAGATCCTGTCGAGGTTGAAGAAATTTGGAGAAGACGAGACCAAAATCATCCGGCATTACCTGCCTCTTCTCGATATTCCTCAGACTTTATCCTATCTGGACTCCTATCTGGCTTTTTCCGAGTTTGAATCCGAAGTAAAGAACGCTGCGCACGAAAAAAATATGACCTTTCCCGTACTCAAACTCTTCTCTGAATTCACACATGAGGAACAGAGGCTTCTTCTGCCCTATCTTCTGCCCTTGGGGCAAAACAAGAGGAAGGAGATTCTCGAGGATTTAATTGAGGTCTCGAAGAGAAATGACATTCCCTTGAAGAACTTGATCCTCTCTGAAGAGATTCAGGCCATTCAGGGCAATGATGCGCTCTCCCCGCTCCAGAAAGCAGATAACATCCGTCTTCTGTTGCGAAAACAAAGATATCCGGTATTTTCCTCCTGGAGAGATTCTTTTGATTCCTTGTTGAGAAGAATGCGCTGGCCTGAGGGGATTTCGGTCGAGCCTTCTCCGTTTTTTGAGGATGAGAATTTCATCGTCACGTTCACTTTCGAGGATCATGCGCAGTTTAAATCTCACCTCGATAAGCTTGGGGAATTGTCCTCCAAAGAGGAGTTTGTTCAAATTTTCAAAAGGAGATGATTTTCATGAGCAAGGTCGGTTTTTTTCCCCGCAAGGTCTATATTGATAAAGAGAGCGCGGGCCTTGCTCTCACCCAAAGAATACTCAAGAATATAGGACAGATTCCCACAGAGTTCATTTCTGACCGGGAGGACTTTCTCGAAAAGAGAAGAATTTCAAGGGATTCTCTGAATTTTGGCAGGAAAGATCTCTTTGTCACATCCCAGAAGGGAGAATTTGTCAAGCGTTGCCCCTGTACTCCGCATGTCATCGGTTGCAATTACTATATCATCAACCTCGACCTCAACTGTCCTCTGGATTGCACTTACTGTATCCTTCAGCATTACCTCTCAGTCCCGATAATCACTGTGCACGCCAACCTTGATGAATTATGGAAGCAGCTGGATATCTTTTTGCACGAGAACACAGACAGAATCCTCCGCATCGGCACAGGAGAGCTTGGCGATTCATTAGTCCTCGACCACATCACAGAAAATTCTAAGGATCTGATTTCTTATTTCAGGGAAAAAGACAATGTCCTCTTTGAGCTGAAGACGAAGACTCTCAACATCGAGAACATTTTAAGCACCGAGCCGGCTGCAAACATCATCGTCTCCTGGTCGCTCAATTCACACAGGATAGCAGAATCAGAAGAACGCGGGTCTCCCTCGGTTGAAGAAAGAATCCATGCCGCTCGCCGAGTCTTGGACGAAGGCTTTAGAGTCGGATTTCATTTCGATCCTTTAGTCTTATATCCCGGCTGCGCACACGACTACGAAGAAGTGATTGCTCATATGCTGGCAAACATAAACCCGGGGAGAATTGCCTGGATAAGCCTCGGAAGTTTGAGGTTCCCTCCATCTCTCAAATCGGTCATCCAGGTAAGATTTCCTCAAACGAAAATCATCTATGAGGAAATGATCAAAGGAAAAGACGGAAAGCTCAAGTATTTTAAGCCGCTCCGTTTAGAGATCTACAAAAAGATTGTCCGGTTCATTAAAGAAAAGGGAGGGCAGATGATACCGTTGTATTTCTGCATGGAAAGTGAATCGACCTGGCGGGAAGTTTTGGGGTGGACCCCAAAGGGAGAAGAAGATCTCGAGGCTTATCTTTCTTCTCCCCTTGGGCAATAGAAAGTATTATTGCTTTCTAATGATATGAATATAGGGATCTCTTATTGAGATCCTTCATCTTCTGTTGCTCTCACCTCAGTAATGATTCCGACGATCTCGACACCGGCCATTTTTAAGATTTCGGCAACGTCAATGATCCTGCCGTATTCCAATTCCCCATCAGCTCTTAAATAGAGTTTATTGTCACTCGCTGTGAGAAACGCTTCCTCTATCATGAGCTGAAGATTTTCCATCTGGACCAATTGTTGATTGAGATACAGGCTTCCGTCTTGCTTGATGGCAAGAATGACTTCCGGGTTTTCTGGCATGTTGATTGTGTTGAGAGCGAGCGGGAGATCGACGTCAATGCCCGCTTTGATCAGAGGTGTCATGATCATGAAGATGATCAGAAGAACAAGCAGAATGTCACACAGCGGAACGACATTAGGTTCGGAGACGACTTCGCTATCTTTTTTTGTGTCAACCGCAAATCCCATCTCTTAAGCCTCCCTGTTAACCCTTATATTTAAGATTTGGCCTTTGTATTATCCTTGTGATTGTGATTCAGCCCTTCTGATGAAAAAGTCAGTGATCTCTGATGCGGTGTTGGACATCTCGGCGGCATAAACCTCGATTCGAGTGCTCAAGAAGTTATAGCACCACAGAGCGATAATGGCCACTCCGATTCCGAACGCTGTGGTGATCAACGCTTCGGCGATTCCCTGAGAAACGGCGCCGAGTCCACCAGAGCCTGTCTCAGCCATTCCCCGGAACGCATTGATGATACCGGCGATCGTTCCGAATAGTCCGATGAACGGAGAAGAAGTCGCGATCGTTGCCAGGGTATTCAATCCTCTCTTCAGTTCTTGAGTGAAGATAGTGGAAGCTCTGTCGCAGCCTCTCGCTGCTGTCTCAATCTGTTCTTCAAGGCTGAGATTGTGTTCTTTTCCCTCCAAGAACTCCTTGATTCCAGCGGCCGTCACCCGGGCTAAATGGCTCCCTTTATTCTCCTTCTTGGAAGAAAGTTTCAGGGCTTCCTGGATTTGACCTTTCTTCAACATTCCTGCAAGCATCGGGGCGATCTTTTTTGATTTGTTCCTGGCTTTGGCGAAGACCAGTTGCCTCTCGATAAAGAGATAGATAGAGACAATGGAAAGGAAAAACAAGAGGATCGCAACTCCTTTAGCTACAGTTCCCATTTGGTTCCACATTTGCACTAGACCAAATTCCATTTTTCGTACCTCCTTTTAAGTTAGAAAGCCATTCACAGCTTTACTTATTTTAATTTAAATGTAACAGTCACCACGAAAATCACGCCTCTGGGGCGTCCGTTAATCACCATGGGTTCATACACCCACTGACGGACGGCATCGACAGCGGCCTGGTCAAGAAGAGGGATGGATTTGAGAACTTTGACGTTCTGCACTCTGCCGTAGATATCGGTAGTCGCTTCCACGATAACGACACCTTCCACTCTTGCCTGGCGGGCGATTTCCGGGTAGACCGGGGGAACTTCTCTCAGCAGTCTGGGGGGCCTGATTTCGCCGACAGCTCTGATCGGGGCTTCGACTTCACCGACGACGCCACCGAGGACACCACCGACGACGCCACC
>CAYGBC010000046.1:0-24322 GCA_964348015.1 uncultured Eubacteriales bacterium | reverse complement strand
CATGGAATAGAAGAGCTGGCAGCGGAAGTGTTTCCTTATGGAGCATCGAAAGTATATGTGCTTGAAAATTCTCTCTTCAGCCATTATTCAGCGTCGAGTTTTTCGCAAGCGCTGTACTCTTTGGTGGAAGAGGTAAAGCCCGAGGTCATACTTTTTTCCGCCAGCTCGATGGGAAAGGACCTGGCCCCACGATTGGCGGCAAAATTGGGTGTCAGCTTAGCTTCTGATTGCACCGTCACGGCCTGCAAGGGTGGTAAGCTGGAGGTGACACGTCCGATATTCGCCGGCAAAGCCTTGGCCACTGTTTCCTTCAAGTCTTCTCCGCAGATCGCCTCTCTGCGGCCGAATGTTTTTCCTCTTCTTGAGCCAGGAGCCAAAGATGGGGAGGTAGTCAAGAAGGAAGTGGTGATTCCTGAAGACCAGATTATGGGACCGGTGGAGGAAGTTTTGAGAGAAGAAGGCGC
Source organism: uncultured Eubacteriales bacterium (assembly GCA_964348015.1). Classification (GTDB taxonomy): domain Bacteria; phylum Acidobacteriota; class Aminicenantia; order Aminicenantales; family Aminicenantaceae; genus SOIA01. Next base: position 23,858 of record CAYGBC010000046.1, on the reverse strand, counting down.
TGAGCTGGATGTGACCGAGGCGGATGTTGTCATCTCTGGAGGAAGAGGGATGAAGGGGCCAGAGAATTTTGACCTTTTGAAAGAACTGACCTCTATCGTTCCCCACTCCGCGGTTGGAGCCTCTCGCTCTGCAGTGGATGCGGAGTGGATAGACCATCAGCATCAGGTTGGGCAGACTGGCAAGACCGTTTCTCCGAATCTATACATGGCTTTCGGCATTTCAGGGGCGATACAGCATCTGGCGGGAATGTCTTCCTCCAAATTCATTGTCGCCGTGAATAAGGACCCTGAGGCATCTATCTTTAAAGTAGCTGATTTTGGAATCGTCGGAGACCTTTTTCAAGTCATCCCTCCGCTCAAAGAAGAATTAAAAAAAATCATCTCTGAGTAAAATCAGGTCAAGTCGGGGTCAGACCTCAGCAACTTCAGTAACTTGGGATCAGACCTTCATCACTTCAGTCATTGGGTCAGGTTTAGTAGTCTCAGGCTTCGTCTCCAAAAAAAGTCACCTTTCAGGCTTTAAACTTCCAAGTCTCCCGTGAAAAGACTTTATCCCAAATTTCCTAACAATTACTGAAGTGACTGAGGTCAAATCCCAGAATGTAATCCCAGCAAATTGAGGCCTGATCCCAACAAATGCTTTCCCTATTGTCAAAAGTATTCAATTGTGATACATTTTATCTGATTTTGGGTAAAGAAACAGGTGCAATCATTTTTTCCTCAAAAGGAGGACCTCCATGAAAAAACTATTTTCAGTCCTTTTTGCCCTGGCTTTACTGACTTCATTTTCCCTTTACCAGGCCGCAGAGGCTAAAGACCAGGAAGAGCCTTCAGTCGAGGTGGAAGTCGGTGTCATCTGCCGGGATGTCCTGGATAGGGAACCCGTCGGAGAAGGAACAGAATTCGAAGCGTTGGTCGGAAAACTCTTCTGCTACACGAAGATTGTAGGGGCCCAGATGCCTATCGAGATCACTCATGTCTGGTATTATCAAGAGACAGAAATGGCAAGAGTGAATCTGGCGGTTGAGGCCGCAGCATGGCGCACGTGGAGTACGAAAAATATCTGGGAGAAGTGGGTTGGAGACTGGCATGTGGACGTGATCGGTCCCAACGGAGAGGTGCTGAAGACCTTAGTGTTCAAGATCGTAGAGTAAAAGCAAAATCAGTAAGGGTCTGAACTCTCTTTGATCAGGTCCAGGAGGAGTTGGTTTCTCTCAGACCGGCTTTCTCCCACGCTTGTCACATAGATAGCCGGTTTGTCCACAACCGGACATTTGTTCTCACAGATCCCGCATCCGATGCAGAGGTCTGTGTCGATAACGGGAGCCAACGGAGTTTGAATTGTCCCGTCGGGGAGCTTGACTTCCGTTTTGATAAGCTTTATCGCTTTGGGAGAAGTCGGGCAGTGTTCCTCGCACACGATGCAGGGAGTTCCTAAGTCATAAGGAATACACCTGTTTTTATCGACCCATGCCAGTCCGATGACCACTTTCGTCTTTTCCTGTATGGCGAGCTCCTGTATGGCGCCAGTCGGGCAGACCTGAGAGCAAAGGGAACAGTAGTACTCACAATGACCGATCTCAGGGACGAGGATGGGAGTCCAGATTCCTTCGGGGCCGGCTTCTGATAAGGCTGGTTGGAGGCCGTTAGTCGGACAGGCCTTCATGCACTCGCCGCATTTGACACACTTCTGAAGGAACTGTTCCTCAGGGAGTGCTCCTGGAGGCCTGATCCGCTTCGGGGAGGCGCGTTTCGTCGAAGGAGAAAGGCGGAAAAAGGGAACGGCGAGCAATCCCATGAGCGAGGTGAATATGAGCTTTCTCCGGGAAAGGTCAACCTTTTTGATCTCCTCGGGTTTGGTTTTGACCGGAAATTCCACGGCGCTCGTCGGGCAGATAGAGCTGCAGGTGAAGCAGTAGACGCACTCTGCGCTTTTCCATTCTTTCTCGGGAAAGGGATCGGCCTGGGTTTCACAGTGAATGTTACAGAGGTGGCATTCGATGCATTTTTTTGTGTCTATTTTCAGCTTGATCACATTCCATCGAGAGATCAAACCGAGGAAGGCCCCTAAGGGACAGAGAGAGCGGCACCAGAATCTTTCCCGCGAAAGGTTGAGAAGGATGATCCCGATAAAAAGTGTGCCGATAAAGAAACCCTGGAGAAAAATAGAATTCACGGCCAGGTTTTCCTGGAATTGAACAAGACTGTCACCCAACGGAAAAAAGTGGATTGTGTAGAGGAATCCGATAAAGGCAGAAAAACCGGTGTTTACCACAGGCAGGATTCCTGTGACGAAAGAGCGGTAAAGCAGAGAGAAGGGATCGAGAATTCCGACCAGGTTGAGTGAAAGAATCGTGCCCACGAGGACGAACGCCAGGATGTAGTACTTCCATACAGTCCAGTTGTCTTTGGGTCTCTTCGGCCGGAGAAGTTTCGATTTCTTGAATAGAAAAGAGAAGCCTTGATGGATTGAACCGAGAGGACACACCCACCCACAGGCCACCCGCCCCAGGATAAAAGTGATCACTACGGTCATGGCGGCGAAGACAAAAGAAACGAATACAGTGCGGGACGCGATGAACGTGGTCAGGGCAAGAAGAGGATCAAAGTGGAAAAAGATCTCCACGCGTCCGATGTAGTCTTCGCCAGGGAAGCGAGTCCCGAGCAGCAGATAAAAAAAGAGGACGAAGAAAACCGTTTGGCTGAAAATCCGAAGGGCCTGGATGATCCTGTATTTCTTAGACCGTTCTTTTTTCAATTGTGAGCTTCTCCAGGTTGATTTCTCCAACTCCCATCTGATGGGCGATCTGTAGATAAGGAAGGTCTTGAGGGGAGATGTCAAAGAACGTCGCGCCGGCCGCATCGACAGCCACATAGTCCACTCCAGCCACCACGGTCTTGAAGAGTTGGGCATCGGAAAGCCGGCCTCCCTGCGGACCGTTCCGGATGAGAATCCGGTAGCCGTCCATCACGGTCAGACAGGGCTTGAAAAATGCGGCGAGGTCGATTATGGCTTGATCAAGCTTCTGGTGAAGCTGGTTGCGGTTTCCTCCGAGAGCTCCGAGCCAGTTTTTCATGCCCATGGTCAGTCTTGAGAGGCTGTGCGTTTTAGCGATGGGCACGTTGATGATCTTGTCCGCGTCGACAAAATCCGTGTACACTTCCCATGACTTGAGCCATTCTCCGTTAAGGCTCATTTTCTTCAGCTTGTAAGGATTGGGAAAGAGCACTTTCCCTCCGGCGTCTTTGGCCGCATCGGCGATGCCCGAACGGGCGTAGGTTCTCCTCGCCGGATTGCATGGATTATCGATGACTTTGACTTCTTTAGCTCCGGCGCCAAGGGAGAGTTCGATGAGGGTCTTGACGACCTGAGGATTTGTGCAGGCCGCTTGTTGGGGAGTCCTGTCCCACCCGATGTTCGGCTTCACGAGAACCACGTCTCCTTTAGAGACGAAACGCTTCATTCCGCCTAAAGAAGAGATCGCTTCCTGAGTGATTTGCGCCGGCGATTCGCCTTGAATCCAGGCTAAATCGGGGAACTTTTGTCCTTGAGCGAATAGGTCGGTCGGGAGTTTGAGGAGAAGACTCCCGAGGGCCAGATCTTTGATAAACTCTCTTCGTTTCATAAGTCTATTCCTTTCTCTAATGTGCTTTTATAGGCAATAATTCCTTGATAAATTCCATGGGCAATGGTCTGACGGTAGGCAGAATTTCCCAGCCGTTCTTCTTCTGTGGAGTTGCTTAAAAAAGAGATTTCAACGAGAACTGAGGGCACCTCCGCTCCGATCAGAACCCAGAAAGGGCCTCCCTTAACGCCGAGGTCTTTCACCCCGCTGTATTTTTGAGAGAGACTTTTCACCAGGTTTCGCTGGACTGTATGAGCGAGTTCTTTGGATTCGGGGATTTTCGTGTTCTGGAGGATTTTTTGGATGGTCTCCCTCATTTTGCCGATGTTCTTTTTGGACGTGGCGTTTTCGCGGGCGGCGGTTTCGACTACCGAAGGGTTCTGACTGAGGTTGAGGAAAAATGTCTCTGCCCCGGCAAGCTTTCTGTTGCGGCTGGCGTTCGCGTGGATGGAGATGAACAGGTCGGCCTGCTTCTGGTTGGCCACCACCGTCCGTGTTTCAGGGTCCAGATAAATATCGGTTTCTCTGGTCATGAACACTTCCAGCCCCAAGGATTCTAAGAGCGTTTTGAGACGGTGGGAGACATCGAGAACGACCTCTTTCTCCTGGAGCCCTTTTTTTCCGATACATCCGGGATCTTTTCCTCCATGACCGGGATCGATGACAACCCTCTGGATTCCCAGGCCCAACTGGCGGATCATGCTGGCTTTCAATTCGGGAGGAGGAGGAAGAACAGGGGATTTCTTGGGATAGACATCGATGATGATCCGGAAGGGACCGGGGAGATGCCAGACCTTGTAGTAGGCCTTGCTGAAATCCAGGTCCACCACCAGACGCACCGTTGAAGGAACCTTTTGGGCGATTCGAATCTGGCTGAGATAGTCGCTTTCCACAGGGTAGACCTGGTTGTGCAAGATGGCATTCAGCTTGGCCTGGTAAATGTCCACGTAAATCCGGTCTGGAGACTTGAGCTCGTTGTAGTTGAACTCCCTCACCTTCCCGATTTCCACAACAACTCTGGTGAAAGAGGGATGAACGTGATGCCGAAGCGTGTGGATCTCGACCCTTGAATCCGGGTGGGAAGGAAGCGGGAAAGCGAGAAGAACAAACCATAGGATGACGGCCAGAAACGCTTTCTTTTTTATCATCATCAGTAAGTCTATTTATTCTATAATATAACTCGATTATTGTCAATAAGTTAGAAAGTTTCAGGCCCCGAATTTTTTAAGCTTCCCGGCATGGGCGAGCATCAGGGGCATGGCGTAGACCGCTTGAAACCTCCCCAGGAATCCTCGGCTGCACTCCTTTTCGGAAAAGCGAGCCACGTCATCAGGCAGGGAGGTTTTTGAACAAAGAACGAAAGGATTGGGATGCCAAGAGTGAGATTTGAGAAGAGAAGGCGTGGAGTGGTCAGAGGTCACGACGAGGACTTCCGGCTTGAGCGCCAGGAGGCGGGGGATATATCCATCTGCCTCCTCGATGGCTTCCTTCTTCGCTTCATAATTTCCGTCTTCTCCCGCAGAATCTGTTTTTTTCATATGAACATAGAAAAAGTCATGATCCTTGTAGTGTTTCTCTAACGCGGTAAAAAGGTCTGAAACGTTTGGTCCGACTTCGAGAATTTCCATCCCGACGAGCTTGGCCAGTCCCCTGTACATCGGATAATTCGCGACAGCCACCGCGTCGATTTTATAGAGCTCGTGCATCGTGGGAAGAGAGGGGCAACCGGAGAATCCTCTCAAAAGGACAGTGTTGGCTTTTGGCGTATCCTTCAGGATCTCCGTCACCCGGTCGATGAAGGCGTTTGCGACACGGGCCGCTCCCCCCGCTTCCGGGGAAAGGGCTTTGGTCGGAACTTTGGGTTGGTTTTCTTTTTGAGGATCCGCGTCGGAAAGCGCATCCGAGAGTCCGTCTCCCGTGAATTTCACCACAAACCGGTGCTCTTTCCCGGGGAATAGAGAGACTTTTATTCCGTCGATCTCTTTCAAAGAGTCGTTGATTTTCCGGCAAAGTTTTTCATTCTCGCCGGTGGGGATCCGGCCGGCTCTGCGGTCGACTATCAGACCCGACTTGAGAGTGGCAAAATTTCCCCGGGCCACAAGGTCATTCTTTCCCACTTCGACGCCACTCCCGAGGGCTTCCAGGATTCCCCTCCCTAGGATGTAGCGTGTGGGATCATACCCGAAGAGAGACAGATGCGCCGGTCCGCTGCCGGGAGTGATTCCCATGAACACAGGGTCGGTTACGCCGCAAGAGCTCTTCTTGGCGAGACGGTCAAGGTGGGGCGTGCGGGCGGCCTCGAGCTCGGTCTTCCCGTCGATGGGCAGACCGCCCAGGCCGTCCATGACAAACAGGATGATCTTGGAGCTGGTTTTGACGCTTATTTCTCGAGAGATAGTTTCCCAGTCCATGGCCAAGACAACTATAGAATAATCAAAAATCGAAGTCAATTATCAATCGGAGTCAGGCCTCAGTCACTTCAGTCATCCGGGACGGGCCTTCAGAATGAATGGTTCGTCCTGAAGGAAAGTCGGTTTTCGGTCGTTGAACTCACGAATTTCAATAAATTTAGATCTCTCTCCAAATATTTTTACAGCGGCTGATGTGAGGGAGATTTGACTCCGAAGATAAATTTTTGAAAAATATTCTTGTCATCTCAAAATTACAATTTTAAACTATAGGAACTTCCTGGCTATACAGGAACATTTTTTAAACAGAGGGCACAGAGATTTTATGGGGATGAGTCTTCGCTTCAGTTGCACACCTGTTATACTGAGGGAATGGTCGCTGGAAGAGTGGGTGAAACTGTCTGTCAAAAAGACGGAGATATCGATCGAAAAAGGACAGGTGGACGATACGCTTTACTCTGGATTCTCGCGTCATTGTGTGCATTTCTCTGGATAGACTGAGCAACAAAAAAAAAGAGCAGAGGCGATTTAGTCAGACCGAATATTAAGGGCGGTAGCATGGATATCTTCGCAGGCATCAGCGAAGGCGTGTTTGCGAGACGTTCGGCGCAATCTGATTCATTCGATGGTCATATAAAGTGAAAAGGCCGTTTCTCATATCATTCTGCCGAGTCTCCCTCTTTCTCGTCCTCTTTTTGTCTTCCTTATCCGTTTATGGGCAGAGCTATCAGTCATTCGTGTCGACGCTTGAACAGATAAAGGAAAGAATCAGGTTTAAAATCGGGCCCCTCGGGATAACTCCGATTATTCGATTCAAGAATATCGGTTATGACAGCAATGTTTATTATCAACACGAGGATAACGACCCTGTTTCCGATTTCACCGCGACTTTTTCGCCGGAAATTCGTGCGTATTTGCTTTTTCGAGATTATTTAATCCTCTCGTTCGTGGAAAATCCAGAATATGTGTATTACCATGAGGAAGAAAGAGAACGCAGATGGAATAACACGCTCTCTACTGAATTCAAACTTCTTTTTCTCAACCGTTTCGTTATTTCAGGAAATTTCTATTCCAGAGATCGGAGACGTCGAGCCACGAGCGAGTTTGATGTCCGCGCGAATGAAATGATTAGCAGCTACAGCGGTCAGTTGTTTTATGAAACAGCCCGCAAAACCTCATTCGGTCTGTCCGGATTTTCCAGAAAAATCAGTTATGAGGATGTGACTCAACCCGGAGAAGAAATATACCTCTCCCGTGATTTAAACCGCACAGAGGCCGGAGGTATATTTGAGTTTTATTACAGGATATTTGCGAAGAGTTTCTTTTTTACTGCGGTCGAACTCGCAGATTATGAATTTGAGCATCCCGAATCTCGCTGGCGGGATTCCTCTTCTTACGAGGTTACCACGGGCATTCGTTTCCCCCGATTGGGCCGTGTAGGAGGAATCCTTTCAGTCGGCTATAAGAGGCTTACGCCGAAGCAAGGGGACAAAGAAAGCTTTTCAGGATTAGTCGGAAACACGCGCCTGAGTTTCAGGTTGTGGCGGTTCAGCATCCGCCTGAGCTCCGAATATGATTGTCATTTTTCCTACTGGACGAACAATGTCTATTTCGCTGAAGAACGGTATGGTTTCGGGGCATCTTTTTATCTCACACGGTTTTTAAGGCTGGATTATGATTCAAGCCGCGCAAAGACAAAGTATCCGGAACCGGTGTCCGTGAGAATGCCGGATGGGAGCATTGAGGAGATTTTCAGGAGGGATAGATACAGGACTCATTCGGTCGGTCTGGCCTTCAGGATTATAGAGAACACAGGAATAGGTATCGTCGCGAATTTCTGGGAGAGAGAGTCGAATTATTATTGGGAAAACAGGAAGAGAAGATTTATCGGGACTTACATCACGTATGAATTTTAGCAAAGAATTTAAGAAACAATTCCAAGAAAAAAAGGGGATCTCGGTCCTGAATGACCAAATCGAAACCCACAGAGGCATCAAATCATAAAAATCAAAGAAAAAAATTGAATTTATTTTTTAGAGTTAGAGACAAATGTGTTAAAATAAATGGCACTTTCGGGCAGTTAACAAGGAGTTTAAGGTGAAGGGGATAAAATTTTTCGTTTCATTCGCATTCCTGTTTGCGTTCGCGTGTTTCTTCTGGGGCCAGGAGAAAGACGTGGTGGAGTTCAAGATTGGAGCGAAGGACCTGTTGGAAATCAGTGTTTTTGGGCTGGAAGAGCTGAACAGGACCGTTCGTGTTTCGGAAGAAGGGAAAATATCCTTACCGTTGTTAGGGGAAATTCAAGTCGAGGGTCTCACAAAAACGGAGCTGGAGAAAAAACTCAGCCAGCTCCTGGAGGAAAAATATCTTCAGGACCCGCAGGTGACGGTGTTCATCAAGGAATACCAGAGCAAGAGAGTGTTCATGCTGGGCGCGGTTGAAGAGCCCGGTCCTTATGAACTGCTCGGCCGTCAAACCCTGCTTCATCTTATTTCTCAGGCTGGAGGTCTCACCAGCGATGCCGGGGATGAGATTATAATCATCAGGAATCTTCAAGATGGTACGAATACATCTTTTCGGATCCCGATCGACAGCTTGATTTTAGAGGGAAACACCGAGTTGAATATTTCTCTTGAACCGGATGATATCGTGAATATTCCGGCCGACAAGGCTGTTTTCGTCTATGTCTTCGGTCAGGTGAAAAAACCCGGAGCTCTGGAGGTGAAAAAGTCAAAAAAGCCTACTCTCCTCCGGGCGATTGCGCAGGCCGGAGGGTTTACGGATCGAGCTTCAAAAGGTGGAGTGATTATCAAGAGGATCGATCAAGAAGGCAAAGAAACTCAGATAAAAGTGAATGTGAAAGACATAATCAAGGGAAAGCGAAAAGATATCCCGCTCAAAGAAAATGATGTGGTTTACGTGCCTGAATCCATTTTTTGATCCGGTCGATAGAATCAAGATTGACTGGAAGTGACTATCAGAAGCCGATCGCTTGTAAATAAAAAAGATTAAGGGAAAGACAATGGAACACGAAAGATACGAAAAGGAAGAAGTGGATTTGCTGGAATACTGGAGGATAATTATCAGGAGAAAATGGGTGCTCATCACCTTCACCGGCGCACTGATCCTCTTCACCGGGGTGTTTTCTTTTCTCGCGACCCCGAAGTACGAATCCACCGCCACTCTGCTCATAGAGGGGGAGCGTTCGAAAATATTGAGCATTGAAGACGAATTCGGCTACAGCCGCCGTTACGAAGATTTGAGGTCGTTCAACACCAGCCTGAAGCTTCTGAAGAGCAAATCCCTGGCAGAAAGAGTCGCCAGGAAGATGAATCTTTTGAACCGGACAGAATTCGAAAGCGGACAGACGCAAGAAAAAGGTCTGTTGACCACAATAAAAGAAGCCATCAGCCTGAAATGGATATTTCCCGGGAAAAGAGCGGAAGCCGGAGAAACAGAGCTGTTGATTCGCTCCGATCCGTACTCCGAGATAGCGGAAACGGTCAGGGATGCCATTGATGTCTCGGCCGTGCGTACGACAAAACTGGTTGAAATCAGCTACACGTCTTCTTCCCCGGTCCTGGCCGCAAATGTCGTGAACACTCTGGCTGAAGAATTCATAGACTTTTCCATCGAGAAGAGATACGAGACGACTCAACAGGCCTCCGATTTTTTAAGCGAGCAGATCGCGAATCTGAGGGAGGATCTGTCCCTCAAAGAAAATGAACTCCAGAGGTATGGCCAGGAAAAGGAGATCTTCTTTTTGACTGAGACGGAGAGCACAGTGGTCAACAAGTTTGCCGATCTGAATGAGGCTTACACCCAAGCCCAGATCGTCCGGATAAGGAAAGAGGCTGAATACCGCGAGCTCAGCAGCCTGGATGTGGACTCATTGCCCCAGTTTGTGAATAACCCGCTGATTCAGAACCTCAAGACAGAATACACGCGGATGAAAAACGAGTATGAGGAGAAGAGCAAAATCTTCAAGTCCGGTTATCCGGAAATGGTGAAGCTGGAAGCGAAGCTGGAAAGCATGAGAGAAGAGCTGGTCAAAGAGATTGAAAAGGCCGTGGATCATGCCGAATCCGAATACCGATCAAGCGTAAAAGAAGAATCTTCCCTGAAAGCGCTGCTCGAACAGCAGAGGGCGGATGTGGTTCGTATGAACTCCAACGCCATCCTTTACAACAGCTTGAAGATAGAGGTGGAGAACAAGAGAAAACTCCTGAATTCGCTCGTAGAGAGACAGAATGAGACATTGGTTTCTGCGAGACTGGGGGGGCTGAGGACGAGCAATATCAGCATCATCGATAGAGGAGAAGTGCCGAAAAATCCTGTCTCCCCGAAGAAGAAAAGAAACCTCATTCTGGCTTTCTTGATCGGCATTCTCGGAGGCGGAGGGCTCTGTTTTTTACTGGAGTACCTGGACAACACGGTCAAGGGGCCGGAGGAGGTGGAAAGGCTGACCGGTCTTCCTTCCCTGGGCGTGATTCCTCACCTTTCTCCAGAGAGGATAAGAAAGAAAAAAAGGCACGGGCTGTATTCGAAGTACGCGTATTCCGACGGAAAAAAGAACCCAGGCGAAGGGAACAATCTTTCTGACATTAAGGAGATTGAATTTGTCAATGAATCCCATCCCAAGCTTTCTGTATCCGAAGATTACAGGACTGTGAGGACATCTATTTTGCTTTCCCAAGCAGGAACTCCTCCCAGGACGATCGCTGTTTCAAGCGCGGTGCCTGAAGAGGGAAAGACCGCGACTGTGACCAACATGGCGATCTCCTTTTCTCAGCTCGATAAAAAAGTCCTGATTATTGATGCGGATATGAGGAAGCCGCGGCTCCATCGGTTATTCAATATCAAAAATGTCGGAGGATTAAGCGGGTATCTGACCGGGAGGCTCTCGGCTAAAAATGCCCTCCAGAAGACATCGCACGAGAAGATCTGGATCATCACAAGCGGCCCGGTTCCCCCGAATCCCGCGGAGCTTCTGAATTCCGGAAGGATGGAGGAGTTGCTGGATGACGTGAAAGAGAAGTTTGATGTTGTCCTCCTGGATACGCCGCCCATACTGGCTGTCGTCGATGCTCTGATCGTTTCATCATTGGCAGAGAGTATGGTGCTCATCATTCATGCCGGAAAGACATCCCGCGTTCCTTTTGTGCGGGCATTCGAGGAGCTGAAACAGACAAAAACAAAGATTGTCGGCGTGGTATTCAACGAAGTCAAGATTAAGGGAAGGGAGTATTATTCCCCGTACCAGCATTATTACAGGCAGGGGTATTATGGAGAGGAAGAGGAATACTGATCCACCGGATTCCACAGGATGATCGACCTTCACTGTCATATTCTCCCCGGGATCGATGACGGAGCGAGTAGTCTGGAAGAGGCCGTGGAGATGGCCCGGATTGCGGAAAAGGATGGGATACAGAAGATCGTCGCGACTCCGCATCTCTTCAGGGGGAATTTCGTCCATCCCGACTCCGGAATAATCGAAGAGAGGAGAGAAGAACTCGGAGAGGCTCTTGAAGGCAATAAAATCCATGTGGAGATATTGAGCGGGGCAGAAGTTCATATCGTACACAATTTGGCAGATGAGATTCGACGAAACCGAAACGCTCTTGTCATCAATCGCCGATCCTACATGTTCATCGAGTTTCCTTCCCAACATGTTTTCTCCGGAGTCAAAGAGCTTTTTTTTGAGTTGATGAGCGAAGGAATCATCCCTATTATCGCTCATCCGGAAAGAAACTCCGTGTTTGTCCGGAATCCGACCTTTCTGTATGAACTGATCCAGGCTGGCGGCTTGGCCCAGGCCAACAGCGGAAGCCTATCCGGAATTTATGGAAAAGAGGCTGAACAGGCCGCGTTTCATTTTCTGGAGATGAATTTGATTCATTTTATCGCGAGCGATGGGCACAACGCCAGCGCTCTGGCGCCGAGGATTTTTGACGCAAGAAAAAAGGCAGAGAGCGTTATCGGGTCAGAAGGATCCAAGGCTCTTGTCGAGGATAATCCCCGCGCGGTCCTGCAGGATAAAGAAATTCCTTATCTGCCGGAGGCAAAGAATCCCTCGAAGAAGGCAAAGAGCCTCCGGTTGAGATTTTCCTTTTTGAAGCGCAAAGAATAACACTCGATTAAACCCTGAGAATGATGTTGAATGGTAAAATCAAGTTAACCCGCCCGACAAAGGAAGACCTAACACCGTCGGGGAAAGACAGGGTGTACCAGAAAATAATCGAGTACGGCATTCTGGCTGTGATTATTTTTAGCCCTCTCCCTGCGGCATCTGTGTATGAATGGTCGATACTGGTGATCCAGCTTGCGGTGCTCATAATGCTGGCCGCGTATGTCCTCATGAGAGAGAAACCGCAGAACAACGAACTCCTTACTCTTTCATTGAAGTGGCCAAGATATCTCTTTTTGGGCCTTTGTGTATTTATAGGATTCCAAATCATCCCTTTTCCGAGTTTTTTAGTCAGACTCCTTTCTCCGAACACCTATTCTTTCCAAAATCTGTTTTCCCCGGATTTTTCCGAAGCCCGATTCATCAGTTTTTCTCTGATCCCTTCGCACACCCTTCGGGAAGGGATGGAGCTCCTCACCTATTTTCTTCTCGGCTTTCTGATCGTAAAGACCGTGACCAGAAGGCAGCAGATCAAGAGGATCGTTTACGCGATCGTTTCCATGGGTTTCTTTGAAGCTTTCTACGGAATGTACGAAATGTACAACGAGACTCCGCGGTTATTATTCTTGAAAAAAGTCCATTATTTGGATGTGGTCACGGGCACTTTTGTCAACCGGAACCATCTTTCCGGTTACCTGGAGATGATCATTCCCCTGGCCCTGGGATTGATCATCGCCCGGATCAGTCTTTTTTCTTTGGCCGGAATGAAATGGAAGGAAAAGGTACTCCGGCTGTCGGAGAAGGGGCTCGCGGTCAACCTGCTTCTCACCACAGGAATCGTCGTTATGGCTGTGGCGGTCGTGTTTTCAAAGTCGCGCTCCGGAGTGTTTCTTCTGATCTTCACTTTTGTCCTCTTTTTTCAGCTCTCGATTCTGTATTTTGGAAGGACGAGAGAACGGCAGAGATGGATTAAGAACTTTCTCAAAGTCACTTTTTTGATCATGACTTTAATCGTCCTCAACATCGGTATCGGGTCCGTTATAGAGAGATTTGCTCTGGATGATCTTCTGCATGAAGGACGGCCTGTCGTATGGGGCAAAGCCGTAAAGATAATCGGCGATTTTCCGTTGTTCGGGACCGGCCTGGGCACTTTTGGGTCTATCTATCCGGCCTATGAGGACCGCGGAGGATCACTTCGCTATTCCCATGCGCATAACGATTATCTGGAGTATTTATCCGAACTCGGTGCCGTGGGGATGCTCCTGCTTGTCGGAGGATTAGCCTGTATGGTCATCATGTCTTTTTTGATCTGGCGGGTGAGACGGCATCCGGAAGTCAAAGGATTGGCTCTGGGAGGGATTGTGGCGGTCGTGGTGATTCTGATCCACAGCATTACCGATTTCAACCTGCACATCCCGGCCAACATGGTGCTGTTTTCGGTGATCGTATCGCTGACGTTCGTTACCGCTTTTTATAAGCGCAGTGAATGAGGATTTTTTCGTGGACGCACGGAGGCGGGAACATCACCGTGGTGATTTTGGATGTTTTTGCAGAAGGAGATTTGACATCAGGGCTTGAATAACGAAGATTCCGAGATGAAAAATATGGTAAAATTCAAAAGATTCCCGTGGCTTGCGGCGATCGCCGCCGCAGGGATTCTCAGCATTTTTATCTACTTGAATGCGCATTTGTGTAACCGCGCCAGAGAAGAGGCAGTAAATCCGGAAAAAAAGATCAGGGTTTTGAGACGCGCGAATCTTTTTTATCCCTCCAACGACACCGTTTTTTACGAGCTGGGAAAGGCCCATTTTGATTTGGGCATGGATAATCTGAATGATAAAGCTTTCAGCATGCATCACTTCCAAAAATCCATCCGGCATTTCAGCCGTTCTCTCAGGATCAACCCGGCTTCTTATTTCTGTCATTTCAATCTGGCACAGTCGATGCTGTATATGAGTTATCTTGATCCCGCCTTTGAAGGGGATTCTTATGAGGAGTATAAAAAAGCGGCTCTCCTGGCTGGTCACAACAGTCAGATCTATTATGAGGTAGGAAAAATATTCCTCTCTCTCTGGCCAAAGCTGGAGGAGAAGGACCGCAAATTTACGGTGGAGACACTCAAGAGGATACTGGAAAGGAAAGACCGCCAGATGATTCGAACCGTTATGAATATCTGGGAGATGAACGTGCGGGATTACGGAGTCATGGAGGAAATCCTGCCTGAGGATGCCGCGGTATACAACCTGTTCGCAGAGTTTCTTGGGGAGAAATCCCTTTCAGGAGACGAGAGGCGGATGTATTTGGCCAAGGCGGAGCTGTTGGAGTTCGAAAGGGCGCGGATTGAGCACGATTCGGGAGAAAGAAATTTCCAGTATTACAGGCTCAAAAAGGCGTCACAGGATTTTCGCTCTTGCCTGAGGAGGCTGGAGAGGATAAGGTTTTACCAAAACCTGACCGGTCGTGAATGGATCGATGCGGAAGATTATCTGGAGCTCAAAAAGTCCGCCAATTTGAATATCGCAAAATGTATCCTTGAAGAAGATCAAAATTTTGAGGGAGCTCAAGGATATTTATGCTCCTACCTGGCCTTGGAAAACGAGGTGGCTCCGGTGGGCGAGCTGGAGGCTTTTCTCGAGTTGAGAGGTTTTGTGAAGGAAAAATTAGCGGCAAGCTTTGATGACCTGGGGCGGCTCTATTTCCAGACGCTTCTCTATTTCAGGCAGAACCGTTACCGAGATATCGTGAGGGTCGGCCGACTTCTCGAACAGAGCTTTGTTGTTGTTCCGGAAGAAAAAAAAGAAGAGTACATGAAGGTGCTGCAGCTTATCGGCGATTCTTATCAAAAAGTGGATTATCTGTACGATGCCGGCGGTTTTTACCGAAGAGCTCTGGAGATCGAACCCGGCAATCTCGAGACTTTATTGAGAATTCGCCAGAATTATGAGCGATTGAACAAGGAGGAACAGGTGCAGGAGATTGATGAAAAAATAGAGGACCTTCTGGCCCCGAGGCAGATTGAGTTCAATCGATATAAAATAGAGAAAGGACAAAGATCGGCTCATACTCTGATTTTTGATGGAAGCGAGATCATCCTGGATTTGAATTTCGACTCAGAAGAGGGCAGCTCTGTCATTCCGATGATCAGCGTGTTTTTTAATGGCCGCGTAGTATGGGAGGAGTATTTAAAGAGTGGTGAAGGAATCGGGCAGGATTCGCATCCCGTTTTATCACTCCCGCTCAAATCCAAAGTGGGACAGAATCGCCTTGTGGTGATTCCGGTGAATACGCCCATCGAACTTCACCGATTGACCTATCGAAGAGTAAATTCATGAATCTGTCCATGAATCAGGGATTCTTCAGAATGAAGTTCCTTGAATAATATGTATGAATCGCTTGACTCGCATGGAATATCCGACATATGATTTTGACAGTTGCGTTTTCCTGTGGTTAAATAATTGTTCATCGATGCCGTGAAAGGCACGTCTCCCGCATGAGCGGGATGAATATAATGGGGGAAGAATTCGGGGAGACTGATTTAATCTTGACAAAGAGATGGAGCCTTGTATATCATTGTAACTGCCTTTGAAGGAGGGGGACATGTTTAAGGAGGTTAAGTCAAAAACTGCTGCGGTCTTACTGACTTTTTCTCTCATCATCCTGTATTTTCCTCATAGCTTGGGCGCGCAGAAGCCTGGTAAAGGGAGCTTAATCGGGTTTGTCTTCGAGAAAGACGGGACCAAGCCCGTGGAAGGAGCAGTCGTCAAGCTGAAGAATGTTTCCACGGGCACTGTGTACGAGAGCAGCAAGTCGGATAAACTCGGAGTCTTGAAAACAGAAGGAATCGAAGAAGGATTGTATATCGCCGGCATCAGCACCCAGGCAGGGGATTTCAACGTGGTCAACCTGATCGGGGTCAAAGCCAACGAAACGGCGAAGGTGTCCTTTGCGTTAACGCCCCAAGAAGAAGAAGGAGAAAAGAGCCGGAAGAAAAAGCCGGGGGGTTTAGCGAAATTCTTTTTATCCCCGGTCGGCATTGCTCTCGTGATTGCCGCAAGCTCTGTGATCCTCTACGGCGTTGTCAAATTGAGTGAAAAAGAGCCGGAAGCCTCACCGTTTCGGAGATAATTTACAGGCCAGAAAAGAACAAAGAAAGCCGAAGACAGAACGGATTCATAAAATATAAAACAGCGTTATGCCCGGTGGTTGACCGGGTTTTTTTTTGCCCGCGGCAAAATTATCCGTCACTGTTCGTTTATCCCCAAATCCTTTGCGGCAAGGTCGATATCCATGACAGATTGCGTAGGGCAGACGCGCAGGATATCCGGTGTGTCACGCGTCAATGATGTGGAGACTTTTTCCTCGGGATGCCTTTCAAAGAGTGAGATGGCCGGGATTCAGAAAAGGAGCCTGAATCCGAACATCAGTTTATGGTGTTCCGCGAAAACTCGGTCCTTACCGATCGGCGCCCGGACCTCAATAAAGAAAGAGCGTTTGGTTAATGCCTCTCTGCCCACTTCAACTCCGACATTCGCAACGATCTCTCCATCCGGATTTCTGTCCTCTCTGACTCCTGATGTCAACCCTGCGCCCGCGCCCAAATAGACCGGTCCCGCATGGATATTGAAGAGCATGTTCGCCATGAAGTAAGATGTCCAGGGATTATCATCCAGGGCCAGGCCTCCTCCGCCGGAGATGGTGTAGTCCAAAGCGCGGCTGATCTTTATGACCAGGCCCAATCGTGTTATGGTATACCCTCCGTAGGAATTTCCGCTCGCAGCGGATGCGCCGGCATCCACAAACCAGAACACTTTTTTACTGGTCACCACGACTTGAGCTTCGGAAGGTTCGGATTCGGCACCAAAATCGTCTGTAACCCTCACGGCCACAGTGTAGATGCCCTCTGTGTTGAAAACCCGTTTCCAGATAAAAGGCTTTCTCGTGGCCGATAACCTGTCGAGCGAATTCTGTGCCTGGTCGATCACCTCGAAATGCGCTTTGACCACTTCTCCATCCGGATCAACAGACCCGGACGCATCCAGCGTGAATGTTTTCCCTGCGTAGTCCTCGTAATATTGAGATTCCAGCTTGCAGATTGGAGGCGAATTGATGTGCACTCTGGCTTCGCACGGGTTTTCGGAGGGTTTTCCTGAAATGTTGAATGCTCTTCCCTTGAACGAGTACCGTCCGGCCTTATCCAGCGTGATTTCAATCCTGGAAGACTCCGGAGTCAGGCGAAGGGTATCGATTATAACGCCCTCCGTGTTGATAACATCGACCTCCATAAAGCTGGCATTCTGGGAGCCGCTCATGTCGACAACGACAGGATCATTCAGGCTGGCTTTGTCAGGCCTGACGTTCATGCGCGCTATCGCGGCTTCTTCCGGGACCGCTTCCGGAGGAGGCTTTTCTTCTATCACCTCAGGCCTCTCCTCTGTCCAGAACAATACTCTCACTCCTCCCTGGATATCTTCGATTTTGTACAGAGGGATGGCCCCTTCGAGGTCGAAGACAACTCTGGCTATGTTGGTCTTGAACATACCGATTCGTATGGCGGTGATTCCGAAATCGTTGATATCAATCCGGCGGGAGGTTGTGATGTCCGTTGCCCCCAAAAAATCGATGACGATCCGGTTGGGTTGAGAGAGATTGAAATAATCTCTCTGAGAGTATTCAGTAACCAGGATTTTGATCTCTAACGTGTTTTGTTCTTTGGAGACAAGGATACTCTCAAGAACACCCTCCTGCCCAGAAGTTGTGTATTCCTCTGAAAAAGAGAGAATCAGTGATGATAAAAAGAGCAGGAGCGCGCAGAAAACAGACGCGTATTTCTTATTTCTCATTTGTCCCCCTCGTTCATTCATTCCCCAGAGGGTCTGTTGAACACTTTTTGAATATTTGAAGAATCGCAAGTAAATATTACTATATAAAATAAAAAAAGAAATTTCAATAGTCAAAAGTTCATCTGGGGTACTCATAGCAGAATAAAGGAGGATTAGAACCATATCTGGTTTTGTGCTAAAATCTTTCCATGAATAAGGTCGCCATCCTCGATTTTGGCTCCCAATACACCCAGCTCATCGCCCGAAAAATTCGAGAGCAGGGAGTATTCTCCGAGATTTTTCCTTTCAGCATTCGTCTCTCCAGGTTGAAGAGAGAGAAACCAGACGCCATCGTCCTTTCCGGAGGACCCCAGAGTGTCTACGGAAAGAATGCCCCCTTGATCTCCAGTGAGATAATCGAGATGGGGAAGCCCGTTCTGGGCATCTGTTATGGGCTGCAGCTGATGGCCTATCTTCTGGGTGGGAAAGTGGTCCCCTCGAAAAACAGGGAATATGGGTTTGCCTCGTTGAAAGTCTTGGACAGAAAAGGGATTCTTTCCGGCATCAGAGAGGGAGGGCAGGTCTGGATGAGCCATGGGGACAGAGTCGAGAAAGTTCCTCCTGGTTTTCTTGTATCCGGGAAGACGGCCCATTGTGGTGTGGCTGTGATGGAAGACCGGCAGAGGAAGTTCTTTGGCGTTCAGTTCCATCCGGAAGTGGTGCACACGCAGCAGGGCCGGAAGGTTCTGTCGAACTTTCTTTTTTCTCTTTCGGGGCTTCAGCCCGAGTGGGGAATGGACTCGTTCGTTGAACGCAAAGTCAAAGAGATTCGCCGGGAAGTCGGAAACGAGAAGGTCCTCTGCGGGCTCAGCGGTGGAGTCGACTCCCTCGTCACGTCCCTGCTCGTCCATAAAGCGATCCAGGATCGCCTTTTTTGCATCTTTGTCGATAACGGACTCTTGCGCAAAGGTCAGTACAGAGACCTGATGGAGAAGTTCAGGAAAAAATTATCCCTGAATGTGATTGGAGTTGAAGCTTCGCAGCATTTTCTGGAAAAGCTCAGGGGAGTGACGTCCCCGGAGAGGAAGAGAAAAATCATCGGCAAGATGTTCATCCGCATTTTTGAGGAGGAAGCGGCAAAGATCGGGAATGTGGGATTCCTGGCACAGGGAACGATCTATCCCGATGTGATCGAGAGCAATCCTGTCCGGGGACCTTCGGATTCCATCAAATCTCACCACAACGTGGGGGGATTGCCGTCACGGATGAAATTTAAGCTGGTCGAACCTCTCCGGGAACTCTTCAAGGACGAAGTGCGGGTCCTGGCCAGGGAGCTGGGAATGGACAGGAATTTTATCCTTCAGCATCCGTTTCCCGGACCCGGGCTGGCGGTGAGAATAGTCGGAGAGATCACTCCGGAAAGGATCAGGCTCATCCAGGAGGCAGATGCGGTACTGATTGAAGAGATCAAAAAGGCCGGTCTTTATAATAAATTGTGGCAGGCCTTTGTGGTGCTGCTTCCCGTGAAATCTGTCGGAGTCATGGGTGACCAGAGGACCTATCAGAGTGTGGTTGTGATCCGTCTCGTCCAGAGCGTGGACGGCATGACTGCCGATTGGTACCCGGCTGAACCGACGCTCATATCCCGCATATCGAACAGGATCGTGAACGAGGTCAAAGGAGTCAACCGGGTTGTGTACGACGTTACGAGTAAGCCGCCGGGAACCATAGAGTGGGAGTAAGGCAGAGAAAGCCCCTGGAAAGAAAGATCTAGACAGGGAATTTCGCCTTTATTCAGACCCTGAGGTGGATCCTAAGAAGTGCGGCGAGCGCGGAAAAGCGCGATACGCTGTGCGCAGGAACGCGAGCAACCAGCAAAAAATTTAGGACGGTTATTGCGGTATGCATCCCTATTTCCAGGATAACTTTTTTGGAAGTCAGGCAAACTGCTTCGGCAGCCCGTGTATTTTCCACAGCGAGGAAAATACACTTAGTCCTCGGCTCGCTCTCCTCTTCGAGGAACCCTGCCCGCTCGCCTCCGGATGGCTTCCTCACCAGATTGCCTGACTGTTTCTGCATGACAGAAAAAAAGATGCTTCCGTTATTGCGAAAAAAGTTGAGGTTGAAGTTTATAACCACTAAAATAGAGACTTGTGTTTCGGACTCCGTTGCTGTATTCATCCAGCGGAACCGGCCTTGTTTCCGGAATGACTGTGAATAGAGAAGGCTTGATTTCAGGCCGCTCGAAAACAATATGAACTGATATGGAACTGACATTTATTCACCTCCACAACCATTCGGAATTCAGCATTTTGGATGGGGCGTTGAAGACTTCGGCGCTGGTCGATGCCGCCTACCAGAATAAAATGCCCGCCGTCGCTCTGACCGACCACGGGAATACATTTGGCGCTGTGGGATTTTTCAAGCAGGCTAAGGAGAAGGGAGTAAAACCGATCCTGGGCTGCGAGATCTACGTGGCGCCTCAAAGCCGGTTTGACAAAAAGGCCAGCAGTAAACATCCGGTTCATTTTCATCTGATTCTGCTGGCCAGGAATGAAATCGGATACCGCAACCTCTGTCATCTCATCACCAAAGCCTATTTGGAAGGATTCTATTACAGGCCGCGGATCGACAAAGAACTCCTGGGTCAGCATGCCGAGGGATTGATAGGGCTTTCCGGATGCTTGAAAGGAGAAGTCAGCCATTTTCTGAGTCTGGATCAAGAAGAATTGGCGGAAGAGGCCGCACGCGAGTACGCATCGATTTTTTCTAAAGACAGTTTTTACGTCGAAATTCAGGATCATGGCCTAAAGGAACAGAAGAAAGTCAATCCGATGCTCATCCGAACGGCAAAGAAGCTGGGTCTGCCGTTGGTCGCGACGAATGACGTCCATTACTTCTCTAAGGATGATGCGGAGATTCAGGATGTTCTCCTCTGTATCCAGACCAACAAGAGGGTGACAGATCAGGACCGGATCCGATTCGGGTCAGAAGAGTTTTATTTCAAATCGAGTGCCGAAATGATCGAACTGTTCGGTGAAACACCGGAAGCCATCCAGAACACGGCCAAGATCGCAGCGGAGTGCAATTTCGAGTTCCCCGCCTCCCGGCATTTTCTCCCTCAGTACAAGCCTCCGGAGGGAGTGTCCCTGGAGGAGCATTTTGAAGAAGTGGTGAAAGAGGGATTCCAGGCTCAGATGAAGAGTATAGAAGAGGGTGAGGAAAAGAAAGATTCTTCCCGTGGCCTGGATGAGTACGAAGAGCGTTTGGAGAGAGAAATCAGGCTCGTAAAGGAAATGGGATTTGAGGGGTATTTTTTAATCGTCTGGGATCTGATCAAGATGGCCAAAGACAATGATATCCCCGTGGGGCCTGGAAGGGGATCCGTGGCCGGGAGCCTTCTGGCGTACAGCCTGGGGATCACCGATATTGACCCGCTCGAGTATGATCTGTTGTTTGAAAGATTCCTCAATCCAGAACGGATCAGCCTGCCCGATATTGACATCGATTTTTGCGGAAGACGCAGGGATGAAGTCCTCTCTTACGTCACAAAGAGATACGGCCAGGAAAATGTCTGTCAGATCATCACTTTCGGGACGATGGCCGCCCGCGCTTCGGTCAGGGATGTCGGAAGAGCGCTCGAAGTCCCTCTGCCCGAAGTGGATAAGATCGCCAAAATGATACCTCCGTTCGGAGAGGAGGCTTCAATCGAAGGCGCCCTAAAAAATATTCCTCAACTGAAGGAAATGAGGGACAAAGATGCCAAGATCGCTCATCTCCTCTCTGTCGCTCAAAAACTGGAAGGACAGGTCCGTCATCCCTCGATACATGCCGCCGGGATCGTCATCACTCCGAAACCTCTGGTGGAGTTCATGCCCCTGTATCAGTCTGTCAGGGGGGAGGTGACCACGCAGTTCCCGATGCAGGACATCGAAGCTATCGGGTTGCTCAAGATGGACCTTCTCGGCCTGCGAAATCTCACTGTCATCAAGGATACGATGGACCTCGTAGAAGAAGAGACGGGCGGTGAGATTGACCTGAAGAACATCCCGCTGGATGACAAAAAAACATTTGAGGTCTTTAAGGCCGGGAACACGGACGGCGTGTTTCAGTTTGAAAGCCCTGGCATGAAGGACCTTCTCCGGAATTTTAAACCCGAGAGCTTCCGCGATCTGATTGCCTTGAATGCGCTCTACAGGCCAGGCCCTCTCAAAAGCGGAATGACCGATGAGTTTATTAAACGCAAAAATCATCCGGATCGGGTCAGTTATGAATTTCCGGAATTAGAGCCGATCCTGAAAGAAACTCAAGGCTTGATCGTGTACCAGGAGCAGGTGATGCAGATCGCCACCGAGTTGGCAGGGTTTTCAATGGCCGAAGCGGATATCCTGCGCAAAGCGATGGGAAAAAAAGTGACCGGCATGATGAAGGCGCAGAAGCAGAGGTTTGTCCAGGGAGCCAAAAAGAAAGGGCTCAGCCAGGCTAAGGCCAACAAGATATTCGACCAGATCAATTACTTTGCGGGGTATGGATTCAATAAATCTCACAGCGCCGCCTACGCGTACCTGGCCTACCGCACTGCTTATTTGAAAGCCCATTATCCAGTGAATTTTCTGGCAGCACTGTTGACATCGGAGGCAGAGAGAGGTGCCACTCCTCAGGTGGTCAAGTATATCACCGAGGCTCAGGGGATGGGGATTAGGGTTCTCCCCCCGGATATCAACGCGAGTGACTTCAATTTCAAAGTGGACAAAGACGCCATCCGGTTTGGCCTTTCCGCGGTAAAAAATGTCGGTGAAAATGCAGTCCGGGCGCTGCTGGAAGCCCGGAGAAAGCGGGGGAAATTCGCCTCCCCGTTTGATATCTGTGAGGATGCGGACCCGAAGGTCTTGAACCGCAAGGTGATCGAGAGCTTGATCAAGGCAGGCGCCTTTGACTCCCTGGGATGGAGAAGGTCGCAGCTCTTTCACATGATCGATTATATGATCGAGTATGCTCATGAAATACAGAAGATCAGGGCCTCCAAACAGAATTTCCTTTTTGGCAGCAGTCAAATTGAGCCCCCTGAAATCCCCGCCGAAGTCAGGGAGATGCCGGAGTGGGACAAGTCTCTCTCCCTCTCTTATGAGAAAGACGCTCTGGGCTTTTATATCACGGGCCATCCTCTGGCCGAATTCGGGAAACAGCTCAATAAGCTCGTCTCCCATCCGATAAGCCAGCTGGATGACGAACGAGATTTCAACAGTGAGATCAAAGTGGCGGGGATCATATCCTCTGTGAAGCCGCTCAAGACCCGGAAGGATGAGAGAATGGCCACTTTTGTCCTGGAGGACATGACGGGTCGGATAGAGGTCGTGGCTTTCCCGGAAAACTACAAGAAATACTATGACACTCTCGGAGAAGACCAGCTCGTCTGGGTCAAAGGAAAGTTCTTGGGAGAGGGAGAGAGCCGGAAGATTCATCTTCTCCACATAATGCCCCTGGCTGAGGCTTTTCAGAAGCAGGCCAAACGAGTGGTTTTGAGAATTTTTCTCCCCGGGATCGAGGAGTCCGTCTTCGAAGAGCTCAAAGGCATTCTGGACAAGAACCGGGGGAGCTGCCCGGTGTATTTCGAGCTGGAAACGCCCCATTCCTACCGGATGATCGTCGAAGCCGGAGAAGTTTCGGGGATCACTCTTTCGGAAGATCTGACAAGAAAGATCGAGAGCCTCTTGGGCGAAGACTCCGTCTTCATCGAGTATTGATCGGGGGGTCCTGGGTTATTCACGAGTCGAGGTTGCCGGAGACTCCGTTGCGAGGCGGGGTGGGATTCCTTCGCTTTGCTCGGAACAGGCTTGGCAATCCCATGCCTGTGCGCAAGGGCATGAGATCGCCACGC
>CAYGBC010000045.1:0-90732 GCA_964348015.1 uncultured Eubacteriales bacterium | reverse complement strand
CTGAAAAAGGCTGTATTCATATTTATTCTTCCCCCTTCTTTCGAGGAGCTGAAAAGGCGTCTTGAAGCGAGAAGCCAGGCGAGCGCAGAATACATCGAGGAAAGGCTTGATATGGCGAGGAAAGACATCCGGGCCTATCCTCAATTTGACTTCATCGTTATCAACGATAACCTGGAGAAGGCCGCGCGAAGCCTGGAGTGCATCATTCACGGCATGAGATGCAGTCTCGAATCCCGGAAAAAGGAGATCCTTCCGATTCTTCGGAGCTTCTCTGAAGATTGATCAAAAGGATGAATCGATGGCATTAATCGCGCTCGGAGTCTCATCTTCTGTCAGCCTCTACAAGTCGTGCGAGATCATCAGAAGGCTCCAGGACAGGAAGGTCCAGGTCCAGGTGATCATGACCCGAAACGCGTCGCGTTTGATTTCGCCTCTTCTCTTCAGCGCGCTTTCAGGACAGGAGGTGATCGTCGATCCTTTTGAGGATAAACAGTCGGCGAAGATCGCCCACGTGGATCTGGCGAAGGATATCTCTCTTCTCGTCGTGGCGCCAGCCACCGCGAACGTCATCGGTAAATTCGCCGGAGGCGTTGCCGATGATTTTCTCTCCACGTTTTATACGGCTGTCCGGTGTCCTGTTCTCATCGCGCCCGCAATGAACGAGGCCATGTACTTGCATTCTCAGACGCAGCAGAACATCCGGAAACTGAAGGAACTCGGAGTTAAATTCGTGGAACCGGAAGCCGGATACCTCGCCTGCAAGGACACAGGATGGGGACGGCTCGCTCCTCCGGATAAGATCGTCGAGGAAGTTCTGAGGCTTATCCAAAAAAGCCGAAGCTTCAAAGGGCGGACAGTGCTCGTAACCGCCGGTCCCACGCGTGAATTCCTGGATCCGGTCCGTTTTATCACGAACCGCTCTTCCGGAAAAATGGGCTATGCTCTGGCCGAGGAAGCGCTCAGACGCGGAGCCGAAGTCATCCTGGTTTCAGGGCCGACACATGTATTCCCGCCTTCTGAAGCGAAGCTCAGGCAGGTCCAGACTGCGGAAGAGATGAAAAAGGAGGTGCTGGAGCATTTTTCCAAAGCGGATGTTGTCATCATGACAGCGGCTGTTTCAGATTTTCAGTTTGAAGAATCCGCCTCGGGCAAGATCAAAAAAGAAAAGTTGGGCGGGAGTATCAAGATCGTCCCCACACCGGATGTGCTGAAAGAGCTGAGCCGAAAGAAGGGCCAGAAGGTCCTTGTGGGATTTGCGGCTGAGACGGGGAACGTGGTTGAAAACGCCCTCCAAAAGCTGAAGGATAAAAAACTGGACCTGATCGTCGCCAATGATGTGACCGCCGAGGAGGTCGGATTTGAATCAAACTTTAACCAGGTGAGCGTAGTCTCCCCTGATGGGAAATCAATGCAGACTGAAAAAATGACCAAAGTCGAAATAAGTCAGGTCATCATGGATAAAATTGAGGAGATCGTTGGAAAAAAGAGCAGATAAGCTGATCGAAAATCTCGAGTCGAGAGTCAAGTTTTTCTCCCAGCTGGGAGTTGATTTCATCGAATCGTCTTCTGTGAGCGGTGAACACTCTATATCTTCTCTGGAAAAGCAGGTCCGAAACTGCCAGAAGTGCCTTCTTGCACGGGAGCGAAAAAACGCAGTCCCTGGAGAAGGTGACATCCATTCCGAGCTGATGTTTGTGGGCGAAGCGCCGGGCCGGGACGAAGATATCCAGGGCCGCCCTTTCGTGGGAAGAGCGGGCCAGCTTCTCACGAAGATCATTGCGGCCATGGAGTATAAGAGAGAAGAGGTGTATATCACAAACATCGTGAAATGCCGGCCTCCCGAGAACAGGACGCCCCACGTGGAGGAGATCGAACAGTGTCGAGGTTATCTCCTGGACCAGATCAAGATGATCCAGCCCAGGGTCATCGTCACCTTGGGAAGAGTGGCGGCCGACTTTTTTATCCGCAGTCGCGAGGGAATGACAGCGCTGAGAGGAAATTTTCACGAATACGAGGGCATTCAGGTGATGCCGACATTTCATCCCGCTTACCTCATCCGGAATGAAGCCAACAAGATCTTCAAGAAGATGGTCTGGGAAGACATGAAAAAAGTGATGACCTTCCTGGGCAAAAAATGACTTTGTACGCTGAAGTCACCCTTTCCCTGCCTGTCAGTCAGACTTTTATCTACGCGATTCCCGAATCGATGAGAACAGGATCCCTGGTCGGATCCCGGGTTCTCGTGCCGCTCGGCCAGAGAATGATGACCGGATTCGTCGTAAAGCTCAGGAAAAAGAGACTGGATTCCGGGATTCAGATTAAAGAGATAACGGAAGTGCTGGATGAGGAACCGGTTTTTTCGTCTGGCTTCTTGTCCTTCACTCAGAAGCTGAGCAATTACTATTATTCCTCCTGGGGAGAGGTGCTTCAAGCTTCACTCCCCCCATCCTTTATTCTCAAAAGCCAGGCCAGGGTGTCTCTGACTGAAAAGGGAAGCCAGGCTGTCAGGGAAGAGGGCTTCTCGAGAGAGGAGCGGGCGCTTCTGGATTTTCTCAAGCAGAAAAAATACAGCGTTCCTTTTCTAAAAAGAAAGTTGAAGATCCAGAATATTTCAACCCTCATTTCGCATCTCGAGAGCAAAGGACTGGTGCAGACACAAAGAGACATCAAAAGGGCGGGGCCGAAGAGAGCTCTTTCTGTGCCGGAAAGCGAATCTCAGCTGGAAATGGACTTTTCACTGGATGCCCATTCCCGCCAGGTGGCGGAGAGAATCGTCTCAGAAGTCGATCATAAGCCCTTTTCTCGCTTCTTCCTTCAAGGACCTGCGGAGAAGAGGGAGTCTGTCTATTTTTATCTGATCAGAAAAGTTCTGGGCAGGAAGAAGAGAGTTCTGTTTTTGGTCCCGGAGATTGCCCTGACACAGTCGTTGAGAGAGAAATTTGAGAAAAGGCTGGGCGAAAAAGTGGCGCTTCTTCACAGCCGGTTGACTGAAAGGAGGAGGGAGATCGAATGGCTGCGGATCAAAGAAGGAAAGGCGGATGTTGTCGTCGGTCCCCGTTCAGCTCTTTTTGCCCCGGTGGAGGACCTGGGTCTGATCATAGTCGATGAAGAGCAGGATGAATCCTATTTCCAGCAGGAGAATCCCAGCTATGATGCCAGGAAAGGAGCCGTGATGAGGGCCGGGCAGTCGAAGGCTGGGCTGGTTTATGGTTCGGAACTTCCTTCAGTCAGCGCGCTTTACCGAGCCATGAAAAGAGGATACCTGCTGTGTTTAAAGGGGGAAAAAACGAAAAAAGGGGTAGAAATCGTCGATGACCGGCGAGAAAAAGTCATAATTTCCAGAAAACTTGAGGAACGCATCGCCATTCGATTGAAGAAGAAAGAACGCATCCTGATTTTCTTGAACCGTCGCGGGTATGCGCCTTATCTCTTGTGTTCGAATTGTCATTTTATCCCCCGCTGTGTCCGGTGTGATATTGCACTGGCGTACCACAAGAAAGAGGAGAAATTGGTTTGTCATTACTGTGATTTCTCGACTCCGGTTGTGGAGACTTGCCCGGACTGTGGAAGCCGGGTGATTAAAACCCGGGGAGTCGGGATCGAGGCCGTGGAGGAGGGGCTGAAGTATAAATTCCCTCAGGCTCGGACAGCCTCTTTTGCGACAGACCTGAACAGGAAAGAGCAGGAAAAAATCATTCAGGAATTCCGCAGGGGAAAAATTGACATTCTGGTGGGAACCCAGCTCCTGGTCCATCAGGTCGGCCTCCCTCCGGCGTCCCTGGTTGGCATTCTCTATCCGGAAACAGTCCTCACGCTGTCAGATTACAGGGCCGGCCAGAAAGCTTTTCAGGCCGTCAGCCAGATGATGAGATTTCTAAAGAAGGACGCGGACGCGGAGGTGATCATCCAGACTGCTCTTCCGGATCATTTCAGCATCCGCCAGGCCGCCTCTGAGGACTATATGTCTTTTTATAAGGAAGAACTGAACTTCCGGCGTTTGATGAAATATCCGCCCTTCTCTCATCTTGTGGAGATCCTGTTCCAGGGAGTGAGCCTGAGGTCTGTGGCCAGACAGTCAAGGGATTTTTTAAGCCGCGTGAAGGAAGCCTCTCCGCGTATCGAGGTTTTGGGCCCGGCGCTGGCACCGGTTTCCAAGTTAAGGGGAACAAACAGGGTTCAGGTCATCCTCAAGGCGGAGAAAAAGAAAGAGCTGGATGCTGTTTTGAATAGGCTGCTCAAGTCAGTGAGAGCGAGAAAATCCATCCTTGTTCATGATTCATGACAGGGGGCCGGACAACCTTTCCGATGTTTTGCGAATTCAGAATAAAGAGTGGGATTATCAGTCTGCGTATTCGGAAAAGTAGATGGTCAGATAACCTGTCGCCTGCACGGGATTTCCGGCGATGTCATCCCCATAAAATGTGATTGTCGCAAGGACCTGTAAAACTGCCGGGGGCGCTCCTTGATTTGTCACATCAGTCAAAGGAGATTCAAGTTTCGCCTGTGCTCTGACGACGACAAAATTGACATCCACTGTGGAATCGATGTCTATGGCCACTGAAAGCTCCCCGCTGAAATTTGCGGGCACACTGGGAGAAGGGAGAGGACTCAGGTTCGAATCGACGTACGTGTATGTGACATCGTAAGAATGCAGGAATATTCTGTTATTGTACGATGGGCCGGGTCCGACGGTTATGGGCTCTTTGAGCCTGGCCTCCAGGGAAGCGGAAATAATATCCGCCACGTAGGTATAGGGTCCCGGCTGAGCACCTTCTCGAGTGTCTGACTCTAGAAAATCTGCCGCACTCCCGGCGTCTGTGTAGCCGTTTATTCTCGTGACTAAGATTATGCTGCTGCTCGCGTTGTTGGGATTGACTTGGTCGCAGGACAAAAGAAAAAGGAGACACGGAAGAAGAATCCCTATTTTCAAAACAATTGTCGTTTTTTTCATTTTTGCACCCCTATTGTTGGACTATTCTGGGAGTGATGAATATGAGCAGCTCCCTGTGCTCCTTGGTGCGCGCGAAATTCTTGAACAGAGCTCCCAGAATCGGAATTTTATGGAGGAAAGGCACTTTTTCTCGCGTGATGGAATCTTCTGACCTGTAGATTCCTCCGATCACGGTTGTGCCTCCGTCGGGAACCATGACTCTCGTGTTGGCACTTTGTGTCAAGATGGGTGGAATTCCGTTGACCAGGTTGGCAAAGTCCGCAGCGTCGTTCCGGATATCTATTTCCATGATAATCGTTCCCTCGGCAGTGATCTGAGGTGTAGCTCTCAGCTCCAGTGCGGCATTCTGAAACCTGACTGAAGTGGTGAAGTTCGCGACAGTCTGGACAGGGATCTGCCGACCCTGGATGATCTCGGCTTGATGGTTGTTCTGAGTCGTGACCAGCGGAGAGGAAATGATACGGCCCTCACCGCTTCTCTCCAGGGCGGAAATCGCCATGTCAACCCTGACGGAATCCCCAATGTTTGCGAAAGAAAAGCCTACGGCTGAAGTGAACGCGGGAGCAGGAAGGTTGATCGCATATCCACCGAGAGGGCCTCCGATGCCTCTCGTCGAGATTCCCTGAGGGATAATCGCTCCATCCACATCGACACTGTGGGGGAATGTGAGGGATGTCGGGTTTCCGTGAAAGGGGTCTGCGGCTCCCCGGAATCCCCACTGGATTCCCAGGTTTTTGACGAACGTGGAGGACGCTTCAACCACACGCGCCTCGATGGAGACTTGAGGCGTCGGTGTATCGAGCAATCCGATAAGCTGCTCGATAAGATCGAATCTATCGACAACGTCCGTTATGATCAAAGTGTTTGTCCGTTCGTCGATTATCAATTCTCCTCGTGTTGAGACCTTTGTGGAGAGGAGACCCTGGACTTCTGAAGCCCGGGCATAAGAGAGCTCATAATATTTTGTTTGGAGAGGTCCGGCCAGCTCCTGGCTTTCCTGCAGCCTCAGTCTTTCTTCTGCCTCTCGTGTGAGAGTGGCCACAGGAGCGATTCTGAGGACGTTTCCCTCGATAGTCCTTCCCATTTTATTCGGTCTGAGAATCAGATCGAGAGCCTGATCCCATGGAACGTATCTCAAGTCGCAGGTGACAGTGCCCCGGACATCGGGGTCAAAAACGACATTGAGTCCGGCGAAATCGGCAAGCCAGAGAACGACATCCTCCAGGTCTGCGTTTTTAAACCGGAGGGCTCCGATGATTTCTCCCGTATACCCTGCTTCTTCCCCTGCGATGGTCCTTGGCCTGTATCGCTCCGACGGGACTTCTTCTGGACGTTCGATCTCAGGAGGCGTTACGGGCTCGACAGGTCTCTCTACCTCAGGCGTCACTTCGGGTTCTACAGGGGGAGCAACGGAAGGAAGAGCCCGGACAACAGGGCCTTTGGTGAACGAGGCATAAATTTCATTCCTGGTGATTTCCAGCGCGTAATGACGCGGTTCAGACAGGTCGAAAACGAGCCGGGCGATGGTGTAGGGATCTTCTCTCTGGAATTGTCCTGTTCTCACCCTGAAGATGCCCAGCCTTTGGACAGGATAGGTGTAAGTCGGATCAGGATAGAGAGTATCGAAAAAGTCGACAACCAAACGGAGAGGATTTTCCAGAGCGAAGACCTGTGTAACAGTTTCTTCACTCAATCTGGCAGTGACATCGAGACTGTCCGCCCTCTCGATAATCCCGACCCCTACGAATTGGATCGCTTTTTCAGGCATCCTTTTGAGCTCTTCTTCGGTTTGAGAAGTGAGGATGTAACCGTTGAGAGTTCTTTGGATCCTGTTGAGCTCAACGACTGTGTATCCGTTGGAGGTGTAGAACCGGTAGGGGACTTTCTCCAGAAGCTGTATCAAAAGGCGAGCGGTGTCCGCGCCCGTTTTTTCGATCTTGATGTCTTCAACATAGAGAGATCCCTTGAGGTCGATCGAGGTCTCTGCATCGGTAGTGACCTTGTCCAGTTCAACAACAATAGTCGCGGGATCATCTTGAGAGTAGTATGTTCCTGTGATCAGAAGAGGTGCGGTTGATTCAAGCAGTATGAGAGTGTTGAGCTCTTCAGTTTGAACGGCTATCGAATTTATACTGACCGAAGACTGGCTGCTGGCGTATGCCCACATAAGGGAAAGGAAACAAAATAATGATATTACCCGGAGTATTTTTTTCTTTTTCATCTTCGCTCCTCTGTGGTGATTTCTTTGACTATATCTTTGGGCTTAAATAAAGGAGAGCCTCTTTCTTCTGTCTTCCGGAAAACGACTTGGTTTTCGTTTATCGAGAGGATGTAGCCGTCGGAAAATTTATGTCCGACTTTGACGAACAGAGGAAACTCCTCAAGACCGGTTATGATGGCTGTGAACTGTCCTCTGGCCTTGACGATACCGATCACGTTCAGGTTCTCGACAGAAATGACCGGGCCTTCTTCGCCTTCTCCTGTCCTTCTGGCCTCTTGTTGAGCCAGCAGGTCTCTGAAAGGATCTTTCCTTCCGGCCCGGCTGTACGTGGGCCGGGTTTGTTTCGGCATTATCTCGTTGATTTCTTTCTTCATTTCCTGTTTTTCTTTCGTCTGGGCACCCTGTTTTTCCTGTTGAGCGAGAGCGGTCTGGTGACTCATACACAGAAGGCAGCCTAAAAGAAAAAGAGACAGTGCTTTTTTCATTTTTACCTTCCCTTTGCTTTTTTCCCCTTTTTAGCCGGGGTTTCTTCCCGGAAGATATATGTTTTGGCAGTGTAGGTAGCGGATATCGTGTTGGTGTCTGTCTGTCTCTGGAGTGCTTTTATCGAGAAATCCTCTACGTTGAAGAGCCGGGAAAAATTGCTCAGTCGGTCAAAAAAGAGTGCAAGGTTATGGTAATCGCCGGTAATTTCAAGGTCGATCGGCCACTCAAAGTAGAATTCCTTCCGAATCTCCCCTTTCGGGTCGAATTTGTCGATCTTGAGCCGGGAGTTGATGGCGAGCTGCTGCATGTTTCTCAAAATGTCCCAGATTTCTCTTCTTTTCGGGATGATCTGTTCGAGTTCATTGAGTGTTTCATTCAAAACCGCGATTTCCTTTTCGATTCTGTCCAGCTGTCTTTTTTTCTTTTGAAGGTCTTTGACTTCAGCTTCGGTTTTTTCTCTTTCGGCTCTAAGGTTTTGCAGCTCCACGTTTTTAGGCTTGAACCAGACAAAATAGAGTAGCGCGGCAAGTATGGCGATTAAAAGGATGTGTCCGTACCATGGCCAATCTTTCATTTTAGTTCCCCTTAATTGACGGTTGAGATATCATAGGGATCACATACTGTGCAGTGAGAGCAAAATCCAAGTACTCGGTTCCCCTTCCCGGCCTGCGGGTGGAAGACTGAAGATTCACGTTCTGGAAATACGGGCTTGTCTCCAGGTTGTAGATATAGTCAGCGATCAAATTGTTATCTATAGCTCTTCCGCGAATCTGGACTTGCTGCCTGCTGAATGTCACTTCAGTCAGCCACACCCAGTAGGGAATATGCTTGCTGAGCTCATCCATTATGGTGACTGCCACTCCCTGTTGGGATTTGAGCAGGTTGATAAGGCTGATCTTTCTCAGGATGAGGTTCTGCTGTTCTCTGACCGTTTGAAGCTTGGATGTCACATCTCTGAGTTTGTTTTTCTCCTCCTGCACGACGTTCAGGAGATTCCTTTCTTTCTTGAGGGCATTGAACTGCAGGAAGCCGACGGCCACTACGATAACGAAAAAAAGCCCGAGCAGAGAAGTCATCGGGAAAGGTTTTCGTTCCTTGATGACCTCCTCTTCTTCCCTTGGGGCCACTGGGGCCTTTGGTTCTTCTTTTAAAAGGTTGATTCGTATCATGGCTTTACTCTTCCATTTTTCGAGTTGCTAATCCAGAAGCGACCCCAAACATAGAGGCCATGTCCTGGATGTAGACTGGGTCTAATTTTTTTTCGTTGAAATAGACATTCCGGAAAGAATTGAAGACTTCAGTATCCGTGCTGAACCTCTGCTCGAAGAACTTAGGAAGGTCTTTCAGTTTTGCCAATCCGCCGCTCAGAAGAATCTTTTCGATTTTTCTCTCTCCTCCTTCTCCAGCTTCATAGAATGAGAAGGTTTTTTCGATCTCCTCGATCAGGTTTTCGATGTTTGTGTTCAGGACGGTTTCGACCTGTTCGGGTGGAATATCCTTGGCCGGTATCCCTTTGATGACTTTTTCCGCATCATCGACGCTGAGCCCAAGATCCTTTCTGATGTTCTCAGTAATGATGGAGCCGCCGATGGAAAGGTCCCGGAACAGCTGAGGTTTTTCTTTCTTGATGATAACGATGTTGGTCGTGTTGGCGCCGAGGTTGATCAGGGCCACTGTCTTCTCTCTGTATAAATCCGGGTAATTGATTTCAAGGGTATTCTGAAGGGCAAAAGCATCGACTTCTATGGCAATCAAATTTTTCCGGGCTTGATGGACGACATTGCTGTAATTGGTCAATTTATCTTTTTTGGCTGCGACAAGAAGTATATCGAGATTTTTATCTTCTGACCCCACCGCGGGTTTCAGGATAGCGTAGTCCACGGCCGTTTCTTCGTAAGGATAGGGAATGTTGTGTCTGGCTTCCCAGATGATGGATTCTGCCAGTTCTTCAGTTTCCATGGAGGGGAGGGATATCTTCTTGATGATGACCGAGCTTCCGGAAAGAGAAATGACAACGTTCTTGTTCGAGATTTTATTCTCGTCAAATATCATTTTTATCGTCTCGGTCACAGCCGTCGAATCCATGATTGTTCCTTCGACTATGGCATCATGAGGCAGAAACTCGAGGCCGATCTTGGTGACTTCGTAGAAACTTTCTCCGCCTTTTTTCTTTTCCTTAAATTCGACCGCTTTTACGGCATAAGAACCGATGTCCAGCCCGACCAAGCCTTTTTCTTTTCCTAACATTCGTCTTACTCCCTTGCGTTTAGAGATTCAAACTCGGGTGTTCATTTTTAAATTTTTCCCTGAGCCTGTCTTCGACTTGCTCAGGAACCAGGTCTTTGAGGCAGCCGCCCAACATGAAGATCTCCTTCACCATTTTTGAGCTGAGGAACGAATAGCTGAGGTTGGGCATCATGAAAAAGGTTTCGATTTCAGGATCGAGCTTCATGTTCATCAGAGCCATTTGGAATTCGTACTCAAAATCTGAGATCGCCCTCAATCCCCTGATCACGACTTTGGCGTTATTTTTTTTCGCGAACTCAACCAGCAAACCATGGAAGGCCCTGACTTCCGTATTTTTTTGCTTGTTGAAAACATCCTGAATCATGCTGACTCTCTCTTCAGATGTGAACAGGGGTTTTTTCTTCGGGTTTTCCAGGACGGCCACGAGAATTCTGTCAAAAATCTTCAAACCTCTTTTGATGATATCGACATGTCCGTTTGTGATGGGATCGAATGAACCGGGATACACAGCTTTACGACTTTTTTGTCGATGATTGGCTTCGCTCATTTTCGTTAAGTTACTATTATCAAAAAAATTATCCTTTGTCAATTCAAAAAAACACTAAAATTTGGGCAAAAAAAGTGCCAAATTTTGTACATTTTTTACCGTTATTTTGGACAATTTTGGTCACTTTATTCTTTCCAATACCAACGACGGATCGGAACTCGATATTTTCTCTCATTGCCAAAAAGACCTTATCTCAAATTTCTATTTTGTATTGAACCTATTTTCATAAGTTTACAAATATTGGCTTTTTGGTCAATCCCCAGAGAGGAGGATTTCAAAGGGTGATTTTTGATTGGATTTTCTCACCCCTATAGGTTAAGGACCTCACCAACACAGATGATGTGATTTTTCAATGACTTACATTGATTATGAAAAAAGGGGACAGCTGTGCTCGTTCAATAATTCATAACATTCAAGTCGCTTCATTTTTTTCCACCGTCATGCTTTTCTTTTGGAGTCAGCGGGGATACAATAGAGATGTCCCGGGAAGAGGAGGGGACTATGAAGAATAAATTATTCATAAAGGTGATGGTCGGACTGGCCGCGGTGTCTGCAGTCTCTCTTTCTTCGATCAGCGATGAGGAGGATATCTTCGCCAGGAAGAGAGAGATGATGGTCCAGAGGCAGCTGCGGATGCGGGGCATAACGGATAAGAAAGTCCTGGAGGCGATGAGAACAGTGCCCCGTCATCTTTTTGTGCGGCCAAACTGGCGGAGTCAGGCTTACAATGATTATCCGCTCGAGATTGATGAGGGCCAGACGATTTCCCAGCCTTATATTGTCGCTTTGATGACCCAGTGTCTTGAGCTGGAGGAAGGGCAAAGGGTTCTGGAGATCGGCACAGGATCGGGATACCAGGCCGCTGTTCTGGCTCATCTGACAGACCAGGTGTATTCGATCGAGATAAGGGAGAAGCTGGCGAAAAAAGCAGAGGCGACTCTGAAGGAACTGAATTACGACCAGGTCCGCGTGAAATGGAGTGATGGCTATTTTGGCTGGGAAGAGTATGCGCCGTACGATGCGATCATCGTCACTTGCGCGGCCAACCATATTCCTCCTCCTCTCATCAAACAGCTCAAGGAAGGAGGAAAACTCATCCTGCCCCTGGGAAGCACGCTGTTCTTCCAGTCTCTGACGTTGGTGACCAAGACAGACGGCAAGCCAAAAACCAGACACATCTTAGATGTTCGGTTTGTCCCGATGGTCGGAGAAATGCGTAAAAAGAATGGCGAGTAAGTATCCTCCGGAAGCCAGGATCAGAACAAGATTGTAGCCGGTCGAAAAAGCGATCATCAAAGCTCCGATCGAATGGATGACGGACGAGAATGCGTTGGTCGCCCAGGCCCATGGAATAAGTCTTTTATCGTGTTCTGCGAGGAGGCGGATTCCTGTAGGAAACGGGAACCCCATCAGGAAACCTAGAGGGAAGACAGCGGTGAACGTGAATATCATTTTGAACGGGAGACCCAGATGGATGAGACTTTTGGTAAAGGGCGGAAAAAGTGCGAGAGAAAGCGCGATGAGCCCCGCTAAAAGGACCAGGCATTTCCTGAGGTTTCGCATGAGATTTTTCCCCAGAATTTTTTTCGAGAATAAGCTCCCAAGGCTGGACGAGAAAAGGAGGGAAAAAATTATAACCGATATCGAATACAGGGGGTGTCCCAGGAAGAGGATGAATTTCTGGATGAAAATGATCTCCACGAACATGAACGCCATTCCGATCAGCCCGAAATAGAAAAAGGTTTTCGAGGCCATTCCCTTTGTTCTACGGACCCTCCTGCGGAGAATAATCAGAGGCAGGAGTATCAGAACGAAAGCGATGAGGACGGACTGGATGAGCAGAAGAAACACCAGGTATTCCCCCTGAAGAAAAGGAAGCCATTTCTGGCCAAGGACTGTGTAAGTGCTCTTCAACTGATTCAGTTTGAAAAAATTGAAGAAAAACGGGCGGTTGTCCGAAGCCGGCTCTATCTGGAAGAGATAATCTCGGTAAAGCTCTTTTCTTTTCAGAGGGGAAAGGAGCTGAAGAGTCAAGTTGTAGTAGATGGGCTGACCCAGCACGTTATGGAGATTGACTTCCTCGGCTTTTATTCCGGGATAGTAGACAAGATCGAACAGGTTTCTGGCAGCGAATTCTTTGAGTTCCTGGATGTATTGCGGGGAAAACGGGCTTTTCTTTATGAAATAACTCAGGGTTCCCCAACTCCTGATGGCGATCACGCGTGCAAAGGGGTCCAGGCCTTTCTTGTCGAGAGCCTCAACCCAGGTCGCAAGAAGCTTAGCCTCCTTCCTGGGAGGGGGGAGGAGATAAAGGGTCATGCCGACGAGCCCGTCTGGTGAAAGCCGATCCAGCATACGTTCGCATGACTCGACTGTGTACAGATAATTCTCGCTGAATCCTTGAAGGCCGGTTCCGGACGCTCCGAACACATCTGTCAGCGAAAAGACAATCAGGTCATACGTGCTCTTGTCTTGATTCACAGCGGTCCGGCTGTAGGCGGATACAGTCTGAATTTTGTCCGAGACATAGAGGTTTCCGGAAGGTTCGGCCAACTCATTACGGAGTAGGCTGAGGATGAGCGGATTCTTCTCGATAACCTTGATTGAGCGGGCATTAAAATATTGTGCAGAGAGGACATCCAGGTCGCCTTTCGGTTCGATGATGAGAACGCGGGGAGACTCCACCAGAGAGTAGGCAAGGGAGGCGGGAAGAAACGAGAGGAATTCAAGCGAGGGATCCTGTAAGCTGTCGAACCGGGTGATGGCGGAAAGTCCGTCTCCGTCCGTTGTGAGACCGAGTTGAGGGGGAAGCTCTTTTTCGTACATCAGGCTCATTCCGGGGGCATGCCTGAGAGCAGGAGACTCCAGCGTATCGACGCGGGATATAGCGTTCCATCGAGTGAGAAGATGCTTGGCCCCGGGAAATTTGAGAGCCACCGGTAAAGCTTTGTAGGGAGACATCCTGAAGCTGAGCCATGAGGGGGCGAGCAGGAACAGGACGATTTCGACTGCCATCAGACTTGCTAAAAGAGCCTTGAAACGGAGAGATCTTTCCCAGGAAAAAAGAAGAGAAGAGAAAAGAGCCAGGAATGAGATCAGGAGGATGACTCCTCTGTCTCCTCTGGGGAGAAAAACAACCAGGACCAGCAGCGTGCCGGTTCCTGCGCCCAGAAGGTCTGAAAAGTAGATCCTGTTCACGAAGCTCGATGCCCTGGAGATAGCAAAAGATATGGTGAGTCCGGCGAAAAAGAAAGGTATGCTGAGCAGGAGATAAAAAAGAAAGATATATACGATCTGTTTTTTGTCCCAGGAGAGCTTGATAACATCGAAGGGAATCATATTGCACAGGAAGAAGGCGGCGAGTACAGTCAGGGAATACAGCAAAGAGCTCCACGAGAGGAATTTATCTCGATCTGTGGATTCATGAGTCTTAAAAACAGACAAGAACGACCCGCTGGCCCCGTAGCCCATGAAGGCGATGCTGACGACCAGAAAAGCGAAGTGGTACTGTTGAGAGATGGAGAAGTATCTGGTCAGGGATATCTCCAGGCAGAGGGTTGCAGCGGATACTAAAAAAATTGCCGTCAGAAATCGATTTTTCATTCCCGATACTGCTTTTAAGTTAAATGAAGTATCCCGCAGATGTCAATATCAGGAAAAGCGAAAAGACTGCTTTTCTCTTTTTAGTTCCTTTTAGGGATTTTGTTTTGGAGAATAGTCGAAGTGACCATAGAAGATTTAGCCTTCGGAATTTGCTCTTCGAGGGAATCCGACATAGTCGGACAGCGAGTATGTATTGAAAAAGCTCTGGCCTGTGGATTCCGAAAACACGCAGCTTTTGCCCCAGCGAGTCAAAAGCAGCTCGGTTTCAGGCTCCGCTCTCCTCACCTTTTAGGTGAGGAACCATGCCCGCTCCTCCTTCAAACGGTTTTCTCACCCACAGGCCTTCGCTTATCCACCGAGAAGTGCGGTGAAGGATTGGCGTTAAAAATCTTGTTGGGAACGCGCCTATTCTCCAAAACAACCTGAAGGTTGCTTTTCCTCAGGTCTTGTGGTAATTTTGGAAAAAAAGAGATGATTACTTTCGGCACTTCGGGGTGGCGGGCCATAATGGGGGATGAATTCACGTTCCAAAATGTCAGAACAGTCGTCCAGGCTATAGCCCACTATCTGAAGAAAAAATTCACGGACCAGAACATATCTGTTGTGGTGGATTATGACACCCGCTTTCTTTCAGAGAGATACGCTTTTGAAGCCGCGAAGGTTCTCTCCCACAACCAGATTTATGTGTTTTTGACCGACAGAGACGCTCCTTCCCAGGCTCTGGCCTAC
Source organism: uncultured Eubacteriales bacterium (assembly GCA_964348015.1). Taxonomy (GTDB): domain Bacteria; phylum Acidobacteriota; class Aminicenantia; order Aminicenantales; family Aminicenantaceae; genus SOIA01. The sequence continues at coordinate 75,948 of CAYGBC010000045.1, read as the reverse complement.
CAGGTCATAAAAAGGAAAGCTCAAGGAGGCATCAATTTTACTGCGTCTTTCAATCCTCCTGAGTACAACGGCCTCAAGTTCAACACAGAGACCGGAGCACCTGCGATGTCCGTAGATACGGATAAAATAGAGGAGGAGATCAAAATTCTCCAGAAAAAGCCTCCATTCTGTCCCTACTATCCCCGGACTGAGTTTGTTAAGAAGATCGACCTTCAGAATGATTATCTGTCGTTCATCCAGGATAAGATCAATTTTGACTTGATCCGCAAATCCAAACTGAAAATCGCGGTGGATTTGCTTTATGGGACAAGCCGGGAATATCTGGATGAGATCCTGGAAGAAAATAACATTCCTGTGGAGGAGCTGCACGGATTTATCGATCCCTATTTTGGAGGAATCGCGCCTTCCTGCTCAGAGGAGAATCTTGAGGAGCTGAAAACGCTTGTCAGGGATAAGAAGTGCAATCTCGGGATCGCCACGGACGGTGACGGCGACCGTTTCGGAATTGTAGATGATCAAGGGAATTTCATCGTGCAGAACCTGATCATCTCCCTGCTTCTGGATTATCTCGTTTCGACGAAAGGATGGAAAGGGGGCGTGGCGCGTTCAGTCGCGACGACTCATCTGATAGACCGGATCGCGAGGAAACATGATTTACCCCTTTATAAAACTCCAGTCGGGTTCAAATACCTGGCAGACCTTTTCCTGAAGAAAAAGATCATGTTTGGAGGAGAGGAAAGCGCTTGTGTCGCCATAAAAGACCACCTTCCCGAGAAGGATGGGATATTCGCCGGCCTGCTCGTCGCGGAAATGATGGCCGCGTCCGGTAAGTCTATCCGCCAGCTGATCGATGATTTGTACCGCGAATACGGGAAGAGAGTGGGAGGACAGAGAAGCATTCCGCTGAGCACAGAGAAGGAAAAGAAGCTGCGGAAGATTATTCAGAATCCTCCCGGGAAGCTCGGAGACAGGAAGGTTGTGAACGTGGAAACGATCGACGGCTTGAAACTGGATTTTCCTGATGATGACTGGTTTCTTCTTAGGTTTTCGGGAACTGAGCCGTGTGTTCGGTGTTATGCGGAATCTGGAACTCAGAAGGAACTCGAGAAGCTGATGAATCAGGGATTGGAGTTGATCGCTTGAGAGAAAAAAAAGAGAAACTCAGTTCTTCTTTTCGAAAAAAGATTATCATCGGGGCGGCGGTGTTTTTCTTTACGATTCTGCTCCTGTCCTCTTTTTTCGGAAAAAAGGGTCTCATCGAGATTTATCGAGCTCAGAAGATGAAGGAAGAATTGCTTCTGGAAGTGGAACGCCTCGAGCAGAAGATGAAAAAACTGGAAAGAGAAATCGAGGAATTGAAGACCAATCCAAAGGCCGTGGAGAAGAAAGCCCGGGAGAAGCTGTGGCTGATGAAGCCGGATGAGATCGTGATCGTCGATAAGAAAAAATAAAACGTTTCTCATTTCATTTAGAATATGTCCCTATCTCTCCAGGATGAAAGCTTGCAGCAATTGCTGGATGCTCTGAATCCTGTCCAGAAAGATGCCGTGACTCATAAATCGGGCCCGCTGCTCATCATCGCCGGGGCGGGCACGGGAAAAACCAAGGTCATCACTCACAGGATCGCCTATCTGATCGCTTCCAAGATGGCCAAGCCAGAGGAAATTTTGGCGGTCACGTTTACTGAGAAAGCCGCCAACGAGATGGAAGAGAGAGTGGACCTTCTGATTCCGTACAGTTACTCATTCGTCGAGATCAGCACCTTCAATTCATTTGGCGAAAGAGTCCTGAGAGATTATGGTATGGAATTGGGATTTTCGCCCGATTTCAAGCTTCTGGATGATGTGGAGCAGGCCATTTTTTTTAGAGAACATCTTTTTCAGCTCCCGCTGAAATATTACCGTCCCCTGAGTTATCCCACCAAACATATCCAGGAACTGTTGAATGCCATAAAGAGGCTGAAGCAGGAGGATATTAATCCGGATGATTACCTGAAGTATTCCCAGGGGCTGATCAAGAGTGCTTCGAATGCCGCAGAGAAGGAAGAGGCGCGAAAGCATCTGGAAGTCTCGAAGGTCTACGGGCACTACCAGAAATTATTGATGAAGGGAGGGAAGATCGATTTCGAGGACCAGATCTTGCTGGTCGTGGACCTTTTCCGGAACAGGCCGTCCCTTCTGAAAGAGTTTCAGGAGAAATACAAATATATACTTGTCGATGAATTCCAGGATACGAACTATATCCAGTTCCAGCTCCTCAAGCTCCTGGCTGCCCAACACAGGAACCTGACTGTCTGCGGCGATGATGACCAGAGCATATTCCGTTTCAGGGGCGCATCCTTGAGCAATATTCACAGTTTCCGGAAGGTTTACCCGGATTACACGAAAGTCGTTTTGAACATCAATTACCGGTCCACTCAGGATATCCTCGATTTTGCCAGTCAGCTGATCCAGAAGAACAACCCGGACCGCCTGGAATTCGAGGAGGAAATCGACAAGAAGCTCGTGTCGACCATTCACAGTGATGGGAAATGCATATACAGGCTTCCGTTCGATACTCTTTCCCAGGAAGCGGACAGCGTGGCCGGGATCATAGAAGAAAAAATCAAGGAAGGATATCGATACGGAGATATTGCTGTCCTGGTCCGGAGAAATGCCGATGCGGATCCTTTCCTCAGAGCCTTGAACATGAAAGAGATCCCCTTCCGGTTTTCCGGAAGCCGGGGGCTGTACTCTCAGGAGGAAGTGAAGATCCTGATTTCTTTTATCAAGTCTTTGACCGATTTTGAAGACAGCAAGAGTCTTTTTTATCTGGCTTTGTCCCAGATCTATGCCGCTGACCCGTACGACCTAACCGTGATCTCCAACCATGCCCACAAGAAGCATCTTCCGCTGCATAATGTTTTTAAAAAAATATATGAAGGGCCAAGTCCTGTGGGGATCTCAGATTCCACTCGAACCAAAATCAAGAGGATATTCGAAGATTTGATTTTCTTTGTTAAGCTCTCGGATTCTCAAAATGCGGGGAGGATCATTTATTCCTTTATTGAACGGACAGGCTATCTCAAATCTCTCGTCGAGGAGATGAGTCCGCAGACCGAGCTGCAGATAAAGAATATTCGGATTTTCTTTGACAAGGTCAAAAATTTCTCCGAACTGACCGATGATGATTCCATTCTTTCGTTTGCCAGGCATCTTGACCTCTTGATGCAGGTGGGAGACAATCCCGCCACCGCGGAAGCCGAACTGGAAGAGGATGCGGTCAACGTACTCACGGTCCACAAAGCCAAAGGGCTGGAGTTTGACGTCGTCTTCATGGTCAGTTTGATCAGCGACCGGTTTCCGGGGAGAGAGAGAAAAGAAAAGATCCCGATTCCCGATAAAATTCTGAAGGATAAGGTGCCCAAGGGAGCTGCTTATGGACACGAGCAGAAAGAAACGATATCTCTCCAGGAAGAGAGGAGGCTCTTCTACGTCGGGATGACGAGGGCCAAAAGATTCCTGTATTTGACCTGGGCCAGAGACTACGGTATGAAGCGCCTGAAAAAGGTGAGTCCTTTTGTGCTCGAAGCCTTTGATCTCGCCAAGATGAGCGATGAAGTTTTACAGACTTCCGCTCTGGAAGAGATCAAGCGGTATGCGGAACCGGCTCCCTCACCCAAAATCATTTCAGAGGAGAAGAAAAAAGGAGTTTTGACTTTAAGCTATTTTCAGATAAATGATTATCTGACGTGTCCGCTCCGGTACAAATACAGACATATCATGCGGATTCCTGTCCTGCCTCACCACAACCTTGTGTTCGGCCGAGTTTTGCACAACACGATTCATTTCTACCTCCAGAGCCAGATGTCGGGGAAGAGGCTCTCGGAGGAAAAACTCCTGGATGCGTTTGAAGAGCGGTGGGTCAATGAAGGATTCCTCAGCCGGGAGCATGAAGAGATGAGGAAGAAGGCTGGAAAGAAGGCGCTGCGGCGGTTCTACAAGAGAGAGACAGATTCTAAGCGGCGTCCTCTCTTTCTCGAAAAAAGCTTCAAATGGCAGCAGGATGACGTCCGTTTTTCCGGGCGCTGGGACAGGATCGATCAGACAGAAGAAGGTGCCGTGATCATCGACTACAAGGCCACAGAAGTCAAGTCTCAGAAAGAAGCGGATAAAAAAACAAGAGACAGTCTCCAGATGGACCTGTATGCCCTTTCCTTCGTTAAAACACAGGACGGTCCTCTAATTGAGACACAGCTTCATTTCTTGGAGTCAGATATCATCGGGCATGCGTCGAAAGAAGAGAAAAAAATGGATAATGCGGCTGAAAAGATCAAGGAAGCCGAAGCGGGTATCCGTGTTCAGGACTACTCTGCCCATCCCGACTGGCACAACTGCAGTTTTTGTGACTTCCGGACGATCTGCCCCTCCTCATATGCGTATTGAACCGGGCGCGAATCCAAACGATAGAGGAAATTGCGGAAGTCTGATAAAGTTTCTGTGCGAGCGAAGTGCGGCAATCCCCTCCCTGTGTCATTGCGAGCGACTGGAGGAAGCGCGGCAATCTCATAGAAAAAATCATCTCTTTTTATGAGATTGCCGCGATTTGCTCTCAGTGACACCATCAATTCTTTCTTCGTGCTTGATGGGATTGCCAATCTCGGCCCGCCATGACATTATTGAAATGTCATCAATTAATGAATAGGTTCGATTGGTCCCTACCCGCTCTTTTTTCTATTCCAGAGTGAACCAGAAAGGCATCAGCGCCAGGGTTCTTTCCTTTCCGAGAATTTGAAACGTGGAAAGCCATTTTTCAAGTTCTGGGTGAAGCCCTGTTCGTATCGCAGCGAACCACCTTCCCATTAAAACTTCCCAGAATGAGACTTTTCTGGGCATGACCACTAATTTGACACCCTCCTCGGAAGGGATGCCGGCCAGGTCTTTGGCCGCCTCGATCGCCCTGCTCAATCCTCCCAGCTCATCAACCAGGCCGCGTTCTTGAGCCTGGCTTCCGGTCCAGACTCGCCCTTTCCCGATCCTGTCGACTTCCTCTTTGGTCATATTCCTTCCTTCTGAGACTTTTGTGAGGAACTGGTCATAGATCCACAGGATCTCCTCTTTCAGAAGGGCTTTTTCTTCAGGCGTGAAACTCCTGTGGGAAGAATACAGATCTGCCCTTTTCCCGTAGGCGATTTTTTCGGAAGTGATTCCCAGCTTTTCATACAGGCGGGATAAGTTGAATTTTCCGGAGATCACTCCGATGGATCCCGTGAGTGTCTGGGGCTGGGCGATGATTTTGCTGGCGGACATGGATATCCAGTATCCCCCCGATCCGGCCACATCCGACATGGAAATTACGATCGGTTTTTCTTTCTTCGTAAGGGAGACCTCCCTCCAGATCACATCGGATGCCACAGCCGAACCCCCCGGGCTGTCTACCCGGAATACGACGGCAGCGATGGATTTGTCTTTTCTGGCTTTTCTTATGAAGCGGGCGGTCGTCGCGCTGCCCATGGTTTGATAGACGCCTTCTCCAGTATGGATTGGCCCGATTCCGTAGATCAGAGCGATCTTTTTTCCTCTGTGCAAACCCAGGGATGAAGGTTTGATCTTCGAATACTGCTTTTGTGTGATCTTATGCATTGGTCTTCCGTTGTCTTTGAGGACGTCTTCCAATTCGTCCCAGTAGAGGAGGTTATCCACCAGTCCGGCCTTCAGAGCCTGTTCGCCGTGGAATGTACCGTGGTCGATTAGCTCTTTGATCTCTTGCTCTGTCTTTCCTCTGGCTTCCGCGATTCCTTTGACGTAATGGGAGTAAAGGTTGCCGTAGAGGGACTCCATCATTTCCCGGTGAGCGGGAGTGAATCCTTCTTCTGTGAACATGTTGTAGGCTGTTTTGTATTCTTCGACATGTTCGATCTCCGCTTCTATGCCGAGTTTATCCAGAGCTCTTTTGAAGAAGGGGATGTATCCTCCGATGCCGTTGATGCCCATCCAGCCCAGTGGGTGGAGGATGATCCGGTCACAGGCCGTGGCCAGATAGTATTCCTTGTCAAATTCCGGCGCTTCCTCGATGTAGACATAAGCCTTTTTCCCGGTTTCTCTAAAATCCAGGATCGCTTCCCGGATTTCATTGACTTTGGCCCAGTCACACTGAAGGTAACCGATCTGAAGGACGATGGATTTGATCCGGCTGTCCACCTTCGCTTTCTGGATATTCATCCAGATGTCGTGCATCGAGAGGGGCTGTGTCCCGGCAAACATGGTCGTTATGAAATCAGGGACCGCTCTCTCCTGGATCGGTCCGGCGAGCTTGATGTTTAGATACGAGTGGGATTTCACTGGAGGGGGTTTTCCGATCTCATACAGGAAGAGAGATACGATAGCCGCCATCCCCAGAACGATAAAAATCAGAATTATGATCAGCAAGTATTTTCCTCTTTTCATCCTTCCTCCTTTTTCCTGAGGAAATATTCACGGTTTTGAATTAGAATAAACTATAGCAGAAAACCGTATTAAATTATAGTCGCATAGGAGATAGAAAATACGAGAATAAAAGGGATAAGGTTACACATCATTTCCATAGTGATTTTATCCGAGAGATTCAGTAGAATAACAGGTTCCGCAGGGATGAGCGGAATCCGATATCAGATTCATCTGATCAAGTCTAAGGATTAAAGGAAAAGGTCATGAATGCGCTGGAGATTGAAAACATCACAAAGAGGTTTGGCGATTTTTATGCAGTCAAAAGTCTCTCGTTCAGGATTCCTAAGGGGACGATCTACGGCCTCCTGGGACCCAACGGTGCGGGAAAAACGACGACCATCCGGATGGTGATGAACATCATCATTCCTGATGAAGGCTCGATCAAGATCCTCGAACATGAAATGGACGAAGGAATCAAGGAAAAAGTGGGATACCTTCCCGAGGACAGGGGGCTTTACCCCAAGATGAAAGTCGGAGAGCTCCTCTTGTTCCTGGCAGAACTGAAGGGTTTGAGAGGCAGTCGAGCATGGAGGGAAATTGATTACTGGCTGGAAAAGTTCGACCTGACGGAGTGGAAGGCCAAAAAGGTCGAGGAGCTTTCCAGAGGAATGCAGCAGAAGCTGCAGTTCATCGTGACGGTCATCCATCAGCCGGAGCTGATCATCCTGGATGAGCCTTTCGGCGGTCTGGATCCGGTGAACACCAAACTCTTGAAGGATATCATGTTGGAGATGAAGGAAAAGGGAAAGACGATCGTTTTCTCGACACACCGCATGGAGCAGGTCGAGATGATTTGCGATGATATCTGTTTGATAAATAAGGCGGAGAGGGTCCTGGAGGGAAATCTCAGTGAGATCAAGAAGCAGTACGGGAAGAACACTGTGGTCCTGGATTACGACGGCGACGCGAGTTTTATCCAGAATTTTTCCGAAGTGGAAAAGATCGATGACTACGGAAAATTCATGGAGATCAAGCTCAAGGAACGCGCCGACCCGCAGGCTCTTCTCCAGAACCTTGTGGGAAAAATCTCTATCAACAAGTATGAGGTCCAGGAACCCTCTTTGAACGCGATATTTATCGACAAGGTGGGGGACAAAGGAGTCAAGGATGAGGAAAATACTGTCAGTCATTAAAAGAGAGTACATCCAGATCGTCCGGACCAAAGGATTTATAATCGGAACGGTTCTGGGTCCGGTCCTGATGGCCGCTATTTTGGTCGTTCCGATCGTGATGGGGACGGTCGCTGTGGAAAAACAGGAGACCATCGGCGTGGTCGACCTCAGCCGGGAGATCTTTTTAGAACTGGATAAAAAACTCGACAGGAAGGATTACAGGATGGACGATGGAAATCGCCGTTATGTCCTCAGGAAAGTCGAGCTTCCGTACGGGAGCAGTGTCGATGAATTGAAGAAAGACTTGAACGCGAAAGTCCTGAACAAGGAGCTTTCAGCCTATATCCTGATTCCGGAGGATGTTTTAGAGGTGGAAGATACAATAAAAGCGGCAGTTGAAAGAGGAACAGCGGAGGGCTCGGGAGGAGGAAAGATTGAATATGTCTCCGAGCACACCACCGATTTTGAAAAGCTGGGTGAGCTCAACGGGGCGTTGAACAGCGTGATCATCGAGAAAAGACTGAGAAGAGAGGGTCTGGACCCCCAGAAGATTTCCCAGTTTATCCAACGCGTGAGATTAACTCCCATCAAAGTGACGAAAAAGGGAGAGGAAGAAGACACGATGGGGACGTTCTGGGTGTCTTACTTTCTGGCGCTCATCATTTATATGGCGATTTTCATTTACGGTTCTGTCATCATGCGAGGTGTTATCGAGGAAAAAAGCTCGAGAGTTGTTGAAGTGATCCTCTCCTCTCTGAAACCGTTCCAGCTCATGCTGGGAAAGATTCTGGGAATCGGGGCTGTGGGATTGACTCAATTTTCTATCTGGGCGGTGTTTGGTTTTGCGGCCACCCAGTACAGCAGGTCGTTCATCCCCTCAGGAGCAGAATTCAGCCTTGTGAGCATCCCGACTTATGTTTTTGTGTACTTTGTGGTTTTCTTCATCCTCGGCTATTTTCTCTACGCCACCTTTTATGCCGCTGTGGGCTCGATGGTGAATTCGGAAAAAGAGGCCCAGCAGCTCGTGATGCCGGTCACCATGTTCCTGATCCTTCCCCTGCTGCTCCTGATTTTTGTCATTCGGAGCCCGGACAGCGCACTCTCTGTAGGCTTATCCCTGTTTCCGCTGTTTGCTCCGATCATCATGATGTTGCGTGTGTCTGTTCTCCTCCCCCCGTTCATCCAGATTGCCGCTGCGATCGTGTTTTTGATCCTGGCAGTCCTACTGATGGCCTGGCTGGCGGCGAAGATTTACCGGGTGGGGATATTGATGTACGGCAAACCGCCGAAATTCGGGGAGATCATCCGCTGGATCCGGTATAAATGACAGAAATCTCCTCTTGAGAGAGCGGCTGTTTCTTCATATCTCAGGCATCTCTGAGAAATGTCGAATGTTGAGATGCGACTCCAAATCAATTAAATTAGGAGTGAACCTTTTTGAAAATCTTTCCGTTCTAAACTGTGAAGCTTATATCGGGAAGATTTAAATTTGGCCGCCTTAGAAGAAACTGTAGGATTCGATGAGAAATTGACAGGAAACAACACGCAAGAAAGAAAGGAAACTTCTCCGCATGAGGACATCTATGCGCTTATCGAGAAAATCAAAGACGGAGACAGGGAAGCGTTCATGACCATAACTAGCCTGTACCAGAAAAAAGTATTCCTGCTGGCGTATTCTTTTTTCCACAACAGGGAAGACGCGATGGACATCGTTCAGGAGACTTTTCTCAGGCTCTACCAGAAAATCAACATGTTCAAAAGAGGCGAGAGCTTTCAAAGCTGGCTTCTCCAGATCTCCAAAAATCTCTGTATCGACTACTACAGGAAGAATTACGGAAAGAACCGGGAGATTCAGAGCGAGACGCCGGTCGATGAATTGAATTTATCCGGGCAGGAAGGGCCGAATCCCGAGATGTCCTCAGATCTCAGGACGATATTTTCGGCTGGAATCAAGAAGCTGGCGAGGAGACAGAGATTGATATTCGTGATGAAACACTATAATCAGCTCAAATACAGGGAGATTGCCGAAGTTTTGGGGATTTCCTTGGGAACAGTGAAATCTCTTCATTATAAAGCGGTTCAAAATTTAAGAGGCTTGATCAACCCGTATATGGGAGGACAGCTATGACAGAATGCCAAAAAATACAGAAAGATCTCGTGGCTTTTATTTACGGCGAGCTCGAGGAAAAAGAGCGGGAGCTTTTCGAAGCTCACATGGATCGATGCGCTCACTGCAGGGGAGAACTCGAGGAATTCAAGAAGATAACCCAAGCGGCGGATGTTTTTAAACAGGATATAGAGGATGCGGTGGCATCCGTCGATTGGCAGGCTCTACCTGAGCAGGTAGCCGAGAAGGCCCTGAAGAAAGACGCACGACCTCGGCGGGAATCCTGGTTGGAGAAAGCTTCAGGATTTCTCTTCGCGCCCAGGCTGAGACCGGTCTTAGCCGGCATTTTGATCGGTGCTGTTCTGGGGATAATCGTGACTCTCATGGTGTTCCGGATACCGCAACCGGGTGAGCTCAACGGAAGAGAATACTACGCCTCTCAAGATTTTCTGGAAGAAGTGGAGCTGGAGATGGCCAGGAGGGATACGCTGGACTATCTGGAGAGGAGTCAGTACCTGCTCCTGGATTTTGTGCAATCTCCTTCTGAACAATCGGCGGACTTCTGGCAGAGTGAGTATGCGGCCGAGCAGGCCAGGGACCTTTTGGCCAAGAAAAAGTACATCAATCCGCAGTTGGACAAGTTCCAGCTGGCCAAGGCGAAAGCGATATGCGACCAGATTGAATTCCTCTTTTTCGAGCTGACGCAGATCAGCGTCCATCTTTCTGCAGAAGAGGTCAATAAACTCCAGAGAATGATCGAAGACAGACAGATTTTATTGAAGATAAATCTATTAACGAAAGAGTTGGAGAGATATGATGAGATGTAAGATGAAAAAAACGGTTCTCTACATCGGGATTTTCCTTCTTGCGGCCTTTGTCCTTCAAGCATTTGCGCGCTTCCAGCCGGATGAGGAGCTTTTCATGGAAGCCAAGATCCTGATCTTCGATAAGGAATGGATAAAGGCTCAGGAAAAACTGGAGCAGCTCATCGATGAATATCCGGACAGCCCCTGGACTTCTCAGGCTGTGTTCTACAGGGCCAAATGCCTGAAGGAACAGAGGGGCAAGGAGCGGGACGCTCTGGAAGCGTACCAGGCTTACCTCGAGCGGAAAGACCGGAGCAAGAGCCTGGCGGAAGATGCAGAGACAGAAATCATCGATCTGTCCTTCGTGCTTTACCAGAAGGGGAGAAGGTCCTATCTATCAGAAATAGAAAAAAGGCTTTCCAGTCCGAACAGGGTGGTCCGATATTTTGCGGCCATTCGATTGAGCCAGGTAGAGGAAAAGAAGATTGCGGCCCAGGCGGTTCCTGTCCTCGAAGAAATCGTCAAGAAGGAAAAAGACAATGAGCTCAGAGACAGGGCCAAGATCGCCCTGCTCCGGATCAACCCGGACGCGTTGAAGGACCTGGAAGATGAAATGCCGGAGAGACGTGCGCTGCTGCTGAAAATAAGAGTCTGGAAAAACGGCAAGTTGACTCTGAAGATCAACATCCCCTGGGCACTGGCTGATGTGGTGTTTGGCTCGATGTCTGAGGAAGAAAAAGAGGAGCTGAGAAAGGAGGGGTATGATCTGGACACGATTACAAAAACTCTGATGGAAGAAGGGGGGATCATTGAGATAGAAAATCCAGAAGAAGGAACAGTCATCAAGATCTGGATAGAATAAAAAAATTTGGAGGCCTAAGATGAAAAAAGCTGTCATTTTAATCTTAATTCTGTTTGTGTTTGCGATTTTCCTGCCGAGCCTTCTTTTCTCTGATGTCAACGATGACGTCCAGACCGTCAAGAAGGCTGTCAAGAAGAATCCGGACTACACGCCCGGACAGGAAGTCCAGTGGTTCAAAGTGCTGATCACGGATAACGAAACGGGAAAAACCAAAATCAAAGTCACGCTGCCGATCAGCGTTGTGGAAGCTTTTTTGAAATGTTCGCACGAGGAGCACTTCGATATCGGAGATGACTGCGACATTGACCTCAAAGAAGTGTTCGCAGAACTGAAAAAGCACGGTCCGATGGTTTTCATCGAAATCATGGATGAAGATGAGGATGTCACGATAAAAGTCTGGGTCGAGTAGAACTCAAACGCGCATTTCGCATTCAAAGGGAAATGGACCTCCTCTCCATTTCCCTTTTTTATGCACAGTCGCGGGGAAGTTTTTCTGGGTTAAAATCCTTGAGGGGAACCGGAATCACCCGAATTTTGATAATAAATCTAATAAGGAATGATCATTAGAGATTGGCTCTTTTTTCCGCGAATTTAATGGCGATCGGCTTCCAGACTTTAACGGCTTTGTTTCCCTTCATGGCAGGCTTGAATTTCCATCTTTGAACGGCCTTTTGAGCCGCCTCGTTCAGTCTGAAAGGCCCCTCGATTCCTCTAATAATCGCAGTGTCGATGACATCCCCTTTTTCAGAGATCAGGGCATTGATAATCACAGTCCCCTGTATATTCATTCTCTTGGCGACAGCCGGATACTCCGGATTGACTCTTTTGATCAGTTCAGGAGGTATGTCCACCTGATCGAGAGGGAGCAAATCGCCCTCTTCGACATGTGACGGAGTTTCTTTGGCTTCTTGTGCCTCTTTTTTTGATACCGCCTCTGTCTTGCGTTCAGGCTTGGCTTCAACCTCGGGTTGTGTTTTCATCGGAGATTTTTTTTCAGGTTCGGGCTTTATTTGGGGCTCAGTCTTGGATTCAGGTTTCAGACGGTTAAATAATTCCACAAAACTCAGCGGGTAGTACCGTTCATCGATAGTTTTATCCGGCTGAATTTCAAACATCTTCTGGAGATACTCCTCTGCGTTTTGGCTCTGTCCATCAGCGAAATAGGCGAGAGAGAGGTTGAAGTAGGCTTCAGAAAGTTCATCCACTGATGGACTCTTGGTCAATGCTGTCAAAAACATGATGATGGCTTCTTTGTACTCTCCGTTTTCGTACAATTCCTTTCCTGCTTTGATCAATTCTGCGGTTTCGCTCTGTTGGGGGATGCTTTTTTCAAACGCAAGCAAGGGGGAAGAGAGAGTTAAAGTAAAGATCAAAACCGAAATGGTCACTGCCCTTTGACTGAGTTTATTTTTCATTTGTATTCTCTTTAAGCCTTAATCGAATTTATGCATGATTTCTTTTCGCTCGCCCTTGGCGATGGTCACTCCCATGGTATGCGTTTTATTCAACCGCGAGGCGGTAAACTTGACGATATGCTTGCCCGCAGTCAATTCGACTTTAAGAACGGGAGGAACCTCCCTATAACTTTTCCCGTCGATCTCAATTTGGGCATATGGAAAGGCATTGATGACCAGCCATCCTTTTCCTGTTTCTTCTGCAGGAGTTTCTTCCCTCTTTGTCTGCGTCTCGGGTTCAGGAAGATTTTCAAATTTGTGATGGATTCTTTTGGTTTCTCCTGGCAGAACGGATTCTTCTCTTTCCTCTGTTATCTCTTGAACGGTATAATCTTTCAGTATGAATTTGATCCTGTGCGGCCCTGATGTGACTCGGACGACTTTCACAGGAGGAACTCTCTCTCCGGGTTTCCCTATCGGTTTTCCGTCGATCTCGACCTCGGCATAGGGATGAGCGCTGATCGAGAACCGTCCGTAGGTCCTTTCCAACCTGTATGTCTTGGAGAAATTTGAACGGAGATCGATTTCTTCTTCGACTGATGAGTATCCTTGTTTTTCAATCCGTATCGTGTAGCGCCCTCTTTCGTATTCACCGCTGAACGGAGAGCTGGTGACAAACAGGTCGTTTATATAGATGTTCGCGGGAGACGGAACCGTAGAGATTTTCACATTCAATTTTCTCGGGGGTTGGGGTTTTGTCTGGATTCTATCGAGAGTGTATTTTTTCTCTATGGTTTGAGCCGAGACGATTTCGATTTCTTCTGTTATCTCCTCATATCCTGATTTTTCGATTCGAAGACTGTGTTTCCCGGGAGACAAGGGTGAAGTCAGCGGAGTGAGCCCGAGTCGATTCCCGTCAATGGAGACACTCGCTTCCGAGGGAACAGAATTCACGACCATCTTTCCCTCTTGGGTTGGGGGCGCTGGAGGAGGAGGAAGTGAGGACTCGGATGATTTCTGTAGAGGCAAGAGTTTAATGAGGGCTATGACCAGGATAACTGCGGCGATCACTGCAAGGGCCGGAATCAAGTACTTTTTAATTTGTGGCTTTTCACGGGCATAACTGCCAAAAAAAGGAGTCTCGCCGACAGGAGTCGGTTTTTTATCCGGCACAATCCTGTCTGTGATGGGGACTCCTTTTTCGATTTTATCTAAGGCAGAAAGCAGTTCTTCTACGTTCTTGTACCTTTTTGTCCTGTCTTTTTCTAAACATTTGAGCACCACTTTATTCAAATCATCGGGAACAGTCGCGTTAAGTTTTTTTGGCTCTGGAGCCTCGTCCTTTAAATGTTTGATTGCTACGGTTATCGGGGTATCTCCTTCGAAAGGAACAGTTCCGGTGAGAAGTTCGAAGAGTATCACTCCTAACGAATAGATATCCGCCCGCTGGTCAACGTGCTTGCCTTCAACCTGTTCAGGAGCCATGTATTCCGGAGTGCCGATCATCACTCCTGTTGCCGTCACTCCTTTGGCTTGGACAGAGCGAGCGATTCCGAAATCCATGATCCTGATGTTGCCTGCTCTGTCTATCATGATGTTTTGAGGCTTGAGGTCACGGTGAATCACTCCCAATTTGTGAGCCTCAGCCAGCCCTTCGCACATCTGCCTGGCTAAAAAAACAGTTTTTCCCGCGCTGAGCGGGCCCATCCGAGTTACCGAGGATTTCAAGTCTTCACCCGACACGTACTCCATAGTGATGTAGCTGTTTTCTTCGTCTTTGTTAAAATCATACATGCGGCAGATGTTTTTATGAGTGATCTTGCGGGCGAATTTCAGCTCATTCCTGAAACGATCGATCATCTTTTCATCAGCCGCGATCTCGGGTCTCAAGAGCTTAAGCGCCATCTTCTCCTTGAGTTCTTTGTCAAATACCTTGTAGACCTTGCCCATTCCTCCTCTGCCCAGCTCTTCGATGATGTGGTACCTTCCTGCGAACAGAGTCCCGATATCTAACCCGATCAAGGGTGTTTTGAGCGTCTTGGTGGGGGAAAGGGTTTGTTCCTCAGATTGAAACAGTTGTTCGCCGCAATTCCCGCAGAAACGGATGTGGGCGGGATTTTCAAATTGGCATTGAGGACATTTCATCCTCGTAATCCTTTTGCATTTTTTAGGTATATACTAATAAGTCAAGGAATAAGAGTCAAATTGAATAATTCGTTTGACTGTGAGCAGGGCGCTTTATTGATAACTGGATTTTAAATCATTTTGAGGAAATCGTCCCAGGGGATTCCGGCCAGTGTCTCTGTTGTTGAGTGCCCGTAGGCCCGGATGATCATGGCGGCTTTCATCACCTGGTCCGCGTTATCGGATTCGATAATATCCACCACATCAAAACGGCCTGTCGTCGAATAGCTTTCCTTCCATACGACATCAGGACAATCTTTCTTGATCCTTGAAGCCACATTTTCGGCGATTTTTTTGAATTCGAACGGATCGCTGAATGCTTCTGGAGAAATCCGGCTGAGGATGATATAGGTGGCCATGCGTCACCTCCTTTTCGAATTGAGTAATAGTTTACCAGAAAACGGCACAAATCAAAAAAGGGGTCAGGTCTCAATTTTCCACTTTCCCTATAAAGAAGTTTAAAATATCAGAATAAAAATCGTATCTCCATGCAAAGCGGAAAAATTGAGGGCTGATCCGTTGTGCTAAAATTTTTTTTTGTTTATTCAATTTTTTCAAGTGTCCTTCGACTAAATTGATGACCCTGTTAGGCTGGCTGGGCAGGGTATATTCACAGTCAACCCCTTTTGCTTCTTTTCCCCTCAAACAGCCAGCGCCCCCCCTTTTTTCATCATTCTCAAAAAATACACAATCATCCCGGAGTATGCGGTGTTTTTAGCTGGATGGAGAAGGGAATGGGTGTGTTCGGATATCCGGGCCTGTGTGCCGCAGATTCCGCTGGTGCATGCGGGATGTCAAAACGGTTTCTTGGATTCACCGAGCATGGAAGGATTTTTCGGCTGCGCTGTTTTTGGATTATTTTATTTTTTTTTAAAAAAAACTTATTATTACTACATATATTATATGATTTATGTTATAATACTAAAAAATCCTGTTTGGCTGGCTGGACAGGATACCTACCAATAATCCCCTTTTGCTTATTTCCCTAGAACAGCCAGCTTTCTCTCATCTCATTTTTTTCTCTTTCGATTTTTCGGAATTTTTCTCCTCTTGGTCATAATCCAAATGCTTGTCGAGTCCCAAGGCAAAAAGAATTTTTAAAAATTTCTTCAGTTTTGCGAGTGATTTTTTCCAGAAAGATTTTTCTTCAGGAGATGGAGCCTTGTTTTTCTTTTTCATGAATTCTCGCAGTTTTCACTGACCTTGCGGCCGTCTCAAGCTCCTCCCGATTCGCACGATATCCAAAGAGAGATAGATATAGGAAGCTTGACCTGTAACATTTTTGAGAGGGAGAAAACCCCAGTACCGGCTGTCATGGCTGTGGTCGCGGTTGTCTCCCAGTACAAAGCACGATCCCCAGGGGATGATCACCGGGCCATAATTATCTCTAATAAAATCGGAGTCAGGAGAATCTTTCTTGGTGAAGACCCGGCTGTCCTCATGAGTTTTGTAATCCTCCTGAAGAAGGCGGTCATTCACATACACCCACTTGTTTTGGATCTCGAGTTTTTCCCCTTCCAGTCCGATCACGCGGCCGAGAAACTCCTTGGACGGGTCTTCCGGAAATTTGTAAACGACCAGGTCTCCCCTCCGCATCTTTTGAGACCCGCGGTGTTTGATGTTGACCATCACGTAGTCTCCTTCCCGGAGAGTCGGCTGCATCGATCCTGACTGAATTCTGTATCCTCTGATACCCAGGATGTCATGGAGGAGAAAATCAGTCGAGATTACGTCAATCCCAAAAGCCAGCAGGACAATCAGCAGGTAGATAGGCCACTTGTTGTAGGGTTTCAGCCTGATCTCTTTGATTTTCGTCGCTGCGACCCAGGCTTCTGCGACTATGAACAGCCAAAAGAGAAGCGTGATCATGATGAGGGCCATTAATCCGTAGAAATGAAACTGCAAACCTGTCAAGGACAGCAGGATGACGATCAGGAATGTGGCGAAGAAGAGGATGATCCCCTTGATCATCTGGCCGTTATAGACCTGCCCGAGCCCGGGAGTCACGGAAGACAGCAGGGCCGCAATAATCGGCTTTCTTTTCATGGCTGCCAAATCATCCTTTTTTTACGTCCTGTTGTTTTTTATGAATCAGCCGATATTTGAAATTCGTTAATAATTCTCCTTAAATCCGGAAAAAAATCAAGGCGAACAAAAAAGGAAAAAAGGGGAAAAATGGGGGCAGGCTGCTTTTTCTTCGGGGACTGTGCGCTTTTTTGTTTTAAGTTTTTGACATTCTGGAATGACTAAATCAATGGAGATGCGCGGGGAATGTGTGGCTTTTAAGAGAATATCGTCAGGCGGGGAATTGAATTTGAAAGGAATGGTGGTCGAGGTAAGCATTGGAACTGCTTATTTCTCTTCGCCCGCCTGACGACTTCATGTTCATGTGAGACGCTCACTGGAGACTCTGCAGCGCTCAAATTTTATGTCCTCGGAGAGAGGATGTTATGGATTTTGGCTCTTAAAATTTTGGTTTCGACCGGCTTCACGATCGTGTCATCCGCCGAGAATCCAGATTCTTTGTCCCATGACACATCAGAGCTGCTTTCTGTCATCATAATGACCGGAATATGATATGTTTTTTCGTTTTTCCTCAGTCTTTTCAAGACTTCATATCCATTGAGACCGGGCATCATCATATCGAGAAGGATAAGGTCCGGGTTTTCTTTAAGGGCTGTCCTTATCCCTTTCCTTCCTCTTCTTGCGGTGAGGACGGTGTAGTTGCTGATGAGCTGAAGGTTTTCTTTGATAAAATAGGTGAAGTCTTTTTCGTCATCGATGATGAGTATCTTTTCTCTCATTTTCCTGTTCCTCCTCTCATTTAAGGGAAAGAACGATGCGGAATATTCTTTGATCTTCAACGACAGTGTTTGTGTGCTTTGTCATCTTTTTATCTTCAGCCGAAAGTGATACCCGGTCCCTTCCTTTTTGTCTATTTTGACCTCGCCGTTCAACTGGTCTTTTGCCAGTATGTTCACCAGGTACAGGCCCAGAGATTTCGTGTTGTTGAAATCCACGTCTTCGGGCATGCCGACTCCATTGTCGCGGACAGTCAGTTCGACTTCATTTCCGTTCAACGGGCGCATCGAGATTTGAATTTCGCCCTTTTTCCCGTTCGGGAAAGCATGCTTCAAAGAGTTGGAAACAAGCTCGTTTATGATCAGACCGCAGGGAATGGCGGTGTTAATGCCCAGGATAATGTTTTTGATGTTGATTTTCAGGCCTATGGCCTCCTTGCTGATTCCGTATGTGGTGAACAGGTGGTTGGTCAGTCCCCGAATATAGTTGGCTACATCCACGCGCGTGAAGTCTTTGGATTGATACAGCCTCTCATGGATGAGAGCCATGGATTTGACTCGGCTTTGACTGCTCTTGAACAGCTTTAAAGACTTCTCATCCGTGATATGCCTGGATTGCAGGTTGAGGAGACTGGATATGATCTGCATGTTGTTCTTCACCCGGTGATGGACTTCTTGAAGAAGAATCTCCTTCTCTTTGAGCGACGCTTTGATCTGATCTTCGGCTGTCTTGCGTTCGGTAATATCTCGGTAGATGCCGTAGGTCCCGACGAGCTTGTCATTTATGATAATCGAAGACGCAAGAACCGATACATCGATCAATGTTCCGTCCTTGTGGCAGCGGATGGCCTCGAAAGCGGCTCTTCCCCCCTTCGCGACGTCCCGTGTGATCGATGT
This sequence comes from uncultured Eubacteriales bacterium, assembly GCA_964348015.1. Lineage (GTDB taxonomy): Bacteria > Acidobacteriota > Aminicenantia > Aminicenantales > Aminicenantaceae > SOIA01. The sequence continues at coordinate 57,321 of CAYGBC010000045.1, read as the reverse complement.
GGCCGTCTTCTTGAAGTCCGGAGGGACGATCAGGTCATCCAGAAATTTATCGGCGACTTCTTCTTGTGTGTATCCGAATAATCGGGAGAATTCATGATTGACGCGCTGCACTCGGCCCTGGCTGTCAGCCAGAGTGATGGCTTCTTGAGCGCTATCGAACAGATGATCAAGATAAGCTTCCCGGGCATGCAGCTCCTCTTCTGTTTTTTTGCGTTCGGTGATGTCGATCGTCTGCATGACAACGCCCAGGAACTGTCCTTTTTGACCCCACAGAGGCTCCCAGGTGCTTGAAGCGTACCAGATATCTCCGTTTTTCTTGACGGCTTTATATTCGTAATTCTTCCCTCCGGTTCCCTTTTGAAAAGTTTGTTTGAATATTTTCTTCGCTTGGGGAGTGTCATCTTTATGGACCCACCATTTCGTTTCATTTTGGAGCTCTTGCTGGGTGTAGCCAGTGAGCTTTTCGCAGTTGGGACTGACATAGATGTTGTTACCTTTTGAGTCGGCAATCATCAGCATACCCGGAGCAGTCTCGACCATTGTTCTGAAGCGTTCCTCATTCTCCCGGAGCGATTCCTCCGCTTTTTTTCGCTCTGAAATGTCCCTTGTCGTGGCGATGACCATTTTCGGGTTCCCGTCCAGATCTCTTATCAAAGTGCTGCTGAATTCCCCGGTTAAACGTTTTCCGTCTTTTTTCAACATGTTGTACTCAATGTTTTTGAGGAATCCGTCCTTTATAACTTTTTGAGAGTCTTTTCTGGCGCGTTCATGGTCTTCAGGAGCGATCAGGTCAAAGGCGCTTTTCCCGACCAATTCCTGGGTTCTCTTATATCCGAGCATTTTGAGTGTTTGGGGGGAAGCGAAAATGATCCGGCCTTCCATATCCGTGGCCGCCACCGAATCCGGAGACGTTTCCACCAGAGTCTTATACTTCTCTTCGCTCTCCCGGAGCGCTTCCTCGGCGTGTTTACGCTCGCTGATATCGATGACAGCTCCCTGGATGGCCGGTTTTCCGTCGAACATGATTCGGCTGGCGAACATTTCCAGCCACACGAGATTGCCGTCTTTCCGGAGACTGCGGTATTCGTAGTGCGGAGGTTGGGGCTTGCCAGCTAAGCGGTCTTTCAAGCGTCCCCATACAAGCTCCTGGTCTTCGGGATGCACCAGTTCCTTGACTTTTTTAGGTGTAAAATCCAAAAGTTCCTTCACTGTGTATCCCATGATTTTGGCCAGGGCTCTGTTGGCGAAAACGATGCGGCCCTCCTGGAGAATGACGACCCCCTGGATTGATTTTTCGATCAAATCTCTGTATTTTTTTTCGCTCTCGATCAGCTCTTTTTCTGTTTTTTTGCGCTCAGTGATATCCATCAATGATCCCTGAATTCCGGTGACGCGGTTATCTTTGAGAATCGGCCGGCTTGACGTGAGGATCCAACGGACCTTTCCGGATTTTGCAATGATTCGATACTCATGGGATTGGTTCTTTCCCGAGAGGATTTTCTGAATAGCCTCTCTTGCCCCCGGCAAATCGTCTTTGTGGACCATGCCGCCAATGGCTTGACTTTCGATTTCCTCAGGAGTGTAGCCCAAAAGAGATTTGACCGCGGGGCTGACGTAGGTGACCTTGCCGTTCTTATCGAGAGAATAGATGACTTCGTTCAAGTTCTCAATCAAGTCCCGGTGTTTTTCTTCGCTTTCTTTGAGTGCCTCCTCCGCGCGCTTGCGTTCGGTGATGTCCCGGAGCACTCCTTCGACTCCGTTCGGTTCCCCGTCTTCTCCGTAAGCGATGTGCGCGCTTATCGAGGTCTCTATCACGCTTCCGTTTTTCGCCTTGAGCTTGAGTTCATAATCGTTGACGGCTCCTGTTTCCTTCAACTTTTGAACAAAGGTCTCCCTGTCTTCCGGCTCGAGATAAAAATCTGTCACCGGATGACCGATGATGTCTTCTGGGGCATACCCCGCGTGTGCGCGGGCCGATGGGCTGATTTGGACGACCCGGCCCTCTTTGTCCGCTTGGAAGTACACGTCATGGAAGGACTCGAAAATAGCCCGGTATTTTTTTTCACTCTCGCGCAGAGTGGCTTCCGCCTTCTTGCGCTCGGTGATATCCCTCATGACGCCTTGAACCGCGATGATCTTTCCATCTTTCTTCACTGGTGTGACATTGATTTCCGTGGGAATGATCTTTCCCTTGGGATTCAGTTGATTGATCTCAAAATGCTCGATCTCTTTTCCTGAAAGAACCTGATTCAGTGCTTTTATGGCTTTGGGCATGTCGCTCATCGGAGTTGTTTTTTTAAAATGCCTTCCGATCAGCTGATCGAGTTTATACCCGTAAATTGATTCGGCATTCGGGCTCACATACTGAATGAAGCCCTGAAGAGAAAGTTGAAAGATCACGTCTCGGACGTTCTCCAGTATGATCTTGAGTTTGGCTTCTGACTCTCGAAGCGCTTCCTCCATCCGTATGCGCTCTTTAATTTCCTCGTTCAGCTTTTCATTGGAGACCAGAAGCTCCGCAGTCCTGTCGGCAACTCGTTGCTCGAGCTCGTCATGCGCCACCTGCAATTTTTCTTCTATTTTTTTTCTGTAGCTGATATCCCTGGCGATCCCGAGGGCGGCGACGATGTTTCCTTCAGAATCAGAAATGGGTGCGGCGTTATTGAGGATGTGGATGTAGGGGCCGTCTTTGGTCTTGTATCTGTACTCGATATCATTGACCGCATTGCCCGCTATGATCTGAGCAAACTGCTGTTTCACTTTGTCCATATCCTCGGGATGGACCAGTGCGAACCCGTTGATCCTTTTCATCTCCTCTTTGGAATATCCCAGGCATTTCTTGAATGCCTTATTGGTGAACAGAAAGTTGCCCTTGAGATCGACCGTGAACAGCATGTCCGTCGAGGATTCCACAAGCAAGCTGTATTTTTTTTCAGACTCCCTCAGGACCTGCTCTTTCTGCATCTGTTCGATTTCCGTGATTTCTAATTCTTCATTCCGCTTCTGCAGCTCGGTAAGCTCTCTGAGGAGTTGTTCTTTGCTTTTTTCAATGTTTTTCATTTTAACCTCCCCTTTTTGAGGAAGTGAGGGCCCCGATTGATGAAATGGATGTGTGTTCGGGACCGATATGTCATGTTTAATTCTTTCTGATTTTCAAGTTTTCAGCCGCATTGTCCTGGGATTCTGGGATGTGTTTGAGCACATCCGCGATTTTATGAAATTCGGTGGATTTATCGAAGAAGAAATCCGCCCCGGCTTCCTGGCATTTTTTGCGGTACTGCGGGAAGGGATAGTTGGTGAACATGATTGTTACGGAAGCAGAACTATCTTTCTTCGTTTTCTTGAGGACTTCAATCCCGTTGCCATCGGATAACCGGATATCCAGTATCACCACATCTGGATTGAATTCTTGAATAGAATTCAGAGCCTCGGGCGCACCTTGGGCCTGACCGATCGCTGTGACTCCGGGGAGCTCGGAAATCATGGATATCAGCCTTTTCCGCAGGAGTGCCGAGTCATCCACCACAAGGACTTTCATGAAGAGTTCCGTTATAACGTTTTCAAGAAAAAAGGGAATAGGCCCCTTTTCCCGCGACGATGAGGAATGCCTTGAGAAAGAAAAAGGGACCTGCAAAAGGTGAAGAAAGCCTGTGCTCTTTTTTCTTGGTATCAGTAATCAAGCTTTTGTTCTCTTTCCTTTTATTCGAGGAGCTGCAGATCACTCGCGGTGAAGAATTAAAGCGGCAAGCCGTGTTCTTTGCGTTTCCAGCCACCTCGACTCATGAATGATCCGGATGAATAAGGCTATAAAAAAAGAGCAAGGGATGGTATAGGGAATTAGCTGATTTTTATGTCAGATTTTGTCTGACAAAGCCATAGAAAAAATGGGGGCTGCCCCTTTGTAAAAAAATGGGGACTGTCCCCTTTTACACCTTTATTCGACGAGCCGATTTTTTATCGCATACCGCACCAATTGCGAGTTGTTCTTCATGCGCATTTTTTCCAGGATCCGGGCGCGATAGGTGCTGATCGTCTTAGGACTCAGAAACAGTTCCTTGGCAATTTCTGTCACGGTTTTCCCCGAAGCGATCAAGCGCATCACCTCGTATTCGCGGACAGAGAGAGTCTCATGAAGTGGTTTCTCAACATCCTTCTCCAGAGCATAGGCCAGTTTCTCTGCCAGGGAGGACGAGATATATTTCCCTCCGCTGGAGACTTTCCGCAGGGCCGTGAGCAGTTCTTCAGCAGCACTTTTTTTGGTCAAGTATCCAGACGCCCCGACTTTAAGCGCCTGCACAGCGTATTGTTCTTCAGGATGTATGCTCAAGACGAGAACCACGAGCTTCGGTTTTAACCTTTTTAAGTCTCTGAGGATATCCAGCCCGCTTCTTCCGGGCATGGAGATATCCAGCAGAACAACATTTATATCTTTCTGGAAAACTTTTTCTAATACTTCCTGACCGTTGGAGGCCTCGTCGACCACTTTCATGCCCGGAGTCTCTTCGATGATTTCCTTTAAGCCTTTCCTGACGATCGGATGGTCGTCCGCGATGAGTATTTTGATCACCGGCTGTCTCCTTGCCCGTGAAGAGGGATGGACACGGTCACCGTTGTTCCCTTATTCGGGATTCCTCTGATATTGATCTTTCCATCCAGAGAGTGAACGCGTTCCTGAATTCCCATCAGCCCCAGAGATTTTGGGTTCGAGATCTTTTCTTCGATGATTCCTCTGCCGTTGTCTTTGACTTTGAGTTCTAAGGTATTGTCCTTCATGGTTAGGTTCACTCTCACCCGTGACGCGTAAGCATGTCTGCTGATATTCGTGAGCGTCTCCTGGAAAATGCGGAATAAGGCCGTGGAGCGGTCCTGATCCAGGGTGATATCCTGAGAGCTTACGGACAGGTCGCAGGAGATTCCGGTTCTTTTTTGGAAATCTTCCGCCTGCCACTCTACGGCGGCCAGAAGGCCGATGTCATCCAGCAAACCGGGCCTCAATTCCGCAGAGATTCGCTGCACTGTTTGAATCGTGGAGTCGACCAATTCAGACATTTCTTTCGTCTTCTTAAAGAGAGGGCGGTATTCTTTGGGTATTTTTTTATCCAGCCAGGATAAGTCCATTTTTATGGCGGTCAGCGCCTGACCGAGTTCATCGTGGATTTCCCGGGCGACGGCCGTCCTCTCTTCCTCTCGAACAGATTGTATATGGGTGGCCAGTTTCCGCAGTTGCTCGCGGGATTCTCTGATGACTTCCTCGGCGCGCTTGAGCTCAGTGATATCGGTGATGATGCCGAGTATCGCTTTTTCCCCTTCGTAATTTATCAACCGTGATGTGAGGATGGCTTCGATCCGTTCCCCGTCTTTGGTGATGAGAGCATATTCATAGGGCCTGACATCTTTTCCTTTCTTATGCTTGCTGTAAAACGATTTTATCTTTTCAAGATATTCTGGCGCAATCAAGCGGAAAAATTCAAAATCAGGGGAGTAGAATTCCTTCCTTGCGTATCCCATCATTTCTTCGCAGCGTTTGTTGGCATAGACGATTCTGCCCTCCCTGTGGATGAATATCATGTTCGGAGACTTCTCCGCGAGAGTCCTGAATTTTTCCTCGGATTCTCTCAGGGCTTTTTCTCCCATCTTTTTTGCCGTGATATCTCGTGCGATGCCCTGGACAGCAAAAGGTTTCCCGTCTTTATAGATGAGCGAACCTTCGGTCTCGACCCAGATAAAGCGGCCGTCTTTTCTTTTCAATTTGTATTCATCTGGTTTTTTCTGATGGCCGGTGCGAATGATTTCTTGAAGGGATTTGAAGGCTCTGGGCAACTGGCCTTTGTCGAGTAAAGAAGCGAAATTGAGGGGGGTCATCTCTTTTCGTGTGTAACCCAGCGCTTTGAGAGCGGCTGGATTCGCATCGATAAATTGTCCTTTAAAATTATGCACATAGACATAGGAGAGAGAACGTTCAAACAGAGCCCTGTATCTTTCTTCACTCTCTTTGAGCATGTTTCTGAGCGTATGCCGGTAAAGGGCCATCTCGATGGCTGTGTATATTTCCGGGGCTTCGAAAGGTTTGATGATAAACCCGAATGGTTCCGTGGCTTTGGCCCTTGCCAAAGTCTTTTTGTCGGAATACGCGGTGAGATAAACGACGGGAATATTGAACCGGGAAAGTATGACTCCGGCCGCTTCGATCCCATCCATTTTCCCTTCCAGGACGATGTCCATCAGGACGAGATCCGGTTCAAGCTTTTCTGTTTTTTTGATGGCTTCCTTTCCAGAACTGACTATGTCCGCAACAGAGTAACCGGTCATCTCGAGTTTCATCTTTATGTCTTCGGCGACGATTCGTTCGTCCTCGACGATCAAGATCTTCTTTTTCTTCATTTTTCACCCGGGATTTGTGTGAATTCAACCTCTTTACTTCAGGTATTGTAAAAACCGAGTCGAAGCGGACTGTCGAACAAACGAATAACCGTATGCCGATTTTTTCAATCGGTCACGCTGTGACTCTTTCCTGTGCTTTTTTTGAGGATCGATATTTATTTCTTCCTTCTCCAACCCAACACTTCCCCGCTTTGCGTCTTCTCCTCTTCAGTCTCGGTTAAGATAGCACAGGGGTGAGTTTTCTGTCAATCGAATGAGATCTGTTTGAGTTGACAAAAAATCCCGCTGTTTGAATAATAGGGGAACGACAGGAAAAAGCAAATGGCACGGCTTTTCGAATATCAGAGCAAAAAACTCCTGAAGAACATGGGGATTCGCGTTCCGAAGGGCGAATTGGCCTTTACTCCTGAGGATGTGCGCCAGATTGCGTTCCGGATCGGGGGTCCTGTGGTTTTGAAGATTCAGGTCTGGCTCACAGGACGAGCCGACCGAGGCGGGATTCGTTTTGCAGAAGGTGTGGGAGAGGCAGAAGCCGCCGCACGAGAGATGTTCGGAATGAAGGTCGGCAACTTCATCGTCGATAAGATCCTGGTCGAAGAAAAGTTGAATATCAAGACGGAGTGTTTTGTAGGGCTTGTGATCGATGATGCGAGGAAAGCGCCTCTTCTGGTTTTCAGTTCAATAGGCGGGACGGGGATTGAGGAGATTGCCAGTGAACATCCGGATAAGATCTTTCAAATCCCGATCGATATATTGACCGGGTTGAGGGATTTCGAAGTGCGCAACCTTCTTCGGCGAGCCGGATTCTCCGGGAAGCTTCTGGTCCAGCTCTCCGCTGTCCTGGCCAAGCTGTACAGAGTCGCCCGCAGGTATGATGCCCGGTCCGCAGAGATCAATCCTCTGGTCATAACAAAGAATGATTTAGTTTTGGCCGCTGACTGCCATATCGCCGTGGATGATTACGCGGTTTTCCGCCATCCTGAGCTGGACATCGAGGTGGCCAGAGAGTTTGACAGGCCGCCGTCAAGGCTGGAGAAAATAGCCTATCAGGTGGAGGAGAATGATCACCGGGGGACGTTTTACTTTTTGCAGATGGTAGAGGACATTCCTCGTGGAGAAAAGTATATCGGTTTTCACGGGGCCGGAGGAGGCGGTTCGATGATGTCCATGGATGCCGTGCTGGATAAGGGATTCAAGCTGGCCGATTACTGCGACACGAGCGGCAATCCTTCGGCCAGCAAAGTCTACAGGGCGGCAAAGATCATCCTTTCCCAGCCGAATATCAAAGGGTATTTTGCCTCCGGTTCGGGCGTGGCCAGCCAGGAACAGTATCATTCGGCCCGCGGGATGGTCAAAGCCTTTCATGAAGAGAACCTAGAGATTCCCGCCGTGATCCGACTCGGCGGGAATTTTGAGGAGAAAGCCATCGAAATCCTCGGGACCTATCTGAAAGATATCCCTGCTGCAGTGGAGGGATACGGACGGGACGACTCTCCGGAATTCTGTTCCCAGAGGTTGGAGGAGCTGACAGAGAAGAGCGAATCGGTTCATGCCGTCCGGCCTATCGATTTGCCCGATCTGCCCGACGACCTCTATTTTTTTGAGACTCTGACCGGGAGAATCTTCATCGACCATCAGAAATGTCCGGACTGCCAGTCCAAAGGGTGTGTCGAAGCCTGTTCGGCCGGGATCCTGAAGGTCGAGGAAGGGAAGTCCGTGCTCTCGATTCCACTGGTGGAAGCCAAAACTGGGAAATGCACGGAATGTCTGGCTTGTGAGATCTACTGCAAGTTTCATGAAAAGGATGCGATAGTGATTTATCTCCCGATTCCGGGTCTCAAAGAGTACAGGGAAAAACTGGCCAAGAACGAGGGAGAATAAAGAATCCCAGATGCATTCTTATTGGGATAACGAGATACGAAAATGGCGATTTTAGTCGACGAAAAATCCAAGGTGATTGTCCAGGGAATAACCGGAAGGGAGGGGATGATCCGCACAAAGCTGATGAAGGATTACGGAACACAGGTAGTGGCAGGAGTCACACCCGGGAAAGGGGGCGGAGAGGTTCATGGAGTTCCCGTGTACGATACAGTGGAAGAGGCAGGGGAGAAAACGGGCCCGATAGATGCCAGCGTCATCTTTGTTCCTGCCGGATTGGTGAAGAATGCGGCCTTAGAGGCTATCGATGCGGGGGTCAAGCTTTTGGTCGTCGTCCCCGACCGTGTCCCCATCTATGACGTCCTGGAAATCTCGCGCCTGGCTCAGGAAAAAGGTGCGTGTTTCGTCGGTCCGAACACCCTCGGTCTTGTGAGCCCTGGAAAAGCCGTCCTGGGAATGATCGGCGGCCGTGCGGAGAGGGCGAAGGAATGGTTTGCCGCTGGTGATATCGGAGTCAGCTCGCGCAGCGGCGGGATGACATCGGCCATATCCTATTATCTGACGGATGCGGGATTCGGACAGAGCACGATTGTTCACGTGGGGGGAGATGCGGTTGTCGGATTGTCTCATCCGGAGGTCATGGAGTTGTTCGAGAAAGATGACGAGACACGGATGGTCGTGATGTTCGGCGAGATCGGAACATCCCAGGAAGAACGGGTCGCAGACCTTATACAGAAAGGAAAGCTCACGAAGCCGCTGATTGCGTTCATCGGCGGAAAAGCCGCCAAATCCGGAACCCGGTTTTCCCATGCCGGAGCCATCGTCGAGGGGTCGAAGGGTTCGTATGAGAGTAAGGTCGAAAGACTGACAAGGGCCGGAGTCCATCTGGCGGACTCGGTATCCGATATCCCCAAAATGGCAAAAAAACTGAAAAACGTCAAGGGAGGATGACAATGGGCGAGTTTCACTGGAAAACAGCCATCACTGATGTGAAACCGAATAAAATATGCCTGCGAGGGTATCCGGTCGACCAGCTCATCGGAAAGATCTCGTTTGCTCAGGCCATTTATCTGGTGTTGAAAGGAGAATTCCCGTCGCCCGAAAAGGGGAAGCTTGTGGACGCGATTTTCGTGTCTTCGGTAGATCATGGCGCCAGCCCTCCTTCGGTTCTGACAGCGAGGACTGTCGCTTCTACAGGGGCGGAGCTCAACTCCGCCGTGGCTGCCGGTGTCTCTGCGATTTCCCGTTATCATGGAGGCGCGATCGAGGAGGGGATGAAGCTCTTCCTGGAGATTGCGCGAAGGGTGAAGGAGACAAAGGCATCGGAAGAGGAAGTCGCACGTGAAGTCCTCAAAGAAATGAAGGAGAAGGGGAAGCGGGCTTCTGGCTTCGGTCACCGCATCCATACCCGGGATCCGCGGACTCAGAAGCTGTTTTCCCTGGCAGAGGAGCTGGGTTTAGCCGGCCAGTTTGTCCGGATTGCCCGTGCGGTGGAGAAAGGCCTTGAAGAGCTTATGGGCAAAAATCTTCCGATCAACGTCGATGGAGCGATTGCGGCTCTGCTCTGCGATTTGGATATTCCTCCAGAGATCGGTAACGCTTTTTTCATCATCGCCCGGGTTCCTGGCTTGGTGGCCCATGTCCACGAAGAGATGACGCGAATGAGGCCCATGCGAAAGGTCGATCCCCAGGATTATGAGTATGACGGGCCCGGAGAAAGGAAGGTCGAATGAAAAAAGAGCTTTTATCCATCATGCCGGAATTCAATCTGATCAAGGACACTAAGCTTAAGGAGCAAACGATCCAAGTCTGGATAGAGGCCATTAAGGAAGGAGGATGGACGATAGATGACCTCCGTCAGATGCCTTTCACCCTGTTGATCAATGAAACCCCTGTGAGCATCGTCGAACACACGCGCGCCGTGACTCTCAGTTCGTTGGAGATCAGCGAGGTCATGGTCGAAGAGTATAAAGGAAAGGTCACTCTGAACCGGGATTATCTTCTCTCCGGAGCCCTCCTGCATGATGTGGGCAAACTGTTCGAATACAAGAGAGAAAAAGGGAAGTTTGTCAAAAGCAGGGGCGGAGAGCTTCTTCGCCATCCGATTTCTGGAGCTGCGTTCGCATCCCAGCACGGACTTCCCAAGGAAGTGGTCCATATCATCGCGGCCCATTCTAAGGAAGGGGATGGAGCCCGGAAGACTGTGGAAGCTGTGATCGTCAACCATGCGGACTTCGTCAATTTCGAAGCTCTGAAGATAAAAAAATAAGAAAAGCACAAGAAAGGAATTTTAACAAATTGGGGACAGTCCCCAATTTATCAGGAATGCAGAATTGATATGATTACGAATGGAGCGAAACAATTTCATAAGAGATAGAGATTGGATTTAAGGTGTCATTGCGAGAAGCGAAGTGACGTGGCAATCTCATAAAAATAAAAAAAATTTTTCTGTACGAGATTGCCGCGCTCCGCTCGCAATGACACAAAATGAACGAGATTGCCGCGCTGCGCTCGCAATGGCAGAGGAAAAAAGCTTAGAGTAAGACAAAGGAAGAAGTTTTGGGGAAGACGTTTTCAGAGAAGGTCCTCGGGTCAAAAGCGGGAAGAGATGCCCGGGCTGGAGAGGTGGTCACAGTATCTCCGGATCATATTCTCTCGCACGATAATTCCGCTGCGATCATCAAGGAATTTAAGAAACTCGGGGTCAAAAATGTGAAGGCTCCTCAGAAACTTGTCATCATACTCGACCACATCGTCCCTGCTTCGAGCGAAAAATACGCCGCGAATCATAAAACGATCAGAGAGTTTGTGGCCGCGCAGAGCATCCCGAACTTTTTCGACGTGCCGAACGGTATCTGTCACCAGGTTTTTTCAGAAAACGGCTTTGCACTTCCAGGGAAATTGATATTGGGCGCGGATTCTCACACCACCAGCTACGGCGCATTCGGGGCCTTTTCCGCGGGAATCGGCCGGTCGGAGGTCGCTTCTCTCTGGGCTTCGGACGAGATCTGGCTCAAAGTGCCCGAGACCATAAAAATAGAGATTTCCGGAAAGCTTCCCCCCGGAGTTTATGCCAAAGATGTTGTTCTCAAGATAATCGGAGATGAAGGCGCAGACCGGGCCAATTACAAGGCTTTGGAATTCTCGGGCGAGGCGGTCCGGAGATTCAGTCTGGCCTCCCGCCTGGTGTTGACCAACATGGCAGCGGAGATGGGAGCCAAAAACGGATACTGTGAGCCGGATGAGAAGACCATTCAATGGCTCGAAGGCCGCGCGAAAGAGAATTTTCACGCAGTGACATCTGACCCGGATGCCACGTTCGAGGCTGTCCTCAAGCACGACATCTCTTCTTTGGAGCCTCAGGTGGCCTGCCCCCATACCGTGGACAATGTCAAACCCATCTCCGAAGTAGAGGGAACCGGTTTTCATCAAGCCTTGATCGGGACCTGCACAAACGGCAGGATTGAGGACCTGGAAGTGGCGGCCGGATTATTGAACGGAAATAAGGTTCATCCTCAAGTGAGAGTTCTTGTCATCCCGGCTTCGAGACAGGAATATCTCAATGCGTTAAAAAAGGGGATTATTGAAATCCTGGCGGAGGCCGGATGCGTTATCCTCAACCCGGGCTGCGGACCGTGCCTGGGAGCTCATCAGGGAATCCTCGCTCCCGGTGAAGTGGCGTTGAGCACGGCCAACAGGAATTTCCGGGGACGGATGGGAAGCCGCGATTCCGAGATTTATTTAGCTTCTCCGGCCACGGTGGCCGCATCCGCTATCGAGGGAAAGATCACTGACCCGAGAAAGTTATTATGAAGAAGGGAAGAGTCTGGAAGTACGGGGATGATGTCAACACGGATGTGATTTTTCCTGGAAAGTACACCTATTCTGTCATGGAGCCAGAAGAGATGGCCCGTCATGCCTTGGAGGATCTCGACCCGGATTTCGCCCGGAAGGTCAAACCCGGAGACGTGATCGTGGCCGGCCGGAATTTTGGTTGCGGCAGCTCACGGGAGCAGGCCGCCGCGTGTCTGAAACATGCCGGAGTCCAGGCCGTGATTGCCAAGTCTTTTGCCCGGATCTTTTTCCGGAACGCCATCAACCAGGGACTGCCGGTCCTCCAATCCGAGAAGGCTGCGGACAGCGTCGCCAACGGAGAGGAGATCGAAATAGATTTTTCTTCAGGAAAAATTATAACCGCTAGAGGAGCTTTCCCGTTCTCTCCTTTTCCGGAATCGGTTCTGGGTATATTAGAGGAGGGGGGGCTGATTCCTTACACGAAGAAGAAAATGAAGGGAACGAAGTAGAGGAGGTCAAATGGCAAAGTACAGGATCGCCGTGCTGCCCGGTGACGGAGTCGGGAAGGAAGTCATCGAAGCCGCCCTGATCGTCCTGGAGAAGATAAGTTTAGATGCCGAATATGTGGAAGGGGACATCGGATGGGAATTCTGGTGCAGGGAGGGAAATCCGCTTCCAGACCGGACCACTCAGATGCTCAAGTCGACGGATGTCTGCCTGTTCGGAGCGATCACGTCCAAGCCGAAAGAGGACGCCTTGAAAGAGCTCGATCCCGCGTTGAGGGACAAGGGATTGAGTTATTTCAGCCCGATCGTTCGCCTGAGACAGGAATTCGACCTCTACACAAACCTCAGGCCCTGCAAAGCGTATCCGGGGAATCCCCTCAATTACAGGGATGATATCGACCTGGTCATATTCCGAGAGAACACTGAAGGCATGTACGCGGGCGTGGAATTCCACCCGCTTCCGGAAGAGGTCAGACAGGCCTTGCTCGTTCACCCCAAGATGGCCAAATTCAAGAGCCTTCCTCTCGAGGAGATTGCCTTCTCGACGAGAATTATGACCAGGAAGGCCTGCACGAGAATTTTGAAGAGGGCTTTTGAGTATGCGCGGAAGAAAAAGCGCCGCTCCGTGACTCTTGTGGAAAAACCCAACGTGCTGAGAGAGACCGGAGGTTTCATCCTGGATATTGCCAGGGAGATGGCGGAGGAGTATCCGGATGTGGAATTCTGGGAGGCGAATGTGGACGCGATGGCCATGTGGCTGGTGAAGAATCCTCAGGACTACGATGTCCTGGTGGCAGAGAATTTATTCGGGGATATCATCTCCGACCTTTCTGCCCAGCTTGTCGGAGGCCTGGGTTTTGCCTGCAGCGGGAATATCGGGGATGATTATGCGGTGTTCGAACCCACGCACGGCTCAGCGCCGAAATACACAGGGCTCTACAAAGTTAATCCCACAGCCATGCTCTTGGCCGCAAAAATGATGCTCGAGTGGCTGGGAGAAGAGAACAGGGCTGTGAGGTTGGAGGAAGCCATCGCCGGTGTGATTAAAGAAGGGAAAGTGAGAACTTATGACCTGGGCGGGAAATCAACTGCCCTGGATGTGGCCCACGCCGTGGCCTCAGAACTCTGAGAGGGGATAAATAAATTATGGGTCGGACAGTCATCGAAAAGATCATCCAGGACCACACAAAAGAGGATGCCCAACCCGGAAAGATCGTCTGGATGAACCTGGATGTTCGGTCGGCCCGGGATTTTGGGGGCCCGAACGTGGTCATGAACTACGAGCGGGAGTACGGGAGTGCTCCGCTGGCCGACAATCAAAAGACTTTTTTCACTTTTGACCTCTGTGTGCCGGCCTGCTCGTTGAAATACGCCGACAACCAGCAGGTCTGCCGCGAGTTCGCAAAAAAGAGGGGAATCAAGGTTTATGACGTGGACCGCGGGATCGGTTCCCATGTGATGATCGAAGAAGGCCTGGCGCAGCCGGATGCGACTGTGGTCGGAACAGACAGTCACTTGAATATCCTCGGAGCCGTAGGATGTTTTGGCCAGGGAATGGGAGATGTGGACATCACATATGCCTTTAAAACGGGCCAAACATGGTTCGAGGTTCCTGAATCGCTCAAGGTTGTGGTGAAAGGCAGCCTCGATTCTCCCGCAACAGCCAAAGACCTGACACTCTTCATCCTGAAAAAGCTGGGAACACACAAAGCCGCCTTGAAGGCTGTGGAGTTTTACGGAGAGGCGGTTAAAGACCTTTCACTCTCAGGGCGGATCACTCTCTGCAGCATGGTGACCGAGATGGCCGGGATTATCGGATTCGTTCCCGAGGCCAGTGATTCTCTCAGAGAAGAAGTGCGTGAGCTTTCTGGTGTGGAGTTTTTTCCTCATCAAGCCGATGAAGATTCTGCCTACTCAGAAGAATTGGAAATAGATATCAAAGGAATTCCTCCTCAGGTGGCGGCGCCCGATTCGCCGGATAATGTCAGGGATATTTCAGAGCTCAAAGGAGTCAAGATCGACACCGGTTTTATCGGATCTTGCACGAACGGCCGGACCGATGACCTCGCGCAGGCTGCGGAGATACTCAAAGGCAAAAAGCTCAGTGAGGGTGTGACTCTCAAAGTCGTCCCGGCGACAAAGCGAGTTTATGAAGAAATTCTTGAACAAGGGATTCTTGAAGATCTTTTCCGAAGCGGGGCAGTTATCGGCAGCCCGGGATGCAGCGGTTGTGCGGATGGACACGTGGGCCTGACGGGAGAAGGGGAAGTCCAGGTCAGCACCGGAAACAGGAATTTCGCAGGAAAACAGGGAAAAGGACAGACATACCTCGCCAGCCCCGCCGTGGTGGCGGCCTCATGTCTTGCCGGACAGATTGTCAGCCCCGAGGACTCGTGAGATGACGAAGTCAGTATTTTCAGGAAAAATATGGGTCCTTCTGGACCAAAAAGGGAGATTGATCGAGGACATCGATACCGACCAGATCTACCATAATGCTTTCCTTCATATCACTGATATTTCTCAAATGGGACAGTACGCTCTGGGGAATCTGAACGGTTGGGAGGATTTCCCACAGAAAGTTCGCCCCGGAGACATCCTCGTGGCCGGTCGAAATTTCGGAGCGGGTTCCTCCAGGCAGCAGGCAGTGGATTGCTTCATTTCGTTGAAGGTGGGATTGATCCTGGCGCCTTCTTTCGGCGCCATTTATTTCAGGAATGCTGTCAATTCTGGATTTCCTGTGCTGAAATGTCCGGAACTCGATAAGCTGGTGGCTCAACAACTACTCGAGACAGGAAACAAGATCCGGATCGATTTGAAATCAGGTAAAAGTAGGAATATCACTAAGAAGACCCGGTTTTCGGTTGAGCCGATGAGCACGGTGCAGTATGATGTGTATAAGGCGGGCGGCCTGTTCATCTACGGGAAAAAGTCAGCGGGATGAATTGAAGGATGATCATTCTTGCGGTTGACACCACGACGTTCACTGGGTCTGTCGCCCTTCTGGAGAAAACTCGGCTGATCGCTGAGGTCAACATCGATTCATCCTCCACGTATTCTGAGCGTCTGCTCCCCGCAGTGGATTTTTTGCTCAACACAAACCAGTTAAAAATTCAAGACATGGAGGGCTTTGCGGTGTCCGTGGGTCCCGGCTCGTTCACCGGAATCCGGATCGGGCTCAGCACCGTGAAATCTTTTTCCTGCGCGTCCGGAAAGCCGGTTGCAGGAGTTTCGACCTTGAAGGCCTTGGCTGAGAAACTTCGGCGGACTCAGGCGCACCTTCTCTGTCCTCTTTTGGATGCGAAAAAAGGAGAGGTTTACGCGGCTCTGTTTGAATCGAAGGGGGACAAACTCTCCGAAATAGTTCCCCAGGGAGCCTATACTCCTGACCGTTTCTTCTCTCTCCTTCCCTCACACAGAGTGATTTCTTTTATCGGAAGCGGAGCGCAGGTTTACAGGAGACAGATTTTCCAGTATTTTAAGGACAAAGCCAGATTGTCTCAGCGGTCTCCGTTCATTGCTTGCGAGATAGGGCTTCTGGGTTACGAGATGCTGAGGAAGAAGAAGGGAGTGAGCGCTGAAAAGCTCGAACCCCTGTATTTTCGAAAATCTCAGGCGGAGGAGAGCGATTAAAAAAGTCAAGATTCTGCCGGATTTCTTCACCTTACGAAAGATGGAAGAAGAGGACCTCCGGGCTGTTGTGGAAATCGAAAACCTCTCCTATCCGAATCCCTGGCGCGAAATGACATTCAGAGGAGAACTCTACAACCAGCCTGTCTCTTTTCCTTTTGTCATGGTTCATAAATTTCAAAAGAAAATCATCGGCTATGTCATCTTCTGGTGCATTAAGGATCGAGCCCAGATCAATAATATTGCGGTTCATCCCGAATTCAGACGCATGGGTGTGGCTGAGACCGTCATGCACAAGGTTTTAGAACAGATCAAAAAGACGGGGGCCAGCCTTGTAACTCTGGAAGTCAGACCGTCTAACGCAGCAGCGCGAGCCCTGTATTACAAGTTGGATTTTGAAGTTTTGGGAATCAGAGAGAATTACTATCACAATCCTCCGGAAGATGCTCTGGTCATGGGCAAGTTTTTAAATTGATATTATTGAAACCAGTCCTGTATTATCGAGACAGTCCCTCTATCTTCAGAGGCTACTTGGCTCTGTTTTCAGTCCGGATTGTATTGGCAGGGCTTAGAGGCGAAGAAAGCATAACAGATCTTTGTCGGAAAAATATATCAATAAGTGAGCAATCCTTAGACTTATAAAGGCTCTCACTTGTATTGTATTTGTCAATATTGAAGATTAGAATGGCCCTTCCTTAGCCTGTCAATGGAAGTTGATTCCTAACCACTCTTCTCTTCTCAATGCTGGAGTTAATATGTAATAAGCTGGACTTTGATATGAAATACTCAATTGAAAAATTGAGTTGGCAAAAGCTAAATTAATATAAAAATAAAATTTCACTTGACATAAATAACTTCATTGTATATTTTTTTGCACGTAGCTAGCTTATTGGGAATGGTGGAGAGGAATATTATCTTCACAAAGTTAAACATAACTTTTCTCCCCAATCATTAAGGCTGCAGTCTAATCAGAAAATAAGAGAGGAGGTGGTGCCCCGGAGGTAAGAAAAAAAACGGGAATGGTGCTATTAGGGGAAAAGGAGATTTTTTTTTACAAAAGGAGGAAACATTGAAAAAGTCATTTGCATTTTTCACCATTTTGGCTCTAGCGGTGCTCGCATTCGTTCTAGGAGCTTCCGAAGGTCCAGGGGAAGAGAACCCTGGCAGCACCCAGCAGACTGTTACGTCCCAATTCTACGGCCTGGCAGGCTGTTTTGCGTTGGCTGATGCTTACGATTATGACCACGACATAACCTATCCTTGGTATTACTGTCCCTGGTGGATAGACACCTGCGCGGAAGCGTATGCTGGAGCGTCCGCTTACGCCATGGCGTTTGTAGTGGCCGAAGTAAGTGCCGATACGCAGTTGACAATTACGCGGCACGGCAAACATGGAGCGGTCCACCAGATTGAATTAGACTCAACTCTCGCCAACGCGACAATCCACTTGTCAACAAGTATCGCCGACGCAAGCGCCTGGGTAGAAGCCCAAGGTGAAGAATTTGCTGAATGGTACTGGTCTGTCTATGCAGAAGCCTATGCGTGGTTTGCCGATGCCTATTCGAGTGCTTACGGCGGCTCGTGGTATGATGCAGACGCTGAGGCAGGCGCTGGTGCATCCGCATCCGCATACGCCACGAGCTATTCGAGTAGCGCTTCGGGACAGGACACCGGGGTATCTGTGAAGGGCGCTAACATCCGTGAGTTTGAGGCTGGGTTAACGATGAATGCGCACAGCTTCGTTTCGACTCAAGCATCGTCCTATGTGGATGTTATAGCCGACGCCTTTGCCCATGCTTCTGCCCACGCGTACGCAAGTGCGTATGCATATGCGTATGCCCTTGGTTCCTATGATTGGGATTACGATTACAAAGACTTCTACTTTTCAGGATGGTCCGATGCTTTTGCTTTTGCGGCTGCAGATAGCTATGCTGCAACTCTTGCGAGTGCGACCTATAGCGTTAATGTCACTGCAGGTTACGAGAATCTCCCCGGTATCCATGACTTTTTGGAGATCGTAACCGTCAACTCCAGTTCGCTTTCCTGCGGGGCAGGTGCTGGTGCTGGTGCTTTTGCGTATGCTAACGCCATTAACTATTGACTGTTTTGGCACTGCCATTTAGCTTCCGCGCCAGCCGCTTTTTCTAACGGTTTACAGCGCTGATAACAGAAAATCGCGGCCCCCGGGCCGCGGTTTTCTACACCTCGATTTACGCGTGAGCTTAAGGACGTACTCTATTTTATAAGTTCAGGATTGAAGGGGGGGTGTCAAATCGTAACTCACGTCAACAAAGAGAAAAGCGATTGCCGCTTGTCGCTCGCCACGACAGGACAACTCCACTTCCCGCATCGATATCAGTAATTCACTTGAATGAGGCATAGACCTTTGGCCGGGGCTGTGGGGCTGGCAAGAGACCTTTTGTTTTTCCGGAAAAGCTCCTCGATCTGTTCCAGTGATATCTTGCCTTTTCCGGCCTCGAGAAGTGTCCCGACTATGGTCCGGACCATGTAGCGCAGGAATCCGTTGGCTTCCACCGTATAGATGATTTCATTCCCCGTCTTTTTGATCTCAGAGCGAGTGATTGTCCTGATGGGATCGAGCAGTCTGTTGGAAGAGAATGCGGTGAAATCGGCTTTCCGTCTGAACAAAGCAGCGGCTCTTCTCATGAGATGGACATTCAATGCAGAAGGCCAGTGAAGGACGTACCGGACGACAAAAGGACTGACTTTTGGAGAATGGAGTATTCTGTACTGGTAGATCTTTGACATGGCCATTTTTCTGGCATGAAAGTCTGGATCAGTTTTGATGAGAGAAGAAATTCTGATGTCCTGCGGAAGAAGAGAGTTGAGTGCCCGCAGGAGCGCGTCCTCATCCATGCGGAGATTAGCCTTGAAATGGGCCGCCTGTGCCAGGGCGTGCACGCCCGCATCTGTGCGGCCCGCTCCAATGACGCTAATTTTTTTCTGAGTGATTTGAGCCAGAGAGTTTTCAAGAGTGCTCTGGATCGTTTTCTTGTCTGGCTGGCGCTGCCATCCGTGGAAATCTGTCCCGTCATAACTGAGAATTATTTTGTAATTTTGCATTTTAATGCGGCGCTCGAGTCCTAAACAACCTAAAGAAACCTCATTTTTTTGTCATCCCCAATAATCCAGAGCAGATGAATAGAAAAAGTGTCATGCCAAGCCACGAGTGGTAATTTCATAAAAAAATCCCTTGTGTGTCCTTGCGAGTGAAACGCGGCAATCTCTCCTCCGTGTCATTGCGAGTGGAACGTGGCAATCTCATAAAAAAGATACTCCTTCTCTCTTACAGATCCGATCCTTCAAGAAGTCAGGGGAAAATAATCTTTCAAAGCTTCGTCCACCGCCTCTTCTGCGGATTTGACCTGATTCACACCCTCAACATCCCACGTTCCGATCCCGACAACCTTCTTTCCGTATATGCACCCGTAGGCGATCTCGCTCAGAGTCCCGTACTGTCCATCTACGGCGATGATGACATCCGAGTTCATGGCAACGAGAGAATTCCGGGCGTATCCCAGTCCCGTGGCCACCGGGATGTCGATGTACGTGTTCGCGTCGTCCAGTGAATTTCCGGGAAGGATGCCGATCGTGAGTCCGCCGGCTTCTTTCGCTCCCCGGCTGGCGGCCTCCATGACTCCGCTGAGTCCTCCGCAGACAAGAATCGCTCCTTTTTCCGCGATCAACTGGCCGACCCGGAATGCCATCTGGCGGGATTCTTTATCGGGTGAGGAGCCTCCGATGACTCCAATCCTGATCTTCTTTCTCCATTCCATCTTAGATCGTCTTTCTCCTTCATAGAATATAACTTTATTAGCACAGAGAGATTCTCATTTCAAACAGAAAGACTTCTCACGAACAGATTTGACCTTGTGTGGGGAGGCTCGTTTTCATTGCCGAGAGGATGCGGCGGTCTCATATACGTGTCATGGCGAGCGAACGGCGTCGATCCCATTTCGTTGTCATTGCGAGAGGCTGCGGGATTTCTTCGCTTGCTCGGAACAGACTTGGCAGTCTCATCATGTGTTATTACGAGCGAAGCGCGGCAATCTCATCTTATGTCATTGCGAACGAAGTGTGGCAATCTCATAAAAATATAATGCATTTCATGCTTTTTCTCAATTCATTGATAAAACCGCCCTCACCCGGTCGTCTTTTGAGATGACGGGAAATGCTGTTCAAGATTGCCAGCGCCTCTTTGGTGGGAATTGATGCGTATCTTGTGGATGTGGAAGTCGATATCTCCTTCGGAATTCCGGGCTTTGTCACTGTCGGGCTTCCGGATGCATCGGTGCGGGAGAGCAAGGAGAGAGTCAGGGCGGCTTTGAAAAATTGTGGTTACAAGTTTCCTTCGCGGAAAATCATCATCAACCTGGCTCCGGCAGACCGCAGAAAAGAGGGGTCGGCCTTTGACCTTCCCATCTCGCTCGGACTCCTTGCTCATCTTGACCTTTTTCCTCATGAAAACCTGCGCGATTATCTTTTTTTAGGAGAACTCGCACTGGACGGAAGGCTCAAACCGGGAAAAGGAATCCTCTCCTCGACCGTGCTTGCCAAAGAAGCCGGGTTCAAAGCGATAATCGTTCCCGCGGAGAACGAGAAAGAGGCGGCTTTAGTTCCGGGTATCGATGTGTACGGGATGGAAAATATCGTCCAGGTTGTGAGACTGCTCACAGGAAAGAATGAGATTTCTCCCTGCAGCTATTCACTCCGGGAGCTTCTGCCGCGATCAGATTATGAAATGGATTTTCAGGAGATTCGCGGCCAGCAGCATGTCAAGCGCGCGTTCGAGGTGGCGGCGGCCGGCGGCCACAACGTGCTTTTGATCGGGCCGCCGGGCGCGGGGAAGACCATGATCGCCAAGAGGTTTCCGACGATACTGCCTCCGATGACATTTGATGAAATCATCGAAGTCACAAGGATCTACAGCGCTTCCGGGCTCTTGAAAAATAAAGGGGCTGTCGGAGAAAGGCCGTTTCGCGCCCCGCATCATACTATTTCCGATGCGGGATTGATCGGCGGGGGGCTCATCCCGAAACCTGGTGAGGTCAGCCTGGCTCATCATGGAGTTTTGTTTCTGGACGAGCTGCCGGAGTTCAAGAGGAGAGTGCTGGAGGATCTCAGGCAACCTGTTGAAGAAGGTACAGTGACGATCTCTCGATCCTCGATGTCCGTCACCTTTCCGTCTTCCTTTATGCTCGTGGCGGCCATGAATCCGTGTGAAGACGCCTTTGGTGGTCTTGCCTCCTCAGAGTATGACTGCACCGACACTCAGAAAAGCCGCTATTATTCCAAAATTTCTGGACCTCTACTGGACCGCATCGACATCCAGATCGAGGTGCCCCGTGTCGAGTTCAAGGATATGATTTCCAGAGACCAGGGCGAGAGCTCTGACGAGATCAGGAAAAGGGTGGTGAAGGCCAGAAAGAGGCAGCTTCAGAGACTGAAAAGAAAAAAAATCTACTGCAATGCTCAGATGGGGACCAAAGAAGTGAGGAAGTTCTGTCAGGTGAATGCAGAAGGAAAGGAACTTTTGGAGATGGCTGTGAACCGTCTGGGATTCAGCGCTCGAGCGTACACGCGGGCTCTCAAGGTCGCCCGCACGATCGCCGATTTGACTGGAGAGCAGGAAATCAACCCGGTCCACGTTTCCGAGGCTATCCAGTACAGAATGCTGGATAAATATTTTTTATAATTTGTCCGTCTTTGACCGCAAGCGTTCCGTTCTTGATGACATGCCGGACGGGATTGATTCCCAGGTGGTAGACGATGGTCGGATAGTTCGGCGCATTGTAGAGAACGAGGTCCATTTTTTTCCCGACCTCAAGGCTCCCCGAATCCTGATGCCTGGCGAGGGCGAATGCGGCGTTCGCGGTGGCCGCGTTAATGGCTTCTTCGATGGTCATTTTCATCGTGAAAACGGCCAGCTGCAGGACGAAGAGCATGGACTCTGTCATCGCGCTGCCCGGATTAAAATCCGTTGCCAGAGAGACAATCGCGCCTTGCTCGATGAGCTTCCGGGCCGGAGCTTTCTTCTCGAGCATCAAAAAGAAGGACACCGCAGGGAGAAGGATGGCCGCTGTCTGGCTCTGGGCGAGCTTTTGAATTCCCTCATCGGTAATGTTGATCAAGTGGTCGGCAGAGCTGGCGCCTTCCTCAGCAGCAAGCTGGGCGCCTCCGAGAGGAGAGAACTCATCGGCGTGGATCTTGATCTTGAACCCGGCGTCTTTCGCGGCGCGTACCAGTGTCCGTGTCTCTTCGATCGAGTAAACTCCTTCTTCACAAAAAACATCGAAAAATTCTGCCAGATTCTTTTTCTGGATCTCCGGAAGAATCTGGTTGATTAGAAGATCGATGTAGTCTCCCTTCTTGGATTTGTATTCGGAGGGGACTTCGTGAGCACCCATGAAAGTGGAGACGATATCGGCTGGATGAAGATCGTCCGCTTGCCGGAGCGCTTCGAGCTGCTTGATTTCATCCTCGAGATTCAGCCCGTAGCCGCTCTTGCCTTCAACCGTGGTGGTCCCGTTCAGAAGCATCCTGTCGAGGCGGGAGAGACAGAGGGAGACAAGCTCTTCTTTGGTCGCTTCACGCGTGGCTTTGACCGTTGTCTGGATTCCCATGCCCTTCTCAGCCAACTGCTGATAAGTGGCGCCTTTGAGGCGCAGGACGAACTCCTGCTCTCTGGTTCCGGCAAAAGGAAGGTGCGTGTGGGGATCGACAAATCCTGGAAGCCCGACCAACCCGCTTCCTTCGATACAGTTAGCGTTGTCCTCTAGTCTGACTTCTTGGGCATAGCTTTTCTCGTCTCCGATGAAAACAATCCGTCCTTGGTGGGATGCGATGAAGCCTTTCTCGATGACCGCCACTTCCTGCAGGGCGTCTTTCCTCTTCGGGATCGGACCCCCGCAAGTGACAAGTTCCTCGCATCCGAGGACGGCCAGATCAGCTGATTTCATCGGGAGTCTTTCTCAGGGGAGTGGTTTTGTTTTTCCTGATGAAAGAAGGTGTTTCATACGGCTCCCATTTCTTCTCCCAGGACGGTCTGTCCCAGGGAGTCTGGCTTCCTTTCGGCTCGAACAGATAGGGAGGCGTATCGTGTTGAACCTCGAAAGGAGGGGGCGTTTTCGGTTTTGCGGGAGGGAAGTCTTCCTGGACTTCGGCATCGATACGGGGTGTCAGGTCGAAACCGGTGGCAATGACAGTCACTTTCACCATTTCTTTCAATCCTTCGTCAATCACCGTACCGAAAATGATGTTGGCTTCGGGATGTGCCTGGTTGTGAATGAGCTCGGACGCCTTAGAAACCTCATGCAGAGTGACATCTTTGCCTCCTGTGATGTTGATCAGGACTCCCTGAGCACCGTCTATCGATGTGTCCACAAGCAAGGGGCTGGAAATGGCTTTTTGCGCGGCGTCCAAGGCCCTGTTCTCTCCGGACGCCATCCCTGTGCCCATAAAAGCCATGCCCATACCTTTCATGATGGATTTGACGTCCGCAAAGTCGAGGTTGATCAATCCAGGTTTAGTGATCAAATCAGAAACTCCTTGAGCCGCCTGTCGGAGTATGTCATCCGCCATTTTGAATGCATCCTGGATCGAAGTGTCCAGATTGACTGTCTGGAGCAGCCGTTCGTTGGGAATGGCGATGACCGTGTCCACGGCCGATTTCAGATCGGACAGTCCTTCCTGGGCCTGCTTGGCCCTGACCTTTCCTTCGAACTCGAAAGGAAGAGTCACTATGGCAATGCACAGCATGTCCAATTCTGAAGCCAGGTTGGCCAGGATCGGAGTTGAGCCGGTTCCTGTTCCACCTCCCAGGCCCGCAGTCAGGAAGACCATATCCGCTCCCTGAAGGATCTCGATCAATTTTTCCGTGTCCTCCATCGCGGCTTCCTTGCCGGTGTCCGGCCGTCCTCCCGAACCCAAGCCTTTGGTCAGTTTTTCTCCGATCTGGATTTTCGTTCTCGCCTTGTTACTGCTGAGTGCCTGGAGATCCGTGTTGACGGAAATGAACTCCACTCCTTCGATTCCTGTCTGGATCATCCTGTTGATCGCATTCCCCCCGCCGCCGCCAATTCCAATGACTTTGATTTTGGCGCCGAAGCGTTCCTCCACCAAATGAAATTTGAGTTTGTTTTTCATTTCTTCAGTCATTTTTACCTCCTAAGCTTCCTTGAGCCAGTCTTTGATCTTGACCCAAAGGCTTCCTTTTCTATCTTTGGATAGGCCTTTTTCTTTCCACTGCGTGTTACCGTAAAGAAGAAGGCCAACTGAAGTGGCATAGTCGGGTGTGTTGACCCTATCCACAAGCCCGCCTACGCCACTGGGATCGCCGCGTCTGACCGGAAGGTCAAAAATTTCCTCCGCCACTTCCTCTAATCCTTCGAGGAGAGCGGTGCCGCCCGTAAGCACGACTCCAGAATTCAGGGATTTTTCATACCCCATTCTTTTGACGTCGTTGTCGACAAGGCGGAAAATCTCCTCTGCTCTCGGCTGGATGATATCCGCCAGAAGTTGTCTGGATAGAATACGAGGTTTTTTTCCTCTTCCGACCGAAGGGACTTCGATCGTCTCCTGGTCATCGAGAAGAGTGCTGGATACACAGCCGAATTTTTTCTTTATTTTTTCCCCTTCAGGGATCGGTGTCCTGAGGCCGACAGCGATATCATTCGTGAAGTTGTCTCCGCCGATCGGAATGATGGAGGTGTACCAGAGGCTTCCCCGTTCGTAGATGGCGATTTCTGTCGTTCCGCCTCCGATATCGATCATCCCCACGCCGAGCTCCATTTCGTCGTGTGTCAGAGTGGCCTCGCTCGCCGCGATTTGGTTGAGAACAACCTGTTCGACTTCGATCCCGGCCCGTCCGACACAGGTTCTCAGGTTCTGGACAGAGGTTGTCGCGCTCGTGACGATATGCACGTTGACTTCGAGCTTGATTCCGCTCATGCCTAACGGGTCTTTGATCCCATCCTGGTCATCCACCACGAATTCCTGAGGGATGATATGAATGATCTCTCTGTCCGGGGGGATGGAGACAGCTTTGGACTGGTCGATGACGCGTTTGATGTCCTCCCGGCTGATCTCTCTATTTTTCCCGGAAACAGCGATCACTCCTCGGCTGTTGAAGCTTTTGATGTGTGCGCCGGAGATTCCGACAAAGGCCCGGTCGATTTCATACCCGGCCATGAGCTCCGCTTCTTCCTGCGCTTTCTTGATCGCGCTGACTGTGGCTTCAAGGTTGACCACGACTCCTTTTCTCAATCCTCTGGACTCGGCGGCTCCGACGCCGATGATCTCGACTTTGTTGTCCTCTCCGATCTCGCCTATGATGGCAGCGATTTTTTTTGTTCCGATGTCCAATCCAACAATATAACTGTTTTTAGGCATCAGAAGGCCTCCTTATTGGCGGTGGGAATGAAATTCCTCTGGGCGATATTTCTCTTGGGCTTGATGTAGATCCGGTCGTGAAGCCGGAGGTCAACATATTCCAGTTCCCCAAATCTCTCCAGTTTTGCGCGAAGCCGGCTGTACAGGTTGATTTTTTCGGAGAATCGGGTGTTCCCGAGGATCAACCGCGTCGGATTGTTTTTGAGCCGGACAATCACGTTCTCGTATTCAGTCAGGTCGAGGACTTCAATGCGTTCTTTCTCCGACGGAGCCAAACTGCGGAGACATTCCCAAGCCAGGTTTAATTTTTCCTCGTAGTCTTTTTTGAATGTGTTCGAATCGATAAGGAGAGGAAGGTTCTCTTTTTCTCCCCGCTCGATTTTTTCAAGAAAGACTCCGTCTTCGTCGATCATGTAGGTATGGCCCTGCTTCAGCAGGGCGACCGGAGTTCTTTCTTTGATCTCGATCTTAAGAGAGGAGGGAAGAATTTTTCTCACACGGACTTCTTTGATCCATCTGTGTGCCGTGAACTTTTCCTGGAGGAGACTGATATCGAGAAGAAGGATATTACCGAGATGTTTCCCTTCAAAAAATCGCTGAGTTTCTTCCTTGATTTCGGGCATACGGCAGAGGACTGTCACGTCTTTGATATCCAGTTTATCCCAGGAGATGAGGAAGAGATAGACCCTCTGCAGCGCGAAGAATATCCCTCCGATCAGGATCAAATGGAACAGAATATGCTTGAATTTCAGCCTGATTTTCCTCTGGATCTTTTTTGTCTTGGTTTTTCCTCTTGCACGCTGGAACTGCACCGGCTCGGAGAGAAATGTGTGTGTCCTGTTCCGGGCAGACGGGATGAGGTTGTATGCCATTCTATCCTTTGGCCTCCAGAGTTTTGATGATGTCCGGGATGATTTCATAGATGTTTCCGGCACCCAAGACAAGGATAATATCCTCGGGTTGCGCCAATTTCGCAACAAGAGGAGCGATTTTTTTCATATCCGGTTCGAAATACACATTTTTATGTCCGAAATGGACGATTTCTTCATGAAGCGTTTTTCCGGAGACTCCGGCGATCGGTGTTTCGCCGGCCGGATATATTTCTGTGGTGATGAGCACATCCGCCTGGTTAAAGGATGTGGCAAAGCTGTTCATCAAAACGGAAAGGCGGCTGTAGCGGTGGGGCTGAAAAATAGCGAACGTCCTGCGCTTCCAGCCTCTTTTGGCTGTTTCGAGTGTCGCTTTGACTTCAGTCGGATGATGCGCGTAGTCTTCAATGATCATGATATTGTAGATTTCCTTCTTCAATTCGAAACGGCGGCCGCTGCCGGAGTAGGTTCCCAGTGCCTCCAGGATTGTCTCGGACGGTATGTCAAGGTCCAGTCCGACAGCTACGGCGGCCATGGCGTTATAAATATTATGAGTGCCGGGGACATTCAGGCTGAGTTTTCCGAATTTTTTTCCTCTCCAGTAGAGAGTTGAGGTGCTCGAGAATTTCTCGAACTGCATGTCCCGGGCGAATATATCGGCTTGGGTGGAAAATCCGTAACTGATGATTCTTCTCTCGAGCGAGGGGATCAACGCCTGAAGATTGGGGTCATCGAGGCACAGGATCACGGGACAGTAGAACGGAACTTTGAGCGCAAAATTGATGAATGTCGATTTGATTTCATCGATGGTCTGGTACTGGTCCAGGTGCTCGTCGTCCAGGTTTGTGAGGATGGCGATAAAAGGGGATAAATACAGGAAAGAGCGGTCGCTTTCATCCGCCTCCGCCACGATGAAGTCCCCTTTACCGAGTTTTCCGTGGGCGCCGACCGTGTTGAGACGGCCGCCGACCACGATCGTGGGGTCGAATCCCGCCGACTCGAGCAATTGAGCGATCATCGATGTCGTGGTGGTTTTTCCGTGGGAGCCTG
Source organism: uncultured Eubacteriales bacterium (assembly GCA_964348015.1). GTDB lineage: Bacteria > Acidobacteriota > Aminicenantia > Aminicenantales > Aminicenantaceae > SOIA01. The sequence continues at coordinate 29,804 of CAYGBC010000045.1, read as the reverse complement.
CCACTGCGATGCCGTATTTCATGCGCATCAATTCGGCCAGCATCTCTGCCCGGGGGATAACCGGTATTTTGCGCCGCCGGGCCTCTTCGACCTCGACATTGTCCTGTTTAATGGCCGAGGAGATGACCACCACGTCGGCTCCCTTGACTTTTTCCGCGTCGTGTCCGATGGAGATTTCCGCGCCCAACTGCGCGAGACGTTGAGTCACTTCCGTTTTCGCTATATCCGTTCCTGATATCCTGTAATCCATGTTGAGAAGGACTTCAGCGATGCCGTTCATGCCAGTGCCGCCGATACCTACCATATGGACATGGTTGATTTTTCTGTAGGCGTGTTTTCCCACTGTTTATTCCTTTCGTCCCGCTTCCAGGAGCTCAAAACAGAGATTGGAAATTTTTTCAGCGACCTTTTCATTTTTGATCCGGGCGATATTTTTTTCCATCCGGGCGATCTTTTCCCTGTTGTGCAGAAGATCAAAAATCTTCTCCACGAGGCGTTCGGGAGTGAACTCCTCTTCCTGGAGGATCTCTGCTCCGTTTATTTTTTCCAGTTCTCTGGCGTTGAGAACCTGATGGTTGTCCGCGGCGTGAGAGAAAGGGATCAGAATGGACGCTTTTTGGGAAGCGATGAACTCTGCGATGGTGGTGGCTCCCGCACGGCTGATGATGAGATCAGATTTTTGAAAATAGCTGGCCATATCGAGAAAATAAGGGGCCACGGTCACTTCTGTAAATCCGTTCTGGGCGTAGTGCTCCTTGACCCATTCCAGGTCCTTTTCCCCGGTTTGATGGTAGATCCTCAAGCTCTTTTTCTCCTGCTTGAGAAGAGGAAGAGAAGCGGTGATCCCTTTGTTCAGGAAGTGAGATCCCTGGCTTCCTCCGAATATGAGTATCGCGAGCTTTGCGTTCCGGGCTTTGGGGGGGAGATCGTAGAATTCCTCCCTCACGGGATTTCCGATGAAGATCCCTTTGCCCTTGAAATAGGAAAGGGATCCCTGAAAAGCCACGACGGCCTTCCGGACCCAGGGAACAAGCATTCTGTTGGTGAACCCGGGGTAGAGGTTCTGTTCGAGGATCAGGGTGGGGATTTTCATCCAGGAGGCCACGAGAACTATGGGTCCGGAACTGTATCCTCCCATGCCGATCACCAAGTCAGGCCGGATGCGGCGCAGTATGGAAAAAGATTTCAGAAAAGAGAAGGGGAGGAGAAATAGGGATTTGATCGTCCTCAGGCCTTTTCCCTTTAATCCTTCGATCCTTAAAGGAATAAAACTGACCTTCTGGTGTTTCATGATGTTCTTTTCCAATTCGCGATGAGTTCCGACATAGGTCAATTGGAGAGAAGCATCCTGTTCTTTAAGTTTATTCCCGACAGCTAAAGCGGGGTAGATGTGCCCTGCCGTGCCTCCGCCGCTTATAATAATTTTTTTCTCCTTCATTTCCTTTTGGGGAGGTTTTTCTTTCTCTGAGATATGTTGAGAAGAATCCCCACTCCGAATAGCGTGCAGAGAAGAGAGGACCGTCCGTAGCTGATAAAAGGCAGAGGTATGCCGGTCGGAGGGCCCAGACCCAGTACGATGCTGATGTTCAGCAGGGCCTGGGAAAAGATAGCCAGTGTGAGCCCTGCAGCGAGAATTTGGCTGAAGAAATTCGGAGCACTTTTGGATATCACCAGCCCTCTCCAGAGAAAAACAAGAAAAAGGAAAAGGATAGCCAGTGTCCCGATCAAACCCAGCTCTTCTCCCACTATAGCATATATGTAATCGGTATGAGAGCAGGGAAGAAAGAACAGCTTTTGCGAGCTTCCTCCAAAGCTGACTCCGAAGAGACCCCCCGTGCCGATCGCCAGTTTAGACTGAATGATCTGGAAGCCGGTTCCCTGCGGGTCCTTTGCGGGCGATAAAAAGGCGAGAATCCTATCTATTCTGTATGATGCCTTGAACAGGTAAAACGCGAAAAGACACAGCGGGGGCAGTCCCAGGAACAGGAAGTATTTGAGCTTCACTCCTCCGATGAAGAGCATGATCAAGCAGATCAGAAAGACCAGAATCGCAGTGCCGTAATCCGGTTCCTTGATAATCAGCAGGATAAACAGACTGAGAATGATCAGCGGAAAGATGAGGGTTTGAAACTCGTTCATTCTCTCTTTTTTTCTGTCAAAATAGTGGGCGAAAAAGAGGATGAGGCTGAGTTTGGCCAGTTCCGAGGACTGAAACCGGAGTCCGAAGAATTGAATCCAGCGGTTTGTCCTTGCCACTGCCGGCATGAGCAGACACAGCACCAGGAGGAGAAGAGAAAGAAACAGGAGGCCGTAGACAAAATAAGAATTCTGGTAGAACGGTTTTCGTATAGGAAACATCAGGAAGATCAGGATTAATCCAATCCCGGCCACGATGCTCTGGTTTATGAAGAAATGGAATGTGTTCTGGTATCTTTCTGCGGCGAGAATGGCTGATGAACTGTAAACCATGATCAAACCTAAAGCCACAAGGATGAGCATAGTGATGAAGAGTGTCTTATCGAATCCGTACGACCTGAAGATTTCCATTCGTTTCACTTCTCTTTCTGTAGATCCCTTTCTAAAGAAAAGATTTCTTCCTTGAAAGTTTTGCCCCTTTCCTCGAAATTTTGAAACATGTCGAAGCTCGTGCATGCCGGCGCAAGGAGGACCACTTCACCGGCGGCTGCCTCGGAATACCCGACTCTCACCGCCTCTTTATACGAGGGGACCTTTTGCATCGGCACGCTTCCCTCGAGTGCTTCTCTGATCCTTTCACTGGCTTCGCCGATAAGAATGACCTTTTTGACTTTTTTCGCCACCGGATCTTTGAGTTTCTGGAAATCACCTCCTTTATCCCTTCCGCCGAGTATGAGGATGATTTTTTGCTCAAAGCTCTGGATGGATTTGAGCGAAGCATCCACATTCGTGGCCTTGGAATCGTTGTAAAATTCTATTCCCTTGAGAGTTGTGACTTTTTCCAGCCGGTGCTCGAGACCCTGGAAACTGACGACGGATTCTCGAATCCTGGAAACAGGGATGTCCAGGACATACCCCACGAGAGCACTGGCCATGACGTTCTCCAGATTATGGATTCCGAAGAGAGAGATCTCGGAAGCTCTCATCAGTTTTTCCTCTTTGGAGTCCTTGAGAATTAACCAGTCTTCTCGAAGGAAACACCCTCTCTCCACCTCTGTTTTCCGGCTGAAGGCGTAAATCCTGGTATTTATTTTTTCTTTGAGCTTCCAGATGAACGGATCATCTTTATTCAGGACAGTGATGTCGTTTTCTTCCTGAGTGGAGAGGAGTTTCTTTTTTGATTCAAAATAGTCATCGAAGGAGGGGTGCCAGTCGAGATGGTCAGGAGATACATTGAGGAAAACCGAAACCGCAGCCCTGAACTGTTCGATGTGCTTCAACTGGAAGCTCGAGACTTCGGTGACATAGATGTGGTGGTCCAGGCTGTTTTCCACAAAGTTAATCAAAGGATTTCCGATGTTCCCCGCGAGGAATGCTTGATGGCCGCCTTTTTTCAAAATTTGGTGTGTCAGAGTGGCCGTAGTGGACTTTCCGTTGGTTCCGGTGATGCCTATTATCTTTCCTTTGAGGAAGAGAGAGGCCAGTTCGATTTCCGAAAGGATTCGGATTCCCTTTTTCATTGCCGCATCGAGCTCCGGAATCCAGGGGACTCCCGGGCTGGGAACGATCAGATCCGACTCGATAAACGAGGATTCAATGTGCTTGCCGGTTTCTATCACTATCCCTTTGTTCTCCCAGTCAGTGATTTCTGGGCCGAGTTCCTCTCTTGTTTTTTTCTCACTGACCTTCACACGTGCTCCGTGCTGAAGGAGGAAATCACAGAGGGCTTCCCCTGTTCTTCCGAGGCCTACTACGAGCACTTTTTTATTCTCCAGATTCATATCACCTCAATTTCAGAGTGGTCAGGCTCAACAGGGCAAAGACGATACCCGCGATCCAGAACCGTATGACGATCTTCTCCTCAGACCATCCGATGAGTTCGAAGTGATGGTGGAGTGGAGCCATTTTGAAGATTCGTTTGCCCCCCGTTATCCGGAAATACAGAATTTGCATCAGTACGGAGAGCGCTTCCAGGATGAACACACCAGCCACCATGAAGAGAAGAAATTCTTGCTTGATCAGTATGGATATAACGCCGATAGTGGCTCCCAAAGAGAGAGCGCCCACATCGCCCATGAAGATCTGGGCAGGATGGCTGTTGTACCAGAGAAAACCCAGACAGGCTCCGGCCATGGCTCCGACAAACACCGTGAGCTCTGCAGCCTGAGGGACATAGGTGATGTTCAAATATTCTGATAAGTCGACACGGCCGATGACATAGCACAGGGCTGTAAAGGCTCCAGCGCTGATAAAAGAAAGGCCGATGGCCATTCCATCAAGCCCGTCGGCAAAATTGACAGAGTTTGAGGATCCCACAAGAATGAGCATGATCCAGGGAAGATAGAACCATCCGAGGTACGGCACCCATTTCTTGAAAAACGGAAACTGCAGCTGGAGGCTGAAGTCCCCGGTCAAACCGAGAAAAATAAGATACAGGCCGATGATTGCGGCGAGGATGATCTGGGAAGACAATTTGTGACGGATGATCAATCCCCTGGGTTTTTTCTTTATGATTTTCAGAAAATCATCCCAGAACCCAAGAATGCCGAAAAGGACCATGGTGGCCATTGCGAGGCGAACATAAGAATTCCACAGGTTTCCCCAGAGAAGCGAGGAGATTATGGTGGCTCCGATGATCAGGATCCCTCCCATCGAGGGAGTTCCTTTTTTCTCGAGGTGAGATTTCGGCCCATTTTCGTAGATCTCTTCGCCGAGCTGGTATTTTTTCAGCATCCTGATCAGCCAGGGGCCCAGGATCAGACACAGGAGGAAGGCTGTGCTTCCCGCGAGCGCAGTCCTGACCGTGTAGTAGCTGAACACGTTGAAGAAGAAAAAGTATTTTTTCAGCGGAACCAGAAGTGCATACAGCATGTTATTCCTCTTTCAGTCTTTCAACGACCTTTTCCATCTTCATTCCTCTTGATCCTTTGACCAGAACGAGGTCGCCTTCCTGGATAAGAGACCAGATTTCCTCGGCCGCGGCTTCAGAATCCTTGAAGTGGACAACCTGATGAGGGTTCATCCCCGCGGACAGGGCGCCTTCCGCCATGTTTTGGCTGAGAGGCCCCACCGCCACCAGGATATTCCAGCCCTGTTCAGCGGCCTGTTTTCCCGCTTCGATGTGGAACTCTGCCTCCGTCTTTCCGAGTTCCAGCATGTCCCCCAAGACAGCGATTTTTCTTTTGGCCGGAAGTTCTGCCAGCCCTTTTAAAGCTGACTCCAGAGCGGCCGGGTTCGAATTGTAGGAATCGTCGATAAGATGTATGTTTTTGGGCAGGCGGAGATGGACGCCTCTCATCGAAAGCGGTTTGAGCGCCTTCGCTCCTGTCAGCAGCGAATCGAGGGGAACGGATAAAGCATATCCCACAGCCGCCGACGCAAGGAAATTGTACAGGGCGCTCTCATGAAAAAAAGGAAGGCAAACTTCGTCCTGCAGTTTTCCGTAGACGAGCTTGAACACGATTCCTTCCCATCCGTTCCTTTGAACACTGTGAGCGCGCACATCACACCCTTCCGAAAGTCCGAAGAGCAGCGTTTTTCCTTTCCAGTCTTTCGAGATTTTCTTGACTAAAATATCGTCTCCGTTGAGAACGGCGGTTCCCTCCTTTTTGGTCCCGTCGAGTATTTCCTTTTTGGCCAGCGCGATCTCGTCCAGGTCTTTGAAAAACTGGAGATGGACAGGATTGATATTGGTGATAACGGAGATGTCCGGAGGTGCTATTCGCGTTAGGGTTCGGATTTCCCCCGGGCTGCTCATGGCCATTTCGAGGATGGCGACGTCATGGTCGTCTTCCAGTTTAAGGAGGGAGAGGGGAACTCCAAGGTGGTTGTTAAAATTTCCCTCGGATTTGAGAACCTTGAAGTTTTGTGAGAGAAGGCAGGAGGTATACTCTTTGGTAGTGGTCTTTCCGATACTTCCTGTGATGCCGATAACTGTGACAGAAAACTCTTGAAGGACTTTTCGGGCGAGTTCCTGAAGAGCCTTGAGAGTGTCTTTGACCTGGATCAAAGCAACGTCTGTATCGGCGAGAGCGACTTCTTTAGAAATAACAGCACCTGAAGCTCCCCTCTTAACGGCGGACGGGACAAAGTCATGGCCGTTTCGTTCTGCGGTTAAAGCAAAAAAAAGTTCTCCCGGCTCTGTCAGCCGGGAATCAATGTTGAATCTCTGAAAAGAGAGAGACCCCACACCCTGAAGGATGGTCCCATCAATCTTTTCAGCGATATCATTCAGTCGGAGGCTCACCAATTTCAGATTCCTCCCCTGGCTTCGAGGATTTCCCTGATGACTTCCGCATCATCGAAGTGAATAGTCGTATCCCCGAGAATTTGATAGTCTTCGTGCCCCTTCCCGGCCACAAGAATATAATCTCCCTTTTCTCCGAGAGAGAGGGCTTGTTCGATGGCGGCTCTCCTGTCCGGGATGATCTCGTAGTTCTGTGTTCCGGTTTTTTTGATGCCTTTCTCTATATCCGATATTATGGCCAAAGGGTCTTCTGAGCGGGGATTATCCGAAGTGATGATGGCCCAGTCCGAAAGAGTCCCCGCGGCTTCTCCCATCCTCGGTCTTTTGGTTTTATCCCGGTCTCCTCCCGCTCCGAAGACCAGAATGATGCGTTTGGGATTGAGCTCACGGACGGTTTCGAGTAGATTCTTCATGGCATCATCGGTATGAGCGTAATCGACGAATACATGAAGACCCAGGGCATTTTCGATTTTTTCAAACCTCCCCGGGACTCCCTTGAGCGAGGCAATACCTTCTTGGATGGAGGATAGCGGAAGGTCCAGAGTCAGGGCGACGGCCACAGACGCCAGGATGTTGTAGAGGTTAGGCTTTCCCAGAAGGGGAGAGGAGACGGAAAGTTGGCCTTCAGGATACATGATTGTGACCTTGATGCCCTTCTCGCTGAGCACGAAGTTTTCTCCTCTGACCGTGGCTCCTGGTTCGAGACCGTAAGTTATTGTTCCTTCGGAGAGCTGCAGTATCAATTTCTTTCCCCAGGGATCATCCCCGTTGACCACAGCTGTTCTTTTTTTCGGATTGAGAAAGAAAAGGCTTTTTTTGGCCTCAAAGTATTTTTCCATAGTTTGGTGGTAATCCAGATGGTCACCGCTCAAGTTCACGAACACAACCACGTCAAACTCGATGCCGATAACCCTTTTAAGGTCTAAAGCGTGAGAGGAGACTTCCATGAAACAGTGAGTGACTCCGTGAGCAACCATTTCTCCCAGTATCCTCTGTATATCGGGCGCCTCAGGAGTCGTCAGTGCCGCGGAGACGTTCATCTCCGGTCCCCGGTAGGATATGGTTCCGATGACTCCGGGCGTGAAGCTGGATTTATTCAGTATTTCTTCCAGGATGTACGTGATCGTGGTCTTTCCTTTCGTCCCGGTGATGCCGATCACTTTCATTTTTTGAGACGGATGAGCGTAGAAACTGGCTGAACACAGAGCCAGTGCTTCCCGCGTATCAGAGACCTGGATCCAGGTTTTGGGGAAATTTCCCGGTTTGGCCTGGTCTGACAGGACGGCCGCGGCACCGTTCTGAAGAGCTTCTTCAACATACTCAAACCCATTCTTCTTAACACCTTTCAGAGCCGCAAACAGGAATCCAGACTGGACATTCTTTGAAGAGTACGCGATGCCCTGGATGTCTTCCCTCCTATCTCCGTGAAAGCTCTTCAGCGGCACTCCGGCAAGCACGTCTTGGAGTTTCATCTGTTGCTCAGCCTCCAGCGGTTGTCCACGATTATTTTATTTGGAGGAGTTCTCCGGCTGGGAACTTTCAGATATTGAAGGACCTGCCTGGCGATTTCTCTGAAAACAGGACCCGCGACTTCTCCGCCATAGTACGGCCCCGCGGGTTCATCGATGACCACGATCATCGAGAAGGCGGGATTATCCACAGGAACAAAGCCGGCAAAGGATGCGATATGAGCTTCAGAAGAATAGATTCCTGTGGAGGGGTCGAATTTCTGGGCTGTTCCTGTCTTCCCCGCAATCGGATATCCTTTGATTCGAGCGGGGCTTCCTGTGCCGCCTTGAACGACTCTCTGAAGGATGGCGGTCAATTCCGAAGCAGTTTCTCTGGATATGATCCTCATTCCGGGAAGAGGACTTTGTTTGATTCGATCAGAAGTGTTGAGGACTCTTCTTATGATTCTTGGAGGGATGAGAATCCCTTCGTTGGCGATTATGTTTACAGCCTGGAGCATCTGGAGAGCTGTCACAGAGATTTCATAGCCGATCGAGAGCGATGCGGAGGATATTCGGCTCCAGTCTTTCACCTTGCGGAATATCCCTTTTTCTTCAGCGGGGAGGTTGATCCCGGTTTTTTTACCGAATCCAAAGTTTCTGATGATCTGGTAAAAAGAATTTCTGTCCAGGTCGCGGCTGAATTGGACTGTTCCGACGTTGGAAGAATAAATGATGACTTCGGGAAAGGAAAGGATTCCATAGCGTTGATGATCTCGGATCGTCTTGCCGGCCACGGATACGTAACCCCGGCTGCAGTCAAAGGAGTCGGCCAGACTCACGATATTTGTCTCCAGAGCTGCGGACGCGGTGACGACTTTAAAAGTGGAACCTGGCTCGAAGTTGTGGTGGATGGCGTTATTCCTGTCCACCACCGTCGGATTCTGTGGGAGGTTGTTTAAGTCGTATGTGGGGAAATTCGCCATCGCCAGGATCTCCCCCGAAGAGGGATGAGCGATGATGACAGTGCCCCATTTGGCGCCTGTTTTTCGCACCGCTTTTTCCAGTGCTTTCTCTGCATAAAACTGGATGGTTTCATCTACGGTTAAGACCAGATCCTTTCCATCCTCGGGTTCTTTCAGGATCTCGAACTCGTATTCTCGTTTTTTTGCGTCTTTCAGTATCAGATGTTCTCCCTTTATTCCTGCCAATACGGAGTTGCAGCTGTACTCGATCCCACTGGCACCGACTTCATCGATATCGACTCTCCCCAGCAGTTGGGCGGCTCGCTTTCCATGAGGATAGAACCGTGTGTTCTCCTCCAGGTAGTGAACTCCGCTCAACCTGAGTTTTCTCACTTTTTCTTCTCTGGCCGGGTGGATTTTCCGTTTTACCCAGATAAATGAGTTGTTTTTTTCGATTCTCTCGATGATGTTTCGGTATTCAGCCTCGGCGAGATTCAGGACGGCCTTCAACTTCTTTATTTTTTCGGATTGTTTCTCCAGTGACTCGTCTTCGTTGGGAATGTAAAAGACGGAGCGAAACGGGAGGCTCCGGGCGAGAATGATGCCTGTGCGGTCATAGACTGTGCCTCTTTTGGGAATGATGTCTTTTTTGTTTTGGTTATGCTGAGTGACCTGTGTTTTGAGACTGGGGTGTTCGATGACCTGAAGCTGGAGAAGGCGGATGATGAGAAAGATCAGCCAGAGCATAAAGAGCATGGCCATCATGCTTATCCTTCGGTGCGCTTTTCTCTGGTTCAGGATGCTCATTCCGGCCCTTTTTTTATTGCTGTCTGAACTCCTCATAAATTTTCTGGCTCTCTTGGGTCTCGACCATTTTCAGCTGTTCCTTAGCGATCCTCTCCACTTCCTCGAGTGAAAGCCGGGAAGATTTTTCGGCTTCAAGCTCTTCCACCTCTATTTGCAGATTTTGGACTTTTTCCTCTAACCGGTTTATTTCATAGCCTAACCTGACCGCTTCCACCTGATGCCAGATGTAGAAGGTCAGGATGGAAATAATGAAGATCGTGCCGAATATGACCAGCAGGATTTCCTTTCGCGTGAATTTTTTTCTTACCATTTATATTCTTTCAGCGGCCCGGAGTTTCGCCGAGCGGGCTCTGGAATTCGCTTCAACCTCCTCTTCAGACGGAAGCACGGGCTTCTTGGTTAATATTTTGAGGAAGGGATGAGAATCTTCGGGAGCCGCCAGACTCGCGAAGGTGTGTTTGATGATCCTGTCCTCCAGAGAGTGGAAAGAGATCGCGGTGATGTAAGCTTTTTTCGGGATCGCGTGAGCCATCCTTTCCAGGAAACCGGAAAGACTTTCGAGTTCCTGGTTGACTTCAATCCGGATGGCCTGGAAGACTTTCGCAGCCGGATGGATTTTCCCCTTCTGGGGTCTCCAGCGGCAGATTTCTTCCACGGTCTGACAGAGCTGAGTGGTCGTCTCGAATTTTTTTATCTTTCTTTTCGAGACGATTTCCCGGGCGAGCCGTCTTGCCTGTCTGAACTCACCGTACTCGTGGAAAATTTGGCTCAGCCTGGGCTCTGAGTATTTATTGATGATTTTGTGAGCCGTGGTCTTGTTCCGGAGGTCCATCCTCATGTCCAGCGGACCCTCTCGGTTGAAGCTGAATCCTCTCTCCGGTGAATCGAGCTGGAAAGAGGACATTCCGAGGTCCAGCAGAACACCCCTGATTTCAGAGAAATCAATTTTAATGTCGGGAAGATACCTGAAATCAGAGTGGTAGAGTTCCACTCTGTCTGCGAAAGGCTGGAGCTTATCTTTGGCTTTGAGGAGAGACTTCTCGTCTATGTCAAAACCGACGAGTGATGCCTTGGGATTTCTTTTGACTATTTCGTAGGCATGGCCTCCCAATCCGATTGTGCAATCAATATAAATTCCTTCTCTCTTTATATCCAGGTATTCCAGGACCTCTTCTAATAGAACAGGGATGTGTCCGTTCCCGTTCATTCGGTTTTTCCTTGAGGCAAGAGTTCCGCGATGTTTTTAAAATCTTCATCGGTCAAAGGCCTTTCCTCGAGGATTTTGTCAAGTTTCTTCTTGTTCCAGATCTCCAAATGATCGGTGAGGCCAAGTACGGCGACCTCTTCTTTGAGCTCCGCCTTTTCTCTGAGATCCTGGTTGATGAGAATCCGGCCCTTGGAGTCAATCCGGTAGTGATTTCCTTTCCTGTTGACTCGGATCAAGAAGCTTCGCACAGCGGGATTGAACTGCAGGGCTCCCTCCATCGAAGCTCCTGATAGTTTTTCCCAAACCGAGAGCGGATAAATCTGTATGGATTCGTCAGTCAGAGAGGTGATGAAGAGGTCTTTTCCGTACTGTTCTTCTATGGCAATCCGGAATTTTTCCGGGATTTTTATGCGGCTGCTTTTGTCGAATTTTGCCGGATAGCTTCCGAGTAATAAGCTTCCCATTTTGTCCCGTTCCGTCCCGTTTTCCACTAATATAGGAGAGATAATTCCCTATGTCAAGGAAAAAATGCAAAAAAATCATATTTATTTGTATTGTTTTCTAGATATTGTGTGAATTCCCAAACTGCCACTATATATAAGGATGCAGGCTTTAAAGAAAAGACATTGAGCACACTGAATACAAAGAAAAGGAAAATGAGCAGAAAAGCGGGAGAAAACGGGAAAAAAGGGAAGGAAAAAAAGTGGACAGGCTACTTTTTCTTCAAGAAGGGGGACAGTCGCTCTCTTTCTGAAATATAAGGACTGAAAGGGACAGTCCCCGGAAAAAGCAGCCTGTCCCCTTTTCCGCTTTTTTATATGTCGATCTTTTTTTTGAGGAGCTTTTTGGCTTTAGAGTAATCCTTTTCCGCCACAAAAATTTTGATTTCTCCGAGGCCGTCTGCTGAAAAGGGATGGACGGATTGAACCACTTTTCCTCTGAGGATGCAGCGAATCCCGTTGCTTTCGAGATAACCCTTTATGACTTCAGCCTCGACAGGTCCCCAAATCTTATGCAGCTCCTTGAGTTCCATGTCTTCTTCATTCTTCTTTTTATGATCAGTTTTATCCATCCGTCTTTCCTCTCACGCATGGCTGAGGCGGCTCTGCATCGCTATCTATTTTAAAGGAATAAATGTGGATAGCGCAAAGAAAAAGTTGTAGGCGCCTCCCCCCATTTTTTCCTCCTTTCTTTAAAGGCTAAATTTTTCGTTTTTTTTCTTTTTCTGTTCGAAATAATCCTTGAGTATACGGCTGTGGTCAAAAACAAGTGGAAAATCGATTTCATTCCGTGTGAATATCCCGATTTCCTCCGCGTCGTCCTGGGCTTTTGGCTGTCCTTGGGCTGTGGCTACAAAGACCGTCGCGATCGTATGCTGGCGGGGATCCCGGTCCGGATCAGAATATGTGTGAAATTGCCTTTTGAGTTCCACGTCGAGAGAGGTCTCTTCTTTAGCTTCTCGAGCAGCGGCGTCCTCCAGGGATTCACCGTAGTCGACGAATCCTCCCGGGAGGGCCCATCCGTGAGGGGGATTTTTTCTCTTGATCAGAACGATTCCTTCTGTCCCGTCTTCCCGTTGGATCTCGATGATGATATCTACGGTCGGAACAGGGTTTCGGTGTTTGTTCATCTTGGTATGTGAAGAGAATTTTCCAGTCAGAGTCCTCTTCTGTCAGGACGAGTTTTCAGAATTAGAAAGCTGAAGAAAGCCTTCTCAATCGAGAAGTTTGAATTTCTTTTCCAGCTTTTCTAGCTTCTCCACGATACCGCCGTACTCGAGCTCGCTGTAGGGAAGCATGGCTGCGCCTGAGAAACCCTGGCGCCGGATTGCAGTTGCTTTCTCGGATATCTGATCTCTCACGTGATCCCAGTAGGGATGGTCGAACACGTCTGCGGGTTCGGTCATCTTTCCTTCTCTTACGCAAAAGGCCGCACCCGTGACCACCGGAGGCCCGTCGAAGAAGGAGATGGTCGAGTTCAGCTTGCAGGGCATGAGGGGACCGTTGTGGCTGCCTCTCATAAAACCGGCGACAAAGGGCCCGATCTGGAAGGGAGCCAGCACCTCTCCGGTTGCAGGGAATTCCCCTTGGACTCGGACTAGAGCTACAGGATCGTCTTTTCCTGTATATTTTCCTGCGATGTTGTGCAGCCGCGTGGTGGAGATCACCGCGGCCTGGTTCCCGGAAGCACGGGAATAGATGCTCTCGATGACGTATCTTTCGTTATCGCGGAGCAGAGCGGCGATGTCGTAGATCTCATCTGGTGCGTTGAGTTCAACGATCTTGTCTTTTTCAGTGTGCTCGACGTCGATGATGCGGAACATGAATCCGTCGCTCATCTTGGGGCTGAGGATGAGCCCTGCATTGTACATCGGATCACAAAAGCCCAGGTAGAAAGGAAGGTTGTAGCAGCCAGGATCAGTCTTGTCTGCGGCGAAGAAGACAAAGGGCTCGTTCGGTCTTTCCTCGAATTCCATCTCGCACACGGCCGGACCCATGCCTTTGATGTTTCCGCTGAAGGCATCCTTGAGCAGATCCTGTCCGGCGCCGTAGAGCCCCTGTTTTTTCGCGACTTCTGTCCCGGAAATAAAAGCATCCCAGGCCATCTTATGTATTTTTTCGTCTGATACGCCCTTTTCGTGCGTGCACAGGATAGCAATGTCATCTCCGGTGTGGCTGATGTAATGGTCGATCAGTAGATTTTTGCCGTTCTCCTTGACAAAATTTTTAACCTCATTGACGAGCGCCTGGCTCGGTGTGATGTGTCCGCCAATGCTGCCGATATCTGCTTTGAGAACGCTGAGGGTGACTTTCATTAAAACCTCCTTAAATTTTGAATCTTAAAGAAAAGTCAATTCTAATGATATTGAAGTTCCCTTGTCAATAGCCTGACCCCATTTATAGACATATGGCTGTGAAAGAGGACAGGTGAGAAGGCGAACGGCTGAGCTGCCCTCAGGGATTATTTGGCACAAAGTTTGCTCTCATTCAAGTGGAGAAAATAGTTATGAAGGGGGTAAAGCGATGAAAAAGAAAAAATACATACCTATTCTTATTTTTATCCTGGCCCTCCTGATTTCTCAATTCCTGTATTCCCAGTCCAATTATAAATATATTCATTCCCCCAAAGAAGATGTGTATTTCGGCTATATCACCTACACAGAGGTTGAGCGTGAAGGGAAAGATCCTGTGGTTATACGAGAAGGGGCCGAAGCTCCTCAGGTCGCGGTGCTGAATTTTCCTCTGCTCCCCGGGGATGTGATCCGTACATTTTCAAGCCGGAGATGTGAGATCCAGCTGGATACGGGAACGATCATCCGGCTGGACCTGGATACGGAGTTAAAGATCGAAACCATCATGGCCAAAAGTCTCAGCACACGTCGCAAAATCACGAATTTTCTCCTCAACAAAGGGGAGATTTATATCATGTACAAAAGGTACAATTATCCGGAGATCTTCCAGGTCATAACGTCCCATGCGTCTGCGAAGTTGAATCACAGGACGGTGGCGATGATCGCAGCGAGAGAGGATGGCCGCACGGATATCCAGGTGAAGAAAGGAAAAGCCCTGGTTCTCTACGGGCCTGACGAGGATCATCTCAGAAGAGAAGTCGTTAAGAATTCCAGGAGGTTAACGGTCAATCGGCAACACCAGGCTCTGCAAGGAGAATACACGACGGATGTGGACTTTGAGTTGTGGAATGAGTCCATCAACAGGAATTTCGAGGAACTTCACAGGGGGATGGCTGTTATCCCCAAGCCCATCTTGCGATATTCCCGGGCAGTTGTCTATTTTGCCCAGAAGTATTCAGACCTGTGGGGAGAATGGGTCTGGGACAGCCTGTACGGGTATGTCTGGAGGCCCTATTCGAACGACCTTTATCCTGCAGGGAGATGGCGTCCGTACTATTTCGGGCAGTGGCGAGAAGTGAACGGGCAGCTCTTCTGGGTGCCTCTAGAGACATGGGGTTGGGTGCCTTACCACCTCGGCGTCTGGGTCTGGAAGAGGAACCGCGGCTGGCTCTGGCTTCCCGGGTCCGCATTCTCTCCGGCGTGGGTTGCCTGGGGTAACTATATGGGCTATTGCTGCTGGAGACCCTGGACCGTGTGGGATTGGTATTTGTACGGCACGTTTGGCTGGGACTATCCCTATTATGATTATGGATCTTCCTATTTATGTGGTCCGTTTGATGACCCCTCCAATCTCCCTGTAATAGAAGGGAGAGATGTCCTTCGCAGGCTCCGGAAAGACCAGCTGCAGAGCAAACCTGCCATTTATTATCCGTTGCAGAAAGGCTACATGGGTATTCTCCAAAGGCTTGTCTCTGCTGTGAAGAACGGTGATCCAGGAATACTGGCTTCGATCCGGGAGTATGGAGAACAGACAGTCTTGGTCAGGAAAGAGGACCTCAATGCCGCGAGGATTTATCAAAAAGCCGTAAATTTGCGCGATCTCTCTCCGCAGATGCAGAAGAACTCACAGCCCCCGAAATCCCTGAAAGATCCTTATCGAGAAGCGGTGAACACATACCGGAAGAACGCGGGCGGGCTTTCTTCCAGAAGTCCTGGCAGTATTGAACCGGCCGGCCAGAAAGCCAGAGGAACATCTCTGTCGGGAAACGCGGCGAATTCCAGCATCGCGAAGAAGGAAAATCCAACCAAAGATCCTGGAGTCAAGCTGGTCGTCGATCCTTCCGGAAATATTTACTTTGTTTCCCCAGAGGGCAGGATAGCACCCGTAAATGACAGGACAACACTCAGACCGTCGAAACTCTCAGGGTCTGTCCACTTCAGAGACTGGAATCCTGACTCGGTAGTCGCGAACCGGGCCGGAGTTTCTTTGAGGTATTCCAGCATTTCCAACGAGATTATGTGCCAGGAGCTCAACCTCAGGTCCAGAAGTGTACGGCCCTCAAGAAATCTTTCGACAATCACAGGCATCTCGGCTTCAGGAGGAAGTTATCGTTCCAGATTCAGAGATTCCTCTTCGTCCTCCTCCTCATCTTCTGCCTCTTCAAGAAGTTCGGGAAGCTCCAGGACTACGAGCGTGCGGAGTATGTCCAGCAGCGGGAGTAGCAGTTCCAGCAGTAAAAGTGAAAAGAAGGAAAAGAAGTAGATATTCCTGAGTTTGAAGATACCGGCTCATCCGATACCTGTTTTCTGTCGCCGAGCGAACATTTCCCTTTTGGATTCTCGGATTTCATTCATCCGGATTTCTGACTGAATATTTTTCCTTTCGAGCCTGAGATGGGGTGTGCGTGAACAGAGAAGAATCAAGAAGAATTAAAGATTCAGAGGGTCACCCCAGCAGGAAGCGACCATTAGAGAAGGATCGAAACAGAGGATGTAATTCTCGGCGATCCTCTTGAAGTCCTCGAGGAACTCGGTCCTGAGGGGATTGACAGACGGAGGATTGAATTTCAGAGGATTGATGTATTTTCCATATTCCTTGATCCTGTAATCCAGATGGGGGCCCGTAGACTCCCCGGATGAGCCGACGTAGGCAATTTTCTTTCCTTCCTTGACTTTGATTCCTTTTTTTATGTTTTTCGGGATTCCTCTGAGGTGAAGATACTGGGTTTCGTACTTATTGCTGTGCCGGATACCGATCATATAGCCAGAAGCCCCTTTTCTTCCAGCGAAGATAACCGTCCCGTCGGCTGTAGCCTGTACAGGAGTTCCGATGGGGGCGGCATAGTCCACTCCATAGTGAGGACGGTAGACCTTCCGGATGGGATGGAGCCTGTTATAGCTGAACCGTGATGAGATCCTGTTGTATTTGATCGGGGACTTCATGAACGTCTTTCTCAATGACCGGCCTTCGAAATCGTAGTGGTCCGATTCTTTCGTATCGGGGTAAGTGTACCGGAAAGCATGAAATGTCTGGCCCTGGTTGGTGAATTCCGCGGCAAGGATATTCCCGTAACCGATGAATTCACTATCCAGGTATCTTTTCTCGAAGATGACCTTAAAAGAATCCCCCCTGCGGAGGTCTGCGTAAAAATCAATGTCCCAGGCGAAAAGGTCGGCCAGATCAAGAGCCAGCTGCACGCCCTCACCCTCGTCGTTCACGGCAGATATCGGATAATCTTGGATTGTCCCCCAGATCATGCTGACTCTGTTTTCATACGGAATTTTTTTGATCTCAGCCGTGTAAACGCCTTCTTCTATCTGGATAAGGAGGTAATCTTGTTCATCAATATCGTATTCCAGCGAAACGACTTGGTCTTCCTCTGTCGAATAGACCCTGATCTCCTGGCCGGCTTTTATCCTGGAGAGGTCATAGACAGGTCTGACACTCCGGCTCAGGTCGTATATCTCGGTCGGGGTGAAGTCATACGGAGCCAGGATGTCTGTCAGAGTCATCCCCCAGCGAATGGTCTTTTTGTCTGTTTGCAACGGAGGCGGAGAATTGGAAATAGCGGGGAGAAGAGTATGCAGTGTGACTTCAGACTGGATATTTTTTTTGGGAATAAAAGTGAGGATCAGGAACAGACTGAAGGAGAGGAAGATGAAAAGAAGGAGATGGATGCGCTTGGGATTAGTCTTTTTCCGGTATGTCCGTATTCTGACTTTCATTCAGTCCGAATTCTTATGAGGAAAGTCATAGATATAAAAATAATGGATTTCTCATTATTAGTCAACAACCTTCATCGGAAAAGAGTTGCATTTTTCCCCTTAACATTTCCGGCGGAAGACGGGTATATTAATGTGGATGAAGAATGAAGATGATCTGGTTGGCGAAGTCCTCAACGGAGACCCATCCTCCTTCGAGCGACTCCTCCGGCCGCATCGCCAGGGGCTTTTGAACATGGCCTACCGAATGACGGGAAACTTCGAAGAGGCCAAGGAAGTCTGCCAGGAGGCTTTGATCAAGATCTACAGATACCTCCATAGGTTCGAAAGAGGAAGAAGCTTCAAAAGCTGGATCTACAGAATCACGATGAATTCCGCCTATGATTTCTTGAGGAAGAAAAAGAAAGCCGGAGACATCATAGAGAGTCAAAAAATGCTTGCTGTGGACGTCAACTCGGGCCCAGAACAGCAGTTCCTGAACAAAGAGATCAGGGCGAAGATCGAATCCTGCCTACGGAATTTGAGTCCTAAGGAAAAAGCCGTTTTTCTTCTTCGGGACGGAGATGGCTTCTCGGTCGAAGAAACATCCAGAATTCTCAAGTGCTCTTTATTGAGCGTCCGGACTCATCTCTCCCGCGCCCGGAAAAAAATCCGGGCTCAACTGGAACAAACAAATTTGGGCTTTCAAAAAGAGGTGAACAATGAAATGTAAAAAAGTACAGCGCTGGCTTCCCCTCATGGCAGGCTCGGACCTCTCCGTGTCCAAAGCCGAGGCCGTGAAAGCCCATTTAATTGAATGTCCCGAGTGCCAGCGCGAATATGATGCCTTGATCCTGTCGCGCGAAAAAATGAAGGAGTGGCTCCAAGAAGACAGAAAAGAATGGGAAGAGACAGAATGGCAGCAGGCGGTCCGGAAAGCTGTCGGAGAAAAAACGCCTGCGTTCTCACCTCTGGCTTCCTGGCCGTTCAAGAAAGGCTGGGCTTACGCGATGATGGGAGTGCTGGTCGTCGTTTTAACCATAATATTCGTCATCAAACCTTTCCCTGTGGGAGAGACAACGCTGGATTCAGAAATGTTGGCGCGAACCCAGGCGCAGCTTCTGGGAAGTGCGTTCGAGGAATCCCCGCAGGATGTCGTGAGAATGACCATGGTTCTGCCCGAAACAGGGCAGAAAATCGTCTGGTTTTTCGATAAAAATTTTGAATTGGAGGATACAGAATGAAAAAAGCGATCGGAATTTTACTTGTGTTTGCCGTGTTGAGCGCTGCTGGCATTAGCGCTTTTGGCTCACAAGACCAGGTGCCGAGACCGGAATTGAGAAAGGAGCTTGTCAAACTCAAATACATAAGAGCCAGGCAGGTTCACCAGCTTCTTGTGGGTTATCAGAGTGAATACGGGCGGATCAGGGTCGAGGATGAGTTGAATATCATCACCATCCAGGACACGCCAGAGATCGTCGAGAAGATGCTTTCGGTCATCCAGGAGATCGATGTCAAGCCCGTGGATATCCTGTTCACTGTGGATCTGATCGTGGGTGCGTTCAAGGAAGAAGGCGAGGAGGTCACCCGGGTTGGAGGCAAGGCTTCGGATAGGGAGCTGGAATCGGACCCGTTGATGAAAGAAATGCAGCGCGTAATGAGGTTCGAAACCTTGAACAAGATCGGTTCGGCTTTGCTGAGAGTTCAGGACGGAAAGCGCTCCGAGCAGATTCTCGGGGGTTCAGGCATGGAATTCATGCTTCAGTTGAGGCCACGGCACGTGAAAGAAGAGAAAGGGGATGCTTTTCAGGTGGATCTTGAACTGAGGCATCAAAGAGTAAGAAAAATTGGGAATTCAACCCAAACGCAGATTGTCGCACTCATCGAAACCGCCCTGACATTTAGAAGCGGGGAAAAGACTATCGTGGGCGTGTCCAAGCTGGACGGCGGAGACAAGGCTTTGGTCCTGGTGATCTCCGGAAAGATCATCAAGTAGTCATGACTGAGGACGTTCCCTAAGGGGACACTTTAGAAGTACGATTGAAGTTTGTCCTCCTGAGGGAACGTCCCCATTTTTTTTATCTGTCGGCCCAGTTATATCCGGTCAGGAACGCGAGCCGCGCGATGTCCGCCATAATGTCCGGATTAATCCTGTAGATCGTGTCTCCAGGCAGATGGTAGTACAGATGCGGTCCGTTTGAGGAAAACGAGATGCAGGCCGCACCCTTTAAGAAGAAGGGGGCATAATCGGAACTCCGGACTCCCACGCCTCTGATAATCCAAGGGCCGCGTTTCAAGATCTGGATATGTTTATTCGCCGCTTCGAGGACTGATTTCAACTCTTCCGGTTCGGCACTGACCGCGCATCCGGCTCCGTCTCCCTCTCCCACCATGTCGAAATTGAACATCGAGTCGATCTTCTTAAACTGCGGAGGGAGGTTGCTGGCGAAATGCGTCGAACCCATCAGTCCCATCTCTTCACCTCCGAAGAGCACGAAGACCACCGACCTCTTGGGCTTTTTCTTCAAACTGGCGAAAGCCTTGGCCATGGTCATGACCGCAGCACTCCCGCTGGCGTTGTCGTCGGCTCCGGCAAACAAAAATCCCATGTGCTCTCCGCAGTGGTCGAAATGCCCTCCCACGACCAGGCATTCTGTCTTCAGCTTCGAGTCAGAGCCCTCGACATACCCGGCGACGTTGTACCCCACGCCTTCAGGAAAATTGCGGGATTCGACCATAAAGCTGACCTTTGATCCGAGAACAAAGGAAACCGGCTTTTTATAGGTCGAGAGATCCCGTCTCAGGTCGGCGGATTTTATGCCCCGCTCCTTCAGGAGCATATCGGCGACCTTCTCGCTGATGATAGCTGGAGTGAATCCCTCGATCCAGTCCCCGTTGGGATTGGCGATGGGTTCTCCGTAGATGTAAAAAAGCCCCAGCGCTCCTTTTGACTTGGCCGTTTTCATCCGGAAGCGGTGGTGGTCGTGCTTTTGGTAGCCGGGTTCCCTCCGGTCGGGTGTTCCGCGGAAACAGATGATGAATTTGCCTTGGACATCGAGCCCTGCGTAATCGTCGTATCCAAGCTCCGGCGCAGAAATGCCCCATCCGGCAAACACGACTCCTGCGGTGTTGTGGCCGCTGTCCGAATACAGGATGGGGAGAAAATCTGTCCCGGGCTTGAGGGGGACTTCTTTCAAAGAGGAGTCATCCTGTTTTTGGCTCCCTGTTTCTTTCAGATGCAGCGTCATCTCCGCTCTATCCACCACGACATACGGAGACGGGTAAGCCTGGAGATACCCTTCCTTTTGACTGATCGGCCGGAGTCCCCATTCCTTGAATTTTCCCGCGGCCCATTTGGCGGCTTTGGTGTAGCCTTCGTGTCCTGTATGGCGCCCGGCAAATTGAGGAAGACAGAGTGTTTTCACATAGTTATAGGCATCCATCGGGCGGATGGAATCGAGCCCCTTCTGCAGATGGCTGTCCAGCTTTTCAGCAGGAGCCACAGAATACAAAATCAGAGAAATGAAGATGAGGCCGAGTGGAAAATACAGCCTATTTCGTTTCATCGAAACCTCCAAAAGTTATTTGAAATAGTCTCCTTACTCGCAAAATTTTCGACCTATTGTCATTGCGAGCAAAGCGCGGAAATCTTCTGTTTGTGTCATTGCGAGCTTGCGTGGCAATCTCCTAAAAATAAATGTATATTTTTCTATAGGAGATTACCACGTCGCTATGCTCCTCGTAATGACAGTCGCATGAGATTGCCGCGTTGTGCTCGCATCTATGATTCAATCTATAAGAGATTGCCGCGTCACTTCGCTCCTCGCAATGACACCGGTGGTATCGACTCGCCATTCACGCATTTCCTTTCATGATTATACGTAATAATGAATTTCGCCAACATTGCGTTATTTTGAAAAATGGCTTGATTTTGTACTATCTATCTTTTTTAAATAACTCTTGACCGAAACCGCCGCCAGGCCGGCCAACGCGATCAATCCGATCAGGTTCGTCGAGGCCATCATGCCGTTGAACACGTCTCCGATCGACCAGGCTTCTTCGACTTTCATCGTGGCGCCGATAAAGATCACTATACAGAAGATCCACCGGAAGGGCCACTTGATCCATGAACCCAGGAGATAGCTGAAAGAGATCTCTCCATAGTAGGGAACAGCGATTAAGCTGGAATATCCGAAGAGGAAAGAGCTGACCGCCACGATCAATCCTCCAACCCAGGGAATTGCCGCGTTAAACGCCTCGGCTGTCATCTCGGTACTGGTGATTCCTTGATTCCAGACGCCCGTCACCAGGACCGTCAGAGCCGTGAGAGTGCAGATGACGAGTGTGTCTATGAACACATCCAGGGAGGCGATGAGTCCCTGTCTCACCGGCTCGCTGGTCTTGGCTGAGGCATGAAAAACCCCCGCTGTCCCTGTCCCGGCTTCGTTGGAATAGGCCCCCCTGGAAAATCCGTACCGGATGGCATTCCGGATGGTCATGCCCGCGACTCCTCCGGTTACAGCAGAGGGTTTGAACGCGCCCACGAAAATGAGAGAGAGGGCATCGGGAATTTTGTCGTAAAAGAGGGTGATGGTGATCAGAGCGCCCGCGATGTACAGGAAGACCATGATCGGGCTCAGGATTTCTGCGACTCGGGCGATGGATTTGATCCCGCCGATGATGACCAGCCAGGTCAAGACAGCCAGGCCTAAACCCGTGATCCAGGGCTCGATGCCGAGCTGCGTCCTCAGGACCAGGGCAACCGAGTTGGACTGGATGGACGTGGTGGAAAAAAGCGGCTTACAGCCCATGAAAAAAGCGAAGATTCCCGCCAGCCAGGGAAGCCCCAGCCCCTGGCTTATGTAATACATCGGGCCGCCCTTGATCGTCCCGTCTGGCGCTGTGATTTTGAATTTCTGGCCGAGGACAGCTTCCGCCACTTTTGTGGCCATTCCGAAAAAAGCGGCAAGCCACATCCAGAATACCGCCCCGGGTCCTCCCATGGCAATGGCTGTACAGACTCCGGCGATATTTCCGTTCCCGATGACCGCGGCCAGTGATGCGGCTAACGCCTGGAAAGGAGAAATGTCTCCTCTGCGTTCCTTTGCGCTTTCACCGAAATCCCTGTTGCCGAGAAGCAGGCGGAACGATAGCCCGAAGCGGCGCAGCTGGACAAACCGAAACCGGATGGTGAGATAGATGCCAGTCCCGAGGAGAAGGATGAGCATATGCGGACCCCAGACTATATCCCCGAGGAGGCGTATGGAACGCTCGAATAAATCCATGGCTTTTATTATTTGATCTGTTTATCCAGGCTGATACGGTAGTCTTTTTCCTGGGCTGAGATAGCTTTATCGAGAATGCTTTTCAAGAAGGCTCTGTTTTTTTCGCCTTCGGGGAGTTCGGTGATTCCCGAACCCCACACGTCATCCTTTTTCCTGATGATCCTCGGCCAGATCTGATGCCGGAAAAGGTCGATGCTCTGCGGATAGAGGCGGCAGCATCCGTTGAACACTCCCGCGCAGTAGTCTGCAAGCTGGCTGCCAAAACTCTGCGTGAAGTATTCGAAATCGAGGCTGTCTTTGATGTGAGGGAATCTTGGTGGGCGGCCTTCCTCATAGATCTCAGAAAGAGCTTCTTTGAGATGCTTTTCCAGAGCAGGTTCCTCCCGATTCAGAAAAAGAACGCACACGCTTTCGGGTATGACGCGGATTTCCTCTTCGATGACCTTCAGGCAGTGATGGATGTGGAGTTTTAAAATTTCCTTGGTTTCCAGGGGCTTTGTTTGTGTCCTCTCGTTGAAAGTGAGTGTGAAGAGGACGCGGCTGCTCGGGCATTCGTTGAGAAGCTGGAGAGTCCACCTTATGAAGTCGACAAGCCTGTCGAGAGAGTGGTTGCGAAGGATAAAGTACGGCTTATTTTTGGGAACGGGCTCTTTTTTCTGGGAATGTTTGAACAGCGACCAGATGTAGGACCATTTCACTTCTTGTTGGGGATTGACCTGCAGCATGCTTTTTTTGAGGCTGTGGAATTCTGCGTTGAGCCTGATCCAATCCTGGGCTTCCAGGAGAACGGCTGCACGGCAGTAAAAAGGATTTTTGGAGATGAACTTGTCAGTCCGTTCCTTTTTGTATTTTCCTGATTCATCCGAGAAGGCGAAATAGACAGGCATGAAAGCGGGGGTTCCTTTATTTCTTTTTTTTCTTCCTCTTTTTTTTCTTTTTTCTTTGTATTTCCTCGAGGACGTTTTTGTGGAGGGCGAGGAAGTAATACACAATGAGCAGTCCGATGATGAGGGCAAACCGCAGGAGGTTTCCCTGGAAAAGTGAGTAGAAGGCTAAGATTATGATACCGAGGAGAAGAAAGAGATGAATAAAAGCAAATATCATTTTGCCCTGGCCGGCCTGCAGAAGCTCGAGGCTTCACACAATTCTCGATTTTTGATTAAGACAGAAATCTTTTTATTCCTGTATCCGCCGGATGGAGATGATAGTGACAGGTTCTCTTGGGAAATGTTCCAGGCCCTGTTTGGTCATCGTTTTTCCGTTAGCGATCGCATTCACCACATCCATCCCGCTGATGACTTTTCCGAACACAGGGTAGCCATAGCCTTCGGGTGTGTTGTTCCGGTGGTCTAATCCCGCGGAGTTGTTCACTTGATTGATGAAGAAATGGCTGGTGATGCTGTGTATGGGATTCCCCCGCCCCATGGCGATCGTTCCTTTTGTGTTGCTCAACCCGTTTGTCGCCTCGTTCTTTATCGGAGGCTTCGTCGGCTTTGCTTTCAGATCTGCGGATATCCCCCCTGCCTGGATCATGAAACCTTTCCACACGCGGTGGAATATGGTGCCGTCGTAGAATTTCTCATCCACATAGGACAGGAAGTTTTTTACAGTGATCGGAGCCTTGTCAGGAAAAAGCTCGACAATAATATCGCCCTTGGTGGTTTTGATCAGAACTTTGGGATTGCCATCACTGCCAGGACTCATGGCTGGCAGAGCTGTGAGCCATCCCAGGATCGAAATGAGAGTCAGGATTTTTTTCAACATCGACGCCTCCTTGAAAAATTTGCCTCAGGATCGGCAGAATCAAAATATCAGAATTGATACCCCAAATCAACGAAAAAAGGGACAGGCTACTTTTTTCAATAAAGTAGCCTTTCCCCTTTTTCTCATTTTATTGCCATAATCAATAACGATATTGTATCCATGGTGTCATTGCGAGACTAGCCTGGCAATCTCATCCTTGTGTCATTGCGAACGCAGTGTGGCAATCCCGTAAAAATAGATATATTTTTTCTATGAGATTGCCACGTCACTTCGTTCCTCGCAATGGCACCAAGACGATGAGATTGCCGAGCCTATTCCGAGCAAATCGAAGGAATTCCACCTCTCCTCGCACTTTTAATCCATCCCATCCTTCTTATGGGATTGCCACGCAGGCTCGCAATGACAAAGAATATTCCATACAGGATTGCCACGTCACTTCGTTCCTCGCAATGACACGAAGAATGACTCGGAATTCATTAATCTTTGATGATTGTTCTCGGAAGGAGAGGGTTGAGGCCGATCAGTATCTTGTAGGCGGAGATTCCGGCCCATCCGGCCATCTCATCCGCAGTGATTTTTTCTTCTCCTTGAGAGCCGAGGAGTACGGCTTCATCGCCGTTGGCGACTGCGGAGCTTTTCTCCAGAAGCGCTGCGCAGTGATTGGCTGTGACCGCGGCGATCAGAGGGTGCTTTTTCCCCTGAATCAGGACCGAGGCTTTACCGACCACATTGGGCGGGTAACCGTCCGAGTAACCAATGGAGATGATAGCGATCTTTTCTCTTTTCCGGGCCGTGTATTTGCGGTGGTAAGAGACAGAATCTCCCGGACGCAGAGTCTTGACAGCCACGACGCGGCTCTTGAGCTGGAGGACGGGCTTCAGGCCGAGCCGGTCTTCATTTTGGGTTTTTTCCGAGGGGTAATAACCGTAGAGCGCGATCCCGGGTCTCACCATGTCGAGATGGGAGGAGGGCAGGTCGAGGACTCCATCGCTGCTGGCCGCATGCCTCAATCCCACTGAAATGTTGTTTTTAGCGGCCTTTTGACAAAGGCTGAGAAATCTGTCCATCTGTTCCCGGTCAAAATCATCATCTTCAGTCAGAGCTGTGGAGATCCCTTCGATATAGATGCCTTTCAATGAGGCAGTACTTCGGACAAACGGCCAGGCCTCTCTGTAAGAGATCCCCATCCGCCCCATACCCGTATCCACGTGAATATGAACTCTGGCTTTTTTCCCGATTTTAATCCCGGCATCGCTGAGGTCTTTGATTTTTTCATCGAATACAGATTGGGAAATTTCATGCCGGATGATTTTTTCTGCGTCTGCGCGGCTGAAGGGCCCGAAGTTGAGGATCGGAGTGGAAACACCCTTCTTCCTGAGCTGGAGAGCTTCTTGGAGTTTGCCGACCATCAGAAAGTCGATACCCGCTCTCTCCAGGTGTTTTCCCACCTCGACCAGACCGTGACCGTAGGCGTTCGCTTTGATCACAGCCATGACCTTCACTCGGGCCGTTTTTCTGATTTGGCCGAGGTTCCAGGTCATGTGGTCCAGATTGAGTTCGATCCATGGGTCAGAAGAGAGGTTTGAACTGGATTCCGCGGGCTCTTTCTGTGAGGGAGGGTGACCTTCAAGTCTGCGGGCAAAGAGTGATGCGGATCCCATTCCCGCAAAAAACAAAAAAGCCCTTCTGGATATCGGATTCATTGTATTTCTCCTTGGTTAGCGTTATATCTCAGGAAAAAGAAGGAGCGCAATGAAGTAACATCCGCCGGGATACTGCTCGTTCCGGGCAAACGTCACGCCCAGTCCCACGGCGTTAAAGCGCACCTCAATGACTTTATCCGCGTAGATCTTTTGGATGCCCTCCAGCGCTGGGGATGTGATGAAGTGGTACTGGACGGCGCGAAATTGATCCGGCATCGGAGGCGGGGCCTTTTTTTCGATCATATTCTTGGAACATTCGAGCGCATACTTGTCTGCGTCTGAAGAGGAATACAGAGAAGGAAGACGGCTCCTGCGCCGGAGTTCGTTGATGTCTCTCTTGATCTCCCTTTCCACCTGCCGGGCATCCCGGAGCACCGGAGCCCTGCGGAAATCCTGTGTGACGAAGTAGCCTTTGTCTTTATTCAGGACTGCGCCGATACCGACCTCGTCGAAAGCCGGGTCGAGTATGTTCTCTTTATGTCCGGGACTTTCCATAAGACCTTCGTGAATGCCTTCCGGTTCGAACTTGCTGCTGAAGGCGACGTTCTCTCCTATCGCAATAAAGTAGAACCTCGCGTCCACAAGACGGTCCATGTAGGATCTTCCATCTGTGGAGGAGTGGGAGATCCTCCCGTTTGTGGCCATATCGCGGCTGTGTTCGCGGGCAAGTTGGCTCAAGTCACGCGAAAAACTGACCCTGCGAAGATCTCGTCTCTGCCTTTCTCTATTGGTCAGCTCGAAAAGCCTTTGTTCGAGGAATTCAAGGTCCTTTTTTTCCGATGGGAGTTCTTCCTGGGGAGTGGAGAGTGGAATCTTGATAAGGAGAAAGACCAGCAAAAAGAGAAATGAGAAAATCCTGGACGCTCTTTTCACGCGTTTCATTATTTTCGCTTTACATTTCAAAGATTTATCTTAACATAAAGAGAGAAAAAGTGAAGAGGAGGTTTAGATGAGAAACAAGAAACTGCTTTCGTTCCTGGTTGTTTTGACCTATTGCGTTCTGTCCTTTTCCTTATCTGTTCAGGCCCAGCGCGTACAACTGACAGATGAGCAGAAGATCGTTCAGGCGCTCCATTCCATTTCGAGCCATGAGCTCTTCGCGTATGTGAAAGAGCTGTGTTTGGATAAATACGGCGGCCGTCTGACCGGAACAGAAGAGTATAACGCCAGCGCCAAATGGGTGGCGTCTCATTTCAAGAAGTGGGGGATTCAACCTGCGGGGGATAAAGGCACTTACCTCCAGGCGTTCCCCAATCCTTACACGTTGATATTTAAAGACTGTGAAGTGTACCTCCATGTTCCGTATAAAAATTCGGTCCTGAAAAAATACTACCGCTATGAAGACGAGTTTATCCCGGGGGCCACTTCCGGTTCGGGTGAGGTGACCGCAGAGGTGATCTATGTGGGATACGGAGCCACAGCCCCTGAGCTGGGATACGACGACTACAAAGGTGTGGACGTCAAGGGCAAGATCGTCCTGATGGAGAGAGAGGCGCCGGTATCGCCCCGAGCAGACGCGGAGCTCTTCAAGAAATGGCGTCCCTATTCCTTCCACCAGTACAAGCTCGAGAATGCGGTGAAGCACGGGGCCAGAGGGATGCTGTACAACTACGGCCCGATCTCCAACCCGAACAATTCCTATGACAAGAATTTTATCTACTCCCATGTGGGAAGAGTCGTGGTCGAGGATATGTTCGCGGGCACAGGGAAGAATCACAGCGAAGTCGTGAAAAAGATCAGAAAAACGCTCAAGCCTCAATCATTCTCGACCGGCAAAACAGTAACGATAAAAAACACGACCGAGCACCATCCGGACGGCATCGGGTACAACCTGATCGGTATTTACGAAGGGTCTGATCCGGACCTCAAAGATGAAGTGATCATCATCGGCGGCCATCTGGACCATCTCGGCTACTGCTATGAACTCATGCCCGGAGCGAACGACAACGCTTCCGCTGTGGCGGTCATGATGGGGATCGCCAAAGCCATGAATGACTGCCCGATCAAGCCCCGCCGCTCTGTGCTGTTCATCGGTTTCGGCGCCGAGGAACAGGGTGTTGTCGGGTCTCGGTATTACTGTGACCATCCGGTTGTCCCCCTGGAAAAAACGATCGGATTTGTCAACATGGACGGCGTCGGCTGCGGGGATAAAGTGAGCGCTCTGGCAGCTGAGAATTTTCCTGAATTCTGGGAATTTATCAAAAAAGCGAACGAGAAATACATCCACCGTTTGGTCAGACCTTCGTACTTTTCCAACATCGCCCGTCCGAGGCTGGACGCGGCCCGGTTCATGTGGAAGGATGTGCCCACGATCTCTTTCGGCGTCTACGGTTCTCGCTATTACTATCACATCACCAAAGACGACATCGATACTATCACTCCCGAGATACTTGAAGATATGGCCCAGCTCATCTTTGTGGCGGTGTTGGATATGGCAAACCAGGATTCGCTGGATTTCAGAAAGTAAGGTGTCTTCCGGATGAGATTCCAGGTCCCGACGAGAATCTATTTCGGCTCGGGGATGGTTTCTCGGATCAAGGAGATAGTCGAGGAGAATTTCACACGCCCTACTCTTTTCCTGGTGACAGACAAGGGGATCATCGACTCAGGCATCGCGGATAAAGTCCTCGGCCAGTTTCCGGGAACCCAGGTTTTTGACGAGGTCGAGCAGAATCCCAAGCACACCACCGTGAACAGGGCCGGGGAGATTGCCCGTAAATTGAAACCCGATGTTATCATTGGATTGGGCGGAGGAAGCGCCATGGATGCGGCGAAATCCATCGCGCTGCTCGCTACCAATCCCGGAGCCATCGAGGATTTTGAAGGCAAAGGAAAATACAAGACACCGCCTCTTCCGGTCGTTGCTGTTCCGACAACCTGCGGGACTGCGAGCGAGGTGACCTGGGTTTCCGTGGTCACTCACACGGAACGCCTGTTCAAGATGAGTATCAAAGGGCCCGCCATGTTCCCCGCGGTGGCCCTCGTTGACCCGGACCTCCTCATCACGCTTCCGCCCCCTCTCATCGCTTCGACCGGGATGGACGCTCTCACCCATGCCATAGAGGCGTACACGGTGAAGGCCGCGACTTTTATGACCGATATTTTTGCCCGCGAATCGCTGAACCTGATCATTCATTCACTCGAGAGAGCTTACCGGAACATCAAGGAGGACAGGGAAGCCCGGACAATGATCATGAAGGGCAGCATGATCGCCGGGATGGCATTCGGAAACAGCGATGTCGGGGCAGTTCACTGCATCGCTGAAGCTGTGGGTTCGCTCTACGATACGCCCCATGGTGTCGCCAACTCGGTCTTTCTTCCCTATGTGATGGAGTTCAACCTCCCGGCCGTCAAGAGGCGGTATGCGGAAATTGCTCTGCTGGCCGGAATCGAGGAGGCGGATGAGGAAACCGCTGCTCAAAAGCTGATCCGGTTGATCAAGGAGCTGGCCCGAATCTTGAACATTCCCGCATTCCAGGACCTGGGCATCGAGAAAGATAAATTTCCCGAGATCGCTGAGAAATCCTTCCAGAATAACTCGAATCCCTCCAACCCGAGAGAAGCGGGGGTTTCAGATTACCTGGGAATCCTGGAAAAAGCCTACTCCGAATAAAGGAACCTTAGCTCAAAATTTGATATTTTTATGTCGGTGGCAAGCAGGTTTTTTCAATGATCTGGTAAGCTGTTATC